>NZ_JBICZI010000013.1:0-18986 GCF_043201855.1 Streptomyces sp. NPDC048257
ACGAACGCGGCACCGAACAACTCGGCCAGCGACTCATCCCACTCATCCGGCACAACGCCACGCACGTCATACGCCTTGACGATGTTCGAAAGATCTGCGGCCACTGCCTGCCCTCCTGAAGGTCCTGTGCGGTTCAGCAAAACCTACCCTGAACCGGGAGCAGCTCTTCAGGCCGTCGGAGCGTCAGGAATCGGGCGATCTCAGGACGCGCAGGTGACCACGACGGGTCTCGCCGGTGGACGGGCCGCCCTGGCCGGGACCGCCGGACTCGGCCGTGCGCCCCGGCGGGCGGGCGGCTTCGCGCACCGCGTTGGCGAGGGCTTCGAGGTCGTCGCCACTGGGGCGGGACGGCCCCGAGCTGTCGGACAGGCGCACGACGTCCCAGCCCCGTGGGGCGGTCAGGCGCTCCGAGTGCTCGGCGCACAGGTCGTAGCAGTGGGGTTCGGCGTAGGTGGCGAGCGGGCCGAGAACTGCGGTCGAATCGGCGTAGACGTACGTCAGTGTCGCGACGGCAGGGCGGCCGCACGCAGTGCGCGAACAGCGACGTACAAGGCTCACGACGTTGGACGGTACCGCACTCTTGACCGGGCCGCGACGACTCCACCGCCGCTCACTCCCCCGTGTCGTGCTCAGGGCTACCCTGCGGGGGTGACGGACACCCCTCTGCCTCCCTGTCCCGCCGAGCCCCCGGCCGGTGGCCGGGCCGAGCCGCGCCCGCGTCGCCGGGACCGGCACGGACGCGGCATGCGCGGTCCGGTGGCCCCTCCCCAAGTGCCGCTGTCTGCGAGCCGGTCGGAGCTGTTCGGGGACCTCGTACGGGATTCCGTGGAGCGGCTGGAGCGGCGCTGGCCGCAACTGTCGGAGGTGGAGTTCCTGATCGGTGACGTCCCCGGGCCGCCGGGCGGTCCCGACGGGGGCTGGAACGACGAGGCGGTGCCGCTGGGCGCGGTGTCCGAGTCGCGCGAGGGGCGGCCCGCCCGGATCGTCGTTTTCCGGCGGCCGGTGGAGATCCGTACCAAGACGCGGGACGAGAAGGCGATGCTGGTCCACGAGATCGTGGTGGAGCAGGTGGCGGAGCTGCTGGGGCTGTCCCCGGAGACGGTGGACCCCCGGTACGGCCAGGACTGACCTGCCGCGTACCGGGGACGCCCCGTCAGCCGGTCATCTGGTCAGGACGGAGAGGTCCTGGGCGGCCTTGGGGACCGAGACCGTGGAGTGGTCGTCCGAGAATCCCTGGACGGTGAACATCGCGATGCCCTCGTGCGGGAGGGACAGGGTGCGGGCCGCGTGGACCGGGCCGCCCGAGAGGGTTTCGACGGTGAGGGCGTAGGCGCCCTTGCCGCCCGCCGGGGCCAGGGTCAGCGTCTGTGTGGTGCCCGCCTTGACCGTGACCTCCTGGGTGGCCGGTTCGCCGCCGCCGGTGCCCGGCGAGGCCGTCACCTTGACCTTGGCGTCGGCGCCCGGGGCGGTCAGGGACAGCAGGGTAGTGTTCTCCTCGGGCCGGTTGTCGGCCACGGTCGCCCGTGTTCCGACCGGGCCGGTGGCGGGGATGAAGCCGAGCTCCTGCTTGGCGCCGCTGCCGCGGACCACTCGTACCGCCGCGACGACCGGGGCGGCCTTCTTGGCGTCGGCCGGGGTCAGCAGCAGTGAACCGGCCTCGCCGCGGGTCACGTCCTTGAGGTCCACGACCGCCGTCATGCCGGCCTTGACGTGCAGCTGCTCGTTGCCCGCCGGGCTGATCGCGCCGCCCGGTCCGGCCAGGCGCAGCTTCAGGTCCGCGTCCTCCTCGCCCGGTACGAAGGCGACCAGCCGTACCGAGGCCGCGTCTGCCGGGATGCCCGGCAGTACGAGCGAGCCCGCCGGGTCGGTGGAGGCCGGCAGCCAGTCGGCGCCCACCCCCTCCTCGCCGACCTGCACCGACGCGCCCACCCGTCCGGCGCGGGTGGTCACGTGGGCGGTGGCGTCCGCGAGCTGGGCGCTGGGGACGAGGGAGGACAGCAGGACGGTCTTGGTGGACTTGGGGTCGACCCGGATGCTCTCGCCGGCGCCTGCGCCGGCGTCGGGCTTGGCCAGGCCGTCCGGGCCGTAGAGCTTGATGTCGACGATGGCCGCGGCGTCGTCGGGGTTGGTGAGGTGGACGTAGTCCTCCCGGCCCTTGGCCGTGCTCACCGCGGGGAACCAGAAGTCGGTGCCGGGTGCGGTGCAGCCGACGCCGAGCACGCCGCGGGCCCTGCCGACCGAGACCTTGGTGGTCAGCTGCGCGGTCCAGCCGGGGGCGAGGACCCCGTCGGCGCTGCCGGTGAGGGCGGGTGCGTCGGCGCCGCTGGCGGTGGCCCCGACGGGCTTGCCCGGCTCCTTGGGTTCCAGCACCGGCTTGGCGTCCTTGGTCGCGCCGAGCAGCCGGGCCGAGCCCTTGCCCTCGCCCGCGGCGGCGCCCGGGGTGAAGGCCGTGTACGTGGTCTCGGCGACCTCCGAGGAGCTGGGCCCCGGGCACACCAGCAGGGACCGCTCCACGGGCATCCGGGCCGCGGCGGCGGCCTTGCCGTCGGCCGCCTTGTCGGCGGTGGCGGGTGCGGTGAGGGCGGCGACGCCGGTGAGGGCGGCGAGGGCCGCGGTCACCGCCGCCAGCGTCAGGGGTGCGCGCTGCTTCACTGCTGGGGGCTCCCGTCCGGACGCGGGTCGTGCGGTGCGTGGGGGTGGTGGGGGTCGTACGGCTGGTAGGGCTCGTACGGGTACGTGTACTGCTGCTGGTCCGGGTCCTGGACCGGCTGGTGCTGCGGCTGTTGCGGGTACGGGGCCTCGTAGGCCTGCTGTCCCTGCTGTCCCTGCTGTCCCTGCTGTCCCTGCTGGTCGTACTGCGGGTACTGGTCGTACGGGGCCGGCTGCTGCGGCTCGTACGCGTAGCCGCCCTGGTCGCCGTACGCCTGGTACGCGTACGTGTCCTCGCCGTACACCGGCTGCGCCGGGATCTGCGCGTACGGGTCGGCGACCGCGGCGGTCTCCACGGGGGCGGGGGCCTGCTCGGTCTCGGCGCGCAGGCGGCGGGCGCGGCGGCCCTCGCCGGCCTCGCCCGGGCCGGGCTGGGACGGGAGCGCGGTCTCCTCCTCGGGCAGGTCGTCGTCGAGCTGTGCGCGGCGGCCGGGCAGGGCCATCACCAGCAGGACGAGGGCGAGGAGGCCCTGGAGCCAGTACCAGGCGGTCAGCAGCAGGGAGTCCTCGTGGACGAGGTCGAGGCGGCCGCCGTCGGCGGGCAGTTCGAAGCCCTGCGCCCAGCCGTCCAGGGTCTTCGGCTTGAGGGGCTTGCCGTCGAGGGTGGCCTGCCAGCCGGCGTCGGCCCGGTCGGCGATGCGCAGCACGCGGCCGGCCTCGCCCGCGGGGATCTTGCCGTGGGCCTCGACGGGTCCGGCGGCGACGGGGATCGGGGCCTCGCCCTGCTTGCCGGGGACGATGACCGCGCGGGGCAGCCAGGGCTCGACGCCCCAGAGGGCGGTGCCGTCCTGCTGGTGGCGGCGGCTGAGGCCGGGGGTGGCGTCGAGGACGCGGCGGATCTCTTCGGGACCGCCGGGGCGGAACATCACGAAGCGGATGGCGAAGGCGCTGAGCTGGCTGGACTGGTCGGCGCCGGAGCCGGCGACGAGGTTGGAGACGACCTTGTCGAGGCGGGCGTCGCCGCCGGTGCGGGCGGTGATCTCGGCGTCGCCGATGCGGCCGCCGGAGCCGCGGACGAGGCTGTAGGAGACGGTGGCGGGCGGGTCCAGGTCGAGGATCAGGGTGCGGGTCTGGTTGTCGTCGCCGCCGGCGTCCGCGACGAAGGCCGGGACCTGGACGGGGTCGCGGCGCTGCAGCGGGCCGTCGGCGCCGGCAAGCATCCAGGTGGCGGCGGCGATCAGCGGGCCCACGGCGGCGGCCAGGGCGATGAGGGCGGCCAGCGGCTGACGCCAGCCGAAGCTGCGGGCGGCGACGCGCTCCTTGGCTCCGTCGGCGCCGAGCGCGGCGGCCGCGAGCAGGGCGAGTCCGTAGACGAGGGTGGCGGGGCCGGCCCAGGCGCTGCGGTTGACGAGGACGGCCAGGAGCAGTGCGGCCAGGGCGGCGGCCCAGGCGGTCCGCACGGCGAAGGCGCGGTCGGTGCGCAGCAGGGCGGCCAGGGCGGCGAGGACGATGCCGGTGAGCAGCAGTGCGGCGCCGGTGCCGGGGCCGCCGGGGCTGAGGGTGAGCAGGCCGAGGGCGTCGGCGGAGCCGGCTCCGTAGGGCAGTCCGGCCTCCTGCAGCAGGCGGCCGGGGTGCGTGAGCAGGCCCAGCGACCAGGGGGCGAGGACGAGGAGCGGGACGGCGAGGGTGGCGAGCAGCCGCAGGCCGTACGCCTTCCAGTGCGCGCGGCGCAGGACCAGCGCGGCGATCCCCAGGACGGCGGCGAGCGGCCACACGAGGGGGGTGAAGGCGGTGGTGAGGGTGAGCAGGAGGGTGTACGTCCACACCGCGCGCCGGCCGCCCCGCCGGTCGGCGGCTTCCGCGCCGTCGCCGAGGTCGAAGGCGGCGACGGCGGAGCGGGCGATGAGGGGGAGCACGACGGCGAGGACGGCGGTGCCGAGGCGGCCGCCGGCGAGGGCTCCGGTCACGGCGGGCAGGAAGGCGTAGGCGATGGCCGCCCAGGCGCGCAGCAGCCGGGATTCGACGAGCGGCCGGGAGGCGAAGTAGGCGGTGAGGCCGGCGAGCGGGACGGATCCGACGAGCAGCAGGGTCAGGGCGGCGTGGGTGGAGCCGAACAGCAGGGTGGCGAGGGCGCCGAGGACGGCCAGGTAGGGGGGCGCGGAGGCGGTGGAGCCGGTGCCGACGGCGTGCCAGCCGTCGGTGTAGGCGCCCCAGAGGTCGGAGCCGCTGTCGGGGGCGGGCAGCAGGGCGCCGCCCATGAGGGAGCCGCCGCCGATCAGGGCGCGGCTCGCGGAGAGGGAGACGACCAGGAGGAGGGCGAAGAGGACGGGCGCGGGGTTGCGGGCGAGCCGCTTGAGGCGGGCGAAGCGCTCGGTCTCCGGGAGGTAGTCGCCGTCCTCGCCGGGGGCGTTGAGGATGCTGCCTCCGCCGTGCCGGCCGGCGGGGGCGGCGTCGGTGTCGCGGTCGCCGCCGAAGTACCCGGCGAGCTGTTCCGCGTTGGCCCGCAGGGAGGCTCCCGGCGGCGGGAAGAGCGGGCGCAGTTCGGCGGCGGGGACGGCGGGGCGGCGGCGGGCCTTGCGGGCGGCGAGGACGCGGCCGGGGCGGAGCAGGGTGGCGAGGAGGCCGGTGAGCTCGTCGACGGCCTGGCCGGGGGCCTTGCCGATGAGGTAGGCGAGGGTGCGCAGCACGGTGCCGAGCAGGACGCGCAGCAGGACGTAGGGCAGGGCGCGGCCGGAGCTGTTGGCGAGGATCGTGTAGACGGCGCCGGCCTTGTCGACGCGGTGCGGGCTGGCCGTGGTGCGTCCGGCACAGTCGACGGTGCGGCGTTCGCGGGCGGAGGCCTCGGCGTGCCGCAGGACGGCGTCGGGGGCGACGAGGACGGTGTGGCCGGCGCTCTGGACGCGCCAGCACAGGTCGACGTCGTCGCGCATCAGGGGCAGGCGCCGGTCGAAGCCGCCGAGGGCGTCGTAGACGTCGCGGCGGACCAGCATGCCGGCGGTGGAGACGGACAGGACGGGGCGGACCTGGTCGTGCTGGCCCTGGTCCTGTTCGCGGCGGTCGAGGCCGGTCCAGCGGCGGCCGCTGCGGGCGATGGTGACGCCGGCTTCGAGGAGCTGCTTCTTGTCGTACCAGCCGCGCAGCTTGGGGCCGATGACGGCGGCGTCGGGGTTGTCCTCGGCGACGCGGAGCAGTTCGGTGAGGGCGTCGGGTTCGGGGGCGCTGTCGTCGTGCAGGAGCCAGAGCCACTGGACGGGTTCGCCGTGGGGCAGGTCGGGGAGGTCGTACGTGTCGTCGCGCCAGGTGCGGCTGACGGGGTCCCAGCCGCTGGGGCGCTTGAGGTACGGGAGGTCCTCGGGAGTGAGGGTGCCCGCGGTGCGGGCGGATTCGTCGACCGCGGTGCCGAATCCGGTGCGGCGGGCAAGGTGCAGGACGCGGTCGTCACCGAGGGCTTCGGTGAGCAGCCGCGCGGATTCGTCGGCGCTGCCGGTGTCGGCGGCGACGAAGTTCTGCGCGGGGCGTTCCTGGCCGAGGAGGCCGGTGAGTGTCCGGGGCAGCCAGCGGGCGCCGTCGTGGGCGACGAGGACCGCGGTGACGACGTGCCGGGGGAACTCGGGTGTGACGGGGGCCTGGTAGGAGGCCGTCGACTGGCTGTGCAGGGACATCGCGGTACGGGCCCTCCGGCCGGGGGTCCGGGGGTGGTGTGCCCTCGGAGGCTGCTGGACAGCGCCCCACCCTAACGGCTGCCACGACAGCGGTCCGCCTCCTGCGGGGAAGGTGCAGGAGGCGGACCGTGTGCGGTGCTGTGTGCGGTGGTGCGTGTCGTGCCCGTTGTCCCGTTCGGCGCACTGTCCGCCGTGCGTCGTCGTGCGTGCGGCCGTGCGCTCGATATGTCGTGCGATGTGCGGTAGGTGCCTGACCGGTGGTGCGTCGGCCGTTTCAGACCGCTGCCTTTTTCAGGCGGCGGCGTTCCCGCTCGGACAGACCGCCCCAGATGCCGAATCGCTCGTCGTTGGCGAGGGCGTACTCAAGGCATTCGGAGCGGACTTCGCAGGCGAGGCAGACCTTCTTGGCCTCGCGGGTGGAGCCGCCCTTCTCGGGAAAGAAGGACTCGGGGTCGGTCTGGGCGCAGAGAGCGCGCTCCTGCCATCCGAGCTCTTCGTCCGCCTCCTCGACCAGCAGTTCCTGAAACAGCTCGGTCATGTGCGCCCCTCGCTCTGTCTGTGCGTCCCCGTGACGATGCCGTCACTGATTGCTACGTAACGACACGAGTGAAATTACAAGTGCGTGGCTCCGGGGCAGTCAAGCCGAGATCTGCTATTGGGCCCCTTATTCACTCTGCGGAACCAAGCCTATGCAGAAAGTGTTCAAATCGCCAAAAATCATGACACATGCCGCTGGCGTCACAGGATGCCCGCCTTTACCCGTAATCCACGTGCCACCTCCGGATGGGGTTGCGGTCCGGCCGGAGAAGCGGCGCAGATCACATTCAGGTCACGGATGCCAGGATCTGGTTTGAGCCTCGACACAGCGCCACATCCCCTACCGCGCACTGCACAAACCTTTCTCCGCGCACGGTAACCGGATGAGGTGAAACTTTTGACCCAAACCGGACATTGGGTTGACAGTCAGGCCCCCGAGCCGTTCTCCTTGTTCGCATGTCAGCACCCGCAGCCGCCACCCGGACCCCCATTCGTGGGTTCCTGTGCGCTGCCCAGGTTCGCTGTTGCTGTTGCAGCTGTTGATGCCCGCGGAGCCCCGGCTCCTCAGAGCTCCGGCCCGCCCCCGCAGCAACCGCCAGCACGACTGACATCCGTCGAGGTACCCCCACGATGAACAGCACGTACAGCGCCACCACCTCCCCCACCTCCCCCACCTCCGCCGTGTCCACCGCTCCCGCCACCGTCGAGAGCGACCTCCAGATCGCCGGCGACATCCTCGCCGTCCAGCACCTCCTGCAGCCCGCCCGTGAGCACCCGGCCACCGTCGCCGAGTTCGCCGGGCTCGCCCGTTCCATCGCCGAGGACCGGGCCTCCTGGGAGCACCTGGTCCGGTACGACGCCACCACCCGCTGGTACCACCGGCTGCGCACCGGCCCCGGGTACGAGGTCTGGCTGCTCAGCTGGGTCCCCGGCCAGGGCAGCGGACCGCACGACCACGGCGCCTCCTCCGGCGTCATGACCGTGCTGGAGGGTGAGCTCACCGAGCACACCGCCCGCGGCCGCCTCACCCACCGCCCCGGCACCCAGCGCGTCCTCGCCCCCGGCTACGCCCACGAGGTCGTCAACGACACCCTCGACGGCGCGGTCAGCCTGCACGTCTACTTCCCCGGCCTGACCGAGATGCCCATGCACAGCTGCTCCCCGGCCGAATCGGCGTCCGTGCCTGCCTGACCGGCAGCCTGCCCTGACAAACTGTCCGCATGCGCATTGTTGTTCTGGCCGGCGGTATAGGCGGCGCCCGGTTCCTGTCCGGACTCAAGTCGGCAGTGCCCGACGCGGACATCACGGTCATCGGCAACACCGGTGACGACATTCACCTCTTCGGGCTCAAGGTCTGCCCCGACCTGGACACGGTGATGTACACCCTCGGCGGTGGCATCAACGAGGACCAGGGCTGGGGCCGCACCGACGAGTCCTTCACCGTCAAGGAGGAACTCGCGGCGTACGGGGTCGGACCCACCTGGTTCGGCCTCGGCGACCGCGACTTCGCCACCCACATCGTGCGTACGCAGATGCTCGGCGCTGGCTACCCGCTGAGCGCCGTCACCGAGGCGCTCTGCGACCGTTGGCAGCCCGGCGTACGGCTGCTGCCCATGTCCGACGACCGGGTCGAGACCCATGTCGCGATCACCGAGGCCGGCACCGGCGAGCGCCGCGTCATCCACTTCCAGGAGTACTGGGTCCGGCTGCGCGCCTCGGTGGACGCGGAGGCCGTCGTACCCGTGGGTGCCGAGCAGGCCAAGCCCGCCCCCGGCGTGCTCGAGGCCATCGCCGCCGCCGACGTGATCCTCTTCCCGCCGTCCAACCCCGTGGTCTCGGTCGGCACGATCCTCGCCGTCCCCGGCATCCGGGACGCCGTGGCCTCCGCCGCGGCGCCCGTCGTGGGCCTCTCCCCCATCGTCGGGGGCGCGCCCGTGCGCGGCATGGCCGACAAGGTGCTCGCCGCGGTGGGCGTCGAGTCCACCGCCTCCGCGGTCGCCCTGCACTACGGCACCGGGCTGCTCGACGGCTGGCTCGTGGACACCGCGGACGCGAACGCCGTCGCGGAGGTGGAGGCCGCCGGGATCACCTGCCGTGCGGTGCCGCTGATGATGACCGACCTGGAGGCCACCGCGGAGATGGCCCGCGCTGCGCTGGAGCTGGCGGAGGCCTCCCGGTGACGCAGGTGCCCTCGTACGAGGTGCGGGCCGTCGACGGGATCCCGGAGGTCAGGCCGGGCGACGACCTGGCGAAGCTGATCACGACGGCCGCCCCCGACCTGCGCGACGGGGACGTCCTGCTGGTCACCTCGAAGATCGTCTCCAAGGCCGAGGGCCGGATCGTGGAGGCGGACTCGCGCGAGGCCGCGATCGACGCCGAGACCGTACGGGTGGTCGCGCGCCGGGGGCCGCTGCGGATCGTCGAGAACCGGCAGGGCCTGGTGATGGCCGCGGCCGGCGTGGACGCCTCCAACACCGCGCCCGGCACGGTGCTGCTGCTGCCCGAGGACCCGGACGGCTCGGCCGCCGCGATCCGCGCCGGGGTGCGCGACACCCTGTCCGTGGACGTGGGCGTGGTCGTGACGGACACCTTCGGGCGGCCGTGGCGCACCGGGCTGACGGACGTGGCGATCGGCTCGGCCGGCGTGCGGGTCCTGGACGACCTGCGCGGCGGCACGGACGCGCACGGGAACCCGCTGAGCGCGACCGTGGTGGCGACGGCGGACGAGCTGGCCGCCGCCGGTGACCTGGTCAAGGGGAAGGCGGCCGGGCTGCCGGTGGCCGTCGTGCGCGGGCTGGGCCACGTACTGGGCGAGGGCTCCTCGGCCCGGGACCTGGTGCGCTCGCCGGCCGACGACATGTTCCGGCTGGGGACCTCGGAGGCGGTACGGGAGGCCGTGACGCAGCGCCGTACCGTACGGGCCTTCACGGCGGAGCCGGTGGACCCGGGCGCGGTCCGGCGGGCGGTCGCGGCGGCCGTGACGGCCCCGGCTCCGCACCACACGACGCCGTGGCGGTTCGTGCTGCTGGAGTCCGAGGCCTCCCGGGTGCGGCTGCTGGACGCGATGCGGGACGCGTGGATCGCGGACCTGCGGGCGGACGGCAAGTCCGAGGAGTCCGTCGCGAAGCGGGTGCGGCGCGGGGACGTGCTGCGGGCCGCCCCGTACCTGGTGGTGCCGTGTCTGGTGACGGACGGCGCGCACCACTACGGGCACGCCCGGCGGGACACCGCGGAGCGGGAGATGTTCGTGGTCGCGATGGGCGCGGGCGTGCAGAACCTGCTGGTCGCGCTGGCCGGGGAGCGGCTCGGGTCGGCGTGGGTGTCCTCGACGATGTTCTGCCGGGACGTGGTGCGGGAGGTGCTGGAGCTGCCGCAGGACTGGGATCCGATGGGCACGGTCGCGGTGGGCCATCCGGCGGCGGTCCCGCCGGAGCGGCCGGGCCGGTCCGCGGCGGACTTCATCGAGGTCCGCTGAGCCCCTCTCTCAGAGACGGCCGATGTCGCCGCGCGGCATGCGGGGTGCGCGGCGGGGCGGAGTGTGGCCCGCCAGCAGGATGAGGCGGGCCGCGCGGTGGCGCTGGCCGGCGTACGGGGCGAGGAGCTCCAGCATGGCGGCGTCGTCGGCGTCGCGGTCGCCCGCGAGGGCGTAGCCGACGATGCCGGGCAGGTGCAGGTCGCCGGTGGTGATCGCGTCGGGGGCGCCGTTGCTGCGCTGGAGGGTTTCGGCGGAGGTCCACGGACCGATGCCGGGGACGGCCTCCAGCCTTCGTACGGCGTCGGGCAGGTCCATCGCGGCCGCCTCCTCCATCCGGTTCGCCACGCGGGCGGCCCGCACGATGGTCGCGGAGCGCTTGGAGTCGACCCCGGCCCTGTGCCAGTCCCAGGAGGGGATCATCGCCCAGGTGCGCGGGGCGGGCAGGACGTACAGGTCCGCGCCCGCCGGGCCCGGGCCCGGGGCGGGCTCGCCGTACTGCCGTACGAGGCGGCGCCAGGCGCGGTAGGCCTCGTCGGCGGTGACCTTCTGCTCCAGGACCGTGGGGATCAGGGATTCGAGGACCAGCCCGGTGCGGGTGAGGCGCAGGCCGGGGCGGCGGCGGTGGCTGGAGTGCACGAGGCGGTGGCGGGGCACGAAGACGGCGGGGTCGTCGCCGGCGCCGAGGAGCGCGGGCAGCTGTTCGAGGAACCAGTCGGCGCCGGGGCCCCAGGCCTCGGCGAGGACCTCGGTGCCGGACCCGCGGACGCGCAGGGTGGCGGGGTGGCCCTCGGGGGTCCGGCCGGTGCGCCAGACCGAGCCGTCGGGGGTGGTGCGGAAGGTGGGGTCGGCGGGGCCGCGGCGGAGCGGGCCGAGGACGAGCCCGAGGTCGACGGGGCCGCCGGGGGTCCAGCGGCGTTCCCGGGCCCCGGAGCCCGCGGTGCTTCCGCGGCCCGCGGGTACGTCGGTGCGACCGCCGCGGACCGCGGCGCGGGTGAGGGGATCGAAGCGGCCGGCCATGCGTCGAGCGTAGCGCCGTGGCCGGCCGCCTCCCGGGGTTCCGCCCCGGACCTTCCTCGCCTCACACGCCGGCGGGGCTTGGATCTACGGGCGGCCCTGGAGCTTGGCCGAGGCCGAGCGGGTGGTGCCGAGCTTGCCGTAGAGCTTCGTGCCGGGGCACTGGGTGGCGAAGCCGTCGCGGTGGCCGGAGATGACGTTCATCGACACGTTCCTGCCCTTGGGGTAGCGGTTGCCCCCGCCCGAGATCAGGGTCGTCTTCGCGCGCGGGTCGCGGCCGAAGAGGCCGAGCTTCCAGGCCGTGAGACGGGCGACCGCGTCGACCGCCACCGCCGGCGGGGCCGCGGAGGTGAAGGTGCCCAGGACCGCGACGCCCATGCTGTTGGTGTTGAAGCCCATGGTGTGCGCGCCGAGGACCGCCTTGGAGACCCCGCCCGCGCGGCCCTCGTAGACCGTGCCGCACTTGTCGACGGCGAAGTTGTAGCCGAAGTCCCGCCAGCCGTTGCTGATCACGTGGTAGCGGTAGAGGCTGCGCAGGACCGCGGGGGCGTCCTTGCAGGCGTAGTTGTTGCCGGAGGCGGTGTGGTGGACGAAGGCCGCCTTGACCGTGCTCGTGTAGACGAAGCCCGACTCGCGCAGGCCCTCGTCCGCGCCCCAGCCCTTGCGGGTGACGATCCGCGGGCGCGGGCCGATGTACGGGGCGGCGGCCGCGGTCAGCTCGCCGTCGCTCGCGAAGACCGCGTCGGCGGTGGAGTCGGCCTTGTCGAGGGCGGTGATCTCGTTCGCCCCGAGCGAGGCGTGCGGGAGGTTCGCGGCGGAGGACTCCGACATCTCCATCGACATGCCGGGCACCGTCAGCTCGCCCTTGTCGTCGCCCTCGGGGCCGGTGTTCTTGCCGTCGGACCCGGCGGCCGGGACATCCGCGCCCGGGTCGACGAGCTCGATGCGCATGCCCGTGGGCAGCCGGGAGGGGGCGCGGGTGGCCGGGGTGCCCGGTTCCGCCCGGACGCGGACCTCCACACCGTCGGACTCGCCCACCCACAGCGGGGCGGTGGCGCCGCGGATGCGGCGGGAGCCGCGTTCCGCCGCGTCGGGGTCGGCGGCGTGCTCGCCGTTGTGGGTCTCGACGTCCTGCCAGTCCGACCAGGTGGCGGTGCGGGCGGAGCGGGTCCGTACCTGGACCCGGCCGTGCAGTTCGGTGGCCGCGTCGTCCCAGACGACGCCGACCAGCGAGAACGTCTTGACCTCGCGGGCGGTCAGACCCTGCGTCTCGGGGCGGCCCGGTGCGGCGCTCATTCCGGGGACTCCGGGCGTCCGCGTCGCCGAGGGTCCCAGGGGGACGAGTGGCAGCGACTGGGTGGACCCGGCAGGGGTTACGGGGGCGGTCTCGGCCAGGGCGGGAGTGGGGAGCGCGAGGGGCAGGGCCAGTACGGCGGCCGTCGCGACGCCGATCGAGGAAGCAAGGAATCCACGCATGAAAAGGATGGTGAGCACCCGCACGGCGCGGCGCCATCCGAGAACTGACGCTCCGTCCGGTCCGCCGCGGGTACCCCTCCCCCGTACGGAGGAGCCGACGGCCCCCGTACGGGGGACGGGCCCGCGTACGCTGTGCCGGGTGAACGCCACTGACCGCACCCCTGCCGACCTGCTGCGATCCGCGCTCGCCGCCGATCCGGGCCGCCCGCTCGTCACCTTCTACGACGATGCCACCGGCGAGCGCGTCGAATTGTCCGTCGCGACCTTCGCCAATTGGGTGGCCAAGACCGCCAATCTGCTCCAGGGCGACCTGGGGGCCGAGCCCGGCGACCGGCTCGCGCTGATGCTCCCGGCGCACTGGCAGAGCGCGGTCTGGCTGCTCGCCTGCGCCTCCGTCGGCGTCGTCGCCGAGGTCGGCGGCGATCCGGCCGGTGCGGATCTCGTCGTGAGCGGGCCGGACACCCTGGAGGAGGCCCTGGCGTGCGGCGGTGAGCGGGTGGCGCTGGCGCTGCGGCCGCTGGGCGGACGGTTCCCGCAGCCGCCGGCCGGGTTCGCCGACTACGCGGTGGAGGTGCCGGGACAGGGCGACCGCTTCGCCCCCTTCGCGCCGGTGGATCCCGAGGGCCCCGCGCTGGTCGTCGGCGGCGAGGAGCTCACGCACACGGCGCTCGTGGCCCGTTCCCGCGAGGACGCGGCGAAGCTGGGCCTCGGCGAGGGCTCGCGGGTGCTGACCGGGCTCGGCTACGACACCTGGGAGGGACTCTCGGCCGGGCTGTACGCCGCGCTGGCCACGGGTGGCTCCGTGGTGCTGTGCCGGAACCTGGACCGGCTGCCGGCGGACGGGCTGGCCCGGCGGAACGAGAGCGAGCGCGTCACCCACACCGTTTGATCGCCGCCCGGACGCCTGTCCCCCACACTGGTGAAGTGCAGGTACGGGCGATTTGTCACCCGCATGGCCCTAGACAAGCCCCTGCCCCCGGGCTGCTCCGGCGACCCGGGGGCAGCATCGGCAGTGGCCGTGCTCACCCGTACGGCTGGCAGCCCAGAGTCTTACCCAGAGTCGTGATGGCGAGGGGACGGACGCCAGTGAGGGACAGCGCAGGCATACCGGGCGGCCCCGAGGCGGCCGGGGGCGCGGGGCGGCCCCCGCGCAGCCACGGGCGCCGGCGCCGCCTGCTGCGCTGGACCGGCCTCGGGGCGGCCTTCGTGGTCCTGGCGGGTACGGCGACCGGCTGGTGGCTCTACAACAAGCTCGACGGGAACATCACGGAGGACACCTCGGCGGCCGCCGAACTGTTCCGCTACGAGCGCGACCGCCCGGCACACCTGGCGACCGGGTCCCAGAACATCCTGCTGATCGGCTCGGACTCGCGCTCCGGGAAGAACAACGCCGGGTACGGGCAGGACCGCGGCACCCAGCGCTCGGACACCACGATCCTGCTGCACCTGCCGCAGGACCGCCGGAGCGCGACCGCGGTGTCGATACCCCGGGACCTGATGACGGACATCCCGGCCTGCCTGAAGGCGGACGGGAACCGCACCGCCGAGCAGTTCGCGCAGTTCAACTGGGCGTTCCAGTGGGGCGGGGCCGCCTGCACGATCCGTACCGTGGAGAGGCTCACCGGGATCCGGATCGACCACCACATGGTGATCGACTTCGGCGGCTTCAAGAAGATGGTGGACGCCATCGGCGGAGTGGAGGTCTGCCTCAAGGAGCCGGTGAACGACTCCGAGGCCAAGCTGCGGCTGACCGCCGGGCGCCAGACCCTCCGGGGCGAGCAGGCGCTGGGCTTCGTCCGGGCCCGTCACAGCCTGGGCAACGGCAGTGACACCGAACGGATGGACCGGCAGCAGCAGTTCCTCGGCTCGCTCGTCAAGAAGGTGCAGAGCAACGGGGTGCTGCTGAATCCGGCCCGGCTGTACCCGCTGCTGGACGCGGCGACCTCCTCGGTGACCACAGACCCGGGACTGGCCTCGCTGCGCGGCCTGTACGAACTCGTGCGCGGCATGCGGGACATCCCGACCGATCAGGTCAAGTTCCTGACCGTGCCCCGCAAGCCCTACGCGGCCGACCCGAACCGGGACGAGCTGGTCGAGCCCGACGCGGCGCGGCTGTTCCAGCAGCTGCGGATGGACAAACCGGTCACCGTCGCCCCGCCGAAGCCCGAATCCGCGAACGCGGCCGAGACCTCGGGGGCGGGCACGGAGGACGGGACGGAGGCGGAGGTCACGGACGAGGGAACCGTCACACCCCCCGTACCCGTCCCCACCTTCACCGGAACCACTGCGGGGAACGCCGACTGCCGGTAAAGCAATCCCAAAAGCCGGTGACCGAACCGAGCGGGATGGGCGGTTTGCCCTGTTATAAGGGGAGTGGAATTTGTCACCAGCATGGTTTGCGGCCGAACAGGGCGGATAAGGTGAGCGATCCGGTGCCCGGCCGGACCAGAGGCGGGCACCAGCAGCCGGATCGTTGACCGTGCGCCTGGGGGAGGCGCGTCGCGAAGCACCGACGGAGGATTCGAGCAACCGTGGATGCGCAAAGCCGTGGGCGAGCAGACGACATCGACCCCGCAGACCAGTGGGTGCTCAATCCCCGCACCGGCCACTACGAACTGCAACTGGCCGACTCCGCCGCGCAAGCGCGGCCCAAGGTCACCGCACCCCGCAGATCACCGTCTGCTCCCTCCGCCCCCACCACCCCTTCCCCCGGGGTCCCGAAGCCGCGGCGTGGCGACGCCCCTCCCGGCGGCCGGCGCGGCGGCCGCTCCCGCAAGGGCGGGGGCGGCGGCGGACGCCGTAAGAAGGCGCTGGTCATCACCGGCGGGACCCTGGCGTTCCTGCTGGTCGGCGGCTCGCTGGCGGCGTACCTGTACTACGACCACCTGAACGGCAACCTGAGCGTCACCGACATCGCGGGCGCGGGCACCGGCGGGTTCAAGAAGGACCAGGCGATCAACATCCTGGTCATCGGCACCGACAAGCGCAGCGGTGCGGGCAACGAGGGGTACGGGGACAAGGAGAGCGTCGGTCACGCCGACACCACGATCCTCTTCCACATCGCCAAGGACCGCAGCAACGCCACCGCGCTGTCCATCCCGCGCGACCTGATCACCGACATCCCGAACTGCCCGACGAAGCAGCCGGACGGGTCGACCAAGGACGTCCGCGGCTCGAAGGGGACCCGCTTCAACAGCAGCCTGGGCCAGGAGGGGCGGGACGCGGGCTGCACGATGCGCACGGTGAAGGGGCTCACCGGCATAGAGGTCGACAACTTCATGATGGTCGACTTCAACGCGGTGAAGACCCTGAGCACCGCGGTCGGCGGGGTGCCCGTCTGCCTGGAGAAGGCGGTCGACGACAAGGACTCCAAGCTCAAGCTGCCGGCGGGCGAGCACCGGCTGTCGGGCGAGGAGGCCCTGGCCTTCGTACGCACCCGGCACGCCTTCGGCAACGAGAGCGACCTGGACCGGATCAAGACCCAGCAGCAGTTCCTCGGTTCGATGATGCGCGAGATGAAGTCCAAGGAAACGCTGACCAGTCCGAAGAAGTTCTTCTCGCTGGCGGAGGCGGCCACCAAGTCGCTGACCGTGGACCAGGGTCTGGGTTCCATCAACAAACTCACCGACCTGGCGGGCGAGTTGAAGGACATCGACCTCAAGAACATCACCTTCACCACCCTGCCGGTGCTCGACAACCCGGCCGAGAAGGTCAAGGCCACCGTCGTGGTCAACCAGGCCCTCGCCGATCCGCTGCTGCAGATGATCCGGGGGGACGTCTCGCTCACGGAGGTCGAGAAGAAGGAGCAGGCCGCCAAGGAGGCGGCCGACGCGGACGCCAAGGCCAAGCAGGACGCGCTGCTCCAGGGCAACCGAGCGGCCGCGGCGGACGTACGGGTGAACGTCTACAACGGCGGCGGACCCAAGGGCGCCGCCTCCACCACGCTGAACTGGCTGCAGAACAGCAAGGGCGTGCCCAAGTCCAGCAACGTCGGCAACGCGCCCACGAAGGTCGGCGCCACGCAGCTGGAGTACGCGCCCAACCAGGCCGACCAGGCCCGGGCGCTGGCGGACATCATGGGTCTGCCGGCCACCGCACTGAAGATGGGGACGGCGGACGCGGCGGCGAAGGCCCCGATGAAGCTGACACTGGGTCCGGACTTCGACCAGCCGGGCGCCCCGTTGGCGGCCCCGGCTCCGCAACAGCTGCCCGAGGACGTGCAGCAGGCCCAGGCCGACAAGGCGGTCTGCGCCAAGTAGGCCACCTGGGCCGCGTAACAGGCTCGGCCGGTGATACCGGCACACTGTTGACCAAGAAGGATCTTGAGGGGGGACGTGTGAAGCACAGCAGCGTGCGGGGGGAGGGGGCGAGCGCCCGGTCCGCCGAGGAGATATCCGGCGACGGGAGCGGCTCGTCCGCCACCGTGCCCGCACCGCGGGGCGGCTCCAGAGCGGCCCGCCGGGCGGCCGGCGCCCGTAACACCAGACGGGGCCGGCGGCGCGTGCTGCGCTGGACCGCCTCCGTGCTGTCCCTGCTGATACTCGGGACGGCGGCGGCCGGATACCTGTACTACCGCCATCTGAACGGCAGCATCCAGACGGACGCACTGAACCTGGGTGAGACCCAACTGGGCGGTTCCAAGCCCAACGCCTTCGGGCAGACCCCGCTGAACATCCTGCTGATCGGCTCCGACGCGCGCGACGACGAGGCCAACCAGTCCCTCGGCGGCGCCACGAACACCTTCGGCGGCCCGCCGCTGGCGGACGTGCAGATGCTGCTGCACCTGTCCGCGGACCGCAGCAACATGTCGGTGGTGTCCATGCCGCGCGACACGATCCTGATGATGCCCAAGTGCACCGAGCCCGGCGGCAAGGTGCACCCCGCCAGCAAGGGCCTCGTGCAGACCAACGAGTCCCTGCAGCGCGGCGGTCCGGGCTGCACGGTCGCCGCCTGGCAGGAGCTGACCAAGATCCCCATCGATCACTTCATGATGATCGACTTCAAGGGCGTGGTCTCGATGGCGGACGCCATCGGCGGCGTCCCGGTCTGCGTCGAGCAGAACGTCCACTCCCGCACCCGCGAGGGCAAGGGCTCCGGCCTGAAGCTGCCGAAGGGCACGTCCGTCATCCAGGGCGAGACCGCCCTGCAGTGGTTGCGCACCCGCTACGGCTTCGAGGACGGCACCGACATCGGCCGCACCCACGCCCAGCACCAGTACATGACCTCGATGGCCCGCGAGTTCCGCAAGAACGCCAAGCTCACCAATCCGGTGAAGCTCAACAGCCTGGCGCAGGCCGCGATCGAAGCCATGGTCGTGGACACCGGCCTGAACAAGATCGACAAGCTGTTCGACCTGAGCATGGAGCTCAAGAAGGTGCCCCCGGGCCGGATCACCATGACCACCATGCCGTGGGTCTACAGCACCAAGCCCGGCATGGACGGCCGGGTCGAGCCCATGGCCGGCGAGGCCGAGGCCGTGTTCCGCATGGTCCGCGAGGACATCGCGCTCGACGGCAAGGGCTCCGGAACCCCGGCGAACGGCGCGTCTCCCGCACCGGGCGCCTCCGCGACCCCGGCCGCCCCGCCCGCGGCCGCCACCACGGCCCCGGCCGCGGCTCCCGCGAAGATCGCGCTCTCCGTCCGCAACGCCACCGGCGGCAAGGACGGGGCCGAGGTCAGGGTCAAGAACCGGGCGAACGACGTCGCCTCGCTGCTGGTCGGCAAGGGCTTCACCAAGGCCACCGCCGAGAACCAGACCGGGGCCGAGGACGCCACCGTGATCCGCTACGCCACCGAGGCGCAGGCCGCCGACGCGGGCGCCGTGGCCACCGCGCTGGGTCTGCCCGCCGCCTCGGTGCAGAAGTCCGACGACGTCTCCGGGATCACCCTGTTCGTCGGCAAGGACTGGCGGAGCGGCAACGCGCCGACCCCGCCCCCGGCCGCCCCGACCGTGGCCCCGACCTCGGCGCACGCGCTCAACGGTGACAACGAGGGCGCCTGCATGCCGATCCAGGAGGGCTTCACCTGGTAGCGCGCACGTGAAAGGGCCCGGGGCGGGGGGGGGGGGGGGCAGCCCCCCCCCCCCCGGCCCCGGGGGGGGGGGGGCGCCCGGGGGGGGGGCCCGGGGGCGGCCCGGCCGCGGCGGGCGGGGGACGGGTTGGGCCGGGGGGCGC
>NZ_JBICZI010000013.1:18996-173843 GCF_043201855.1 Streptomyces sp. NPDC048257
CCTCCCCGGACAGCCTCCCCCCCGCCCCCCCCCCCCCCCCCCGCCCCCCCGCCCCCCCCCCCCGCGCCCCCCCCCCCCCCCCCCCCCCCCCCCCCCCCCGGGCCCCTTCGTGCGTCTCAGACCTGCGAGGAGTCCCGGTGCACGGCCGGCCGGCGGCTCGCGATGACCTTGTTCGCCAGGGCTCGCGGACTGGTCAGGAAGCCGAAGCCCCAGCTCAGGTGCATGGTCGCCAGGGCGACGGGGATCTGCGCCCGGGCCTTGATCCCGAGCCCCCGGCCCGCCGGGACGGAGCCCACGGCGATCGCCGCGAGATAGCCGGCCGGGACGGCGAAGCCCAGCGGGGTCACGGCCGCGCCCACGACCACGCCCGCGGCGACCGCGCAGACGAGGGTCGGCGGGGCGAGGTAGCGCAGGTTGATGGAGCCCGAGTGGTAGCGGGCCACCACGTGCCGCCAGCGCCCGTAGTCCTTGTACTGCTTGGCCAGGGCCCGTACGGAGCGGCGCGGACGGTACTGGACCATCAGCTCCGGCGAGAACCAGATCAGGCCGCCGGCCTCGCGGATGCGGAAGTTCAGCTCCCAGTCCTGGGCGCGGATGAACTCCTCGTTGTAGCCGCCCTGCTGTTCCAGGGCCTCGCGGCGGAAGACACCCAGGTAGACGGTCTCGGCCGGGCCGGCCTGGCCCCCGGTGTGGAAGGGCGCGTTGCCGACGCCGATCTTCGAGGTCATCGCCGCGGCGACGGCCTCTTCCCAGGCGTTCTCGCCCTCGGCGTGCATGATGCCGCCGACGTTCTGCGCGCCCGTCTCCTCCAGGAGGCGGACGGCGGTGGCGATGTAGTTCGGCGAAAGCATGCCGTGGCCGTCGACGCGTACCACGATCGGGTGACGCGAGGCCTTGATGGCGGCGTTGAGCGCCGCCGGGGTCCGGCCGGTGGGATTCGGGACGGTGTGGACTCGGGGATCCTCGGCGACGAGTTCGGCGGCGATCTCGTCGGTGCGGTCCGTGGACGGCCCGAGTGCGATCACCACCTCCATCTCGCCCGCGTACTCCTGTTCCAGGATGTGGCGGACGGAATCGCGGAGGTAGTGCTCCTCATCGAGCACCGGCATGATCACCGAGACTGCGGGCTGCTGGGCGGGCATGTGGTCCTTCAAGGTCGGGTATCGGTGTCACGTTACCGCGTACGGGGGAACCGGGTGCGCGCCGAGCGACCGGTACGGACAGCGGCTGATCGTATGGGCCTACTGTTCTGTCGCAATCAGCTGAATCCGGCCAGTGTCCGACTGGTCTTCCTGCTGCCCCCGCGGAGGTGTCCACCGTGCCCCAGCCGCACCGTCCCGCCCGTCCCGCCGGGCCGCCCCAGCCGCAGCGCGCCCGGCGCGGCGGAGGCGGTCCCACGCGGCGCCCGGACGGACGACCTCGGTGGGGAGTCCGGCTCGCGGCCGGGCTGTCGGTGGCGGTGCTCGGCTCCGGGGCCATCGGCCACGCCGTGATGACCGGCCTGGACACCGGGATCGAGCGGGTGGACCCGTTCAAGGACATGAAGAACCGCCCGCAGGCCGGACACGGGCTCAACTTCCTGCTGGTGGGCACCGACGGGCGGGAGAAGATCTCGCCGGAGGAGAAGCGCGAGTACCGCCTGGGCGGCGCGCCCTGCCACTGCACGGACACGATCATGCTCGTGCACCTGTCGGCGGACAAGGAGCGGGCCAGCGTGATCAGCCTGCCCCGCGACAGCTACGCCGAGGTGCCCGCCCACCGGGACCTGGTCTCCGGCAAGGCGCACAAGGCCCACCCGGTACGGCTGAACGCCGCGTACGCGGAGGGCGGCCCCAACCTGACCGTGCGCACCGTGGAGAACATGACCCGAGTGAAGATCGACCACTACCTGGAGGTCGACTTCACCAGCTTCATGAAGACGGTCGACGCGATGGGCGGCGTCGAGATCTGCACGGCCAAGACCATGCGCGACCGCAACACCGGCCTCGACCTGCTGCCCGGAAGCCACCGCCTCAGCGGCGGACAGGCCCTGCAGTACGTGCGCTCGCGCCATGTCGACGGGGCCTCCGACCTCGGCCGGATGCAGCGCCAGCAGCGCTTCATCGCCGCCCTGATCAAGCAGGCGACCGGGGGCGGGGTGCTGCTGAACCCGGTGAAGTTCAAGGAGGTCAGCTCCACCCTCCTCGGCTCGGTCCGGGCCGACAAGGACTTCGGGTCGGAGCAGATGCTGGCTCTCGGACAGGCGATGCGGGACTTCACCCCCTCCTCCTCGGAGTTCGCCTCGGTGCCCATCGGCAGCCCCTCCTTCCGCGTCAAGGGCATCGGGTCCACCGTGAAGTGGGACGAGCCCAAGGCGGCCAAGCTCTTCGAGGCGCTGCGTCAGGACCGGCCGCTGGCCCCGGCCCGGCCGGGGCGGACCGGCGGCGGCCCGCCCGCGGCGGTACCGGTGGACGTGCCCCCGCGCCAGGTCCGGGTCCAGGTGGAGAACGGCACCCGGATCGACGGGCTCGGCGGGCGGGTCGACGCCGCGCTGCGCGCCACCGGCTTCGACACCACCCGGGCCCCGGGCAACGGCGCCAGCCGTGACATCAAGCGCACGGTGATCACGTACGACCCGCGCTGGGACCGCTCCGCCCGGTCGGTGGCGACCGCGCTGCCGGGCAGCGAGCTGCGGGCCGTGGCGGGCCAGGGGCGGACGGTGCAGGTGATCGCGGGCGCGGACTACCGCAAGGTGGTGCCGGTGCGTGCCGAGGACCCGTACCAGGGTGCCTTCGGGGTGGTCACCGGCGACCAGGTGGTCTGCGGGGACTGAGGCCGGCCGGGGCGGAGCCGGCGATCGGCGGAGACGGCGGTCGGCGGAGACGGCGGTCGGCGGAGACGGCGATCGGCGGAGACGGCGGTCGGCGGGGACTCGGATCCGCAGGGGCCGGGCCGGCGGCTTCGGTGCGTCAGTCGTCGAAGCCCTGGGCCGCCCGCTCCTCGCGCAGCGCCATGATCGCCTGGCGGCGGGCCAGCCGGTGGGTGCGGCGGATCTGGGCCTCCTGGTAGCGCCGCTCGTCCTGTTCCGTCTCCGGGAGGACCGGCGGGACCTGGCGGGGCTTGCCCTCGGCGTCCACCGCCGCGAAGACGAGGTAGGCGCTGCCGACCTGAGTGGCGGGGGTGGACTCGTTCCACCGCTCCGCGAGGACGCGTACGCCGATCTCCATGGAGGAGCGGCCGGTCCAGTTGCACTGGGCCTTCACGTGGACGAGGTCGCCCACGCGCACGGGCGCGAGGAAGGCCATCTCGTCCATGGAGGCGGTGACCGCCGGGCCGCCGGAGTGGCGGCCGGCCACGGCGCCCGCCGCGTCGTCCACCAGCTTCATGATCACGCCGCCGTGCACCGTCCCGAGGAGGTTGGTGTCGTTGGCGCTCATGATGTGGCTGAGGGTCGTCCGGGAGGCCGCGGTCGGCTTTCCGGGCAGCTCGCCCGGTATCTGTGTCATACGGACACCTTAGATGGCCCGTGGAGGCATCAGCTCTGCAACAGCGGCGGTACGGAATACGGACCGGGCTGTCGGACCACGCGCCGGGGCAGGCATCCTAGGGCGCATGAATGACTGGCCAGAAGGTCGTGACGACGCGTACGGGCGCGGCAGCGCGCAGCCGCAGCCCGAGGGTGTGCAGCGGATGCGGCACATCCAGCGGCAGCCGCAGCCGCAGCAGCCCCAGCGGCCCCCGCAGCCCCCGCGCCCGCAGCGACCGGCGGGCCCCCCGCCCGCGCACGGCGTGCCCCCGCAGCAGGCGGGCGGCCACGACGCGTACGGCGGTTACGACAGCGGCTACAACACCGGCCAGGTCTACGGGGACCCCGCGGGCGGCGCTCCGGGCGGGCCGGGAGGCCCCGGCGGCCCCGGCGGGCTGTCCGGATCCGGCCGCCCCGGGCGGGCACCCGGCCCGGCCCCGGACTGGCGCAAGCGGATCAAGGTCGGCTCGATCGTGCTGGTCTCCGCGCTGCTGGTGACTTCCGTCTCCACCTACTTCTGGGCCGACTCCAAGGTGCGCCGCGAGGTGGACCTCGGCAAGGTCATCGAGCGCCCGAAGGAGGGCGACTGCACGACGTACCTGATCGTGGGCTCCGACAGCCGCGAAGGCATGTCCGCCGAGGAGAAGAAGAAGCTGCACACCGGCTCGGCCGAGGGCAAGCGGACCGACTCGATGATGATCCTGGCGAAGTGCTCCAGCGGGAACACCATGATCTCGCTGCCCCGCGACTCGGACGTGGAGATTCCCGCCTTCGTCGGCTCGCAGTCCGGCAAGAAGTTCGCCGCCCAGGGGCGCCGGGTCAAGCTCAACGCGGCGTACGCGGAGGACGGCCCCGAGCTGCTGGTGCGGACGGTGGAGCACAACACGGGCCTGCGCATCGACCACTACGCGGAGATCGGCTTCGCCGGCTTCGCGAACATCGTGGACGCGCTGGGCGGTGTGGAGCTCGACATCGAGGAGGGCTTCAAGGACGAGAAGTCGGGCGCCGACTTCAAGGCCGGCAAGCAGACCCTGAACGGCGAGCAGTCGCTGGCCTTCGTACGGACCCGGTACGCCTTCGCCGAGTCGGACCTCCAGCGGACGAAGAACCAGCAGAAGTTCCTGTCGGCGCTGGCCCATCAGGCCGCGACCCCGTCGACGATCCTCAACCCGTTCTCGCTCTACCCGATGCTGGGCGCGGGCCTGGACACCCTCATCGTCGACAAGGACATGGGCCTGTACGACATGGGCCAGATG
Organism: Streptomyces sp. NPDC048257; assembly: GCF_043201855.1. NCBI lineage: Bacteria > Bacillati > Actinomycetota > Actinomycetes > Kitasatosporales > Streptomycetaceae > Streptomyces > Streptomyces sp. NPDC048257. The sequence goes on from NZ_JBICZI010000013.1 coordinate 23,758, forward strand.
TTCTTCGCGATGAAGGGCGTCAACGGCGGGGACGGGGTCTCGATGAACATCCCGATCTCCGGCCAGCGCGGCGGCAACCTCGTCTGGGACAAGGCGAAGGTGCAGCAGCTGGTGAAGCAGATCCAGAACGACGAGAAGGTCACCGTCCGCGGCAACTGACGGCGCTGCGCCCTCCCCGGACCGCGGTCACGCGTCCGGGGAGAAGCGGATCGCGGCGGCGGGCAGCCGGGCCTCGCACCACACCCGGGCGCCGCTGCGCAGTTCGTTGTCGGCGCCCACGGCCGCGCCGTCGCCGATGACGGCCCCGTCCAGTACGGTCCGCGCGCCGACCGAGGCGCCGGCGCCGATCAGACTGGCGTTGACCTGGGCGTCCGGGCCGATGACGGCGCCGTCGAGGACGATGCAGCCCTGGACGACCGCGCCCGCCTCGATGCGGGCGCCGGCGCCCACGACGGTGCCCCCGGAGAGCTTGGCCCCGGCCGCCACCTCGGCGCCCGGCAGGACCAGGGACTCGCCGCGGCGTCCGGGGACGGCCGGGGAGGAGACAACGCCGCGTACGAGGTCTGCGGAGGCCTGGATGATCGACTCGGGCTTGCCGAGGTCCATCCAGTAGGTGTTCTCGGTGACGCCGTGCAGCTTGGCCCCGGCGGCCAGCAGACCGGGGAAGGTCTCGCGCTCGACCGAGACCGGGCGGCCCGCCGGGATGGAGTCGATCACGCTGCGGCGGAAGACGTAGCAGCCGGCGTTGATCTGGTCGGTGATGATCTCCTCGGGGGTCTGCGGCTTCTCCGTGAAGGCCAGCACCCGCCCCTGGGAGTCGGTGGGGACCAGGCCGAAGGCGCGCGGGTCCTCGACCCGGACCAGGTGGAGGGAGACGTCGGCGTCGGCCGCCTCGTGGGACTCGACCAGGCCGGCGATGTCCAGGCCGGTGAGGATGTCGCCGTTGAAGACGAGGACGGAGGAGTCCGGGCCGCCGGTCAGGCGCTGCCCGGCGTTGCGGATGGCGCCGCCGGTCCCGAGGGGCTCGTCCTCGACCACGTACTCGAGGCTGAGGCCGAACTCGGATCCGTCGCCGAAGTAGGGCTCGAAGACCTCGGCGAGGTAGCAGGTGGCCATCACGATGTGCGTGACACCGGCGGCGGCGGCCCTGGCTATCTGGTGGGCGAGGAACGGGACACCGGCCGTGGGAACCATCGGCTTGGGCGTGTTCACCGTCACGGGGCGCAGGCGCGTCCCTTGTCCGCCGACCAGCAGGATCGCTTCCGTCATTGCGTTCTCCCCAACCGATTCCGGCGTACGAAGGTCCAAATTTAGCCCATCCGGGGGCGCCCGGAGTCCGGTGCCGGATGTGTCCACCGGTGCGCTCACGCGTGGGTTCGCCGCACTCGATGTGTCATGAAATGACCGGGTTCGGCACCCCGTCAGGAGGCGAACGGACTGGCATGGCCGGGCAGTTGGCGCCCCGGCTGCAGGAAGCGCTGCCTGCCGTGCTCGTCCCGGACCGGGACGAACCCGGCGTCCGTCAGTCGCCGGGCGATCCGCTGCCGGCGGATCGCGCCCAGCTTGAAGGCGCCGCCCAGGAACGCCGCGAGCGCCGCGCCGCCGGCCAGCGCGGCGATCGGCATCCCGAGGACGAGCAGCATGAGGACCACGGCTCCGCAGGACCCCCAGGCGATCGCCTTCTGCCGCTTGTCCGCGGCCTGGGCCATGACGTCGAGCATGATCCTGTCCTTCAGCCGGGCCACGGCCTCCTGCGCTTCGGGGAGCGGCTTGATCGTCCCCGGCCGCAGTCCCGGCACCGTCCCGCCGTTGCCGGCCTGCGGATGGGCGGTGATGGTCGCCGCTTCGCGGGCACGCGCCTCGGGGTGCGGGTCCCGGTACATCCGCACCAGGATCTGCATGTCGTTGTGCCCCGTCCGGTGCGCCCGGTCGTACGCGTAGCCGTACTGCTCCGCGACGTGGGCCAGGACGGCCACCCGGGCGACCGTCTGCTCCGGACCGATCTCGACGAGGTCCTGGCGGGCGATCTGCCCGAGCATCGCCGCCATCCGGCGTTCCGTGAACATGCTTGCTTCCGCCCCACCTGCGCGCCTACGGCTGACAGCCGCACAGCCTAGGGGATGTCCTGCCCGGCGCCGCATGCGCGAACGTCCCCCGGCCGCCTGCCGGGGGAGTTCGCGTCGCTGCAGGTCAGGTGCCCGCTACGGCAGGTTGCGGGCCATGACGATCCGCTGGACCTGGTTGGTGCCCTCGTAGATCTGCGTGATCTTGGCGTCGCGCATCATGCGCTCCACCGGGTAGTCACGGGTGTAGCCGTAGCCGCCGAGCAGCTGGACGGCGTCCGTGGTGACCTCCATGGCCACGTCGGAGGCGAAGCACTTGGCCGCGGCGCCGAAGAAGGTCAGGTCCTCGTGGGCGCCTCCGGCGGAGACGCGCTCCGAGCGGGCGGCGGCCGCGTAGGTCAGCTGGCGGGCGGCCTCGATCTTCATGGCCATGTCCGCGAGCATGAACTGCACGCCCTGGAAGTCGCCGATCGGCTTGCCGAACTGCTTGCGCTCCTGGACGTAGCCCTTGGCGTAGTCCAGGGCGCCCTGGGCGATGCCGAGCGCCTGGGCCGCGATGGTGATGCGGGTGTGGTCCAGGGTCTTCATCGCGGTGGCGAAGCCGGTGCCCTCGGCGCCGATCATGCGGTCGGCCGGGATCCGGACGTTGTCGAGGTAGACCTCGCGCGTCGGGGAGCCCTTGATGCCGAGCTTCTTCTCCGGGGCGCCGAAGGACACGCCCTCGTCGGACTTCTCGACGACGAAGGCGCTGATGCCCTTGGAGCGCTTCTCGGGGTCGGTGACGGCCATCACCGTGTAGTACTCGGAGACGCCCGCGTTGGTGATCCAGCGCTTGACGCCGTTGAGCACCCAGAAGTCCCCGTCGCGCACGGCGCGGGTCTTCATGCCGGCGGCGTCGGAGCCCGCGTCCGGCTCGGAGAGCGCGTACGAGAACATCGCGTCGCCCTTGGCCAGCGGGCCCAGGTACTTGGCCTTGAGCTCCTCGGAACCGGAGAGGATCACCGGGAGCGAGCCGAGCTTGTTCACGGCCGGGATGAGGGAGGAGGAGGCGCAGACGCGGGCCACCTCCTCGATCACGATCACGGTGGCGAGGGCGTCGGCGCCCGCGCCGCCGTAAGTCTCGGGCACGTGGACGGCGTGCAGGTCGCTGGCGACCAGGGCGTCCAGGGCCTCCTGCGGGAAGCGGGATTCCTCGTCGACCGCGGCGGCGAACGGCAGGATCTTCGCCTCGGCGAGCGAGCGGACCGACTCGCGGAGCATGTCGTGCTCCTCGGCCGGGCGGTACAGGTCGAAGTCGGCAGAACCCGCCAAGATCTCTCACTCCCCAGGGTGATGCGTGATGCTAACTACCGTTAAGTAACCCAAGCTTAGTGGGCCCGTCACGGATGGCGATATGGACGGCCCACGTGAGTTGCGTGACAGCGGTGTCGACAGCAGTGGCTCCTGGGGACCGTCCCCGCCGGTGGGCCCGACTATGCTCAGTGGCCGCAAACGGCCCCGCACCTCTGGAGCACCCATGGCCCCCCTCAGGATCACTGTGATCGGCACCGGCTACCTCGGCGCGACCCACGCCGCGGCGATGGCGGAGCTGGGCTTCGAGGTCCTGGGACTGGACGTGGTGCCCGAGAAGATCGAGATGCTGGCGTCCGGCCGGGTGCCGATGTACGAGCCCGGGCTGGAGGAACTGCTGGCCCGGCACGTGGCCGGACTGCCCGGCTCCACGGGACGGCTGCGGTTCACGACCTCCTGGGAGGAGGTCGGTGCGTTCGGCGACGTCCACTTCGTGTGCGTGAACACCCCGCAGAAGCACGGCGAGTACGCCTGCGACATGTCCTACGTCGACTCCGCGATGGCCTCGCTGGCCCCGCACCTGACCCGGCCGGTCCTGGTCGTCGGCAAGTCCACGGTCCCGGTCGGATCGGCGCAGCGGCTGGCGGCGAAGCTCACGGAGCTGGCCCCGGCGGGCGAGGACGTGGAGCTGGCCTGGAACCCGGAGTTCCTGCGGGAGGGCTTCGCCGTGCAGGACACCCTGCACCCCGACCGGATCGTGATCGGCGTCCAGGGCGAGCGCGGCGAGAAGCTGCTGCGGGAGGTCTACGAGACGCCGATGTCCGAGGGGACGCCGCTGGTCGTCACCGACTTCCCGACGGCGGAGCTGGTGAAGACCGCCGCCAACTCCTTCCTCGCCACCAAGATCTCCTTCATCAACGCGATGGCGGAGGTCTGCGAGGCCGCCGGCGGTGACGTCGTCAAGCTGGCCGAGGCCATCGGCTACGACGAGCGGATCGGCGCGAAGTTCCTGCGCGCCGGGATCGGCTTCGGCGGCGGCTGCCTGCCGAAGGACATCCGGGCCTTCATGGCGCGCGCCGGTGAGCTGGGCGCCGACCAGGCGCTGACCTTCCTGCGCGAGGTCGACTCCATCAACATGCGGCGCCGCGGGCACATGGTCGAGCTGGCCCGGGAGGCCGTGGGCGGCTCGTTCCTCGGCAAGCGGGTCGCCGTGCTCGGAGCCACCTTCAAGCCGGACTCGGACGACGTCCGCGACTCCCCCGCGCTGAACGTGGCCGGGCAGATCCACCTCCAGGGCGGCCAGGTCACCGTCTACGACCCCAAGGGCATGGACAACGCCCGGCGCGTCTTCCCGACCCTCGGCTACGCGGACTCCGCGCTGGCGGCGGCCCGGGGCGCCGAGGTCGTCCTCCACCTCACCGAGTGGCGCGAGTTCCGCGACCTCGACCCGGCCGAGCTCGCCGGCGTCGTCACCGACCGCCTCGTCCTCGACGGCCGCAACGCGCTCGACCCGGTGCGGTGGCGCGCCGCGGGCTGGACCTACCGCGCGATGGGCCGCCCGCGGGCCTAGGCCTCTGGCCGGGCCGGGATACGGCTGCGGGCGCGGGTCCGTTGCCGCGGGCTTCGCCTCCGGACCCCCGCGCCTCAAACGCCGGCGGGGCTGAGTTCAGCTCAAACGCCGGCGGGGCCGGAGTTCAGCGGCGGTGCTGGGCGGCGCGGGAGGTGAACTCCGCGTCGCGGACGACGCGCAGGGCGTTGCCCCAGGTCAGCAGGGCCACCTCGGACTCGGGCCAGCCGCGCTCCAGCAGCTCCGCGATCAGCCGCGGGTAGCCCGAGGGGTCGGTCAGGCCCGTCGGGCGGGGGTGGCCCGGCGCGGCGCCGAAGGTGGCGCCGAGTCCGACGCTGTGCGGGCCCGCGATGGCCCGTACGTGGTCGAGGTGGTCGGCCACCGCATGCAGGGAGTCCCCGGTGCGCGCGCCGTCGAAGGTGACCATCGCGAGCCCGTTGGCCTCCCGCAGCGCGGCCAGCACCTCGTCGGTCACGTTCCCCGGATGCGGGTTCAGCGAGGCCGCCGCCGTGTTCGAGATGATCACCGGGGCCTTGGAGGCCCCCGTGATCTGGCAGGCGACCGCCGGCGGGCAGCCCGTGAGGTCCAGCAGGATCGCCAGCCGGTTCGCCTCCCGGACCACCTCGTGGCCGAAGGCCGTCAGCTCCTCCAGCGCCCAGGGCGCCCCGGCGGGCGCGAGGACGCGTACGCCCAGCGCGTGGAACGCGCGCAGCGCGCCCAGGGAATCGGTCAGCGTGCGGCCGGGCACCGGGCCCAGGAACGAGGCGATCCGGCCCCGGTTGCGGGCGTCCGCCATGTCGTCGGCGCTGAGCGCCAGGCACAGGCTGTCCGGGTAACGGCGCATCAGGGTCAGCGCCGTGTCGATCTGGTCCAGCGTGCCCGAGAGCACCTGGTCACCGGCGGCGTCCTCGCGCGCCGGGGCCGACGGCCCGAGCAGGGACCAGAACTGGGCCCCCACTCCCCCGGCGCGCAGCCGCGGGATGTCGGTGTCCACGCCCGTGTCCGAGGTCTCGATGTCGTGGTACGGGCTCTGGTGCAGGGTCCAGACAAGGGTGTTGCACCCGTCGGCCACGGGATGGACGGCCAGCAGCGCGGCGGCCCGGTCGAGGGCGCCCGCCGCAGCCGCCACCGCGGGTACGGGGAGGTCTTCGGCTCCGATGCCCACGGAGTGGGGTTCATCCTGCAGGTCGGCCATGGCATACGCTCCGGTCTCGGCGGCAGCAGGGAGAGATGCTGCCACCGTGACATGTGGGACGGCAGGGACGCCCGGCGGACGCAGCGTTCGAGTGAACCCGCAGGTCACACCCTGTCACCGCACCCGCCGGGCACCGCGTCCGCTACCGGATCACCGCTGGATCAGCCCTGGAGCACCGCGTTCGACGGGCCCCGGGACGCCCCGAGCTCCCGGGCCACCGACTCCGCGTCGCGCAGCACCCGTACCGCGTTCGACCAGGTCAGCTTCGCCAGATCGGCCTTGGACCAGCCGCGCGTGAGCAGCTCGGCGACGAGGTTCGGGTAGCCCGCCACGTCGTCCAGGCCGGACGGGGTGAAGGCCGTGCCGTCGTAGTCCCCGCCGATGCCGATGTGGTCGATGCCGGCCACCTCGCGCATGTGGTCCAGGTGGTCCGCCACCGTGGCGGCCGTGGCCACCGGGCGCGGGCGCTGCGCCTCGAAGGCACGGTGCAGGGCCATCGCCTCGGGGGTGGTGTCCAGGTGGTGGAAGCCGTGCGCGCGCAGGTTCTCGTCCGCGGCCAGGGTCCACTCGACCGCCGCCGGGAGGATGAACTTCGGCACGAAGGTGGCCATCGCCACCCCGCCGTTGCCCGGCAGCGTCGCCAGCACGTCGTCGGGGATGTTGCGCGGGTGGTCGCAGACCGCGCGCGCCGAGGAGTGCGAGAAGACCACCGGCGCGGCCGAGACCGCGATCGCGTCCCGCATCGTCGTCGCGGCGACGTGCGAGAGGTCCACCAGCATGCCGACGCGGTTCATCTCGCGGACGACCTCGCGGCCGAAGTCGGTCAGACCGCCGTGCCGGGGCTCGTCGGTCGCCGAGTCCGCCCAGTCGATCGTGTCGTTGTGCGTGAGCGTCATGTACCGCACGCCCAGCCGGTGCAGGGCGCGCAGGGTGGCGAGCGAGTTGTTGATGGAATGGCCGCCCTCGGCCCCCATCAGCGAGGCGATCCGGCCGTCGGCGCGGGCCGCCTCCATGTCGTCCGCCGTCAGCGCCCGCACGAGGTCGCCGGGGTAACGGTCGATCAGCTGGGCGACCACGTCGATCTGCTCCAGGGTGGCGCTGACCGCCTCGTCGCCGGCGTAGTCGGAGCGCACGTAGACCGACCAGAACTGCGCGCCGACCCCGCCGGCGCGCAGCCGGGGGATGTCGGTGTGCAGGTGGGCGGACTGGTCGCCCGCGATGTCCCGTTGTGCCAGGTCGTAGCGCACCTGCTGACGCAGCGCCCAGGGCAGGTCGTTGTGGCCGTCCACGACGGGGTGCTCGGCCAACAGCTCGCGCGCCTCGTCCAGACGCTGCGCCGCGCTCACTTTCCGAACCCGAAGGACTCCGCGCTCGCGACCTTCGTACGCAGCCGCTTGCCCTTCTCGGTGGCCTGGTCGTTGAGCTCCTGCTGGAAATCGCGCATCCGGGCCAGCAGCTCCTTGTCGTGGGCGGCCAGCATCCGTACGGCCAGCAGCCCCGCGTTGCGCGCCCCGGCGACCGAGACGGTGGCGACGGGAACCCCGGCCGGCATCTGGACGATCGACAGCAGCGAGTCCATGCCGTCGAGGTACTTCAGCGGCACCGGCACGCCGATGACCGGCAGCGGGGTGACCGAGGCGAGCATGCCGGGCAGGTGGGCGGCCCCGCCCGCGCCCGCGATGATCGCCTTCAGCCCTCGGTCGGCGGCCCGCTCCCCGTACTCGATCATCTCGCGCGGCATCCGGTGGGCGGACACGACGTCGACTTCGTAGGGGATCTCGAACTCGTCCAGGGCCTGGGCGGCCGCCTCCATGACGGGCCAGTCCGAGTCGGATCCCATGACGATGCCGATGACGGGGGCCTGGGAACTGGTGCTCATGAATCTCCTCGCATGGAAACCCCGGCCTGCGAGCCGGGGACAGACCTGGTGCCGACCCGGAGTTCCGAAGCGACGTCGTGCCGCTGCGCGACGCCTTGGCGCAGGCTCGCGTCCGGGTCCTGGGGACAACTTCTCACTCGGTGATCGTTCCCCTGAGGTAGCCGGCCGCGTGGCGTGCGCGTTCCAGCACATCGTCCAGGTCGTCGCCGTAGGTGTTGACGTGGCCGACCTTGCGGCCGTGCTTCACGTCCTTGCCGTACATGTGGATCTTCAGTTGGGGGTCGTGGGCCATGCAGTGCAGGTACGCCGCGTACATGTCGGGATACTCCCCGCCCAGCACGTTCGCCATGACCGTCCAGCGGGCGCGGGGGCGCGGGTCGCCGAGGGGAAGGTCCAGGACCGCCCGGACGTGGTTGGCGAACTGTGAGGTCACGGCCCCGTCCTGGGTCCAGTGGCCGCTGTTGTGCGGGCGCATCGCCAGCTCGTTGACCAGGATCCGGCCGTCGGTGGTCTCGAACAGCTCCACGGCCAGGTGGCCGGTCACGCCGAGTTCGTCGGCGATGCGCAGGGCGAGGGTCTGGGCCTCGCCCGCGAGGGCCTCCGAGAGGTTCGGGGCCGGGGCGATCACCGTGTCGCAGACCCCGTCCACCTGGACGGACTCCACGACGGGATAGGCGACCGCCTGTCCGTGCGGGGAGCGGACGATGTTGGCCGCGAGCTCGCGGACGAACTGGACCTTCTCCTCCGCGAGGACCGGGACGCCCGCCTTGAAGGGGGCCTCCGCGTCCTCGGGGGTGCGGACGAACCACACCCCCTTGCCGTCGTACCCGCCCCGCACGGTCTTGAGGATGACGGGGAACCCGCCCACCTCTTCCGCGAAGGCGGCCACGTCGTCCGGATCGCTCACGATCCGGTGGCGGGGGCTGGGCGCGCCGATCTCGTCGAGCTTGGCGCGCATCACCCCCTTGTCCTGGGCGTGTACCAAAGCGTCGGGCCCCGGGCGGACGGGGATGCCGTCCGCTTCCAGGGCCCGCAGGTGCTCCATGGGTACATGCTCGTGGTCGAAGGTGATCACGTCACAACCGCGCGCGAAGGCTCGCAACGTCTCCAGATCGCGATAGTCGCCGATGACGACATCGCTCACGACCTGGGCCGCCGAGTCCTGCGGGGTGTCACTGAGGAGCTTGAATCTGATGCCGAGGGGGATACCCGCCTCGTGGGTCATGCGGGCGAGCTGACCGCCGCCGACCATGCCGACTACCGGGAACGTCACACCTCCAGGGTATCCGCCGGTATTCCGCCATCCGGACGTGCCCCTGGCCCGATCTGTCCGTGTGCCGTGCGTCGCAGGCTGCCGGAAGGCACAGACGGAGCACAGGGGGGAGACTTAGCATGGGTGGGTTGACGGAGAACACCGGACGCCCCGTAAGCGGGCGGTGACCGACAGGACTGACCTACTGATGACCACGCCGGGCGGATCTGTCCTCGAACGCGTACGCGGCCTCGTACGGGAGGTCGCCAAGTTCGGGGCGGTCGGCGGTCTGGGAGTCCTGGTCAACCTGGGTGTCTTCAACCTGATCCGCAACACGACGGACCTTCAGGTCGTGCGCGCGAGCGTGATAGCCACCGTCGTGGCCATCACCACGAACTACCTCGGCTTCCGCTACTTCACCTACCGGGACCGCGCCCAGAGCGGCCGGACCCGCGAGCTGACCCTCTTCGCCGCGTTCAGCGGCATCGGCCTGGTCATCGAGAGCGGCGTGCTCTACGCCGCCACGTACGGCTTCGGCTGGGACGGCCCGGTCGCGAGCAACGTGTTCAAGTTCATCGGCATCGGGACCGCCACCGTGTTCCGCTTCTGGTCGTACCGGACCTGGGTCTTCAAGGCCCTGCCCGCGCCGGCCGAGCCGACGGAGCCCATGCCGGACCCGGCGCCCGTGCCGAAGCCGGAGCGCCGGCCGGAGCCGCTGCCCGAGCCGGAGCCCGCGAACAACTAGGGGGTGTCCGGGCCGCCGCTAGCGCACCGTCGTCGGCGGTTCGGCCGGTTCCGGCGCCGTGCGGCTGAGGAACAGCGCGAACACCGGCGGCTGGGTCTGGAGCAGCTCCAGCCGTCCGCCGTCCGCCTCGGCCAGGTCCCGGGCCACCGCGAGGCCGATCCCGGTGGAGTTGCGGCCGCTGATGGCCCGCTCGAAGATCCGGTTGCCGAGGTCCGGCGGGACCCCCGGCCCCTCGTCCGTGACCTCCAGCACCGCCTGGTTGCCGATCACCCGGGTGCGCAGCGCGACCGTGCCGCCGCCGTGCATCAGGGCGTTCTCGACGAGGGTGGCGAGCACCTGGGAGACCGCGCCCGGGGTGCCGACGGCGCGCACGCCCTGCCGGCCGGAGCGGACGATGGCCCGTCCCGCGCTGCGGTAGGCCGGCCGCCACTCCTCCACCTGCTGCTTGACGACCTCGTCCAGGTCGAAGGGGACCGCCGAGCCCGTCCGCGGGTCCCGCGAGTTCGTGAGCAGCCGCTGTACGACGTCCGTGAGCCGTTCCACCTGGGTCAGGGCGATCGTCGCCTCCTCCCGCACGGTCGCCAGGTCCTCGGTGACCGTGATCTCCTCCAGCCGCATGGAGAGTGCCGTGAGGGGGGTGCGTAGCTGGTGGGAGGCGTCCGCGGCCAGGCGCCGCTCGGCCGTGAGCATGCGCGCGATGCGCTCGGCGCTGGAGTCCAGTACGTCCGCGACGCGGTCCAGCTCGGGGACCCCGTACCGCTTGTGCCGGGGCCGCGGGTCGCCGGATCCGAGCCGCTCCGCCGTCTCGGCCAGGTCGGTGAGCGGGGAGGCCAGCCGGTTGGCCTGCCGTACGGCGAGCAGTACGGCCGCCACGACGGCCAGCAGGGCCACGGCGCCGACCACGGCGAGGGTCCGTCCGACCTCGCGGGTCACGGTGGAGCGGGACTCCTCGACGACCACGACCTCGCCCTGCTCCCCGCGGGCGGTGCCGCGGATGACGCTGTCGGGGATCGGGGCCCCGACGTGCACGGCCGACTGGCCGGGGATGGTGATCCGCGCGTAGTGGCCGGCGTCCAGCTGTTCGCCGAGGGCCACGGGGTCGATCGGTTTCTTCTCCAGGACGTTCGCCTCGACGATGCCCACGAGCCGCAGCGCCTCGGACTCGATGCGGTCCTGGGCGCTGCTGGTGATGGTCCGGGTCTCCACGATGACGAGGGAGACCCCGAAGACGGCGATCACGACGAGCACCACGGCGAGCGTGGAGTTGATGAGGCGGCGGCGCATGCCCTAGAGCATGCCCCAGGTGAGGCCCGGGGAGGCCGTCAGCTCTGCCGTCGCTCTGCGGTCGCCCGGCGGATCGCTCTGGGTCAGCTCTTCTCGAAGCGGAATCCGACGCCGCGCACGGTGGCGATGTAGCGGGGGTTGGCGGCGTCGTCGCCCAGCTTCTTGCGCAGCCAGGAGATGTGCATGTCGAGGGTCTTGGTGGAGGACCACCAGGTGGTGTCCCAGACCTCGCGCATCAGCTGGTCGCGGGTGACGACCCGGCCGGCGTCGCGGACCAGGACCCGCAGCAGGTCGAACTCCTTGGCGGTGAGCTGGAGCTCCTCCTCCCCCATCCAGGCGCGGTGCGACTCGACGTCGATCCGCACGCCGTGGGTGGCGGGGGGCTGGAGGGCCTCGGTGGCGCCGCGCCGGAGCAGGGCCCGGACCCGGGCGAGCAGCTCGGCCAGGCGGAAGGGCTTGGTCACGTAGTCGTCGGCGCCGGCGTCCAGGCCGACGACCGTGTCGACCTCGTCCGCGCGGGCGGTGAGGACCAGGATCGGGAAGCCGTGGCCCTCGGCGCGCAGCCGGCGGGCGACCTCCAGGCCGTCCATGCCCGGCAGGCCCAGGTCGAGGACGACGAGGTCGACGCCGCCCTGCAGTCCCGCGTCCAGGGCGGTGGGGCCGTCCTCCCGGACCTCGACCTCGTACCCCTCCCGGCGCAGGGCGCGGGCCAGGGGCTCCGAGATGGATGCGTCGTCCTCGGCGAGCAGTACACGCGTCATGTGGGTGATGGTAGTGCGCGGCGGCTGAAAGCAGGGGCCCGCCTACAGACCCCTCTCTATCTGGGGTTATGAACTACTAAGCGCCTTCGAATATGGTCGAACGGTTCCCGGCGCGCCTTGTGATCCATCTCTCAAGTCCTTTCAAATGCCACTGTGTCGTGTCGTATGGTGGCGAGACGCCTGATGCACTACCTCAGGGACCTTTGTGCCGAAAAGCGAGCCAAGGGTCTCTCTTCTGTCCTGATCGGACAGGCAGTCTTGTTGGACTCACCTGTCCGGGCTTGATGACAGTGAATGACCTGTGGGCCGGGCCCCTCCGCGCTGTGCGCGGGCGGGCGTGGATCCCGGTTACGGATGTTCCTTCGCCTCCCACCCCATGAGGGGGCGAGACCCCGAGGCGTGGGGTGGGAGATCCGTCGCCGGTGCCGGCCACCCCCCACCGGGCGCGGATGAGCTCACGAAGCCAAGCGTCCCGAGCAAGCAAGGATCGACCATGGCTTCCAGCCTGACGACGGCTTCTCCGAGCCCCGCTCACGAGAAGACCCTCCTCGGCCACCCGATCGGCCTGGCCACGCTGTTCATGACCGAGATGTGGGAGCGCTTCTCCTACTACGGCATGCGTGCGCTTCTCGTCCTGTACCTGGTCTCCGGCGGTGCGGACGCCGCGACCGGGAGCCAGGGCGGTGGCCTGGGCTTCAAGATGGGCGTCGCCACGGCGATCTACTCCGTGTACGTGGCCATGGTCTACCTGATGGCCATGCCCGGTGGCTGGTTCGGCGACCGCGTCTGGGGCGCCCGCAAGACCGTCACCATCGCCAGCTTCGTGATCATGGCCGGTCACGTGGCGCTGGCGCTGCCCGGCCAGATCTCGTTCTTCGCGGGTCTGGTGCTGGTCGCGGTCGGCTCCGGTCTGCTGAAGGCCAACATCTCCACGATGGTCGGCCACCTGTACGCCGGCCCGGACGACCCGCGCCGTGACGGCGGCTTCACGCTGTTCTACATCGGCATCAACCTGGGTGCCTTCGGTGCCCCGTGGGTCATCGGCATCGTCGGTGAGACCGTCAGCTGGCACCTCGGCTTCCTGCTCGCCGCCATCGGCATGGCCCTCGGCCTGGCCATGTTCCTGATCTTCGGCCGCACGCTCAGCCCGACGAGCAGCATCGTCCCGAACCCGCTCTCGGTCACCGAGCGCAACAGCCTCGTCGTCAAGGTCGCCGCGGTCGTCGCGGTCGTCGGCGCCTTCTACGGCACCGTGGTCGCGCTGGGCATGTTCACCATCAACTGGGCGCTGTACCCGATCACCATCGCCGGTCTGGTCATCCCGGTCACCGTGCTGGTGCGCATCAAGCGGGACAAGGGCCTGTCGGGTCCCGAGCAGTCCAAGATGTCGGCGTACATCTGGTTCTTCGTCGCCGCCGCCGCGTTCTGGATGATCTACGACCAGGGTGGCTCGACGCTCTCCCTGTTCGCCGACAACAGCACCGGCTCGATCTTCGGCTGGACCCCGTCCACCGTTCTGTACCAGGCGCTGAACCCGCTGTTCGTCATGGCACTGGCCCCGCTCTTCGCCTGGGCGTGGCTGTGGCTGGCCCGCAAGAACCAGGAGCCGAACACCATCGTGAAGTTCGCGATGGCCCTGGTCCTGGTCGGCGCGTCCTTCTTCATCTTCATCATCCCGATGAGCATGGCGGGCGACGGCACCAAGGTGTCGCCGATGTGGCTCGTCTCGATCTACATGATCCAGACCATCGCCGAGCTGTGCCTCTCCCCGGTCGGCCTCTCGGTCACCACCAAGATGGCGCCGCAGAAGTACGCCTCCCAGATGATGGGCGTCTGGTTCCTCGCGGTCACCGCCGGTGACTGCACCACCGGTCTGCTCGCGCTGGCCGGCGTGGACCTGAACGGCACGATCATCATCGGCCTCCAGGCCGCCGCGGCGGCGCTCGCGGGTGTCGCGGTCTACATGTACCGCAAGAACGTCCAGGCCCTGATGGGCAACGTGCACTGACGCACACCACCGCAGAGCGACGGAACGGCCCGGCACACCGAAAGGCGTGCCGGGCCGTTCCGTCGTACGCCGGCGGGTTACCGCATGCCGCGCAGGCGGCGCCACGGGGTGAAGGTGAACACCGCGCCGCCGAGCAGGATCACGGTGCCGGCGACCAGGGCCAGCGCCTTGATGCCGCCCTCGTCCTCGGCGCCGGTCTCGGCGAGGCCGCCGCCCGAGGTGGTGCTGCCGGAGGCGGAGGAGGAGCCGGATCCGCCCGGCTGGGCGGCGGTGTCCAGTTCCAGCGAGACGCCGCTGCTCGTCGCCTTGCAGGGGACGTTGATCGGGGTGGCTCCGGGGGCCATCGTGACGTCGATCGTCAGCTGGTCCGGGCTCAGCGTCACCTTGCCGCTCTTGCCGGGCTTGAAGGTGCCGGTCATGTCGCTGAGGCTGACCGGGGCCTTGTCCGGGATCGGCTCGGCATTGGCCGGGCCGGAGACCTTGACGGTGCCGCTGTCCGCCCCGCCGAGCTTCACGTCCATCGAGGGCTTGAGGGCTCCTGCGGGCAGGGCCATGGGCGCCGCCATCGCGCCCTTGGCGGTCTTGACCGTCAGGTCGTAGCTGCCGCCGTTCTTCTTGGCGTTGATCGTGACCGGGGTCTTGATGCCGCCGGGGACGACCGGCCCGCAGTCGAAGGCCACCTCGACGGCCTTGCCCGGGAAGTCGGTCTGGCCGCCCCCGCCGCCGGTGGTGGAGCCGCCCGAGGTCGTACCGCCCGTGGTGGTCGTGGAGCCGCCGGTCGTGGAGCCGCCGGTCGTGGTGCCGCCGGTGGTCGTACCGCCCGTGGTGGTGCCGCCCGTGGTCGTACCGCCTGTCGTCGTACCGCCGCTGGAGCCGGCGGACACGTCGATGGTGGCCCCGACGCCCACGGTGCCGGTCGGCGCGCACTTGGTGACGAACGTGCCGAAGGAGAAGGTGACGGCCACGTCGTACTTGCCGGGGGTCAGCGTGATCTTCCCGGCCTTGGTGAGCTTCAGTTTGCCCTTCATCACGGACATCTGCATGGGCGCCTTCTTCGGGATCGGCGGGTTCTTCTTCTCCCCGACGACCTTCAGCTCGCCTCCCCCGCTCACGGTGATCCAGCCGGTGGGCTGGACCGCGTCCTGCGGGATGTCCATCAGGTCCGTGTTGTTCGAGGCCGGCTTCACCGTCTCCCAGGACACGTCGACCTCGTCGCCGACCTTCGCCGAGGCCGGAGCGGTGACCTTGGCGGTGGTCTCCCCCTCCACCGGACTGCCGCCCCCGGCCGGGGGAACGCACTTGACGTTGAACTTGGTCTCCGCGGCCTGGGCGGGAGTAGCCCCCATGGCAATACCGGCGCCGCCGAGCAGCAGCGCGATCACGGCCGCGCTCACCCTCCGTTGGGTTTTCACGAATGTCCCTTCGTCGTCGAACGGTTCTCAGACGGTGCGGACGCCTGTGGTGCTGTGCCCGGCGCGCTGTCCGGGGTGAACCACGGCAGGACCGCCGTGGTGGTCGGGGGGGACGGCTCCGGGCGGTCGGGGCCCGGGGCCGGCGCAGGGGTCCGCAGGGCCGGGATCCTCGGCAGCCGGGCCGTCACGGCCGCGGCCGCGTCGGGGAGCCGGGCGCCCCGGTGGCGGCCGGCGGCGGTCGCGGCGCGCGGCCGGACCCGGTCGACGACGGCCATGCCGACACGGAAGACCGCGGCCGGGATCACCAGCAGGAGCAGGCCCCAGAAGAGCAGCACCCCGTACGGGCGGTCCACGCCCCAGGGCTGGGCGGCCACCACGGTCTCGCCGTACTTGAGGGAGATCGTGTAGTCCCCGTGGGCGCCCGCGGAGAGGGCGACGTCGAGTGCGATCTCCGCCTTGCCGCCGGGCGGGATGGTGCCCTTCCAGCGGGCCTCCTCCCACAGGGGGGCGAACACCCCGTGCGCGGTGCCGAGCTGGAAGACCGGGTCCTTGACCGGGACCGGGCCGAGATTGCCGACGGTGACCTTGAACTTCCGGGTGGGAGGGGCTCCGAACCAGGTCAGCACCCCGTCCTCGCCCTCCAGCCGGACGCCGGTGAGCATCGCGAGGCGGGCCGTGCCGGATGCGGCGGGCAGCTCGGCGACCGGGTGGTCGGTGATCTTCAGGGGGGTCGCGACGGTGGACTGGTCGCCGTTGACGGAGGTGACGTTGACGATGCAGGGGCAGGGCTTGGGCGGTGCCACCACGGGCAGCCGGGCGGTGAAGCTCCCGTCGGCGGCGACCGAGACGGCGGCGCCGTCGGCGTTGGCGCAGCTGTTGGTGCCGCCGATCATGTTCTGCCCGCAGACCAGCAGCATCACCAGGGTCCTGGCCGGCCAGCCGGTGCCGGTGACGGTGATCCCGGTGCCCTTG
This sequence comes from Streptomyces sp. NPDC048257, assembly GCF_043201855.1. Taxonomy (NCBI): domain Bacteria; kingdom Bacillati; phylum Actinomycetota; class Actinomycetes; order Kitasatosporales; family Streptomycetaceae; genus Streptomyces; species Streptomyces sp. NPDC048257. Next base: position 40,186 of record NZ_JBICZI010000013.1, read on the forward strand.
GCGGCCTCCTGGAGCGAGAGCGCCACGGTCGGTTTGCCCTCGGCCGCTGCGGCCGGGGCCGCGGGGAGCAGGGCGAGGGCGCACACCGCCAGCCCCGCGGCGAGCAGGGCTGCGACTCTTCTCACCTGGTGGCTCCCGTCAGTTCGTGGTGCGGTGCAGGGGCCGGTCCGGCCGCGGCCGGCGCCTCCGGCGCCGGTTCCGGGCCGGGACGTCGGCCGCGTACGCGGTACAGCGCGGCCGCGGTGGCCGCGCCGAGGGCGAGCAGGCCGGCCCCGGTCCAGCCGGCGAGGGCCCGGGGGACGAGCCAGCGCGATCCGGTGGCGACCGCGCGGGCGCCGCCGGGAGCCGTCACGGTGAGGGTGACGCGGACCCGGTCGAGGGCCGGGGCGCCGGGCCAGGGCTCGGTGAGCTCCACCCGCTGGCCGGGGAGCAGTTCCACCGGCAGGGTGCGGCCGCGGGGTGGTGCGGACACCGCGCCGATGAGGGCCTCGGCGCGGATGCGGAGCTCGGGGGTGAGGGCCACGTTGCCGCGGTTGACGAGGGTGTAGGCGACGACGGCGGCCGCGCCCCGGCCCCGTACGGTCACGTCCTCGACGGTGAGGGCGGCCAGGGTGGGGCCGCCGACCCGCAGGTGGACCCGTACGCCGACCTCGTGGCCGCCCTCGGTCGCGATCACGGCGGCGGGGTGGTCGCCGGGCGGGGACGCGGGCGGCACGGTGAGCGTGAAGGGGACCACGGCGCGGGTGCGGGGCGGGACCGTCACGGTGGTGGCGGTCCCGAAGCTGATCCAGGAACCGGCCCCGGACCCGGTGGTGGCGGGGGCGGTGCCGGTCGCCGGGCGGACCGCGAAGGCGCCGTCGGCGGTGTTGTAGGCGTCGGCCCCGCGCAGCGTGATGGTGCGCTCCCGGTCGGTGGTGTTGACCAGGGCGAGGCTGTCCTCCAGCACGCTGCCGGGGGCGCCCGCCATGTAGTAGTAGGGGCGCGGGTAGTAGGGGCGCGGGTAGTTAGGGCGCGTGGAGTCCGGGCGGGCGGCGGTCGCCGTCCCGGCGGCGGGCTCGGCGGTCCAGCCCGGCTCGTCGGCGGCCGCCGGGTGCGCGGGGGCCGCGTACAGCGCGGTGGCGGCGAGCAGGAGGACGACGCCGGCGCGCCTGAGGGTGTGGAGCACGGGCATGACCGGGTCGCTCCGTTCAGGACCGGGCCCGCTGGCCGCTCCGGGTCAGCCAGAGCACTCCGGCGGCGCCGGAGAGCAGCACGGTGCCGCCGAGGGTGCCGAGGGCGAGGGCGGAGTCGGTGGGCCCGGTCTGCGGGAGGGTGTCGCCGGTGGCGCCCGGGGTGGTGTCGCCGCCGGACGGGGCACCGCCGCCGCCGGCCGCCGTGACGTCCAGTTCCAGCGACGGTCCCGGGCTGTTGCCGGGGGTGCAGGTGGTCGTGGTGCTCATCGCCGTGATGGTGAGCACCCCGGCGGTGAATGTGACCTTGCCGCTCTTCTTGGGCGTGTACGTGCCCGAAAGGTCGGTGATCTTGATGGGTGTGTCCGGGGGTATCGCCTCGGGGTTGGGCGGACCCGAGACCGGGACGGACACCTTCTCGGCGCCGCCGACGAGGATGACGGCGCTGGGGCTCATCGCGCCCTTGCCGAGTTCGATCGGGCTGGACGAGACGCCCTTCTGGAAGGACATCGTCAGCTTGTACCCGTCGCCCTCCTTGACGGCCTTGATGTCGATGGGCGACACGGCCGACTTGTCCCCGATCGGGGTCTTGCAGTCGTAGGCCACGTCGACGACGGCGGCACGGGCCGCGGGGGCGGTGAGCAGCACCGCCGAACCGGCCAGCGCGGAGGCCAGCGCGAGCGCGGTGGAACGTTTGCAGTCGGACACCTTCGTCTTCCCCTCGAGCCACAGATAACTGACGACACATCAGATCGGTGGCTCAAGGTACGCCCGGGGTCTTACGGAGGGAAGACAAAGGACAACCCGGGATTGACTGTTCGTCAGTACCGGCGCAGGCCCCGCTGCCAGACACCGGAAACGAGGGGGACGCCCGGCCGGTAGGCGAGGTGGACATGGCTCGGGGCGTCCAGCAGGGCCAGGTCGGCGCGGGCTCCCGGGGCCAGGACGCCGATGTCGTCGCGGCGCAGCGCGCGGGCGCCGCCGGCGGTGGCCGACCAGAGCGCCTCGTCGGGGGTCATCCCCATGTCGCGGACGGCGAGCGCGATGCAGAACGGCATGGAACTCGTGTAGGAGGAGCCGGGGTTGCAGTCCGTGGACAGGGCGACGGTCGCACCCGCGTCGATCAGGCGGCGGGCGTCGGGCCACTGGGCGCGGGTGGAGAACTCGGCGCCGGGCAGCAGGGTGGCGACCGTGGTCCCGGCGGCCTGCGCGAGGGCGTCGACGTCGGCGTCGGTGAGGTGGGTGCAGTGGTCGGCGGAGGCGGCCTCCAGCTCGACGGCGAGCTGCACGCCGGGCCCGTAGGAGAGCTGGTTGGCGTGCACGCGCGGGATCAGCCCGGCGGCGGCGCCGGCGGTGAGGATCGCGCGGGCCTGCTCCCCGTCGAAGGCGCCCTTCTCGCAGAAGACGTCCACCCAGCGGGCGTACGGGGCGCAGGCGGCCAGCATCTCGCCGGTGACGAGGTCGACGTAGCCGGCCGGGTCCTCGGCGTAGTCGGGGGAGACGATGTGCGCGCCGAGGTAGGTGACCTCCTCGGTGTGCGCGGCGGCGATGCGCAGGGCGCGGGCCTCGTCGGCGACGGTGAGGCCGTAGCCGGACTTGGTCTCGAAAGTGGTGGTGCCCTGGCGGCGGGCCTCGTCGAGGTGGCGCACCAGGTTGGCCTCCAGCTCGGCGTCGGTGGCGGCGCGGGTGGCGGCGACGGTCGTGCGGATGCCTCCGGCGGAGTAGCTGCGGCCGGACATGCGGGCGTTGAACTCGGCGGTGCGGTCGCCGGCGAAGACGAGGTGGGAGTGGGAGTCGACGAAGCCGGGGATGACGGCCCGACCCTGCGCGTCGAAGCTCTCGTCCGCGGCCGGAGCCTGTGTCGCGGGGCCGACCCAGACGACCTTCTCGTCCTCGATGACGACGGCGGCGTTCTCGATCAGGCCGAGGGGGGAGCCGTCGCCTGCGGCGGGGTCGTTGGTGACGAGGCTGCCGATGTTGGTGATTGCGGTGGTGGTCACGGGGGTTCCTCTCAGAGCTTGTTGTCCCCGCCCCGCCCTTTCGCCGTTTCCCGGGGCGCTGCCCGGACCCCGCGCCTCAAACGCCGGCGGGGCCGGATCTTCCAGCCCGTCCGGCGTTTGAGGACCGGGTCCGGGCAGCGCCCGGTTTCGGGAAGGGGCGGGGTGGGGGGAGAGCAGCGTCAGGCTCGCAGTGCCCCAATGGCGTCGGCCAGGGCGGACGGGACGTCCGGCACCAGGGTGTGGGCGCCGTCGCGGACGATGTGGCGGCCGCCGACCACCGTGTGGCGGACATCGGCGGCGGTCGCCGCGAAGACGGCCGTCTCGGCGGCCAGCCGCGGCAGCGGACCGGCCGTGCGGACGGAGTCCAGCGCGATCGTGGTGAAGTCCGCGAGCGCGCCCGTCTCCAGACGCCCCGCGTCGGCGAGTCCGAGCGCCGCGTGGCCGTCCTCGGTGGCGGCCGCGAGCAGCGCGTTCGCCGTCCAGTGGCCCCGGGTCCGGCTGCGCAGGCGCTCGTTGAGCTCCATCGCGCGGGCCTCCTCGAGCAGGTCGATCACCGCGTGGCTGTCGCTGCCCAGGGACAGCGGGCTGCCCGCGTGCTGGAGGCGGGTCGCCGGGCCGATGCCGTCCGCGAGGTCCCGTTCGGTGGTGGGGCACATGCAGGTGCCGGTGGTGGTGCCGCCGAGGAGGGCGATGTCCGTGTCGGTCAGGTGCGTGTTGTGGACGCCGGTGGTGCGCGGGCCGAGCACGCCGTGGTCGGCCAGCAGCTGGGTCGGGGTGCGGCCGTGGGCCGCCCGGCAGGCGTCGTTCTCGGCGGTCTGCTCCGAGAGGTGGACGTGCAGCGGGGCCCTGCGCTCCTCGGCCCAGCGGGCGACGGTGGCCAGTTCGGCGGCCGGTACCGCGCGCACCGAGTGGATGGCGGCGCCGATCAGGGCGTGCTCACGGGGCTTCAGCGCGCTCGCGCGCTCGGCCCAGGCCTCGGCGGTGCCGTCGGAGAAGCGCAGCTGGTGGCTGTTGGGGGCCTCCCCGAAGCCGGAGGACAGGTACGCGGTGTCCAGCAGGGTGATCCGGATGCCGGCCGCCGCGGCCGCCTCGATCAGGGCCTCGCCCATGGCGTTCGGGTCGGCGTAGGCGGCGCCGCCGGGGGCGTGGTGGACGTAGTGGAACTCGCCGACGTTGGTGATGCCGGCCAGCGCCATTTCGGCGTAGACGGCGCGGGCGAGCGCGAAGTAGCTGTCGGGGGTGAGGTTCTGGGCGACCTTGTACATGAGGTCGCGCCAGGTCCAGAAGGTGCCGGAGCCGACCTGGACGGTGCCCCGCAGGGCCCGGTGGAAGGCGTGGCTGTGCGCGTTGGCCAGGCCCGGGAGCGTCAGGCCGCGCAGCACCTCCGCCCCGGGGGGCGGGCTGTCCACACCGGTGCGCAGGGCGCCGATCCGCCCGTCGGCGGTGACCTCCAGGGCGACGCCCGGCTCGACGTGGGTGCCGAGCCAGGCGTGCTCCAGCCAGTACGTCAGCGGCATGCCAGTCCTTCCAGTACGTCGGCGAGGGCGAGCACACCGGCCACGCAGTCGTCCTCGGCGGCGAACTCCCGCGGGGAGTGGGAGACCCCGGTCGGGTTCCGTACGAACAGCATCGCGGTCGGGACGGCGGCGGAGAGGATCCCGGCGTCGTGTCCCGCCCCGGTTCCGAGGACGGGGACCGCCCCGCCCAGGATGCGGTTCATCTCGTCGCGCAGGGCGTGCTCGAACTCGACGACCGGGGTGAAGGACTCCCGGACGATGCCGAGGTCGATGCCGTCCTGGTCGGCGCGCTCGCGGGCGGCCTTCTCGATGGCGGTGACGACGGTGTCGAGGGTGACCTGGTCGGCGGCGCGGGAGTCGAGCCAGCCGCGTACGAGGGAGGGGATGGCGTTGACCCCGTTGGGCTCGACCGAGATCTTCCCGAAGGTGGCGACGGCCCCGGCGAGGGCCGCCTCGGTGCGGGCCGCCAGCACGGTCGCCGCGTAGGTGAGCATCGGGTCGCGGCGGTCGACGAGCCGGGTGGTGCCGGCGTGGTTGGCCTCGCCCCGGAAGTCGAACCGCCAGCGGCCGTGCGGCCAGATCGCGGAGGCGATGCCGACCCGGTCCCCGGAGAGGTCGAGCGCCCGGCCCTGTTCCACGTGCAGCTCGACGAAGGCGCCGATACGGCCCAGGCGTTCGGGGTCGGCCCCGATGGCGTCGGGGTCGTATCCGGCGGCCTCCATGGCCTGGGGCAGGGAGATGCCCTCGGCGTCGCGCAGCTCGTACGCCTTCTCCTTGGTCAGCTGCCCGGCGGTGAGCCGGGAGCCGACGCAGGCGAGCCCGAAGCGGGCCCCTTCCTCGTCACCGAAGTTGGTGAGGGCAAGTGGCCTGGAGAACTCCGCGCCCCTCCTGCGGAGTTCGTCCAGGGCCGCGAAGGAGGACACCACCCCGAGGGGGCCGTCGAAGGCCCCGCCGTCGGGGACGGAGTCCAGGTGCGAGCCGGTGACCACGGCGTCCCCCGCGAGGGGGTCGCCGAGCCAGGCCCACTGGTTGCCGTTGCGGTCGGTCTCGTACGTGAGCCCGCGCGCCTCGGCCTGCTCCTGGAACCAGGTCCGGCAGTCGGCGTCGGCCCCGCTCCAGGCGTACCGGCGGTATCCGCCGGTGTCGGCGTTGCGGCCGATGGGTGCGAGCTCGGCCCACATGTCGTGGAAGGTCACGCGTCGTCGCCCTCGCGCATGGGGACGCGGACGCCGCGCTCGTCGGCCACCGACTCGGCGATGTCGTAGCCGGCGTCGACGTGGCGGATGACGCCCATGCCCGGGTCGTTGGTGAGGACGCGGCGGATCTTCTCGCCGGCCAGCGGGGTGCCGTCGGCGACGGTGACCTGGCCCGCGTGGATCGAGCGGCCCATGCCGACGCCGCCACCGTGGTGGATGGAGACCCAGGAGGCGCCGGAGGCCACGTTGACCATGGCGTTGAGCAGCGGCCAGTCGGCGATCGCGTCGGAGCCGTCCAGCATGGCCTCGGTCTCGCGGTAGGGGGAGGCCACCGAGCCGCAGTCGAGGTGGTCGCGGCCGATCACCAGCGGCGCGGCGAGCGTGCCGTCGGCCACCATCTCGTTGAAGCGCTCGCCGGCCTTGTCGCGCTCGCCGTAACCGAGCCAGCAGATGCGCGCGGGCAGGCCCTGGAAGTGGACGCGCTCGCCCGCCATCTTGATCCAGCGGTGCAGGGACTCGTTCTCCGGGAAGAGCTCCAGCATCGCCTTGTCGGTCTTGTGGATGTCCGAGGCCTCGCCCGACAGCGCCGCCCAGCGGAAGGGGCCCTTGCCCTCGCAGAACAGCGGGCGGATGTAGGCGGGGACGAAGCCGGGGAAGGCGAAGGCCCGGTCGTAGCCGGCCAGCTGGGCCTCGCCGCGGATGGAGTTGCCGTAGTCGAAGACCTCGGCGCCGGCGTCCATGAAGCCGACCATGGCCTCGACGTGCTTGGCCATGGACTCGCGGGCGCGGGTGGTGAAGCCGGCCGGGTCCTTGGCCGCGTAGTCCGCCATGTCGTCGAAGGCGACGCCGACCGGGAGGTACGCGAGCGGGTCGTGGGCCGAGGTCTGGTCGGTCACGATGTCGACGGGCGCGCCCTCGGCCAGCATCTGCGGGAGCAGCTCGGCGGCGTTGCCGAGGAGGCCGATGGAGAGCGGCTTGCGGGCGTCGCGTGCCTCGACGGCCAGCTGGAGGGCGTGGCGCAGGTTGTCGGCCTTGACGTCCAGGTAGCGGTGCTCGATGCGGCGGTCGATGGCGCGCGGGTCGACGTCGATGCAGAGGGCGACGCCGTCGTTCATCGTCACGGCCAGCGGCTGGGCGCCGCCCATGCCGCCGAGGCCGGCGGTCAGGGTGATGGTGCCCGCCAGGGTGCCGTTGAACTTCTTGGCGGCGACGGCGGCGAAGGTCTCGTAGGTGCCCTGGAGGATGCCCTGGGTGCCGATGTAGATCCAGGAACCGGCGGTCATCTGGCCGTACATGGTCAGGCCGAGGTGCTCCAGGCGGCGGAACTCCTCCCAGTTGGCCCAGTCGCCGACCAGGTTGGAGTTGGCGAGCAGGACGCGCGGGGCCCACTCGTGCGTCTGCATCACGCCGACCGGACGGCCGGACTGGACGAGCATCGTCTCGTCCTGCTTGAGGGTCTGGAGGGTGCGGACCATGGCGTCGTACGAGCGCCAGTCGCGGGCGGCCTTGCCGGTGCCGCCGTAGACGACGAGCTTGTCGGGGTGCTCGGCGACCTCGGGGTCGAGGTTGTTCTGGAGCATCCGCAGCGCGGCCTCCTGCTGCCATCCCAGGGTGCTGAGCTCGGTGCCTCGCGCGGCACGTACGGGGCGGGGTCCTGACATGGCGGTGCCTCCTCCGATGTTGGTCAATCCATTCACATCCTCGCTCCATGAATAGATTCAGTCAACAGCTGCGGCCGGCCCCGTCGAATGATGGGATGGCCGACATGGCTGCACACACGGAGGGCGCGGGCGTCACCGAGGGCTCCGCCGAGAGCGCCGCCGCGCGCCGGGACCTGGCCGTACGGGCTGCCGTGGAGCAGGGGCTCGTGGGCGGGGCGGACGGCGCGGAGCCGCTGACCTGCCTGCTGGACGTCGCCGGGATCCGGGCCTCCGCCGCCGCCCTGACCGGCGCCTTCGCGGCCGCGCTGCCCCCCGGCACCCCCGTCCTGCACGCCTTCGCCGTCAAGGCCGCCCCGCTCGTCCCGGTGCTGCGGCTGCTCGCCGACGCCGGACTCGGCTGCGAGGTGGCCAGCCCCGGCGAGCTGGCGCTGGCCCGGGCGGCGGGGGTCCCGGCCGCCCGGACCGTCCTGGACTCCCCCGCCAAGACGGTGGCCGAGCTGCGCGAGGCCCTGGCGCTGGGCATCGCCCTCAACGCCGACAACCCGCAGGAGCTGGAGCGCCTCGACGCCCTCGTCGGCCGGGCGCCCGCCCCCGGCGCGGCCCCGATCGGCCTGCGGATCAACCCGCAGACCGGCGCCGGAACCATCGACGCCCTGTCCACGGCGACCACGACCTCGAAGTTCGGGATCGCCCTGCGCGACCCCGGCGCGCGGGCGTGGCTCGTACGGGCCTACCTGGACCGGCCGTGGCTCACCCGGCTGCACGTCCACTCGGGCTCCCAGGGCGTGCCGCTGGCCCTGATCGCCGAAGGGGTACGGGAACTGCACGCGCTGGCCGAGGAGATCAACGCGGCGGCCGGGCGGCGCCAGGTCGACACCCTCGACATCGGCGGCGGCCTGCCGGTGAACTTCGCCTCCGACGAGGAGACCCCCACCCACGCGCAGTACGTGGCCGCCCTGCGCGAGGCGGTCCCCGCCCTCTTCGACGGTTCGTACGGCCTGGTCACGGAGTTCGGCCGGTCCCTGCTGGCCAAGCACGGCCTGGTGCTGGCCCGGGTCGAGTACACCAAGACCAGCGGATCCCGGCCGATCGCGCTCACCCACGCCGGGGTCCAGCTGGCGACCCGGACCGCGTACGCCCCGGCGGCCTGGCCGGTGCGGATCCTGCCCTACGACGCGAAGGGCGCCCCGAAGACCGGCGACCCGGTGGCCCAGGACATCGCGGGCCCGGCCTGCTTCGCCGGGGACCTGCTGGCCACGGCCAGAGAGCTGCCCCGGCTGGTCCCGGGGGACCTGATCGGCGTCCCGGACACCGGCGCGTACTTCTTCACCGCGCACTACGGCTACAACAGCCTCCCGCGCCCGGCGGTCCACGGCTTCACGCTCACGGCGCCGGGCGAGGTCCGCTTCGGCCTTGCCAGGCCGGCGCAGGACGTGTCGGCGATCGTCGCGGAGGCGGGCGGCGCCCTCCGCGACGCCCTGCTGTAGCCCTGGGGCCGGAAACGGCCGGTTACTCCACGAACAGACCCCGCGCCGCGGCCCGCGCGTCGAAGGCCTCCAGCCGGGCCTGCGCGTCCGGCAGCGCGTCCGCCATCGACTCCAGCAGCACCCGCCCCAGCAGCATCGGCGCGCACGCCGTGTCGAAGGCCAGCCCGGTGCCGACCTGGGCCGGAATCAGCAGGTCCGAGTGGCGGGCCACCGGGGCGAAGGCCGAGTCGGCGACCGTGACCACGGTCAGCCCCGCCTGCCGCGCGCGTTCCAGCGTGTCCACGACCTCCCGGGGGTGGCGGGGCAGCGCGAAGCAGAGCAGCGCCGTGGCCCCCTCGTAGAGCGCCGCGTCGATGCGGTCCTCCATCATGGAGCCGCCCTCGTCGAGGAGCCGCACGTCCGGGTGAACCTTGGACGCGAAGTACGCGAACCCGCGCGCCTGCGAGGAGGCCGCCCGCAGCCCGAGCACCGGCAGCGGCGTCGAGGCGGCGAGCAGCCGCCCGGCCTCCTGGACCGGCGCGGGATCGGCGAGCATCGCCGCCAGCTGCCGCAGGTTCTCGATCTCTCCGAGGACGGCCTGCTGGTACTCGTTGTACGAGTCCTCGTGGGCGGCCTCGGGCCGCTCGGCGGGGGCCACCTCGCGCAGGTGGCGGCGGAGCGCGGGATATCCGTCGAAGCCGAGCGCCACGGCGAACCGGGTCACCGAGGGCTGGCTCACCCCGGCCAGTTCGGCGAGCTCGACGCTCGACAGGAAGGGCACCTCCGCCGCTCCGCGCACCATGCAGTGCGCGATCCGCCGCTGGGTCGGCGTCAGCCGGTGCCCCTCGAAGAGCTTCTGCAGCCGCGCGGCCGGGCTGTCACTCATCCCGTCCCCTCCGTCCCGGTGAGATATTCAGTCACGGAGCACTCTGCATGCGGTTATGCAGCGGGGCAAGCCGGTGCCCGCGATGCGGATACGGGGGCTAGCCCCAGTGCCGGGGCCCGCGGGGGTTCCTACGTTGGGGGTATGGACGCCCACGCCCGAGAGCTGAAGAAGGAATTCGACGCGACGATGGACGCCCGGCGCGAGCTGGGGCCGGAGTACGAGGCCGCGCTGGTGGACTCGTTCGTCGAGAAGGTCGACACGCAGGTCCGGCGCCGGCTGGCGGAGGAACGCCTGTCCGCTGCCCGCGGGGACGGCCGGACGCCGTCCGCGCTGCCGGGGGACGGGAACTTCGGCGAACGCTTCGGCTTCGCGATCATCACCCTGGTCCTGGCGATCCCGCTGTCGGCGATCGCCGCCACGCAGGCCCGGCTGGCGGGGCTGATCGTCGCCTGGGCGGGGATCGTGGGCGTGAACTTCATCCATGCCCGGCGCCTCCGGCGCGGCACCCGGGACTCCGGGGTCTGACCGGCCGCCGGCCGGGCGCGGGTCCGCTGCGGGGCGCTGCCCCGAACCCCCGCGCCTCGAACGCCGACGGGCGAAAAGTGTACGCGGGGACCGCCGCACCCCGGTTGCCCGGGGGCGGGACGACGGCGGTCCCCGCGGAGGACACGGCCGGGTCAGGGCCGTCCGCGTCCGTGGCGTTCGCGCGGTCCGGGAGCCGCTCCGGAGGTACGCGAACGCCGTTCGGTGGTGCCGGCCGGGTCCCGGTCTCCCGGACTTCCCTGCCGACGACCACCACTGTGCCCCGGCCGTGTTAAGCCGGTGCTGCCGCCACGTGTCGGGCCCGTACCGATTGCGCGAAGGCCGTGCGCGGCTCCGTACGCCTGCGGACTACTTCGCGGCCTTGGCGAGGAAGGCCAGCAGGTCCTGACGGCTCACCACACCGGTGGGCTTGCCCTCGACCAGCACGATCGCCGCGTCCGCCTCGCCGAGCACCTCCATCAGCTCGGACACCGGCTCGCCGGAGCCGACCTGCGGCAGCGGCGAGCTCATGTGCTTCTCCAGCGGGTCGGTCAGGGACGCCCGCTGCGCGAACAGCGCCGCGAGCAGCTCCTTCTCGACCACGGAGCCGATGACCTCGGCGGCCATCACGTCCGGGTGACCGGCGCCCGGCTTGACGATCGGCATCTGCGAGACGCCGTACTCGCGCAGGACCTCGATGGCCTCGCCGACGGTCTCCTCGGGGTGCATGTGGACGAGGGAGGGGATGCCGCCCTCCTTGTCGTTCAGCACGTCGCCGATGCGGGCGGCCGGTCCGGCCTCCTCCAGGAAGCCGTGGCCCGCCATCCACTCGTCGCTGAAGATCTTGCTCATGTAGCCGCGGCCGCTGTCCGGCAGCAGGACGACGACCACGTCGTCCGGGCCGAGGCCCTCGGCGGCGCGGAGGGCGGCGACGACCGCCATGCCGCAGGAGCCGCCGACCAGCAGGCCCTCCTCCTTCGCCAGGCGGCGGGTCATCTGGAAGGAGTCCTTGTCGGACACCGCGATGATCTCGTCGGTGACGTCGGGGTCGTAGGCGGTCGGCCAGAAGTCCTCGCCGACGCCCTCGACGAGGTACGGGCGGCCGGAGCCGCCGGAGTAGACCGAACCCTCGGGGTCGGCGCCGATGACCTTGACCTTCCCGCCGCTGACCTCCTTGAGGTAGTTGCCGGTACCGGAAATCGTGCCGCCGGTGCCGACGCCCGCGACGAAGTGGGTGATCTTCCCGTCCGTCTGGTCCCACAGCTCGGGGCCGGTGGTCTCGTAGTGCGAACGGGGGTTGTTCGGGTTGCTGTACTGGTCGGGCTTCCAGGCGCCCGGGGTCTCGCGCACGAGGCGGTCGGACACGTTGTAGTACGAGTCCGGGTGCTCGGGGTCGACGGCGGTCGGGCAGACAACGACGTCGGCGCCGTAGGCGCGCAGCACGTTGATCTTGTCCATGGACACCTTGTCAGGGCAGACGAAGATGCACTTGTAGCCCTTCTGCTGGGCCACGATGGCGAGTCCTACACCCGTGTTGCCGCTGGTCGGCTCCACGATGGTGCCGCCGGGCTTGAGGGCTCCGCTCTGCTCGGCGGCCTCGATCATCCGTACGGCGATCCGGTCCTTCACGGATCCACCGGGATTGAAGTACTCGACCTTCGCAAGGACGGTGGCCTGCAGGCCTTCGGTCACACGGTTGAGCTTCACCAGCGGGGTGTTGCCGACGAGGCTGATCATCGAGTCGTGGAATTGCACCATGTTCTCCAAGGAGGGGACTCCACGGGTTCTCCGGGAGGTCCGGCCAGAGTATGCGGAAAGGGATTGGCCGACCGTGCGTACGGGGCAGGTAGGGGTCAATGGGGACCGAGGAGGTGGCCTGAAGGATGTCCAGGGCGAGAACAGCCCGCCGGATCGCGGCGGGGGCAGCGTACGGCGGAGGCGGACTCGGACTCGTCGGGGCCGCCGCGGTCGGGCTGGTGGTGGCCGAGATGCAGTTCGCCAAGCGCACGGTGGGGTCGGGGCTGCCGGACCCGCCGCGCGCGGACGGGCTGTACGGGAGCGAGTTCGGCGGGCCGGAGCAGAGCCCGGGCCCGCTGCGCCTGGGCATGCTGGGTGATTCCACGGCAGCCGGCCTGGGCGTGCGGCGGGCCCGGCAGACTCCGGCGGCCCTGCTGGCCTCCGGGCTGGCGGCGGTGGCCGAGCGGCCGGTCGAGCTGCGCAACGTGGCTCTTTCGGGTGCCATGTCGGACGATCTCGACCGGCAGGCCGGCCTGCTGCTGGACGGCGCCTCACCCGCCCCGGACGTCTGCGTGATCATGATCGGCGCGAACGACGTGACGCGCCGGATGCCGCCGACCCAGTCCGTGCGGCTGCTGACCTCGGCCGTCCGCAGGCTGCGCATGGCCGGTGCCGAGGTCGTCGTGGGCACCTGCCCGGACCTGGGCACGATCGAGCCGGTGTACCAGCCGCTGCGCTGGCTGGCCCGCCGGGTCTCGCGCCAGCTGGCCGCCGCGCAGACCATAGGAGTGGTCGCACTGGGCGCCCGTACGGTCTCCATGGGGGACCTGCTGGGTCCTGAGTTCGCCGCCAACCCGCGCGAGATGTTCGGCCCGGACTCCTACCACCCGTCGGCGGAGGGGTACGCGACCGCGGCCATGGCCGTGCTGCCGACCCTCTGCGCGGCGCTCGGCCTGTGGCCGGAGTCGGACCGGCTGGACGTGTCCCGGGACGAGGACATGCTGCCGGTGGCGAAGGCCGCGTCGGCCGCCGCGGGCCAGGCGGGTACGGAGGTCACGGCGGTCCGCGGCCCCTGGGTACTGCTCAAGCACCGCCGTCGGCGGCGGGTGCCGGCCACGGACCCGGCCCAGCCGGTGGTGCCCTGAGCGGACGTCCCGCGGGCGAGTGCGGCCCGTGTCACACGCCCCGGCCGGTGACCTGGACCGTACGGGGCGGTAACTTCGCTTGCGGTCCCGCTCAGAGCCGCAACACACCCTTGGAGTCCCGATGCCCGAAGCCGTCATCGTTTCCACCGCCCGCTCCCCCATCGGGCGCGCCTTCAAGGGGTCCCTCAAGGACGTGCGGCCGGACGACCTGACCGCGACGGTCATCCAGGCCGCCCTGGCCAAGGTCCCCGGCCTGGACCCGCGCGAGATCGACGACCTGATGCTCGGCTGCGGCCTGCCCGGCGGCGAGCAGGGCCACAACCTGGCCCGCATCGTGGCGGTGCAGATGGGCATGGACTTCCTGCCCGGCGCCACCATCACCCGCTACTGCTCCTCCTCGCTCCAGACCTCCCGCATGGCCCTGCACGCCATCAAGGCGGGCGAGGGCGACGTCTTCATCTCCGCGGGCGTCGAGATGGTCTCCCGGTCCGTGAAGGGCTCCTCCGACGGCCTGCCGGACACCCACAACCCGCTCTTCGGCGACGCGGAGGCCCGTACGGCCGCGGTCGCGCAGAGCGAGGGCGCGTCCTGGCACGACCCGCGCGAGGACGGCCTGGTCCCCGACGCGTACATCGCGATGGGCCAGACCGCCGAGAACCTGGCCCGCCTGAAGGGCGTGACCCGCCAGGACATGGACGAGTTCGGCGTCCGCTCGCAGAACCTCGCGGAAGAGGCCATCAAGAACGGCTTCTGGGCCCGCGAGATCACCCCCGTCACCACCCCGGACGGCACGGTCGTCTCCACGGACGACGGCCCGCGCGCCGGCGTGACCCTGGAGGGCGTGCAGGGCCTCAAGCCCGTCTTCCGCCCCGACGGCCTGGTCACCGCCGCCAACTGCTGCCCGCTCAACGACGGCGCCGCGGCGCTGGTCATCATGAGCGACACCAAGGCCCGTGAGCTGGGCCTGACCCCGCTGGCCCGGATCGTCTCCACCGGTGTCACCGGCCTCTCCCCCGAGATCATGGGCCTGGGCCCGGTCGAGGCGTCGAAGCAGGCCCTCAAGCGGGCCGGCCTCACCGTCGGCGACATCGACCTCTTCGAGATCAACGAGGCCTTCGCGGCCCAGGTCATCCCGTCGTACCGGGACCTGGAGATCCCGCTGGAGAAGCTGAACGTCAACGGCGGGGCCATCGCCGTCGGTCACCCCTTCGGGATGACCGGTGCCCGGATCACCGGCACTCTGATCAACAGCCTGCAGTTCCACGACAAGCAGTTCGGTCTCGAGACCATGTGCGTGGGCGGCGGCCAGGGCATGGCCATGGTGATTGAGCGCCTGAGCTAATTGGATCAAGAGCGGACCCAGGCGCCGCAAGGGATCCGGCCGGATCCCTTGCGGCGTACCGACGCCCCATCCAACCCACTCGCAGCCGACCTGTGACCAAATTTCCCCCAGGATGTGACCTATCTCCTGGGGGATCGGTGTTTACCCAGGTCAGAGCCGGTACAGCTGCTACGCGTGTGACGAAAGCCCTGTCCATTTCGTGACGTAATGCACTGCACGCCATTCCCAGGTCGGGACACTCTGATGTAGGAAGTCGGGGGATCGAATCACTTCAGGAGTTAGTCAGTGAGCGCCATGTCTCTTGCCCTGCTGCTGACCACGGCCGCTGCGACCGCCGTGGGCGCTGCTGCGCTGCACGCCGTCCATGGTCTGCGCAAGCAGGTCACCGCCCTGCGCACCGAGCTGGCGCTGCCGGTCCACCCTCGTGGTGCGACCGTCCCGCACGCCCGCAGCGCCGTCGAGTCCCCCGCCGCGGAGATACGAGCCGCGGTGGCCGAAGCCCTCGCCGAGGAGCGCGAGCGCGAGCTGGCCGAGGCGCGTGCCTTCTGGGCCGCGCAGGAGGCCCGCGACGCCGCCGACGCTCCCTCGCTGCTGGGCGGCCTGCCCGGGCTCGGCGAGGAGAGCCCGCTCTTCCTGCCCCGGCAGGCCGACCTGGTGGGGCTGGAGCCCGTACTCGGCGAGGAGATCCTCGACGAGCTCCCCGGGTACCCCGAGGATTCGGCCGAGCTGGCCGCCGCGCGCCGGCGCCACCCCTCGCACCCCGACTTCGTGCCGGCCCAGGCCTCGCACCCCGGCGCCGACCACGAGCGCACCGTGAACCGCCTCGAGGAGCTCGCGGAGGCCCGTACGGCCCTCGCGGACGTCCGGCCGGGCCCGCTGGGCACGCTCGACGTGTACGTCTTCACCGACGGCACGACGCTGTGCATGACCCCCGGGCACCGGGAGACCGCGGAGCGCCTCGCCGAGGCCCTGCGCTCGGGCACCGCGCCCGTCCTGCTGGGTGGTTCGGGCATCTCCGGCGCCTACGCGCTGACCTTCTCCTGCGGTGACACCGAGGACCCCGACAGCAACGTCTACATCCTCGCGGACCGCGTCATCGCATCGCTCTGATCTCCGCCTGCTCCACCAGCCGCACGGCCTCGTCCAGCACCTCGGACGGGGCCTTCGCGCCGTCCTGGGCCGGGATGGCGGCGCGCAGCGCCTCGGCGAGGTCCCGCCCGGTCACCGCCACCTGGTCGCCGACGACGAAGATGCCGGCGTCGGGCACCTCCCTGGGCGCCTGCCCGGGGGTCTCGATCCGCTGGGCCCGTACGGAGAGCTCGCGGGCCAGGTCCAGCGCCGCGGCGGCGGCGCCCTGCTGCAGGCGGCTCTGCGGCGCGGCCCGCAGCCGGTCGGCGAAACGTTCCACGACGGCGGTCAGGGGCGAAGTATCAAGCACGCGGCCGACCCTACGCGCCGCCCGGGCACCATTGCCAACGGGCGAACTCTCCGGCACGGTGGCGTGAAGAGAACAGCACGGCGATACCTCCGGAGGCGCCCATGTCCGTAGAGTTCTCCGAGCAGACCCACCGCAACATGATCGACAGAATCCCCCAGACCACCGGTCGTGAACTCTCCGACTGGCTCCGCACCGTGGACGACGGCCCCTCACTCGTCCGGTTCGAGGAGAAGGTCAGCTGGCTGCGCGGCGCGCACGAACTGTCGTACGGCCAGGCCAAGGCGATCATCCACGAGTACGACCTGCGCAGAGCCGCACGCCGGTTCGGCTGAGCCCTCGCCCCCGACCCACATGCCCCCGATTCCCTCGTCCTCGTACCCCTGGATGCGGGAAGGCCCCGCGAGCGGTGTGCTCGCGGGGCCTTCCCCATGCCGTGCGCAGGCCGGTCGGTCGGCCTGCGGGTCCTGCTAGTCGTCGCCCGAGAGGATCGAGAAGATGCGCAGCATCTCGACGTAGATCCAGACCAGGGTCATGGTCAGGGCGAAGGCCGCCAGCCAGGACTCCTCGCGCGGAGCGCCGTAGGCGATGCCGTCCTCGACCTGCTTGAAGTCGAGGGCGAGGAAGCAGGCGCCGAGGATGACGCCGATGGCGCCGAACAGCAGGCCGAGGCCGCCGCTGCGGAAGCCGAGGCCGTCACCGCCGCCGAAGATCGCGAACAGCGAGTTCACGAGCATGAGCAGGATGAAGCCCAGGGTCGCGGCCATCACGAAGCCGTAGAAGCGGCGGGTGACGCGGATCCAGCGCATCTTGTACGCGAAGAGCACGGCGGCGAAGACGCACATCGTGCCCATCACGGCCTGCATGACCACGCCGGGGCCGAGGTAGGTGCTGACGGCCGCGCTGATGACGCCGAGGAAGACACCCTCGAAGGCCGCGTACGCCAGGATCAGGCCCGGGACGGGCTTGCTCTTGAACGACTGGATGATCGCGAAGACGAACGCGACGAGGCCGGCACCGATGGCGATGGCGTACGACGTGCCGAGGTTCTCCGGATCGACCGGCAGCGCCACCCAGGCGAGGGTGGCCGTCACGATGAGCGTGCCGAGCGTCATGGCCGAACGGCTCACGACGTCGTCCATGGTCATCACGTTGGCGCGGGCCGGGGCCTGCGGCATGCCCGTGGTCGGGTCGGTCGCGTACGGGTTCGTCGCGTACGGGTTGGTCCCGGCCTGCTGCGGCTGCGCGTCAAACCCCGCGTAGCCACCGTTGTCGCGGCTGAACCCCCGTCGCGAGAAGACCGGGTTACTGCTCCTCATCTCACTCCTCCGTGGCCACCGAGCGCGGCCTTGCAACAAGAGTAATGCGCTCGCAAAGAAAGCACCCTACTGCTGGAGGAGGATCTTAGGAGAAGGCGCGGCGAAGCGCAGGAGATAAAGAGGGGGACTCCGCGAGAGCTGCGGAGTGCCCGGAGCCGGACTTGAACCGGCACGGCCCGAAGGCCAGCGAGGTTTAAGCTCGCCGTGTCTGCATTCCACCATCCGGGCAAGGCGTGGCGGCCCCCGTGAAAAAGCCTTGAACGCTGAGCCGAGCCTATCCGGATCGCTCTCCCTGCCGAGCAGCGAACTTTCCGATGTTGTCTGATTTTATTGGCGCTTGAGGGTCCGTCAGACCCGAGAATGCACGGTCGGCCGGTTCTGGGCGTCGATCACCACCTGTACGGGAATGACGGAATTTCGATGGCCCGCGCCACCCCCTGCGCCACCCTCCGCGCCACCCCGGGCCACCGCCCGTCGACCAGGGCTCCTGTCATACCAGAGGAGGAGGCGCACCCTCCCGCCGTCAGACTCCAGTGGGCCGGGGAACAGGCACGGCGGCTGATCCGCAGCGGGCACACCCGCGGCGAGGATGGAACCGTCCCCGCACCGCAGACCGAGGAGCCGTCCCGTGACCACCATGAACTACGCCCCGCACACCACCCAGGCCGTGGCCGCCCGCGCCACCGGCCTCTCCAAGGTGTACGGCCAGGGCGAGACCCAGGTGGTCGCCCTCCAGAACGTCACCGTGGACTTCGCGCAGGGACAGTTCACCGCGATCATGGGCCCCTCGGGCTCCGGCAAGTCCACTCTGATGCACTGCGTCGCCGGACTCGACACCTTCTCCGCGGGATCCGTCCGCATCGGCGACACCGAGCTGGGCAGCCTGAAGGACAAGCAGCTCACCCAGCTCCGCCGGGACAAGATCGGCTTCATCTTCCAGGCCTTCAACCTGCTGCCGACCCTGACGGCCCTGGAGAACATCACGCTCCCCATGGACATCGCCGGCCGCAAGCCCGACAAGCAGTGGCTGGACTCCGTGATCAGCATGGTCGGCCTCTCGGAGCGCCTCTCCCACCGCCCCACCCAGCTCTCCGGCGGCCAGCAGCAGCGCGTGGCCGTCGCCCGCGCCCTGGCCTCCCGTCCCGAGATCATCTTCGGTGACGAGCCCACCGGAAACCTCGACTCCCGCTCCGGCGCGGAGGTCCTCGGCTTCCTGCGCAACTCGGTGCGCGAGCTCGGCCAGACCGTGGTGATGGTCACCCACGACCCCGCCGCCGCCTCCTACGCGGACCGCGTCATCTTCCTCGCCGACGGGGAGATCGTCGACGAGATGCTCAACCCCACCGCCGACGGCGTGCTGGACCGTATGAAGGCCTTCGACGCCAAGGGCCGCACCAGCTGATCCGGGCCCCCTCCGAAGCCCTCCTCCAGACTTCCAGCCCCAGGACTCGAATCCCATGTTCCGTACCGCCCTGCGCAACGTCCTCGCGCACAAGGCCCGGCTGCTGATGACGGTGCTCGCCGTCACCCTCGGCGTCGCCTTCGTCTCCGGCACCCTCGTCTTCACCGACACCCTCAAGAAGTCCCTCTCCGGCCAGTCCGCCAAGAGCTACGAGGGCGTGGCCGTCTCCGTCACCTCGTACGGCCAGGGCCGCAACGAACAAGGCGAGAAGGAGGGCGAGCCCGGCATCGGCCAGGCCACCCTCGACAAGGTCAAGGCGCTCCCGGGCGTCGGCTCCGTCTCCGGACGCGTCAGCGGCTTCGCCGGCGTCGGCGACGAGAACGGCAAGCTGATCGGCGCCGGCTGGTCGAACCAGGGCGCGAACTACTCGCCCGTCAAGGACGGCAAGGACCCGCGCTACGCCTTCGTCCAGGGCGCCGGCCCGGCCAAGGCCGACGAGATCGCGCTCGACAAGGCGACCGCCGACACCGGCACGTACAAGGTCGGCGACAAGGTCCGCGTCGCGACGAACGGCCCGGTCAAGGAGTACTCCCTCGCCGGTGTCTTCACCACCGAGGACGGCGGCGTCCAGGCCGGCGGCAGCCTGGTGCTCTTCGAGACCAAGGTCGCCCAGGAGCTCTACCTCAAGCCGGGCTACTTCCTGGAGATGTCGGTCGCGGCCAAGGACGGCACCTCCGCGGAGAAGCTGCTCGCCGACATCAAGCCGCTGATCGACGCCAAGCACACCAAGGCGCAGACGGGCGCCGCGCTCGCCGCGGAGCAGGCCAAGGACATCGAGGAGGGCCTCGGCCAGATGGGCACCATGCTGCTCGTCTTCGCCGGCATCTCGCTGTTCGTCGGCATCTTCCTGATCTACAACACCTTCACCATGCTGGTCACCCAGCGCACCAAGGAGCTGGCCCTGCTGCGCGCCGTCGGCGCCAACCGCGGTCAGGTCATGCGCTCGGTGCTCACCGAGGCCCTGGTCGTCGGCGCCGTGTCCGCCGTCGTCGGCCTGATCGGCGGCATCGGCCTGGCGGTCGCCATGCGCTCCGTGCTCGGCTCCTTCGGTGCCAAGCTCCCGGGCGGCGACCTCGTGATCGCCCCGGGCACGATCATCGCGGCCCTGGTCATCGGCATCCTGGTCACGACGGTCGCGGCGGTGCTGCCCGCCTGGCGCACCGGCCGGATCGCCCCGGTCGCCGCCATGGGCAGCGCCCACCTGCCGGCCACCGCGAAGTCGCTGGTCGTGCGCAACGTCATCGGCTCGATCATCAGCGTCCTCGGCATCGGCCTGGTCGTGCTCGGCGTGTCCAAGGGTGGCGACACCGGCCGCATGACCATCGGCGCGGGCGCGTTCTTCATGCTCATCGGCATGATCGTGCTGCTGCCGCTGCTCTCCAGGCCGGTCATCGGTGCCGTC
Source organism: Streptomyces sp. NPDC048257 (assembly GCF_043201855.1). Taxonomy (NCBI): domain Bacteria; kingdom Bacillati; phylum Actinomycetota; class Actinomycetes; order Kitasatosporales; family Streptomycetaceae; genus Streptomyces; species Streptomyces sp. NPDC048257. The sequence goes on from NZ_JBICZI010000013.1 coordinate 60,445, forward strand.
CGCCCGCTGCTGCAGAAGGTGTTCGGGGTCCCCGGCAAGCTGGCCTCCCAGAACGCCGTCCGCAACCCGCGCCGCACCGCCGTCACCGCCGCCTCCCTGGCGATCGGTCTGACCCTGGTCACCACCCTGTCGGTGCTCGGCATCACCGTCGGCAAGGTCGTCGACCGGATGAGCACCGAGAAGCTCAAGGCCGACTACAAGGTCTCCATGGCCGGCGGCATGGGCTACCTCGACAAGTCGGTGGCCGAGACCCTGGCCAAGACCCCGGGCATCAAGGCCGTCTCCCCGCAGACGGCCGGCTACTTCATGGTCGGCGACGACTTCCGGTCCGCCTCCGGCGTCAACCCGGCCGCCATCGGCCAGCTGCTGAACATCGAGACCCTCGGCGGCTCGGTGGACTCCCTCGGCAAGGGCGAGGTCCTGGTCGCCGAGAAGACCGCGAAGAAGCAGAACCTCGGCGTCGGCTCCACGATCAAGGTGAAGTACGACGACGGCCAGGAGGGCACCCTCAAGGTCGGCGCGGTCTACAAGGACATGGAGGGCCTGCTCTCCCCGTACGTCATCGACGACAAGATCCTCACCCAGCACAGCGAGGAGAGTGCCGTCAGAGAGGTGTACGTCAACATCGACGGCGGGGCGTCCAAGGCCGGCCAGCAGAAGGTCGTCGACGCGCTCGGCAAGAACCCGGCCATCAACGTCGCCACCCAGCAGGACATGCGCAACGAGATGGGCGGCATGATCAACACCATGCTGAACGTCATGTACGGCCTGCTCGGCATGGCGCTGATCATCTCGGTGCTCGGCGTGGTCAACACCCTGGCGATGTCCGTCTTCGAGCGGACCCAGGAGATCGGCATGCTGCGGGCGATCGGTCTTGACCGGGGCCGGGTCAAGAACATGATCCGCCTGGAGGCCGTGGTGATCTCGCTCTTCGGAGCCACCCTGGGCATCGCCATCGGCATCTTCCTCGCCTGGGCGGTCGGCACCACGATGGCGAAGGCCATGCCGAACTACGAACTGATCCTCCCGTGGGACCGGATCGGCATCTTCCTCCTGCTGGCCGCCGTGGTCGGTGTCCTGGCCGCCATGTGGCCGGCCCGCAGCGCCGCCCGCCTGAACATGCTCACCGCCATCAAGACGGAGTAGCGCGCGGCAGCGGCGTGGACGACGGAAGGGCCCCCGAGGCATCCTTGGGTTCTAGGAGTCGTTGCAACACCCCAGTCCTGCACCTGCCGGGCGACCACGGGGCTGAGGCCGTCCTTACCGCCCTGACAGCTACTGCCCAGACCCTGCCCGCCCAGCTGAAGCGGTCCCTGACCTGGGACCAGGGCAGCGAGATGGCCCGCCACCACCAGTTCACCCTCGCCACCGACATCCCGGTCTACTTCTGCGGCCCCGCCAGCCCCTGGCAACGCGGCTCGAACGAGAACACGAACGGTCTGCCGCGGCAGTACTTTCCCAAGGCCACCGACCTGGCGGTCCACGATCACGAGCACCTGGCCGCAGTCGCCGACCAGCTCAACCGGCGCCCACGCAAAACGCTCGGCTGGGAAACCCCAGCCGAGCGCCTGCATAAACTGCTCGCGGCCTAGACAACCCACCACGTGTTGCAACGACCGCTAGAAACCGCCATCGCCTCGGGGGCCCTTCCCCGTTCCCGAGGTGCTGCTAGTGCTGTGACCGGACAGGTTCACCGGGTCGCGACGCCCGGCACGGCACCTCGCGGCGTTGTCGGACCACGGAAGGACGTCCAGTACGAGCCGTGGCCCTCCGCCTGGCGATGCACCGCACCGGACGCCGCGACCCGGCAAACCTTTCCGGCCACAGCACTAGGCCGTTTCCGCGTCCCAGGTGCGCAGGCGTAGCGGCAGGCGGGCGTCTCCGGAGGCCGTGGGACGCACCGCCAGGACCTGGTTGACCCCGAGGCGGCCCCCTTCGAAGCCGAGCGCGCAGGCGGCCATGTAGAGCTGCCAGACCCTGGTCCGCCCGGGCGAGGTCAGCCGTACCGCCTCGGCCCAGTGCTCCTCCAGCCGGGCCACCCAGGCCCGCAGGGTCAGCCCGTAGTGCTCGCGCAGCGCCTCCACGTCGCGGACCTCGAAGCCGGCCCGCTCCAGTTCGCCGACGGTGGTGCCGAGCGGGGAGAGCTCCCCGTCGGGGAACACGTAGGCGTCGATGAACTCGTCGATCCGGTACGCCTCTTCGTCCGGCTCCGGACGGCGGGCGATCTGGTGGTTCAGCAGCCGCCCGCCGGGGCGCAGCAGGCCGTGCAGGGTGCGGGCGTACTCCCGGTAGCGGTCGGCGCCGACGTGTTCGGCCATCCCGATGGAGGAAATGGCCTCGTACGGCCCGTCCTTGACGTCCCGGTAGTCCTGGATCCGGATGTCCACCAGATCGGCCAGCCCCTCCTCCGCGACCCGCTTGCGGGCGTACACGGCCTGCTCGCGGGAGAGCGTGACGCCGGTGACCCGGACGCCGTACTCGCGGGCGGCGTGCAGCGCCATGGAGCCCCAGCCGCAGCCGACGTCCAGCAGCCGGTCCCCGGGCCGCAGGGCGAGCTTGCGGCAGACCAGGTCGAGCTTGTCGCGCTGGGCCTGCTCCAGGGTGGAGCCGGGGCTCCAGTAGGCGCAGGAGTACACCATCGAGGGGCCGAGCACCCGCTCGTAGAAGTCGTTGCCGACGTCGTAGTGGTGGCTGACGGCCCGGCGGTCGCGGCCCTTGCTGTGGCGCTGCCCGCCCCGCCGGTCCGCCTCCTCGGCGGGCGGCGCGGGCGGCGGCAGCGGTCCGGCGAGGGCGATCAGCTCGCGCGCGGCGGCCCGGTTGGCGGGGTCGCGCCACCGGGCCCCGGGGAGGGCGGACAGCGCGGGCAACCCGGCGCGGCGCGCGAGGGCCGCGAGCCGCGGCGGCCCGCCCTGCGCCGTGGAGGCCGTGGGGCCGGCGGCGACGGGCGGCACGTCCGGGTCCCGTGCCCAGAGCAGGCCCGCCACCCGGTCCAGCAGGTCGAACAGATTTCCCTCGACCGTCAGTTCCCCTGCCACCCACGCCCGGGCGAGCCCCAGCTCGCCGGGCCTCCACAGCATCCGCCGCACGGCGCGGCGGTCGTGGATCACGAGCACGGGGCCGTCGGGCGGGCCGGCCTCACTGCCGTCCCAGGCCCGGACGCGTACCGGCAGCGGGGCACCCAGAAGTGTTTCGGCAACAACGGCGAGCCGCGGCGCGGCGTCGGTCATGGCGCACCTCCACAAAAGCTCCGACCCCTCCGTCTACCCATCCCGGGCCCCGGGTACGCCGAAGGGGCCGCCCGCACCACGGATGGCGGGCGGCCCCTTCGGGGTCGTACGGGTCGTACGGGTGAAGCGTGCGGAGCCGGTGGGGCTCAGGTCCTGCCGGTCGGACCGGTCAGGAGGCCTTGGCCTTCGCGGCCGGAGCCGCGGCGGCGGCCGGAGCCGGCGCCGGCTTGGCGGCCTCGTAGAACTCCTCGCGGGGGGTCTCCAGGGCACCGAGGGAGACGACCTCGCGCTTGAGGAACATGGCGAGGGTCCAGTCGGCGAAGACACGGATCTTGCGGTTCCAGGTCGGCATGGCCATGCCGTGGTAGCCACGGTGCATGTACCAGGCGAGCCGGCCCTTGAGCTTGATCTTCGTCTTGCCCATGACGATCATCGCGACGCCCTTGTGGAGGCCGAGGCCCGCCACCGCACCCTTGTTGGAGTGCGAGTACTCGCCCTGCGGGAAGCCCCGCATGCCCGAGATGACGTTGTCGCCGAGGACCTTGGCCTGACGCAGCGCGTGCTGGGCGTTCGGCGGGCACCAGGCGTTCTCGACGCCGGCCTTGCGGGAGGCCATGTCCGGAACCTGGGCGTTGTCGCCCGCGGTCCAGATGTAGTCCGTGCCCTTGACCTGGAGGGTCGGCTCGGCGTCGACGTGGCCGCGCGGGCCCAGCGGCAGGCCGTAGCGGGCCAGCACCGGGTTCGGCTTGACGCCGGCGGTCCACACGATGGTGCTGGAGTCGACCTCGAGGCCGTTCTTCAGCACCACGTGGCCGTCCACGCAGGAGTCCATGGAGGTGTTGAGGTAGATCTCGATGCCGCGGGACTCGAGGTGCTCCTTGCCCCAGGTGCCGAGCTTGGGCCCGACCTCGGGAAGGATCTTGTCGGCCGCGTCGACCAGGATGAAGCGCATGTCCTCGCGCTTGATCGTGGAGTAGTACTTCGCGGCGTCGCGGGCCATGTCCTCGACCTCGCCGATGGTCTCCGCACCGGCGAAGCCGCCGCCGACGAAGACGAAGGTGAGGGCCTTGCGGCGGACGTTCTCGTCCGTCGTGGACTCGGCCTTGTCGAGCTGCTCGAGGACGTGGTTGCGCAGGCCGATGCCCTCTTCGACGCCCTTCATACCGATGCCCTGTTCGGCGAGGCCGGGGATCGGGAAGGTGCGGGAGACGGCGCCGAGCGCGATCACCAGGTAGTCGAAGGGCAGCTCGTACGCCTCGCCGACCAGCGGCGTGACGACGGCGACCTTGCGGTCCTGGTCGATGCTGGTGACCCGGCCGGTGAGAACCTCTGCCTTGGGCAGCACGCGTCGCAGCGGAACGACGACGTGCCGAGGCGAGATGCTGCCTGCGGCCACTTCAGGGAGGAAGGGCTGGTAGGTCATGTACGAGCGCGGGTCGACGACCGTGACGGTCGCCTCGCCGTAACGCATCTTCTTCATGATGCGCTTGGCTGCGTACAGGCCTACGTACCCACCTCCTACAACGAGGATCCTGGGACGCTCCGTGGTGCTCATGGAACGAGTATCCAGCACCCAAAGGGGTGTCGCTCGTGAGCCCCTTCACAAGGACCTGGAGACCCTCTGCTACACTCCGCCGCCCACGTGACGGAGGTCATGACACGCGACGGGAACCGCGAGGGGTCCGGAGTCGTTGTTCACCCGTCCTGAACTGGCCTCCAAGGCCGGAACCGGACTGGACCACAGGGGTTCGTCCATACGTCTGACGCGGAAGCCGTCGCTTCCGCCGATCGCACGAACGCGCGCGAAAAGGGGCCTATGGACCTCCGGAAGGGCCCAAAGGACCCTTCCGTCGACCCAACAGACCCCTTTTCCTTGTGAAGAACTTCACGAAGTTCGTTTGGATCACCGACCCAGGAGCCCTTCACAAGCTGCTTCGAAGGTCGTTCAGGCGATGGACCAAGCGATTCCATCGAGGATGTCGTGCTCCGACACGACAACCTCGGATGCACCGATGCGTTCCATGATCGCCAGAAGCACCAGAGCGCCCGCGCCGATCACGTCCACCCGGCCCGGGTGCATCACCGGAATCGCCGCGCGCTCGGCGTGCGTCTGCGTCAGCATCCGCTCGCTGATCTCGCGGACCTGCTCGTAGGAGATCCGGGAGTGGTGGATGGCGGACGAGAGGTACTCCGGCAGCCCCAGCGCGATCCCGGCGACCGTCGTCACCGAGCCGGCCAGGCCCACCAGGGTGCGCGCCTCGGACAGCGGGACGCTCTCGGCGGCCAGGTCCAGCGCCGCCTCGATGTCGGCCCTGATCGCGGCGACCTGCTGCGCGGTCGGCGGGTCGGTGACGACCCCGTCCACCACCAGGTGACGCTCGGTCATCCGGACACAGCCCACGTCCACGGAACGGGCGGCCCTCACGTGCTCCTCGCCGACCACGAACTCGGTCGAGCCGCCGCCGATGTCCACCACCAGGAACGGCCGCCGAAGGTGTTCGTGCGCCGTGAGCTCCTTGGTGGCGCCGGTGAAGGAGAACTCCGCCTCCTGGTCACCTGAGATCACCTCGGGCTCGACACCCAGGATGTCCAGGACGCCCCGGACGAAGTCCGCCCGGTTCTCGGCGTCCCGGGAGGCCGAGGTCGCCACGAAGCGCAGCCGCTCCGCGCCGAACTCCTTGATGACCCCGGCGTACTCGCGGCAGGCGGCGAAGGTGCGCTCCAGCGCCTCCGGCGCCAGGCGCCCGGTCCGGTCCACGCCCTGGCCGAGCCGGACGATGGTCATCCGGCGGTCCAGCTCCACCAGCTCGCCGGTGGCGGGGTCACAGTCCGCCACGAGCAGCCGGATGGAGTTCGTACCGCAGTCGACGGCGGCGACCCGGGTCACGCCTGCTGCTCCTTGTCGTCCTTCTTCTCCCCGCACGGGGTGACGCAGGCGCCCTTGGCCCACCACTCGGGCAGCATCGCCAGCGCCTCGTCGCCGAACGGGTTCACCCCGGGGCCGGCGGCGAGGGAGTGGCCGACCAGCACGTGCAGGCACTTCACCCGGTCCGGCATGCCGCCGGCGCTCGGGAAGCCCTGGAGCACCTCGATGGCGTCGCGCCGCTCGATGTAGTCCTCGTGGGCGGCCTGGTAGGCGGCGGCCAGTTCCTTGTCCTCGGCGAGCCGGGCCTGCATCTCCTTCATCACGCCGTTCGCCTCCAGCGTGCCGATCGCGGAGGCCGCGCGCGGGCACGTCAGGTAGTACAGCGTCGGGAAGGGGGTGCCGTCGGGGAGCCGCGGGGCGGTCTCCACCACGTCGGGCTGCCCGCAGGGGCAGCGGTGCGCGATGGCGCGCAGCCCGCGCGGGGGGCGGCCGAGCTGCTGCTGGAACGCCTCGATGTCGGCGTCGGTCGGCTCGGTCCGGTCGGTCTGGGGCGGGGGCGTCTGCATGCCTGGAGGAAGTCTCTTCGTTCTCGTGGATGGGTGCTGCGGTACGGCGGTACGGGTCAGTCGCCGGGGCGGTCGGCCTTGTCGACGCCGTCCCAGACGTTGGAGTACCAGGGGCGGTCGGAGCCGGCGTTGCCGGTCCGGTGCGATTCCTGGGGCCGGGCCCCGGGCTCGCTCATGATGTAGCCGATCTCCCCCGGGCGCAGGAAGTGCAGGTGCTTGCGCGCCTGCTGCTCCGCGTAGGCGTCGTCCTGCCAGCGGGCCTTCTCGTCGCGGAGCCGCTCGAGGCGGTCCCGCGCGGCCGCGGCGGCCCGCTGCTGCTCCGCGATCTCCGAGCGCTGGGACACGTACTGGCGCATCGGATACGCGAGGGCGACGACCAGCGTACAGAGGACGAGGACCAGGAGCGCGGCGCGGCCGGTGAGCCGGCTGCGGCGGACCTGGCGCCGCGACTGCGAGCGGTAGACGTGGGCGGCGGTCCGCTCGCCGAGCTGCTTGAGCCTGGTCGCGGTGGAGAAGGTGGAGAACCGATCCCGGTTCCCGGCCATTGGTCCGCCTCCCCTAGGTACGCACTACGCAATACGTCCCCGCACACGGTACGGGACCGAGTGCGGGGACGTACGGAGGCCAGCCCCTCAGGGGGGTGATTAGCCCTTGAAGCGCGGGAAGGCGCTGCGGCCCGCGTACACCGCGGCGTCGTCGAGGATCTCCTCGATGCGCAGCAGCTGGTTGTACTTGGCGACGCGGTCCGAGCGGGCCGGGGCGCCGGTCTTGATCTGGCCGCAGTTCACGGCGACGGCGAGGTCGGCGATGGTGACGTCCTCGGTCTCACCGGAGCGGTGGGACATCATGCACTTGAAGCCGTTGCGCTGGGCCATCTCGACGGCGTCCAGGGTCTCGGTCAGCGAACCGATCTGGTTCACCTTCACGAGCAGGGCGTTCGCCGAGCCCTCCTCGATACCGCGGGCCAGACGCTCCGGGTTGGTGACGAACAGGTCGTCACCGACGATCTGGACCTTGGCGCCGAGGCGGTCGGTGATGACCTTCCAGCCGGCCCAGTCGTCCTCGTACAGCGGGTCCTCGATGGAGACGAGCGGGTACGCGGAGACGAGCTCCTCGTAGTACTCGGTCATCTCGGCGGCCGAGCGGGACTGGCCCTCGAACTCGTACTTGCCGTCCTTGTAGAACTCGGACGCGGCGACGTCGAGCGCGAGCGCGATGTCCTTGCCCGGGGTGTAGCCGGCCTGCTTGATGGCCTCGACGATGAGGTCGAGCGCGGCGCGGTTGGACTCCAGGTTCGGGGCGAAGCCGCCCTCGTCGCCCAGACCGGTGGAGAGGCCCTTGGTGTGCAGGACCTTCTTGAGGGTGTGGTAGACCTCGGCACCCCAGCGCAGCGCCTCGGAGAAGGAATCCGCGCCGATGGGGGCGATCATGAACTCCTGGATGTCGACGTTGGAGTCGGCGTGCGACCCACCGTTGAGGATGTTCATCATCGGAACGGGCAGCAGGTGCGCGTTCGGACCGCCGAGGTAGCGGAAGAGCGGAAGGTCCGAGGCCTCGGACGCGGCGTGCGCGACGGCCAGGGAGACGCCGAGGATGGCGTTGGCGCCGAGCGAGCCCTTGTTGTCGGTGGCGTCCAGGTCGAACATGGCCTGGTCGATCAGCCGCTGCTCGGTGGCGTCGTAGCCGACGAGCTCCGGGCCGATCTGCTCGATGACGGCGAGGACGGCCTTCTCGACACCCTTGCCGAAGTAGCGGTCGGGGTCACCGTCACGGAGCTCGATGGCCTCGAATGCACCGGTGGAGGCGCCGGACGGAACTGCAGCACGGCCGGTGCTGCCATCGTCGAGGCCCACCTCGACCTCGACCGTGGGGTTGCCTCGGGAGTCCAGGATTTCCCGGGCTACGACGACGTCGATGGACGGCACGAGCATCTCCTTCTGGGATGTGACGCTGGGTGTGCGGTGGCGTGTCAGGCCGTGGGATGGCCTTGCCGCTTAGAGCCTAACCGGCTCCGGGCACTCGACCGTCCGACCGCCCGGACCCTGGGACGAAAAAGGGACCGAATACCCCTCTTCCGGGACATAGGTCGCTTGATCATCGGCCTTCGGCGGCCACGAACAGCACCGCCCGGCGCGTGGGGCACGCGCCGGGCGATGGAATCCTGCACACGGTCAGAGGACGTCGCGCGCAGGGTTTTGCGGCTTTTGCCGCAGTGTTCAGCTGAGCTTCAGCTTCTGGCCCGGGAAGATCAGGTCGGCGTCCGAGACGATGTCCTTGTTCAGCTCGAAGAGCTTCTCCCAGCCGCCCTTGACGCCGTTGACCTCGGCGATGGTGCCCAGCGTGTCGCCCGCCTTGACCTCGTACGAGCCGTTGCCGGTCTTCGGCGCGGACGGAGCCTCGGTGCGCTCGGAGCGGGTGACCGGAGCCTCGGCGCGCTTGGTCTCCTTCTTCGGCGCGGCCTTCGGTGCGGCCTTCGTCTCGGTCTTCGGCTTCGGCTGCGGCTTGGTCTCGGTGCCGCCACCGGTGTACGAGGAGTTCGACAGGCCCTTGCCGCAGGACGGCCAGGCACCCTTGCCCTGGCTCTTGAGGACCTTCTCCGCGACGGCTATCTGCTGCGCCTTGGAGGCCTGGTTGGCCTGCGGGGCGTACGACTTGCCGCCGAACCCGGCCCACGTGGAGGACGAGAACTGCAGGCCGCCGTAGTAGCCGTTGCCCGTGTTGATGGCCCAGTTGCCACCGGACTCGCACTGCGCGACCTTGTCCCACTCGGAACCGGTGGCGGCGCTGGCGGTGCCCGCGGCCATCAGGGGGGCGGCCACGGCCACACCGGCGACACCGGCGAGCGTTGCGATGCGGACGGACCGCTGGATGGCAGTACCGCGACGGTGCTTGCCCTTGCCGGAAAGCAGCATGGAGTTTCTCCTCACCGACGCCTACGAGGTGAGCTGTCGGGTTCGGGCGAGTGAGTTGCCCGGCCGTGCGACCTAGCGCACGTCTTAACCCCAAGCCGGTGGCGTGACCGTCTCTCAACGGCCGCTCCCGGCACCTACCTTGGTTCCCCCGCTCCTGCCTTCGGCGCTTGACGCGACGACTGTTCCCCCCGTCCGCCGGCAGGATTCGGCGATGCGGTCGAAGGAGCCCGCGGTGGCGAGCGATTCAGAAGGTAGACAGGTCTCTCCCCGATGTTCAACGAGCGACATCGGGGAGAGAGGGCCCCTACTTGCGTCCCTCCAGGGGGTGTTTGCGCAGGTGAGGCCGGGGTTTGCGGAAGCCCCGGGGCGAGACACGCCAGTTGACCGGAAGAGACGCATGTCTCACTTGCCGAAAAGCGACATTCAACTCTTACCGGATAACTGAACTGTCCCTATTGGACGGTTAGATCCAGGTTCTGGCCGGGCTTGATCAGATCGGCGTCCTCGCCGATGACCTGCTCGTTGGCCTCGTAGAGACCGTTCCAGCCCCCCTTTACGCCCTTGGCAACCGCGATGGTGGCCAGGCTGTCGCCCGCCTGGACCGTGTACGTGGGGCTCGACGGGGCGTCAGAGGGCGCCGCCGGCTCGGCCGCCGGGGCGCCGCGGTGCTTGCCGCTGCCCTCGACGGGAGTGGTGGCCGGGTCCTCCGGGGTCCCGGGGGTCCCCGGGGCCGCGGGGGCCGTCGGGTCGACCGGGGGCAGGCCGGGCGTCGCGGGCGGGGTCGTGGGCGCGGTCGGGTCCACCGGCAGCGTCGGAGCCGTCGGGTCGACGGGGGCCGGCGTGGTGGCCGGGTCGCCCGGCTGGGCCGGCGCCGTCGGGTCGACGGGGGGCGTCGTCGGGATGTCCGGTGCGGGCATGACGGGCAGTCCGACGGACGGGGCGTCGGGGATGAGGAACGGGGTGTCCGACGGACCCGGGGTCGGCGTCGGCGAACCGTAGTCCGTGGACGGCTTCTCGCCCGCGGTGGACGGAACGCTGTCGTCCGGGCGGGACTGCGTGGGGGCGAGCGGGCCCTTGCCGCCGCCGGGCAGACCGGGGTCCACCTGCGCGGCGGGGCTCTTCCCGTCCAGTCCGGCCGAGGCCGCGCACAGCGGCCACGCCTGCGGACCCTGCGAGGCCAGCACCCGCTCGGCCACGGCGATCTGCTGGGACCGGCTCGCCAGGTCGGGGCGCTCGGCGAAGTCGAGCCCGCCGGCGCCCTGCCACTGCTCCTGGGTGAACTGCAGTCCGCCGTACGCGCCGCTGCCGAAGTTGGCGCTCCAGGAGCCACCGCTCTCGCACTCGGCGACCTTGTCCCATGTGGACGTGTCGGCGGCGGTGGCGCTGGTTGCCGCCAACAGCGGCAGAGCCAACGCGGAGCCAGTGACTCCGGCTGTGACGACCAGCGCGGGGACCTGGCGGGGGCGTCTGTGACGGCCGTTCCCGGAACGCATGTAGGTGCACCTTTCGCATAACAGCGGGGTAACGGCAGAACCTAGCGGCCTTCGAACGATTGTCACAAGTTCAAGCTGGATCTGACTTTTAATCAGATTCCGCTTAAGTGTTTTGAGCCGTGAAGCGAACGGGAAGAGTACGCAGCCCTCGCATGATCAACCCCCCACGCCAGCGCAGGTCTTGGGGCGGAACGGCGAGCTCCAGATCGGGCAGACGGGTCAGCAGGGTCGCGAGCGCGGTCTGTCCCTCGAGCCGGGCGAGCGGGGCGCCCACACAGTAGTGGATGCCGTGTCCGTACCCGAGGTGCTGGTTGTCGGTCCGGGAGAGGTCGAGGGTGTCCGGGTCGGCGAACCGCTCGGGATCCCGGTCGGCGGCCGCGAGGACGACCAGGACCGGATCGCCGACGTCGACGTGCATGCCGCCGAGGGTCAGCGGCTCGGTGGCGAACCGCCAGGTCGCCAGCTCCACGGGGCCGTCGTAGCGCAGCAGTTCCTCGACCCCGGTGGCCAGCAGTCCGCTCTCGCCGGCGGCGAGGGAGAGCTGGAGGCGCTCGCGCTGGTGGGGGTTCATGAAGAGGGAGTGGACCCCGTTGCCGATGAGGTTCACGGTGGTCTCGAAGCCGGCGAAGAGCAGGATGAAGGCCATGGCGGTGGCCTCGCCCTCGGTCAGATGGTCGCCGCGATCGCTCGCCCGGATCAGGTCGGAGATCAGGTCGTCGCCCAGATCATCCCTTTTGCGGTGAATGAGTTCACCGAGATAGGTCCGCATCTGCTTGACCGACCGGGCGACCCCGCCGCGCGGTCCGCCGCCGTGGCGGATCATCATGCCGGCCCAGTCGCGGAAGTCGTCCTGGTCCTCGCGCGGTACGCCGAGCATCTCGCAGATGGCGTAGATGGGGAGCGGGAAGGCGAACTCGTGAATGAGATCCGCCTCTCCCTTCTGTGCGAACCCGTCGATCAGGTGGTCGGTGAGCGCCTGCACCCGCGGGGCGAACTCGGCGACCCTGCGCGGGGTGAACGCCTTCGACACCAGCCGCCGCAGCCGGGTGTGGTCCGGCGGGTCGATGTTGAGCAGGTGGGTCATCAGCTCCGCCTTGCGCTCCCCCGGGATCCCGGTCTTGCCCTTGGCGTGCGCGGGCTCCGCGTGGTGCGCCGGATTCTTGCTGAGCCGCTGGTCGGCGAGGGCCTGGCGGGCGTCGGCGTACCGGGTGACGAGCCAGGCCTCGACCCCGCTCGGCAGCTTGGTGCGGTGCACCGGGGAGTGCTCGCGCAGCCATGCGTAGGCCGGGTAGGGGTCGGTCGCGAACTCCCAGTCGAAGAGGGTGGGGCCCTCGGTGGACGGGGTGTCGGCGGAGTTTTCGGGAGTCTGCTCGTGCACCTGATGACCGTATCCCGGCGCCGAACCCCCACCCGATATGCGTGGCTTGTCGCGGCTGTCCGTAGATCGGCGATCCCTTGACCTGACCTTCTCCGACATTCCTACTTTCGGTCTTGTGGATGCGAGGATCTTGAAGAGCAGTTTCGCGGTGGTGGAGAGGCGGGCCGAGCACGCCGTCAAGTTCTTCTACTCCCACCTCTTCTGGCACAACCCAGGGGTCCGCGCCCTCTTCCCGGCCTCCCTCCACGAGATGGAGCGCCAGCGGGACCGGCTGTTCGCCGCGCTCACCCACGTCATCTCCCACCTCGACGACGAGACCCTCGGCCCCTACCTGCGCGACCTGGGACGCGACCACCGCAAGTTCCTGGTCCGCCCCGAGCACTACACGGCCGTCGGCGCCAGCCTGCTCGCCGCCCTCGCGGAAACCTCCGGCGAGGCCTGGACCCCGCCCGTCGAGAAGGCCTGGGCCGAGGCGTACCAGGTCATCGCCGACGCGATGACGGCCGCCGCGGACGCGAGCGAGGACCCGCCGTGGTGGGACGCGGAGGTCGTGCGCCACCTCCAGTACGGGCCGGACATCGGCGTGCTGACCCTGCGGCCGCACGTCCCCTTCCCCTATCTCCCGGGCCAGTACACGAGCGTGAGCAGCGATCGGGTCCCGACGACCTGGCGCACCTACTCGATCGGCAACGCCCCCCGCCCCGACGGCACCCTCGACCTGCACGTCAGCCGGATCGAGCGGGGAAGGCTGAGCACCGTGCTGGTCCGCGAGACCCGGCCCGGCGACCTGCTGCGGCTCGGCGCCGCCGGCGGGCAGCTGACCTTCCGCCGCGGGGACCGCCCGGTCAGCCTGATCGCCGCCGGCACCGGCTGGGCGCCGATCCGGGCCATGCTGGAGGACCTCGCGGAGCATCCTCCCGATCAGGACGTACGGCTCTTCGTGGTGGCCCGGGACGGCGCGCACCTCTACGACCGCCCGCTCATCGACGCGTACGCCGCCCGCTGCGGCTGGCTCGCCGTCACCTACATCGCACCCGCCCCCGGGCAGCACCGCAACCAGGCCACCGACCGGCTCGCGACCGCGCTGGGCCACCGGGGCCTGTGGCCGGACCAGGACGTCTACCTCAGCGGTCCGCCGCAGTTCATCGACGAGACCGCCCGCCTCCTCCAGGAGCTGGGCGCCCACCCCGGCCGCCTCTTCCACGACTCCGTACCGGCCCGGGGCCACCGGGAGTCGGAGCGCCCGCTGGGCTTCGGCGAGTGGTTCCTGGACCCCCCGGCGCCCCACTGGCACAACCCGTCGGCCCGCGCGCCGAGGTCGTACTAGACGTACCGGACGCACGGGACGTACCGGAGACGCACGGGCCGTACGGGACGTACCGAAGGCGTACGGAAGACAAACGGAGCGGCTACTCCCCCGGCTCGCCGAGGCCCTCGGCGGCCCGGATCGCGTCCCGGTAGGCGCGGGCCGCGGCGCGCAGCGCGGTCTCGGGGTCGGTGCCCGCCGCCTCGGCGCGTGCCGCGAGCTCCAGCAGCTCGTACCCGATGCCCTCGCCGCGGGGCAGCTCCACGGCCACACCGCCCGTACGGGCCCGGCCCGCGAGCTTGGCCGCGAGCGCCAGACCCGGCTGGCCGACCGGGATCCCGTCGGTGACCGACTCCCGCCGCTTCTCCACCGCCTTGGTGCGCTGCCAGTGCGCGCTGACGTCCTCCGGGGTCTCGGCCTTCGCGTCGCCGAAGACGTGCGGGTGCCGGTGGATCAGCTTCGTCACCAGGGCCCCGGCCACGTCGTCGATGGAGAAGGCCTCGTCCGGATCCTCCTGCTCCTCGGCGATCCGCGCGTGGAAGACCACCTGCAGCAGCACGTCCCCGAGCTCCTCGCGCAGCTCCTCCCGGTCCCCGTCCTCGATGGCCTCGACCAGCTCGTACGCCTCCTCGATCGCGTACTTGGCCAGGCCCCGGTGGGTCTGCCGGGAGGTCCACGGGCACTCGCGCCGGACCCGGTCCATCACCTGGACCAGATCGAGCAGGCGCGCGCCCGGCAGGTCGTAGGAGCCGGGCAGGAGTTCCAGGTCGGGCATGGAGACCCGGCCCGAGCCGGCCAGCCGGGCCAGCCCGTCGGTGAGCCGCTGGTCGCCCTCGCCGCCCGGGAGCACCACGACCGTACGGCCGCCCGCGCAGGCCTCGACCAGCGCCTGCGCGTCCGGGCTCTCGAACGCGACCTCGATGCCCGCCTCGCGCAGGTACGGCAGCTGCGGATGGCCGGGGTCGGCGCACAGCACCCGGTCCGCGGCGTGCAGGGTCTGCCACGCCGGCCAGGACAGCACACCGGGGGCGACCCGGTGGCTGGTGGTCAGCAGGACGATGCGGCCCGTGGGCCCGTCGGCGTCGGCGGCGGTGGGTTCGGAGTGCTCGGTCACCCTGCGAACCTACCTCCGATCCCTCCGCCCACGGCCCGGGGGGACCCCGGAGCGTCAGGCTCCGGCGGGGGCCTGCTCGGGGCGGGTCCGCTGGGTGATCCAGGGCGTCTCCCCGCCGCCGAGCTTGATCTCCTTGGCGTCCCAGGCGCCGTAGCGCGGGTTCACCTCGATGTGCAGGGCCTCCACGGCGGCGCGGGCGGGCGCCTCCAGCTTGCCGGCGCCGTACGTGGCGGTGAGCTTGGTGATGAGCACCCGGTCCCGCAGGAAGCGGTCGATCTGGCCGGGGGCCATGGCGCCCTTCTGCAGGAACCGCGCCTCGAACTCCTCGTTCCCGCCCGCGTCGTCGACGTACGTCCTGCGCTCGTCCTCGATGTCCTTCTCGGTGGCCGTGAGCCCGGCGGTGCCGGCCATCTTGTCGACGATGTGGCTCTGGAGGAGCGCGTCGAGCTTCTGCCGCTCCAGGTGGGGGGTGCTCGCGATGAGTTCGGCGGAGGCCTGCCCGGAACGGTTCTGCGCCGCGCGGACGTCGTTCACCTGGGCCTGGAGCGCGGAGGTGGTGATCCGTTCGCTGCCCACGACGGCCGCGGTGCCGGGACGGGTCTCGCCCGAGCAGGCGGACAGCAGGGGCGCCGCCACGAGCAGGGCGGCGGAGACGGAGAGCGCTGTGCGACGGTGCAAAGGAGCCTCCAGGGCCGGGAGATTGTGCGTCGGTGCACAAAGGGCCGTGCGGTGATCGATGTTATGAGGTCACGGTGATCCGGACCACCGGTTCGACCAACGATTCGCGCGCGGACTGAACACGCACCGTTCATAAGCGAGTCGGCGGGCGCCCGCGTACCCGCCGCGCGGCCCGTCACCCATCCTGGGGACCCGGCCACCCGAGTGGTGACCGGATCGGCCGTTGGCCACCCTGGGGCCACCCCTCGGTCACCCGGCGCTGCCAGGGTCGGCCCACCATGTCGACTACGCACCGCTCGCCGCGCCGCTCACTGCACCCCTCACCGCATCCCTCACCGCGCCCCTCACCGCGCCGCCGGAGTCTGCTCGGCTCGGCGCTCGGCGCCCTCCTCACGGCGGTGGCCGTGTGTGCCGGGGACGCCGCCGCCCGCGTCTTCCCGTACGGATCGCGCCACCGCAGCATCAACGACCTCGGCAATCAGTTCGTCCCCTTCCACGCCCAGCTGTGGGACCTCCTGCACGGCCGTGCGGAGGGCGGGCTGCTGTTCAACTGGCGCTCCGGATACGGCATGAGCTTCCTGCCGGACCTCGGCACCTACCTGACCAGCCCCTTCGCCGTCCTCGTCGGGCTCTTCCCGCGCGCGGACATCGACCTCGCGGTGTACGTCGTCACCGTGCTCAAGATGTCGGCCGCGGCGGCGGCGATGGCCTGGCTGCTGCGCACGCAGCGCCGCGGCCCCTGGTGGGCGGCCGGGCTGCTCGGGGCCTCGTACGCGCTGTGCGGCTGGTCGGTGATCGAGGCCTCGTACAACCCGATGTGGCTGGACGGGCTGATCGCCTTCCCCCTGCTGTGCCTGACCGGTGAATGGGCCCTGCGCGGGCGGCGGGTCCTGCTCGCGCCGCTGGTCGTCGCCCTCTGCTGGACGGCGAACTTCTACACCGCCTACATGGCGACCCTGGGGGCGGCGCTGGTGCTGCTGGTACGGGTGGTGCTCACCCGGGAGGGCGCCCGGGCCCGGTCCGCGGTGATCGCGCGGGCGGCCGGCACGACCGTGCTCGGGATCGCGCTGGCGGCGCCCGTGCTCCTGCCCCTGTTCCTCAGCTCCGGGCGGGCGTACCCGGGGTGGGTCAGGGAGTTCCTGCCGGTGTCCTGGGCGGACCTGTTCGCGCGGCTGCTGCCGGGGACCTACTCCTTCTCCTCCCCGGCCGTCTTCGTGGGCACCGGGACCCTGCTGCTGGTGGCCGCGCTGCCCTTCCACCGGGCGGTCCCGCGGCGCACCCGGCTGTGGTGGGCGGGACTGACCGTGGCCGTGGCGCTCTCCCTCCAGTGGGCGCCCACGCACCTGGCCTGGCACCTCTTCGCGACCCCGAACGGAAGCCCGTACCGGCAGACCTTCGTGCTCGCCGGGATCGCCGTGATCGCCGCCTGGACCGGGCTGGCAGCGGGCCTGCCGCGGCCCCCGGCGCTGGCGGCGGGTGCGGGCGTACTGGCGGCCGCCGGGCTGTGGGCGCACGACAGCACCCTGGTGACCTCGTCGGGGTACGCGCTGTTCGGCGGCGGGCTGGTACTGGCGGGCGCGGCCTGGTGGGCGCTGCGCCACCGCCGGCTCGCATGGCCGGCGGCCGGGCTGCTGGCCCTGGTCCTGCTGGCACAGGCCGCCGCCACCACCGCCTACGGCCACAAGGGCAAGCTGGGCGGTCTGGACGACTACCCCTCCTGGGGCTCCGCGCACACCGCGCGTGCCGAGGCCCTGGCCGGCGCCGAGGGCTGGCCCGCCTACCGCACCGACCCGAGCCGGCCCGCCCTGTCGGGCAACGACCCGCTGCTGCTCGGCGGCGAGGGCGGCTCGTACTACAGCAGCCACACCCCGGAGGTGTTCACGCGCACGATGGTCGCCCTCGGCGCCGGCTGGACCTCGCGCGGACGCAACGTGCAGAGCATCGACAACCCGGTGACGGACGCCGTCTTCGCGGTGGGCGCCCGCCTCCAGCCCGACGGCACGGTCCGCCGCGCGCAGGTACCGCCGCTGGTGACGACCCGCCCGCCCGGCGCCGCCGTCTCCTACGCCGGCGACTCCCCCTTCGCCAACCAGGAAGCGCTGCTGGGCGCCCGGGTGTACGAGGACCCGCTCGCCCCCGGGGTGTGCCGCGCGGGCACCGAGGCCTACCTGTGGGCGCCGGAGTACAACGCCACGGCCCGCCTCGCGGACGGCCCCGCCTTCCGCCTGAACGGCAACGCCCCGCGCAACCGGGCCGCCCTCCAGCCGATGGGCGTCTCGCGCGGGGCCCCCTCGGCGCTGGTCTTCGACGCGGCCCCGCCCCCGCGGTGGACCCTGTCCTGCCTGGACCGGGCACGGCTGGACACGGCGGTGGCCGCCCTGCGGGCCACCGCGGCGACCTCGGTCCGGGTCGGCTCCTCGGGGATCCGGGCCGAGCTGCCCGAGGGGGCCACGGGCACGGCGGTCCTCTCGGTGCCCGCGATCTCCGGCTGGACCTGCAACGGCCGCCCGGCCGCCGCCCACTTGGGGCTGGTGGCGATCCCGCTCGCCCCCGGCACCACCCGGGTGAGCTGCGCGTTCCGGCCGCCGGGCCTGGCCCCGGGGGCTGCCGTGGCCGGGGCGGCGTGCCTGGTCCTGGTCCTCCTGCTGTTCGTGACGGGGCGGCGCCGGCCGGGTCTCAGCGGACCTGGCTGAGCCAGTGCAGGGTGCGGCGGATCTCGGCCGGGAAGGGGTGGGCGGGGCCGTGCAGCCGTTCCGCGTCGAACAGCAGCCGGGCCAGGGTGTCGTGGGCCGCCTGGCGGTCGCCGAGGGAGAGCAGCAGGTGGGCTATCCGGCGCCGGACCTCCAGTGGCAGGCCCGGATCCGGGTTGGCGTAGTGGTTCTCGAAGAGCGGCAGCAGCGAGCGGTACTCCGCGAGGGCCGCGGCCGGCTCGCCGAGTTGCTCCAGGCACTGGGCCGAGTCGTAGCGGAAGCGCAGGGACTGGGGGTCCCCGGCCGGGAACTCGTCGGCGAGGCGGCGCAGTTCCGGCAGGGCGCGGCGGTACTGGCCGTCGTCCATGAGCGTGGCGGCGTACTGCTTGCGCAGGGAGCGGACCACCGGGGAGTGCTCCCCGTGTTCGGCGGCCGCCGCCGGCAGGATCCCGCCGAGGATGTCCACGGCCTGGGTGAGCCGCCCCTCGTCCAGGAGCTTGCGGGCCTCGTCCACGGCTCCGGGTACGTCGGCCTTCGGCGGCGCGGGCGGGGTGCTGGGCCGCGGGGGCACGACCGCGGCCCGGTCCGGCCAGGGGGCCTGCGGGCGCAGGAAGGGCCGGGTCGGGTCGAGCGGGCCGGACGGGGTGCGGCTGCCGCGGGCGGGCAGCAGCGGGGCCAGGGCCTCGTAGACCTCCTGGGCGGAGGAGGGCCGGTCCTGCGGGTCCTTGGCGAGGAGGTGGAGCAGGAGCTTCTCCAGCTCCGGCGGGACCTCCGGGCGCAGTTGGCGGACCGGGACCGGGGCCTCGTACAGGTGGCGGTGCAGGACTCCGAGGGCGGTGGAACCGGCGAAGGGGACGTTGCCGCTGAGGAGCTCGTAGAGCAGCACGCCGAGGGCGTAGAGGTCGGTGTACGGGCCCACGGCGCCGCTTATGGCCTGCTCGGGCGCCATGTACGCGGGGCTGCCGATGGGCGAGCCGGTGCTGGTGAGACGGGTGGTGTCGGTGTCCATCACCGAGGCCACACCGAGGTCCAGGACGAGCACGGTGCCGTCCGGGCGGACCATCACATTGCGCGGCTTCAGGTCCCGGTGCACGATCGGCACCGCGTGCACGGCCGACAGGACCGAGCACAGCTGCGCGACGACGGCGACCGCCCACTGCCAGGGGTAGGGGTCGTGCGCGGCGAGGTGGTCGGCGAGGTCGGATCCCTCCACGTAGCCCATGACGAGGAAGAGTTCGTCGCCGTCGCTGCCGGCGTCGTGCACGGTGACCAGGCCGGGGTGGTCGACCTGTGCGGTGACCCGGCACTCGCGCACGAAGCGGCGGCGCAGCTCCTCGGCGACCGTGCCGGGGCCGGCGACCTTGTCGGGGCGCAGCAGTTTGACGGCGACCCGTCGGTCGAGGCGCTGGTCGTACGCGGTCCAGACCTGGCCCATGCCGCCCTGGCCGAGGATGCTCGCGAGCTGGTAGCGCTCGCCGATGAGCCGATCGGTCACTGGTGGGGGTCCTGGAACGGGGTCTGATGGGGATCGTGGCGCGGGCCGCCGGTCGGCGGGGTCTGCTTGCGCAGCAGCTCGCTGAGCTCGTCGAGCTCGGCACGGACCTGCCCGATGCGCGGGGGCGGGGTCGCCTGCGGGGGCACCTGCGGCGGTGCGGGGGTGGGTGTCGGGGTGGACGAGGGGGTGGAGGGCCGGGTGGTGGCCGTGGCGGCGGGCGGGTAGCCGTAGGCCGGTCCGGACGCCTGCGGATGCACGTACGGAGCGGACTGCGGGTACCACTGGGCGGTCGGCGCCGACCGGAGGGCCTCGTGGTGCTTGATGTCGGCGACGAGGAAGTACACACAGATCGCGAAGCCGGTGAAGATCGAGCCACCGGCACCCAGGTTGCCCTGCCAGCCGTTGACGTCGGGCGTGGGGTCGATCTGGATGAGCGTCATCCACACGACGGCGAGCACGCCGCTGACCACCATCAGCATCCAGTCACGGGACTTGCGGGTGACCAGGGCGAGCCGCAGCAACGACCCCCAGGCGAGGAAGCCGCAGCTGAGGATGGGCAGCAGCACGAACACCACGCGCAGTGCCGTCACACCCGAATCGGACTGGGGGCCGTGCTGCGGCGGAAGGCCGGGGCCGTGCATCGCTGCTCCTGACGGGCCGTGCGGAAGAAGTTTCGGGTCTGAGGGTATACAGCGTTCCCGGCCATGAGTGAGGGGATGGACGCAACCGTTGCACGCTCGCAGCACGGCACTCCTCGCCGGCCGGCTCCGCCGCCCGGATCCCCCGTACGCTCCTTCCGGCCTGCTCCCCGCCGAAGGCCGACGGCCAGGAGGCGCTCACGGTCACCGCGGGCTCCGGCGTCTTCCCATCGGCCGGCGCGTCCCCCCGACGGGCCCGGGAACCGCAGGGCCCGGGCCCGTCGGGAACGGCGTCGCTACGAACCGAGGATCGTGGTGAGGAACTCGCCGGTCCAGGCGAGGAGTTCCCGCCCGACCACCGGCTTGCCGCCGATCCTGCCCGCCTTCGGGCGCGGGACCAGGATCTGCGAGGTGGCGGGCTTGAGCACCGTCCCCGGGTAGAGCCGCTTGAGGCGCAGTTCCTGCGACTCGCGCAGTTCCACCGGCCCGAAGCGGATGTTGTTGCCCTGGAGGGTGATGTCCCCGACCCCGCAGGCCCGGGCGAGCATCCGCAGGCCGGCCACCAGCAGCAGGTTCTCCACCGGCTCCGGCAGCTTGCCGTAGCGGTCGGTGAGTTCCTCCCGGACGGCCTTGATGTCGGCCTCGGAGTTGGCCGAGGCGATGGACCGGTACGCCTGCAGGCGCAGTCGCTCGCCCGGCGCGTAGTCGTGCGGGACGTGCGCGTCGACCGGCAGCTCGATCTTGACCTCGAGCGGCGGCTCCTCCTCCACCCCGCCCTCGACCGCGGCCCGGTAGTCCGCCACGGCCTCGCCCACCATGCGGATGTAGAGGTCGAAGCCGACGCCCGCGATGTGGCCGGACTGCTCGCCGCCGAGCAGGTTGCCCGCGCCGCGGATCTCCAGGTCCTTCATCGCCACGTACATGCCGGCGCCCATCTCGGTGTGCTGGGCGATGGTGGCCAGGCGCTCGTGCGCGGTCTCGGTGAGCGGCTTCTCCGGCGGGTACAGGAAGTACGCGTACCCGCGCTCGCGGCCACGGCCGACCCGTCCGCGAAGCTGGTGCAGCTGGCTCAGGCCGA
Source organism: Streptomyces sp. NPDC048257 (assembly GCF_043201855.1). NCBI lineage: Bacteria > Bacillati > Actinomycetota > Actinomycetes > Kitasatosporales > Streptomycetaceae > Streptomyces > Streptomyces sp. NPDC048257. Next base: position 81,886 of record NZ_JBICZI010000013.1, read on the forward strand.
AGTTGTCGCCGCGCTCCACGATCAGGGTGTTGGCGTTGGAGATGTCGATGCCGGACTCGACGATCGTGGTCGAGACGAGCACGTCGAACTTCTTCTCCCAGAAGTCGACGACGACCTGCTCCAGGGCCTGCTCCGACATCTGGCCGTGGGCCGTCGCGATCCGCGCCTCGGGCACGATCTCGCGCAGCCTGGCGGCCGCCCGGTCGATGGACTCGACCCGGTTGTGGATGTAGAAGCACTGGCCTTCGCGCAGCAGCTCGCGGCGGACGGCCGCGCCGATCTGCTTCTCCTCGTACGGGCCGACGAAGGTGAGGACCGGGTGCCGCTCCTCCGGCGGGGTGGTGATCGTCGACATCTCGCGGATGCCGGTCACCGCCATCTCCAGGGTGCGCGGGATCGGGGTCGCGGACATCGTGAGCACGTCGACGTTGGCGCGGAGCTTCTTCAGCTGCTCCTTGTGCTCCACGCCGAACCGCTGTTCCTCGTCGACGATGACCAGGCCCAGGTCCTTGAACCGGGTCTCCTGCGAGAACAGCCGGTGCGTACCGATGACGATGTCGACCGAGCCCTCCTTGAGGCCCTCCAGCGTGGCCTTGGACTCGGTTTCGCTCTGGAAGCGCGACAGCGCCTTCACCTTGACGGGGAACTGGCTGTAGCGCTCGGAGAAGGTGCCGAAGTGCTGCTGCACGAGGAGGGTCGTCGGGACGAGGACGGCGACCTGCTTGCCGTCCTGGACCGCCTTGAAGGCGGCGCGCACCGCGATCTCGGTCTTGCCGTAGCCGACGTCGCCACAGATGAGCCGGTCCATCGGAACCGACTTCTCCATGTCCTCCTTGACCTCGGCGATGGTGGTGAGCTGGTCGGGCGTCTCCGCGTACGGGAAGGCGTCCTCCAGCTCGCGCTGCCAGGGGGTGTCCGGCCCGAAGGTGTGGCCGGGGGCCGCCATGCGCGCGCTGTAGAGCTTGATGAGGTCGGCGGCGATCTCCTTGACGGCCTTCTTCGCGCGCGCCTTGGTCTTGGTCCAGTCGGCGCCGCCGAGCCGGTGCAGGGTCGGGGCCTCGCCGCCCACGTACTTGGTGACCTGCTCCAGCTGGTCGGTGGGGATGTAGAGCCGGTCGCCGGGCTGTCCGCGCTTGGCCGGCGCGTACTCCACCAGCAGGTACTCGCGGGTGGCGCCCTGGACCGTGCGCTGGACCATCTCGACGTAGCGGCCCACGCCGTGCTGCTCGTGGACGATGTAGTCGCCGGCCTCCAGGGTCAGCGGGTCGATCGTCTTGCGGCGCCGGGTCGGCATCCGGCCGAGGTCCTTGGTGGCGGTGCGCTGGCCGGTCAGGTCGGTCTCGGTGAGGACGGCCAGGCGCAGCACCGGGTCGACGAAGCCGTTGTCGATCGAGCCGCAGGCCACGTGGACCAGGCTCGGCTCCAGGGCGCGCAGTTCCGGCTCCAGCCGGGCCGCGATGCCCTCGCCGCCGAGGACCTCGACCGTACGGGCGGCCGGGCCGTGTCCCTCGGTGAGGTAGACGATGTGCCAGCCGTCGGAGATCCAGCCCTTGGTGTCGGCCAGCGCCCGGGCGGTGTCGCCGCGGTAGGCCTCCGGGGCGTGCATGCCGAGCTTGAGGGTGTCGCCGCCCACGGTCTCGTCGGCGGCGAAGGGGGACACCGACCACCACATCATGTCCAGCTCGCGGGCCCGGTCGCGGACGTCGGCGATCCCTCGGAGCGAGGCCGCGCCCACGTCGATGGGGGCCTCGCCGCCGCCGGCGGTGGCCGCCCAGGAGGCCATCAGGAACTCCTGGCTGGTGGCCACGAGGTCGGCGGCGCGGGTCCGGACCCGCTCGGGGTCGCAGACCACGGCCATCGACCCGGCGGGCAGCACGTCGATCAGCAGTTCCATCTCGTCGACGAGGACCGGGGCGAGGGACTCCATGCCCTCGACGGCGATCCCCTCGGCGATCTTGTGCAGCAGCTCGCCGAGCTCGGGGTGGGCCTCGGCGAGGGCCGCGGCCCGCTCCCGTACCTCGTCGGTCAGCAGCAGCTCGCGGCAGGGCGGGGCCCACAGCCCGTGCTCGGCGACCTCCAGGGAGCGCTGGTCGGCGACCTTGAAATAACGGATCTCCTCGACCTCGTCGCCCCAGAACTCGATGCGCAGCGGGTGTTCCTCGGTGGGCGGGAACACGTCGAGGATGCCGCCGCGCACGGCGAACTCGCCGCGCTTCTCGACGAGCTCCACCCGCGCGTACGCCGCGGCGGCCAGCGCCTCGGTGATCTCCCCGAGATCGGCTGCGCCCCCCTGCCGCAGGCTGACCGGGACCAGTTCCCCGAGCCCCTTGACCTGCGGCTGGAGCACGGACCGGATGGGCGCGACGAGCACGCTCACCGGCCCCGCGGCCGGGTCGTCCTGGCTCGGGTGCACCAGCCGGCGCAGGACGGCGAGCCGACGGCCCATGGTGTCGCTGCGCGGGCTGAGCCGCTCGTGCGGGAGCGTCTCCCAGGACGGGTACTCCACCACCGTGTCCTGGCGGCCCGGCGGCATCATGGAGCGCAGCGCCGCCGCCAGGTCCTCGGCCTCGCGCCCGGTGGCGGTGACCGCCAGCACGGTCCGCCCGGTCTGGTGGGCCAGCGCGGCGATCGCGAAGGGCCGCGCGGCGGCGGGGCCGACCAGGTCCACGTGCATGCGCTTGCCGTCCCCGGCCGCGGTGACCGCCTCGGCGAGGGCGGCATCACGGGTGACGGCGTCGAGCAGTCCGTGCAGGCTCATGAAGAGGCTTTCCGTCCGGTGAAGGTCTGGGGTGTGAAGGTGCGGGGGCTGCGGTACGAGGGGTGGAGCGGGCAACGCGAAGGGCCCGACACGTCGCACGGGCCGGGGGTTCCCACCCTACGACGACGCCCGGCGGACCGCTTTACGATGTTCTTGTTCTGACTGCCCGAGCTCGCCGCGTCGCCTTCCGCCGGGGAGACGTCCACCGAGGAGCACGAGTCCGTGACGAGCGATGCGATAGCCCGCCCGGCGCCGGTGGCACCGGTACCGGCGAAGCACGGCCCGAGCTCGTGGGCGCCGCCCTGGCTGGTGGCCGCCGGGCTGTTCGTCGTCTACCTCGCCCTGTCCGTCGGACGCTTCCGGCGGATGGACTGGGCCTCCTGGGACCTGGGGATCTTCGAGCAGGCGATCCGCGCGTACGCGCACCTGCAGGCGCCCGTCGTCGATCTGAAGGGGCCGGGGGCCAACATCCTCGGGGACCACTTCAGCCCGATCATCGCGCTCGTCGCCCCCGTCTACCGCGTCTTCCCGGGGCCCATCACGCTGCTGGTGGTGCAGGCCGCGCTGTTCGCGGTGTCCGCCGTCCCCGTCACCCGGGCGGGCGTACGGCTCCTCGGGCGGCCCCGCGGGCTCGCCGTCGGCATCGCGTACGGGCTGTCCTGGGGCATCCAGCGGGCCGTGGAGTTCGACTTCCACGAGATCGCCTTCGCCGTGCCCCTGCTGGCCTTCTCGCTGGAGGCGGTGCTCGCCCGGCGCTGGCGGGCCGCCCTACTGTGGGGGCTGCCGCTGGTCCTCGTCAAGGAGGACCTCGGCTTCACGCTCGCCGCGCTGGCCGTGGTGGTGGCCTGGCGGGCCCGGACCACCGACCGGCGGACCGCCGTGACCGCGCTCGGCGTGGCCGCCGCGGCCTGCGCCTTCGCCGTCCTGGTGTTCACCGTCCTGGTACCGGCCTTCGCCACCGCGGGCTACGGCTACTGGGACAAGATCGACGGCGCCGGTCCGTTCGCCGGCATCGGCACCAAGCTCACCACCCTGGCGTGGGTACTGATCCCCACCTCCGGGCTGCTCGCCCTGCGCTCGCCGCTGCTCCTGGTGGCCGCGCCCACCCTCGGCTGGCGGTTCCTGTCCGGGGACGACCACTACTGGTCCACCGACTGGCACTACAGCGCCGTCCTGATGCCGGTGGTGGCCCTCGCCCTCGTCGACGCCGTCGACTCCGTCCGGCGCAGCGGACGGCCCCGGCTGCGCGCGTACGCCCTCCAGCTGCCGACCGCCGTCCTTGCGGCCGCCCTCGCCCTGAGCGCGACGGCCATGCCGACCGCCAAGCTCGCGGAGGCCCGTACGTACGAGAAGCCCGAGCGCGTCACCGCCATCGAGCGGCTCCTGGACCGGATCCCCGACGGGGCGACCGTGGAGGCCGACACCACCCCGCTGACCCGGCTGACGTCCCGCTGCCGGGTGCTGTGGATCGGCGGCAGCAAGGGCGTCGTGCCCGACTGGATCACCATCGACAACTCCTCCAAGTGGGCCGGCGAGGACCCGACCGGCTACGCCCGCCAGCTCCACCCCGGCGAGCAGTTCACCCTGGTGGGTGAGGCGGCCGGCATCGTCCTGATGCAGCGGGGATGAACCGCCCCCGGAAACGACGCCGGTCCGGAACCCGAAGGTCCGGACCGGCGTTCCCCCGAACGAACGTGAGCCGGTTACTCGCTCGCGATCGCGTTCAGAACGTTCATCCGCCCTGCCCGGAAGGCCGGGACCAGTGCGGCGAACAGCCCCACGAAGGCCGAGGCGGCGAACACCCCGAGGATCGTCGGCCACGGGATCTCCAGCACCTTCAGGCCCTGGAGCGCCAGCAGCTGCTGCGCGCCGATCCCCCAGCCCATGCCCAGGCCGAGGCCGAGGAGGGCGCCGAAGAGGGCGATGACGACCGACTCCAGGCGGATCATGCGGCGCAGCTGGCGGCGGGAGAGGCCGATGGCGCGCATCAGGCCGATCTCACGGGTCCGCTCGACCACCGACAGGGCCAGGGTGTTCACGACGCCCAGGACCGCGACGATGATCGCGAGGCCGAGGAGTCCGTAGACCATGTTCAGCAGCTGGCCGACCTGGTCCTTGAGCGCCTGCTTGTAGTCGGCCTGGTTGAGCACCTTGTACTGGGGGTACTCCGCGAGCGCCGCCTTGACCGCCTTGTACGCGGCGGCGTCGGACTGGCCGTCCTTCGCGGTGGCCAGCAGCATGAAGGGGCGCGGCATCCGGTCGGCCGGGACGTTGGCCTCGGCGACGGCGGTGCTGATGTACTTCATGGTCTTGTCGAGGTTGCCCTCGTCGCTGGTGATGGCCGCGACCTTCAGCTTGACGGTCTTGCCGCCGGTGAAGGCGACCGTCAGCTCGTCGCCGAGCTTGATCCCGTGCGCGGTGGCGTATTCGGAGCCGACCGACATGGAGTCCTTGCCGTACGCCGCCGCGTGCTCGCCGGCGACCATCTTGCGCCGGATGTCCTGGGCGTACGTCGGGTCGGTGGCGCCGAGGCCCACTTCCTTGTCGGTGGTGCCGTCGGGGGCGGTGACCTTGGCCTCCACCTCCCGGTAGGCGGTGACGTGGTCGAGGCCCGGGGTGGCGCGCAGCGCCTGCTCCGCCTGCGGCAGGACCGGCTGGCCCGTCGTGGAGTTGACGATGTAGTCCGCGCCGACCGACTTGTCGAGCTCTTCGGTGGCGGAGGCCACCATGGAGGAGCCGACCACCGAGAGGCAGGCGACCAGGGCGAGGCCGATCATCAGCGCGGCGGCGGTGGCGCCGGTACGGCGCGGGTTGCGCAGGGCGTTGCGCTCGGCGAGGCGGCCGACGGACCCGAAGGGCCGCAGGACCACGCCGGACAGGATCCGTACGACGCCCGCGGCGAGCAGCGGGCCGATCACGATGAAGCCGATGAGGGTGAGGACGACGCCCAGGGCCAGCCAGAGCGATCCGGGTCCGGCCTCCTCGGCGGCCGTGGCGAGGAAGAGCCCCGCGCCGCCGATGCCCGTGAGGACCAGGCCGAGGACGGCGCGGACGGCGCCGGCCTTCTTGTCGCCCGGGGTGCCGGACTCGCGCAGGGCGGCCATCGGGGAGACCTTGCCGGCCCGGCGGGCCGGGACGAAGGCGGAGACGACGGTCACGACGACGCCGAGGAAGATGCCGATGACCGGGGTGGTCCAGGCGATGGTCAGGTCGTCCGTGGACAGGTGCATGCCCATGGAGCCCATGAGCTCCATCAGGCCGATGGCGAGGCCCACGCCCGCGCCGACACCCAGGACCGAGCCGACGATCCCGAGGAGGAAGGCCTCCAGGACCACGGACTTCAGGACCTGCCCGCTGTCGGCGCCGATGGCGCGCATCAGGCCGATCTCGCGGGTGCGCTGGGCCACCAGCATCGAGAAGGTGTTGAAGATCAGGAAGATGCCGACGAGGAAGGCGATCCCGGCGAAGCCGAGCATCACGTACTTCATGACGTTGAGGAAGGAGCCGACGTCCTTGCGGTTGGCGTCCGCGGCTTCCTTGGCGGTCTGCAGCTTGTAGGTGTCCGCGCCGACGGCCGTGGCGATGTTCTGCTTGAGCTGCTCGTCGGTCACCCCGTCCTTGGCGGTGACGTTGACGTGCGTGAAGGAACCGGGGGAGCCGAGCAGCGCCTGCTGCGAGGTGGCCGTGTCGAAGTAGACGACGGCCGCACCCGGGTTGGTCACGGTGAAGGTGGCGATACCGCTGATCCTGGCGCGGATGTCGCCGGTGATGGCGATGGTGCGCAGCTCGTCCCCGAGCTTCAGGTGGTGCTTCTCGGCGGTGTCGGCGTCGACCATCACCTCGGTCGGGCCGCGCGGTGCGTTGCCCGAGGTGATCTTCATGGACTTGAGCTCGTTGTCGCTCCAGTTGCCCGCGATGGTCGGGGCGCCGGTGGTCGAGCCCATGTTCTCGTTCTTGGAGTTGACGACCGTGACGGACATCGACACGACGCCGCCTTCGGCGGTCTTGACGCCCTCGGCCTTGCGGACCTGTTCGAGGGCCGAGCCGGACAGCATCTCGGGCCTGCCGCGGTCCGGGGATTCCTCCCCGTCCTTGGCCTCCTTCGGGCCGACGGTCACGTCGGAGCTGGTGACGGCGAACAGCTTGTCGAAGGTGGTGTTCATGGTGTCGGTGAACACCAGGGTGCCGCAGACGAAGGCGACGGAGAGCAGGACCGCCACGGCGGAGAGCATCATCCGGCCCTTGTGGGCGACGAAGTTGCGCCGCGAGGTCTTCAGGACGGTGTTGCTCATGAGGTCCGCCCGCGCGCGTCGAAGTCCTTCATGCGGTCCAGGACCTGGTCGGCGGTGGGCCCGTACATCTCGTCGACGATCCGGCCGTCGGCCAGGAAGATGACGCGGTCCGCGTAGGAGGCCGCCACCGGGTCGTGCGTGACCATGACAATCGTCTGGCCGAGTTCGTCCACCGAACGGCGCAGGAAGCCGAGGACCTCGGCGCCCGCCCTGGAGTCCAGGTTTCCGGTCGGCTCGTCACCGAAGATGATCTGCGGGCGGGCGGCGAGGGCGCGGGCGACCGCCACGCGCTGCTGCTGGCCGCCGGAGAGCTCCGTCGGGCGGTGCTTGAGCCGGCCGGCGAGGCCCACGGTCTCCACCACCCGGTTCAGCCACTCCGCGTCCGGCTTGCGGCCCGCGATGTCCATGGGGAGCGTGATGTTCTCCAGGGCGTTGAGCGTGGGCAGCAGGTTGAAGGCCTGGAAGATGAAGCCGATCCGGTCGCGGCGCAGCTGCGTGAGCTTCTTGTCCTTCAGCCCGGTGATCTCGGTGTCGTCCAGGTGGATCTGTCCGCTGGTCACCGTGTCGAGACCGGCGAGGCAGTGCATCAGGGTGGACTTGCCGGAGCCGGAGGGGCCCATGATCGCGGTGAACTGGCCGCTCATGATGTCCACGTCGACGTCGTCGAGGGCGACGACGCGCGTCTCCCCGGAGCCGTAGGCCTTGACGACCTTGCGTGCCCGGGCCGCGACGGCTGCATGCCCTCCAGTACCCCCGTGCCTGGTTTCGGTCATAGCCGTTGTCACGGTCTTTCTCCTTCTTCGAATGCGTGCGTCTGTGTGCGTCCGCGTCTGCTTCTGCTTCTGCGTCGGCGTGTGCCTGCGTGCGTTGGGGCTGTGCGTCGCCGTCATGAAGTCTCCGCCGGGCGGAGGCACGGCGCGCTGGTGCCCATCGCCGTATCCGCCCGGGGGTTAACCCCACCCCCCGGCCCTTCGGTTCGTAGGTTCCAGTTAAGGAGACATCGGGCCACCACACCTCCTCCGCCGGGAGGAAGGGCCCCTGGCCCCATGTACGGAGAGACCCCTAGGGGATCTGCACCCTTCGGCGTACGGACCCTGAGGGATACCGCCCGGTGCGTGGCGGTGAGATGGTGTTCCCCGCAGGTAGGTGCAGGGGGAAGGAATCTCGGGTGGCATCGGCGGAGAGCACGGGCGCGAGCCCCGACGGCATACCCGCGAGGCGTCCGGGCCCCCCGCCCGGGTCCGGGGTTTCGGCCAAAGGCGCGACCGGCGGCGCAGGCACCCGCACCCCCGCGGACGAGCCGGCCGCGGACAGGTCCGCCGCGCGGCCGCCGGCCCCGGTGGTCGCCTCGCTGATGCTCGGCATGGCCCTCGTCGCCCTCGACAGCACCATCGTGGCCACCGCCGTCCCGCAGATCGTGGGCGACCTCGGCGGCTTCTCCGTCTTCGCCTGGCTCTTCTCCGGCTACCTGCTCGCGGTGACCGTCACCCTGCCCGTCTACGGCAAGCTCTCCGACACCTTCGGCCGCAAGCCCGTCCTGCTCTTCGGCATCGCCCTCTTCCTCGTCGGCTCACTGCTGTGCGCCTCCGCCTGGAACATGGCCGCCCTCATCGCCTTCCGCCTCGTCCAGGGCCTGGGCGGCGGCGCCCTCCAGGGCACGATCCAGACCCTGGCCGCCGACCTGTACCCGCTCAGGGACCGGCCGCGGATCCAGGCCCGGATGTCCAGCGTCTGGGCCATCTCGGCCGTGGCCGGCCCGGCGCTCGGCGGGCTGCTCGCCTCGTACGCGCACTGGCGCTGGATCTTCCTGATCAACCTGCCGCTGGCCGGCCTCGCCCTGTGGATGATCACCCGGCACCTGACGGAGCCCGTACGGTCGCCCGGGCGCCGCGGTCCGGTCGACTGGGCGGGCGCGCTGGGCGTCTTCGCCTGCGGCGGACTGCTGCTCTTCGCGCTCGTCCAGGGCGGGGTCGCCTGGCCCTGGCTGTCCGCCCCCTCGCTGGGGCTGCTGGGCGCGAGCGCGGTGCTGGCCGCGGTCGTGGTCCGGGTGGAGCGCCGGGCCGAGGAACCGATCCTGCCCGGCTGGGTGTGGCGCCGGCGCACCATCGCCGCCGTCAACCTGGCCCTGGGGGCGCTCGGCCTGCTGATGGTCGCCCCCATGGTGTTCATGCCGACCTACGCACAGTCCGTGCTCGGCCTCGGCCCCGTCGGCGCCGGCCTCGTCATGTCGGTGATGACCCTGAGCTGGCCCGTCAGCGCCGCCCTCAGCCAGCACGTCTACCGCCGCATCGGCTTCCGCAACACCGCGGCCGTCGGGATCGCACTGGCCGCGGTGATCCTGTACTCCTTCACACTGCTGCCCTACCCGGCCCGCCCCTGGCAACCCGCGCTGATCATGCTGCTGCTGGGCGCCGCCCTCGGCCTCTTCCAGCTCCCGCTGATCATCGGGGTCCAGTCCACCGTGGGCTGGGCCGAGCGCGGGACCACGACGGCCTCGGTGCTGTTCTGCCGGCAGGTCGGCCAGAGCGTGGGCGCCGCCCTGCTCGCCGCCGTCGCCAACGCCACCATCGCCTCCCGGCTGGCGGACGCCCCCGTACCCGGCCTCCCGGAGCACCTGGACGACGTGGCGAAGGCGCTGGAGCACCCGGGCCTGCTCCCCGGCGCCGCCGCCGACTACCTGCGCGAGGCGGTGGCGGCCGCCGTGGAGCACATCTTCCTGGGCGCGAGCGCGGTCGCCGTGGCCGCACTGCTGATCCTGCTGCTGGTGGCACCGCGCCGGTTCCCCGTCCTGCCGGAACCGGGCGAGGACTAGCTAGGGGGAGTCTTGCCGATCGGGCCGGATCAGGGAGCGGCGGCGGGCGCCGAGGATCGAAAGGCGGAGGAGGGAGACGACGCGGAACGTCGCCGACCGAGGAGAACGCGCCGAGGCGCGGCGCCCGGTGCCGCGAGCCCGGCCTGATCTGCGAGACACTCCCTGACCAAGGGGCCTTGCCGCGACGCGAACGTGACACGGAGAGTCGCCTTGTCATGGCCAGGCCATTAGGTGACCCTCGTGCCAGGACCGTTTCCGGGGGGACGACGACATGGCATCCGCACTCTGCGCACTCGTATTACTGGCCGCGCTGGCCGGCCCGATCTGCCTGCGGCTCCGCCGCAGCCCGGCCTTCATCACCGGCCGCGACGGCCGCCTCTCCACCTCGACGGCCCTCGCCCTGGCCTGGACGGTGGTCCTGCTCTGGCTGCTGCTGGCGATCCTCGGCTACGGGCTCACCGCGGGCGGCGGGGTCGCCTACTTCCGGGGCGGCCACGGCCCGCTGGCCCCCCTGACGACGGTGTACCTGCCGCTGCTCGGCGGCCCGTACCTGGCACTGATCGCGGCCAAGACGGTCGTCGGCCTGCGGGTGGAGCACGGCAGCCTGGCCAAGCCCGCCGCGAAGCCGACGCGGTCGGGCCGTCGGCCGCTGCGGGAGCTGATCGCCAACGACAGCGGGCGCACCGACCTGATGGACCTCCAGTACGTCGCGCTCAGCGCGGTCACCATGCTCTACGTGGTGCTGTTCTTCCTCGCCGACGTGGGCGGCGGACTCCCGCGCCTGCCCGACGAGATGTGGGCCCTGACGGGCGCCCCGGCAGGCGCGTACCTGGTCAACAAGATCGCCATGCGGGCCAACCCGGTGATCACGCACGTCTCGCTGACGGACGGCCGGCTGACGGTCGAGGGCGGCGGCTTCACCCCGGACCCGGCGGGCCCCCCGACCCTCCTCACCGTCGACGACACCCCCGTCCCGGCCCAGGCCGACCCCCTGACGGGCGCGCTGACCGCCACGCTCACGGACCCGGGGACACCCCCGTTCACGGTGGTCGTCACGGCCCGGGGCCTGCGCAGCGACCCGTACCGCTACGCGTCCCCGTCGAAACCGGCCGTCCCGACCCAGCAGCAGCCGACGGGCTGACCCGTGCCCGCGTCCCGAGTCGAACCGCCGTGGCGCACACCCGCCCGGCCCGATCGACAAGACGCTGCCTGAGCCCTGTCCGGGCGATCTCCGCGGGCCCGCGCTGATCGCCCGGACAGGGCCTAAAGGGCGTCGCCCTTGTGACGGGCGTAGTAGCGGGCCACCCGGGCCCTGTTGCCGCAGACCGAGGCCACGCACCAGCGGCGCCGGGGGTGCGCCGGCAGGAAGAGCAGGACGCAGTCGTGGGCCTCGCACTCACGCACCTGCGCCACCCGCGGGTCCGTCAGGAGTTCCGCGGCCGCCTCGGCCAGCTCCGCCGCGAGCCGCCGGGCCGGATCGGCCGGCCGGTGCGCGGCCGCGCTCAGCCCCGCCCCCTCGGTCCAGGCCAGCACGCGGTGCGAGGGCGCCGCGGACAGGGCCTCGTTCAGCACGCGCAGCGACCCCGCCGGGGGCCGCTCACCGCGCCGCCCGGCTTCGAGCGCCGCGCGCGCGGCCTCCCGTACGGCCCGTACGGAGGCCACCTCGGCCGCGCCCACCGCGCCGACCGGGGTCAGCCGCCCGGCCTGCGCGGCCAGCCAGGCCGCGAGCCCCGCCGGGCCGGCGACGAGGTCGCCCTCGGCGGTCTCGGTGTTGAGGAGGTCCAGCGCGAGGGGCTCACCGGTGAGCGGAAAGGTCACTGTCACCCGACTAATGCTACTCCAATCCCTTGACCCATTAGTGATCATCGGCAAGACTAATGGGAACGAGGCCCCAGGAGGCATGTGATGACCGCTCGCCGTACCCTTCCCACCGTCCGGCACCGCACCGTCGACGTGGACGGAGTCCGCGTCGCCTACCGCGAGAGCGGCCCCGCCGACGGACCCGTCCTGCTGCTCCTGCACGGCTTCCCCACCGCCTCGCACCAGTTCGCCCGCCTGATGGACGCCCTCGGCGACACCCCGTACCGCCTGATCGCCCCCGACTACCCCGGCTTCGGCCGCACCGAGGCCCCGGCCGGCTTCACGTACACCTTCGACCGGCTCGCCGACACCGTGGAGGGCTTCACCGACGCCCTCGGACTGGACCGCTTCGCCCTGTACGTCTTCGACTTCGGCGCCCCGGTCGGACTGCGGCTCGCCACGCGCCGCCCGGAGCGGGTGACCGGCCTGATCGTCCAGAACGGCAACGCCTACGAGGAGGGCCTCTCCGACGCGGCCCGCGAGTTCGCCGGGCTCCGGCGCGAGGTCCCCGGCCACGAGGACCGCGTCCGCGGCCTCTTCACCCTGGAGGGCACCCGCTTCCAGTACGAGACCGGCGTCGCCGACACCGACCTCCTCTCCCCCGACAGCTGGACCCTCGACGTGCACCACCTCGGCCTGCCCGGCCGCGCCGACGCGCAGGCCGACCTCGCCTTCGACTACGCCTCGAACTTCGCCCACTACCCCACCTGGCAGGCCTGGCTGCGCTCCGCCCGGATCCCGGTGCTCGTGGTGTGGGGCGCGGGTGACCCCTTCTTCACCCCGGCGGGCGCGAAGGCCTACCTCCGAGACGCCCCGCACGCCGACGTCCACATCTTCGAGGGCGCGGGCCACTTCGCCCTGGAGACCCACCTCCCGCAGATCGCCCCGCTGATCGAGGACTTCCTCGATGCGGTGGCGGGGGGCGGAACGGTCACCTTCACGGACTAGGGGTTCTCTTGTCGGTCGGGCCGGATCAGGGAGCGGTGCCCGGTGCGTGCGGTCGCAAGGCCGAGGAGGGAGCCGACGCGGAGCGTCGGCGCCCGGCGAGAACGCAGCGAGCGTGCGTGCCGGGTGACCCGAGCCCGGCCTGATCGGCAAGACACCCGCTAACCCTCGGCCGGAGCCCGGCCCGTCAGGGCCGCCAGGCTCGAGCGGACGTGGTTCATGTGCGCCCTCATCTCCCCCGCCGCCTCCGTGTGCTCGCGCAGGATCCGCCGCGTCTCGCGCTCGATCCGCTCCTCCGCCACCCGCGCGCCCGCGACCAGCTCCGCGGCCCGCGCCTCCGCGTCCTCCTGCCCGTGCCGCGCCGACTCCTCCGCCTCGGCGAAGTCCCTTCGGGCCTCCGTCAGGCGGGACTCGACGTACCGCTCCAGCTCCGCATGGCGCGCCTCCAGCTCGGCCTCGCGCACCGCCAGCTCCCGCTCCGCCGTCTCCCAGCGCTCCGCCTCGTCCTGCTCGCGCTCCGCCAGCTCCGCGTCCGCCCGCCGCCGCGTCTCCACCAGCGCGGCCGCCGCCTGGGCGCGCCACGCCGCCGCGTCCTCCCGCGCCTGCGCCCGCAGGTCGTCCGCCTCGCGCTGCGCCCGCAGCAGCCCCTGCCGGGCCCGGACCTCGGTCTGCTCGCGCACCGCCTCCGCGTCGCCCCGCGCCAGCTCGGCCGCCCGGTCGGCGCGCGCCTCGGCCGCACCCAGCGTCGCGGAGGCGTCCACCCGCGCGTCCGCCCGTACGGCGTCCGCCTCCTCCTCCACCAGCAGCAGGATCCGGCGGGCGCGCTCGCTCAGCTCGTCGTACGTCTGCGGAGCGAGCGCCGAGACCGTCTCCCGCAGCCGCGCCGCCTCCCCCTCCATCTGCTTGGCCAGGACCGTCAGCCGTGCCACCCGCTCCCAGGCCTCGTCCCGGCTCCCGGAGAGCCGGGTGAGGTACCGGTCGACCTCTTCCATGCGGTAGCCGCGACCGCGCACGGTCGCAATGGGTGCACTCATCCTGGATGCGCCTCTCTCGCGGGGATTCCCGTCAAGGATGCGTCATTTGATCCCAGAAGCCCGAATGGCCGGGCCGAGACCCTGTTCGAGGGTTCCGGCCCGGCCATTCAGTCGATCAACCGGTCAGCCGATCAGAGCAGTCCGTCCCACATCTGCTCCAGCAGGACCGACCACCAGTTCTCCGGCGAGGACAGCGCCGCGCTGTCCAGCCCCGCCAGGTTGGCCTGGAAGTCGACCGTCCAGCGGCCCGCCTGCTCCGGCGTCAGATGCTGGCGCAGCCGCCACATGTGACCCATCATCGCGAGGGACCGGGCGAACTGCGGCAGGCTCGAGTTCACGAACTGCGGCGGCACCGGCGCACCACCGGGACCGGCCTCCACCGGGACCGCCACGATGTGCGCCGTGCCGTACTGCACGCACAACGCCTTGCCGAAGTCGCTGCCGACGACCAGGTACGAGCCCGCGTCCGAGGCCGGCTGCACCTGTCGCTGCTGCGCCAGTTCGGCCAGCGTCGGCACCGGCTGGCCCGGCACCGCCTGCGCCCAGAAGAACGGCCCGAAATCGACGGGCAGGCCCGACCACATCAGCGTCTGCGCCACGATCTCCGGCACACCCTGACGGGACACGGCCCGCTGGTCGAAGCGGAACACGCCCTGCGGACCGAACGCCGCCGCCAGCTCCTGCCCGATCGCCTCCAGCGGGATCGCCGGCTGCAGCGGGACCTGCGGCAACGGCGCCCGTACCGGCGCGGGGCGCGCCGGGCCGTCCGCCACCTGGTGCAGCTCGCCCTGGTGGGTGAGCAGGTGCCGCATGCCCTGCTGACGGCCCGCGTGGTCCTTGCCGTACGGGGCCACGCTGGTGATCCGCACCTGCGGCCAGGTCTCCCGGATCATCCGGGCGCAGTAACCGCCGGGCAGCTCACAGGACTCCAGCTCGGTGTGCAGCTCCAGCACCTGCTGCGGCGGCACGTTCATGGCGCGCAGCTCGTAGAGGATCTGCCACTCCGGGTGCGGGGTACCGGGCGCCGAGCGGCGGATGAGCTGCTGCTCGGAGCCGTCGGGCGCGCGGTAGCGCAGCACGGCCTGGTAGCCGGGGCCGACGGTGGGCGCGCCGGTCGGGACCGGGGGCTGCTGCGCGCCGGGGCCGGGCGCGCCCGGCGGCGGGCCGGGGGGCGCGGGTGCCTGACCCATGGCGGGGCCGGCCAGCATCGTCGCGGCGTGGTCGATCCCGCCACCGGGAGTACCAGGGGCACCGGGCGCACCAGGAGCACCGGGGGCACCAGGAGCACCCGGCGGACCGGGCGGCTGCGGTACGCCGGGACCCGCGAGCATGGTCGCGGCGTGATGGGCCCCGCCACCGGGAGCACCGGGCGGGCCGGGAGGCCCCGGCGGCTGACCGGTCACGGCCGGACCGGCGAGCATCGTCGCGGCATGGTCCAGCCCACGGCCCAGCGACCCGGGAGCGCCCGGCGGACCGGGAGGCGCCGGCGGCTGACCCGCACCCGGAGCACCCGGAGCACCCGGAGCACCCGGAGCACCGGGCGGACCCGGAGGCGCCGGCGGCCGGCCGGTCACGGCCGGACCGGCCAGCATCGTCGCGGCATGGTCCAGCCCACGGCCCAGCGACCCGGGAGCCCCCGGCGGACCGGGAGGCGCCGGCGGCTGACCCGCACCCGGAGCACCCGGAGCACCCGGAGCACCCGGAGCACCGGGCGGGCCGGGCGGGCCGGGCGGCTGCGGAACACCGGGACCGGCCAGCATGGTGGCGGCATGGTGCGCTCCACCGCCGGGAGCCCCGGGAGCCCCGGGCGGACCCGGCGGCGGCGACGACTGACCCGCGCCCGGGCCGGAGCCGCCCGGCCGGGAGACCTGGGCCTTGCTGGTCGGCGCGTCCGCGATGTCACTCGCCGAGGACCCGCCTCCCGGCACGTCCAGCGCGGGCACGATCGCGGTCCTCGGCAGCTGGCTGCCGCCCGCCATCAGCGTGGTCTTCGCCTCCGGAGCCACCCCGGAGGACGGCGCGTCCTCCAGGTCCGACCCGGACAGCGGCGGCGCGAACACGGTCGCGGGCAGCGGTACGGACGCGTCGTCCGCACCGGAGTTCACGTCGGTGCCCGCCCAGGGCGTGGCACCGATCGGCACCGCGGCCGCGGCCGCGGCCGGGGCCGGTCCCGTCGCCGGAACCCCGTCGTTGGCCGTGGGCTCGTAGGGGATCTCGCCCCCGCGCCGCAGCGGCACTGCGTCCACGGCCGCCGGAGCGGCGGGAGGAGCCGATACGGGCGCGGGCGCGGCGTCGACGGGCGCCGCCGGAGCGGGAGCGGGAGCCGGCGTCGGCGCCGACCTCGGTGCGATCCCCGCCCGGTCCGCGGCCTCCTGCAGCCACTCCGGCGGACTGAGCATGAACGACGTCTGCTCCGAGTCGATCCGCGGCGGCGGAACCGACGCCTCCGAGACCGCTGCGGCCACGGCCCCGTACTCCTCCTCGTACCGGCGGATCACCTCACCCACCGGCAGTCCCGGCCACAGCGTCACCTCCCCGCTGTCCCGCGCGATGACCAGCCGCTGCCGCCCACCACCGGACACGGGACCGGCCGCGCGGTCCTCCGCCCACACCACGAACCCGAGCCCGAACTCCCGTACGCGCACCTCGCGGTGCTGGTACGCGGGCACGTCTCCGTTGATCCACTCCTCGGCGCGCTCCTGCGCCTGCGCAAAGGTCACCATCGCGCGCTCACCCCTCCACCGGTGCGGAACCCGCCACCGGAACCGAACGTGCGAATCCGCCGTCCACCATCAGACCGGCCACCGTCTCCAGCTCCGGCGGGTTACCGGCCAGCCGCTCCAGAAAGGCGTCGAAATCAGCACCGCACGGCAGCAGCAGCCGCTCCACCCGCTCCTGGACGGACCAGCCGTCCCGGTCGCGGGCGTCGTCGTACGGGGAGAACCACACCGAGCCGATGGCCTCGCCCTTCACCTTCAGCGCGATCAGCCCGCCCTGGGCGAAGGCCACGCACAGGTAGTCCTTCGTCAGGTGGTCGCGCAGACACTTGTTGACGTACACCAGGTCATTGATCGCCGCCTCCTCACGCACCGTGAAGAACGGCTGGTCCACCAGCAGACCCAGGTCCACGTCCAGGCCCGCGCCCACCGGCGCGCAGCCGCCCGCGGCCTTCAGGAAGGAGCGGTACGCCTCCGGCAGCCGGTAGCCGAGGTCCTCCTCGACACCCTGGACCTGCTCCTCGGCGACCGAGACCACCGACTTCGGCAGCCCCAGGTGCGCCGGACGCACTTCCTGCAACGGCCGCGTCCCGCGCTTCTCGTGGTCCACCGGAGCCGTCGTCAGGCCCGCGTGGTGCCGCAGCAGCGCCTTCACCTCGACCGGGACCAGCTCCATGCGCCGCGAACCCGACACGTGGTGCCAGGTCCAGCCGTGCGGGGTCGCCACCGGCCCGACCGTGTCCCACAGCTCGTGCCCGGCGGCCTTCATCGCGGCGTTCGCGGACACGTAGTCCGTCAGCCGCAGCTCGTCCACGCCGAAGCCCTCCGGCGGCTCGGCGATCTCCACCGCCGCGCGCGCGTACGCGGAGAAGTCCGGATGCCCATTGCCGTCCATCCGCACCCCGTGAGGATGCCGAGCGGCCCGGACCGGGTCCGGGAAATGCACGACCTGCCCCGAGTAAGCGGCGTTGGGTGGCGCGGCCTGCTGCCCGAGCCGACCTGTCGTCATGGCGGTAGCCCCCTGCTGGATCTGGCTGGTTCACCACAGCCTATGCGCTGGGGCAAGAGCCTCACCCGCACCCGACCGGCGCACCCGCCCGAGGGCCAGGAACATCCGAATTGATACGAATATTCGACCCCGCTTCCGCATGACAGGTGACGTTTGGCAGGCTGTCCCCGCAGCACGGGGGCGTGCGCGACAGCGGTCACCACCGCCGCCACGGGAGGGAAAAGCACGACCATGCACAACACCGCAACACGCACGGAGTCCGGCGACACCACGCCGGGTGCACCAGGCACACCGGGCACACCGGCCGCCACAGGCCCGGCCGGCGAAGCCGCCGGCCCCGCCGGCGACCCCCGCCTGCGCTGGAGCAGCTCCGACGGCCGCCCCGCCGTGCCCGTCCTGCGGTTCCGCCGGGACGGCATCCTCCCCACCGTCGCCGCCGCCCTCTCCGTACGCGGCGAAACCCTCACCGGCACCGCCGGCAAGGCCGACCAGCCCCCCGTGCTCCACCCGCTCGTCCAGGACTTCCTCGACACCCTCACCAGCGGCCAGCGCGAACGTTTCACCGGCCGATGTCCGGAGGCGATCCTGCTCTCCCGCCACCTGGCCGCCGTCGAGGGCGCCCGCTCCCGGCGCGCCTCCCGCAAGCCCCTCTCGCCGAGCGAGGCCCGCCGCTCCCTCAAGCACGCGAAGATCACCGCCCGCCGCATCCGCGAGGACGGCGACCCGCTCCACGGCAGCTACGCGCCGCCCTGCCGCTCCTGCGACGCACTCCTCGCCCACTTCGGCGTACGCTCCGTCGACCTCACCCCCTCCGAGTAGCCATGACCTCCGCCTCCGCCTCCTACGACCGCTCCTCGGCCACCCGTTTCCCGGTCGCCGTGGACTCCGCCCTGCGCACCGCCGGATGGGAACCCGGCCGCTGGGACATCAAGCAGGCCGAGTACTGGGCCGACGCGCTCCGAGACCACACCACGCCCGCCGGACACCGGCACACCGTCTTCCCCGCCGCCGTCGAGGCGTGGGCCGAGTTCGGCGGCCTGACCGTCACCGCGCCCGGTCCCGGCCGCCAGATCGCCCCGACGCCCGTGCGGATCGACCCGCTCACCGGACTCCACCTCGCGCGCACCTTCGCCGACCTGGGCCGGGCCCTGTCCACGCAGCTGTGCCCACTGGGCATCGAGGCCGACGGGGGCTCCCACCTGGCGCTCGACCGCGAGGGCCGCGTCTACGGCATCGACCACACCGGCGACTGGTTCCTCGGCCCCACCCTCGACGAGGCCCTCACCCTCCTCCTGACGGGTCTTCAACCCACCCGCCTGACCACCGGCTGACGCCCCGGCCGCCCCGGGCCACCGCCCGCCGGTCGCGACGGGGCCGGGTGTGTGCCGGGGCGCTCCCCGCAGGGCGCCGAACGCACCGCCGCTGCACGCTCCGGCCCCTCGTCACGTTCGGCGCCCGAGGAGACGCTCCGGCGCGCGCCCGGTCCCGGCGCGGCCGGCCACCGGCAACGGCGCGCGCACCGCCGGGGCCCGCGCTGGCGAACCGCCGAGGCCCGCGCCTAGCGGACCGGCAGGACCGCCGACACCCGGAAGCCCCCGGCGTCCGTGGGCCCGGACACGAACACCCCGCCGAGCCCGAGCACCCGCTCCCGCATCCCGACCAGCCCGTTCCCCCCACTGGGAAGTCCCGGCTCGGGGGCCCGGCCGTCGCAGGGGTCGTTCTCCACCTGCATCGCCACCTCCCCCTCCCGGTGCGCGAGCCGCACCACCACCCGCGCGCCCGGGGCGTGCTTGTGGCAGTTGGTGAGCGCCTCCTGCACCACGCGGTACGCCGTCTGCTCGACCTCCGCCGCGTACGCCGCGCACTCGCCGTGCACCAGCATCTCCACGGCCATCCCGGCCGCCCGCGACTGCCCGACCAGCGTCTCCAGCTCACGGAGCGAGGGCCCGTCCTCCATGACCCCCGCGAACGCGACCGCGGCCACGGGCACGGCGGGCACGGGAGCCGTGTCCGCCGCCGCTTTGGGCGCGGCCCGGAGCACACCGAGCATCTCCCGCAGCTCCGTCAGGGCCTGCCGCCCCATGTCCCCCACCAGAGCCGCGTTCTTCGCCGCCCGCGCCGGGTCCTTGACCGCCACCGCCTCCAGCGCGGCCGCGTGCACCACCATCAGCGAGACCCGGTGGGCGACCACGTCGTGCATCTCCCGCGCGATCCGGGTCCGCTCCTCCGTACGGGCCCACTCGGCCCGTTCCTCGGCCCGGTCCGCCAGCAGCGACAACTCCCGCTCCAGCGAGTCCGCCCGCTCCTGCAAGCTCTCCATCAGCCGCCGCCGGGCCCCGATGTAGAGCCCGAACAGCACCGGTGGCACGGTCAGCGCCACCGCGACGAACCCGGACAGCACGACCACGAGCGTCGTGTCGGCCTCCACGTCCCCGCGGGTGCGCAGGTACATCACGACGAACGTCGCGGCCAGCGACATCGAGGCCAGCGTGGCGATGATCCGCCGGGGCACCTCGGAGGAGGCGAGCGAGTACATCCCCACCACCGAGAGCAGGAACCCCATCGCGGCGGGCGCCACGGCGATCCCCACGAGCACCACGGCGATCGGCCACCGCCGCCGCAGCACGAGCGTGCTCCCCACCACCAGCCCGAACGCCACCCCGACCGCGGTCGGCACCCCCGCCTCACGGGCGAAGCTCACGCCCTCCCACGCACACTCCACGGCGGACACGCCGCCGAGCACCACGTCCCCCACCGCGTCCCGCCGCCGCGCCCACCACAACGGCGGCCCAGCGCGGCCTTCCACTTCCCCCGTACTGGTCATGCCGTCCAGCGTACGGGCGGCTTCCACGACGCCCCGGGCACATACCCGCCACCGAAACGGCGGGGACGGGTACCGTCGCGGTGAGGGCAGGTGGTACGGCATAGTAGGGACGGCCAGCTTGATCGGTACGCCGAAATGTCCGATTGGGCCGCCTTCACTATCCCCTGTGGTGTAATTGGCAGCACTGAGGCTTTTGGTGCCTTATGTCCGGGTTCGAGTCCTGGCGGGGGAGCTGCTCAAGTCCGGGTCCAGACCGTCACGGTCGGGACCCGCGTTCGTTTGCGGGCACCGGCACCCCGGTATCCTTCACGGGTCCACCCCCGAAGCCGAAGGGCACACCCGTGAGCGCCAACCGCCCGGCAGCCGTCGTCGTACTCGCAGCGGGTGAAGGCACCCGCATGAAGTCGGCGACTCCCAAGGTTCTGCACGAGATCTGCGGGCGCTCGCTCGTCGGTCACGTCGTCGCCGCCTCCCGTGAGCTGGACCCCGAACACCTCGTCGTCGTCGTCGGGCACGCCCGCGAACAGGTCACCGCGCACCTCGCCGGCATCGACGCCGACGTCCGCACCGCCGTCCAGTACGAGCAGAACGGCACCGGGCACGCCGTCCGCATGGCCCTCGAAGCGCTCGGCGGCGGCCTCACCGGCACCGTGATCGTCGTCTGCGGCGACACCCCGCTGCTGACCGGGGAGACCCTGAGCCGGCTCGCGCAGACGCACGACGCCGACGGCAACGCCGTCACCGTGCTGACCGCCGAGGTGCCGGACTCCACCGGCTACGGACGGATCGTCCGCGACGCCGGCGGCGCCGTGACGGCCATCGTCGAGCACAAGGACGCCTCCGACGCCCAGCGCGCGATCCGCGAGATCAACTCGGGCGTCTTCGCCTTCGACGGCGCCCTGCTCGCCGACGCGCTCGGCAAGGTCCGTACCGACAACAGCCAGGGCGAGGAGTACCTCACCGACGTCCTCGGCATCCTGCGCGAGGCCGGGCACCGCGTCGGCGCCGCCGTGGGCAGCGACCACCGGCAGATCCTCGGGATCAACAACCGCGTCCAGCTCGCCGAGGCCCGCGCCCTGCTGAACGCGCGTCTGCTGGAGCAGGCCATGCTCGCGGGCGTCACGGTCGTCGACCCCGCCGGCACCTTCGTCGACGTGACCGTCACCTTCGGCCAGGACGCGATCGTGCACCCCGGAACCCAGCTGCTGGGCTCCACGCACATCGGTGAGGGCGCCGAAGTCGGCCCCAACACCCGGCTGAAGGACACCCGGGTCGGCGCGGGCGCCCGGGTGGACAACACCGTCGCCGAGAGCGCCGTCGTGGGTCCGCAGGCGAGCGTGGGGCCGTTCGCGTACCTGCGCCCCGGCACGAACCTCGGCGCGAAGGCCAAGGCCGGTACGTACGTCGAGATGAAGAACGCGACGATCGGCGAGGGCACCAAGGTCCCCCACCTGTCCTACGTCGGCGACGCGACGATCGGCGAGTACACCAACATCGGCGCCGCGAGCGTCTTCGTGAACTACGACGGCGAGCACAAGCACCACACCACCGTCGGCTCACACTGCAAGACGGGCTCCGACAACATGTTTGTGGCGCCCGTCACCATCGGGGACGGCGCCTACACGGCCGCCGGATCCGTGATCACGAAGGACGTGCCGCCCGGCGCCCTGGCCGTGGCCCGTGGCCAGCAGCGGAATATCGAGGGCTGGGTGGCCCGCAAGCGTCCGGGCAGTGCCGCTGCCACGGCGGCGCAGTCGGCGGTCCAGGAGGACTCCGAGCGCCCCTGAGGTGAACTGACCGGAAACAGGTACGCCCGTGACGGCGTACCGTGATAGTGCACGCAATTCGGCTGGCTCACCGTGTGCGGGACGGACGCACATGGGGGCGAGCAGCTTCAACACGTCTGAGGAGACAGTGCTGTGACCGGGATCAAGACGACCGGCGAGAAGAAGCTGATGCTCTTCTCCGGCCGCGCCCACCCCGAGCTGGCCGAGGAGGTCGCACACCAGCTGGGAGTCGGCCTCGTGCCGACCAAGGCTTTCGACTTCGCGAACGGTGAGATCTACGTCCGCTTCCAGGAGTCGGCTCGCGGCGCGGACTGCTTCCTGATCCAGAGCCACACGGCTCCGATCAACAAGTGGATCATGGAGCAGCTGATCATGATCGACGCGCTGAAGCGCGCGTCGGCACGCTCCATCACCGTGATCGTCCCGTCCTACGGGTACGCCCGCCAGGACAAGAAGCACAAGGGCCGCGAGCCGATCTCGGCCCGCCTGGTCGCCGATCTGCTGAAGACCGCGGGTGCGGACCGCATCCTCACGGTCGACCTGCACACGGACCAGATCCAGGGCTTCTTCGACGGCCCGGTGGACCACCTCTCGGCCCTCAACGTCCTCGCGGACTACGTCGGCGCCAAGGTGGACCGTACGAAGCTCACGATCGTGTCCCCGGACGCCGGCCGCGTGCGCGTGGCCGACCGCTGGTGCGACCGTCTGGACGCGCCGCTGGCGATCGTGCACAAGCGCCGCGACAAGGACGTCGCCAACCAGGTGACCGTCCACGAGGTCGTCGGTGAGGTCAAGGGCCGCGTCTGCGTCCTGGTCGACGACATGATCGACACCGGTGGCACCATCTGCGCCGCGGCCGACGCGCTGTTCGCGCATGGCGCCGAGGACGTCATCGTCACGGCCACGCACGGCATCCTGTCCGGCCCGGCGGCCGACCGCCTGAAGAACTCGAAGGTCAGCGAGTTCGTCTTCACGAACACCCTGCCGGACCCGTCCGACCTGGAGCTCGACAAGATCACGGTGCTGTCGATCGCCCCGATGATCGCGCGCGCGGTGCGCGAGGTCTTCGAGGACGGTTCGGTCACCAGCCTCTTCGAGGAGCAGCAGTAACCACAGCGGTGACCGCTGCGCGGTAGATCCTTTTTGGTACGGCCTCCCCCGCCGGGTACACTCCATGAGTTGCTCGGCGAGGGAGGCCGTACCCGTTCACGGTACGGATGCTCCGTTATCGACGCGCTCTTCGTAGCAGGCCGTTCCGGCCGGGTGACTTCCGTTCAATTCCGTCACCCCACGAGGAGTGAGCATGTCCGAGGTCAAGCTTTCCGCCAAGATCCGTGACACCTTCGGCAAGGGCTCTGCCCGTCAGGCCCGTCGCGACGCCCTGACCCCCGCCGTCATCTACGGCCACGGCACCGACCCGAAGCACGTCAGCGTCGACGCCCACTCCCTCCAGCTGGCGCTGCGCACCCCGAACGTCCTGATCTCCCTGGACATCGCGGGCGGCGGCACCGAGCTGGTCATCCCGAAGGCCGTGCAGAAGCACCCGCTGAAGCGCTCGATCTCCCACGTCGACTTCCTGATCGTCAAGAAGGGCGAGAAGGTCACCGTCGACGTCGCGATCGTCACCGAGGGCGAGCTGGCCGTCGGCGGCAACATGCTGGAGACCCTCCAGAACACCATCTCCGTCGAGGCCGAGGCCACCCACATCCCGACCGAGGTCACCGTCTCGATCGCGGGCCTTGAGGCCGGCGCCACCATCCACGCGTCGGACCTGGTCCTCCCGGCCGGCACCACCCTGGCCGTCGACGGCGACATCGCCGTCCTGCAGGTCGTGGCCCCGCAGGCCGAGGAGCCGGCCGCCGCCGAGGCCGAGGGCACCGAGGCCTGAGCCTCGCCCCACCCCCTCAGCAGTTGCTGACCGACCGCCGTCCGGCTCCACTGGAGCGGGACGGCGGTCGTCTTCGCAGAGGAACCGAGGAGCTTTTGATGTCGGACGACGCGGCGCCCTGGCTGATCGTGGGCCTGGGGAACCCGGGACCGGAGTACGCGGGCAACCGCCACAACATCGGGTTCATGGTGGCCGATCTGCTGGCGGAGCGGATCCGCGGGAAGTTCAAGGCGCACAAGGCCCGGGCCCAGGTGGTCGAGGGCCGCATCGGCCCGCCGGGGCCGGCGAACCGCCGGGTGGTGCTGGCGAAGCCGATGACGTACATGAACCTGTCCGGCGGCCCCGTGACGGCCCTGCGCGACTTCTACAAGGTGCCGCTGGAGCGGATCGTCGCCGTCCACGACGAGCTGGACATCGACTACCCGACGCTGCGCCTGAAGCTGGGTGGCGGGGACAACGGGCACAACGGCCTGAAGTCGATGACCAAGTCGATGGGACCCGACTACCACCGGGTGCGGTGCGGCATCGGCCGGCCGCCGGGCCGGATGCAGGTCGCGGACTTCGTGCTGAAGGACTTCTCCTCCACGGAGCGCAAGGAGCTGGACTGGTTCGTGGACCGGGCCGCGGACGCCGTGGAGTGCCTGATCGCGGAGGGCCTGGAGCGCGCCCAGTCGGCGTACAACTCCTGACGGGTCCGCGGACACGCGGAAACGGGGAAGCCCCCGCACCGGGCCGGTGCGGGGGCTTCCTCGTGTCCGGTCAGCCGGTGTTGCGCAGGCCCGCGGCAACGCCGTTGACCGTGAGCAACAGGGCGCGGGCGAGCAGCGGGTCGGCTTCCTCGTCCCGGGCGGCGGCGGCGCGCTGGCGGGCCAGCAGGGAGACCTGGAGGTAGGAGATGGGGTCCAGGTAGGCGTCGCGTACGGCGAGGGTCTGCTGGAGCACCGGGTTCGAGCCGAGGAGCTCCTCGTCGCCGGTGATGCGCAGGACCTCGCGGACGGTGAGCTCGTGCTCGGCCTCGATGCGGGCGAAGACGTGCTTGAGGTGCTCCGGTACGAGGGTGTCGACGTAGTGCCGGGCGATCCGCAGGTCCGTCTTGGCCAGGGTCATCTCGACGTTGGACAGGAAGTTGCGGAAGAAGTGCCAGCGCCGGCCCATCTCGGCGAGGACGTCCTCCTGGCCGGCCTCGCGCAGGGCCTTGAGGCCGGAGCCGACTCCGTACCAGCCGGGGACGATCTGGCGGGACTGGGTCCAGCCGAAGACCCACGGGATGGCGCGCAGGCCGTCGAGGCCGGCGCCGGAGTCGGGGCGGCGCGAGGGCCGGGAGCCGAGGTGGAGGTCGGCGAGCTGGTCGACGGGGGTCGCGGCGAAGAAGTACGCGGGCAGGTCGGGGTCCTCGACGAGCGCACGGTAGGCGGCGTGCGCGGCGTCGGAGACGGTGTCCATGGCCGCGTCCCAGCTGGAGAGCGCCTCGTCGGACTGGCGGGGCGCGGTGTGCAGGGCGGAGGCCTGCAGGGTGGCCGCGACGGTCAGTTCGAGGTTCTCGCGGGCGAGCGAGGGGACCAGGTACTTGTCGGAGATGACCTCGCCCTGCTCGGTGACCTTGATCTCGCCTTCGAGGGTGCCCCAGGGCTGGGCCAGGATCGCGTCGTGCGAGGGGCCGCCGCCGCGGCCGACGGTGCCGCCGCGGCCGTGGAAGAGGCGCAGCCGCACGCCGTAGCGGTGGGCGACGTCGCGCAGCCGGCGCTGGGCGCGGTGGATCTCCCACTGGGAGGTGGTGATGCCGCCGAACTTGGAGGAGTCGGAGTAGCCGAGCATGACCTCCTGGACGTCGCCGCGCAGGGAGACGAGGCGCCGGTAGGAGGGGTCGGCGAGCATCTCGTCGAGGATGACGTCGGCGGCGCGCAGCTCGTCGGTGGTCTCCAGGAGCGGGACGATGCCGATCTTGGCCCAGCCGGTGTGGAGGTCGATGAGGCCGGCCTCGCGGGCGAGGACGGCGGCGGCGAAGACGTCGTCGGCGCCCTGGCACATCGAGATGATGTAGGACTCGATGACCTCGGGGCCGAACTTCTCGAAGGCGTCCTTGATGGCGGAGAAGACGCCGAGGGTCTTGGCGCCGGCGGCGTCGAGCGGGGCCGGGGTGGGGGCCAGCGGGCGGCGGGAGCGCAGTTCCTTGGCGAGGAGCTTGCCGCGGTACTCGCGCGGCATGTCGGCGTAGCGCCAGGACTCCTCGCCGAGCCGGTCGAAGAGCTGGCCGAGGGCGTGGTGGTGGGCGTCGGCGTGTTCGCGGACGTCCATGGTGGCGAGCTGGAGGCCGAAGGCGGCCAGCGTGCGGATGGTGCGGTCCATGCGGCCGTCGGCGAAGAGGGCGCCGCGGTGTTCGCGCAGGGAGGTCTGGACGAGGGTGAGGTCGGTGAGCAGCTCGGCGGTGCCGAGGTAGTCGCGGCCTTCCTCGTGCGGGATGCCCTTGGCCAGGCGCTCGCGGGTGTTGAGGAGCTTCTGCCGGATGCAGGTGGCCTTGAGGCGGTACGGCTCCTCGGCGTTCAGCCGCTTGTAGCGCGGGCTGATCTCGGGGAGGCGCTCCAGGTCGGCCTGGAGGGAGGCCAGCAGTTCCTCGGTGGCTCCGGTGTAGCGGATGGAGTTGGAGAGGAGTCCGCGCAGGTAGTCGATGAGTTCCAGGGCGTCGCTGATGCCGTGCTCGTGCTGGAGGATCAGCACGTCGCGGGTGACCTCGGGGGTGACGTTGGGGTTGCCGTCGCGGTCCCCGCCGATCCAGGTGCCGAAGGTCAGGGGGCGGGTGCCGGCGGGCAGCTCGACGCCGACGCGCTGGAGCTCGGCGGCGAGGTCCTCCAGGACGTCGCCGACGGCGCCGGCGTGCAGCTCGTCGAGGTAGTAGATGGCGTTGCGGGCCTCGTCGGCGGGCTCGGGGCGCACGACGCGCAGTTCGTCGGTCTGCCAGACGAGGTCGATGTTCTCGGCGAGGCGCAGGTCGTGGCGGCGGCGGTCGCCGGCGCCGGTGACGGGCTCCTCCAGCAGGGTGGCGATGCGGCGCAGCTTGTTCAGGACGCTGCGGCGGGCCGCCTCGGTGGGGTGCGCGGTGAAGACCGGGCGGACGTTGAGGTTCTTGACCGTCGCGCGCAGGTGTTCGGGGTCGGCGTCCTTCAGCATGTCGGCGGTGCGGGCGAGGAGCCCGCCCTCGGCGGCACGGTGGGCGCGCAGTTCCTTGCCGCGGTGCACCTGCTCGGTGACGTTGGCGAGGTGGAAGTAGGTGGAGAAGGCGCGTACGAGCTTGGCGGCGGTCTCCAGGTCGGTGTCGCCGAGCAGGGCGGCGGCGGCCTCGCCGTCGGTGCGGGTGAGGGCGCGGACGCGCTCGACGAGGTCGAGGAGGTCCTGGCCCTCCTGGCGTACGAGGGTCTCCCCGAGGAGGTCGCCGAGGCGGCGGATGTCCGCGCGCAGTTCCGCGTTGGCGGTGGCGGCCGGGGTGACGGGGGCCTGGCCCTGGGGGGCCTGGTCAGCACTGCTCACAGGTGCGGCTCCTTGCAGTGTTCGAGCGCTACTGGGCGGTGGGCTCCCGGCGACGTGCGGCGATGCCGTACCCGGACTCCGTCCGGGCGGATCTCCGCTCCTGATGCGCAGCTCGGGCTGCCCGTGCGGACCGCGCTGTCCGACGGGACCAGGATAGGTGTCCGATCCGTGTGCCTGGGCAAACGTCTCACCAGGCGGCGCGTGCACAGCTCCCGCGCGCCCCGTCTCCCGGCGCTGTTCCTGTTGCCTCCGGACCCGGCTTTGCCATACTTACGATGCCGTAGGTTACGGATCCGTAGGGTTCGTGACCCCGAGCCTGCCGTCTTCCCTCCCCCTCTCACCCCCCAGGGGCACCCATGACCACCAGTCCCGATCTGATCGAGGGTGCCTCGGCACCCTCCGGCACATCCGAGCCGTCCGCGACCCTCGGCGGCGAGAACAAGCGGTCCATCGAGCAGATCGCCCTGCTGCTGTTCATCACCGTTCCCTTCGTGGCGCTGCTGGCGGCGGTGCCGCTGGCCTGGGGCTGGGGGGTGAGCTGGCTGGACCTGGGCCTGATGGTCTTCATGTACTTCCTGGCCTGCCACGGGATCACCATCGGTTTCCACCGCTACTTCACGCACGGTTCCTTCAAGGCGAAACGGCCGCTGCGGATCGTGCTCGCCGTGATGGGGTCGATGGCGGTGGAGGGGCCGCTGGTGCGCTGGGTGGCGGACCACCGCAAGCACCACAAGTTCTCCGACCACGAGGGTGACCCGCACTCGCCGTGGCGGTTCGGCGAGACGCTGCCGGCCCTGATGAAGGGGCTGTGGTGGGCGCACATCGGCTGGCTCTTCGACGAGGAGCAGACCGATCAGCAGAAGTACGCCCCCGACCTGATCAAGGACCCGGCGATCCGCCGGATCTCGCGGGACTTCATCTTCTGGACGATGATCTCGCTGGCGATCCCGCCGCTGGTGGGCGGTCTGGTGACGATGTCCTGGTGGGGCGCGTTCACGGCGTTCTTCTGGGGCTCCCTGGTGCGGGTGGCGCTGCTGCACCACGTGACGTGGTCGATCAACTCGATCTGCCACGCGGTGGGCAAGCGGCCGTTCAAGTCCCGCGACCGCAGTGGCAACGTGTGGTGGCTGGCGGTGCTCTCCTGCGGGGAGTCCTGGCACAACCTGCACCACGCCGATCCGACCGCGGCGCGGCACGGTGTGCTGCGCGGCCAGATCGACTCCAGCGCGCGGCTGATCCGCTGGTTCGAGCAGCTGGGCTGGGCCACGGACGTGCGCTGGCCGTCGGCGGCCCGCATCGACGCCCGGCGCAGGGAAAACGAGTCGAACGCGGCATGATGGGGGGCGTGGCGATCGACGGCGGTAACTCCAGCAGCGACAAGCCCAGGCGCGGCCGCCGGGTACGGATGACGGGCGCGGAGCGGCGCCAGCAACTGCTGGACATCGGCCGGACCCTCTTCGCGGAGAAGGGCTTCGAAGGCACCTCGGTGGAGGAGATCGCGGCGAAGGCCGGGGTGTCCAAGCCGGTGGTGTACGAGCACTTCGGCGGCAAGGAGGGCCTGTACGCGGTCGTCGTGGACCGGGAGATGCGCCAGCTGCTGGACGGGGTGACGGGCGCGCTGACGGCCGGGCACCCGCGGGAGCTGCTGGAGCAGGCGGCGTTCGCGCTGCTGGACTACATCGAGTCGTACACGGACGGTTTCCGGATCCTCGTCCGGGACTCCCCGGTCGCCCAGTCGACGGGCACCTTCGCCTCGCTGATCAGCGACATCGCCACGCAGGTCGAGGACATCCTGGGTCTGGAGTTCAAGGCGCGGGGCTTTGACCCCAAGCTGGCCCCGCTGTACGCGCAGGCGCTGGTGGGGATGGTGGCGCTGACCGGGCAGTGGTGGCTGGACGTCCGCAAGCCCAAGAAGGCGGAGGTGGCCGCGCACCTGGTGAATCTGGCCTGGCACGGGCTGGACGGGCTGGAGTCGAAACCGCAGCTGGTGGGCCGGCGCAAGAACTGAGCGCCGCTCGCACGGCGGACCCGGCAGCGCCCCGTCACCGGATCTCCGGTGGCGGGGCGCCGTCGTGTGGTGCGATTTATGCGCAAGGTTCGAGAGCCGCCGGTTCCGGGCGGTGCCGTTCCAGGAATTCGAGCCGGTTGCCGACGGGGTCCTCCGAATAGAAGCGGCGGTGGCCCGGCAGGTCGTCGTCCCAGACGACCTTGGCGCCCCGCTCCCGCAGTCTGTTCGCGTACGCCTCGATGTCGGTCACCCGCAGCCCCGGGTGGGCCTTGCGGGCGGGCCGGAAGTCCTCCTCCACGCCGAGGTGCAACTGCACCGGCCCCGCCTCGAACCAGCAGCCCCCGCGTGCGGCGAGGACGGGCGGCTTGGGGATCTCGGTCATGCCGAGGACGTCCGTGTAGTACGCGCGGAGCCGGTCCTCCGAGTCCGGCGGCGCGGCGAGTTGCACATGGTCGACTGCGGTCAGCACGGTCATGCCTCCTTGCGGGCTACGGCGAAGATGCGGCGGAACGGGAAGACGGTGCCGCGCGGGCCGGTCGGGTAGACCGCGCGCAGCCGGTCGCGGTATTCGGTGAGGAAGGCGTCCACGGCGTCGCGGTCGTCGCCGAGGGCGGTCAGTACGGGCCGCAGGGCGGTGCCCTTGACCCAGTCGAGCACGGGGTCGGGCCCCTGGAGCAGTTGGTGGTAGGTGGTCTCCCAGACGTCGGCGGCGCAGCCGAGTGCGGTGAACCGGGCGAGGTATTCGGCGGGTTCGAGGAGATGGATGTAGCGGGCGCCGTGGCCGGCGAGCCGGGGCCGCCAGCGCGGGGTGTCGCACTGTTCGGCGAGCAGGGCGTGGCTGGGGGCGGTGAAGTTGCCGGGAATCTGGAAGGCGAAGGTGCCGCCGGGGCGCAGGCCGTTGATCCAGGCGCCGAAGGAGCCGGGGTGGCCGGGGACCCACTGGAGGGCGGCGTTGGAGACGATCAGGTCGTAGGGCTCCTCGGGGAGCCAGGTGGCGAGGTCGCCGTGGCGGAAGTCGAGGTCGCCGCCGCCGGGGGTGGGCCCGGCGTGCTCCTCGGTGGCCCGGTGGAGCATCTCCTTGGAGAGGTCGAAGCCGGTGATGCGGGCTTCGGGCCACCGGTCGGCGAGGAGGGTGGTGACGTTGCCGGGGCCGCAGCCGAGGTCGGCGATACGGGCGGGGCGCTGGGGGAGTTCGGGTATGCGGGTGAGGAGGTCCAGGAAGGGCCGTGTGCGGTGGCCCGAGTGACGGAGGTACTGCTGGGGATCCCAGGTGGGGGCGGAGGGCGCGGTGGACGTGGGGGTCCCGGCGCGCGCGGTATCGGAATACATGTTCGAGCCTCCCTGCTGGCGGGGCGATCGGAAGCGGAATCCGTTCCGGCCCCCTCCATGCCCCATGCTCACTCTATTTATATCTCGACGTCAAGATACTCGTAATCGAGATACTTGGTGTGAAGAGACTTCACGTCGACAGACCCCTTACACTGATCGGCATGGAGGACGAGGTCGACCGACTGGTGGCGGCATGGCGGCGGGAGCGCCCTGACCTCGACGTGGAACCGCTCGAGGTACTGAGCCGCGTCAGCAGGCTCGCGCGCCACCTCGACCGCGCCCGCAGGCTGGCCTTCTCCGAGCACGGCCTGGAGCCGTGGGAGTTCGACGTCCTGACATCATTGCGGCGCGCCGGCGCGCCCTACCAGCTCTCTCCCGGCCAGTTGCTGACCCAGACCCTGGTCACCTCCGGCACCATGACCAACCGCATCGACCGGCTCGCCAAGAAGGGCCTCGTCGAACGGCTCCCGGACCCCAGCGACCGCCGGGGGGTCCTGGTGCGGCTCACCCCCGAGGGCCGGGACCGTGCCGACCAGGCCCTCGCCGGGCTGCTGGCGCAGGAGCGGGCGATCCTGGCCCGGCTCTCACAGGGCCAGCGCGGTGATCTCGCCGGGCTGCTACGCCAGTTGACCGCTCCGTTCGACAACATCCCCGGCTAGGTCGGCCGGTCGTACGCCGGCCCGCCGGGCCAGGGCCACCGCGGCCAGCGTGGAGTGCACACCGAGCTTGCCCAGCACGTTCTGCATGTGCGTCCGGACCGTGTGCGGGGACAGGAACAGCCGCGCCGCCACGTCCTTGCGGCCCAGCCCCGCCACCATGCAGCGCAGCACCTCGTGCTCGCGCGGGGTCAGCGACTCCACCAGCCGCTCGCTGTCCGTACGGTGCTTGCGCGCTGCGGTCAGCTCCCGGAGCACCCCGGTGAGCAGCGCGGGCGGCAGGTGGGTCTCCTCGCGCAGGACCCCGCGGATGACGGCCAGCAGCCGTGAGAGCGAGCAGTCCTTCGCCACCCAGCCCGAGGCTCCCGCCTGCAGTGCGAGGGCGGCCCTGCGCGGGTCGTCGCGCTCGGCGAGCACGACGGTGCGGACCCCGGCGTGGGTCACCCGCACCCCCGCCACCAGCGCGATCCCGTCCGCGCCGGGCGGCGGTGGCCCGGAGCCCGGCTCCCGCTGGGCGGGCACGGCCCCCGGGACCGCGCCGAGATCGGCGTCGACCAGCAGGACGTCGAAGCGGCGGCCCTCGGCCGCCGCGCGTTCGAGGCAGCGCAGCGCGGCGGGGCCGCTGCCGGCCGCGGACACGTCCACGTCCGGCTCGGCCGCGAGCGCGGCTGCGAGCGATTCGGCGAAGATGCGGTGATCG
This sequence comes from Streptomyces sp. NPDC048257, assembly GCF_043201855.1. Classification (NCBI taxonomy): domain Bacteria; kingdom Bacillati; phylum Actinomycetota; class Actinomycetes; order Kitasatosporales; family Streptomycetaceae; genus Streptomyces; species Streptomyces sp. NPDC048257. The sequence continues at coordinate 114,027 of NZ_JBICZI010000013.1, forward strand.
TCGACGACGAGAACCCGGATACGAACCACAAAACCCCCAAGGGTAGGGGAACGGACGACGGCGGGTACGGCGCCCGGACCGGGTGATCCGCAGCTGCCCCGGCCGCCGCCGTGACATATCTGCATACCCCGGACCGGACGACGTACCCGACTTGTCTCGACCCCTGAATCAACACCGGCCCCCACCGGTGTCACGCATCAGCGTAGGGCCGGGGGCGTCCGGCGGTTGGCCGAATAGCAGAAGATTTCCCAGGGATTTTCCGGCGCGGGCGTCCCGAACCGGCTTTGTGGTGGCTTGAAATCGACTGCGCCGAAGGTCCTGATGGCGGCTTCGGTACCGGCGTGTGCCGCGGGCAGTTGCACGGGGTGCATTTCACCCGGCGTGTGCACGCCGGGCGCCCGCGCACAGCGCCCACCCGCAGCGCACGGCGAACACGCACGCGCCCCCCGCACCGATCGGGGTGCGGGGGGCGCGCAGGAGAGCGGAGGTCCGGACCGGTACGGAAGGTTCCGGCGGTTCCGGCGGCTCGGGAGGTTCCGGAGGTTCAGGAGGCGTGCGTGCGCGCGAAGTTCCAGGCGTCCGTGATGATCCCGGTGAGGTCCGAGCGGCTCGGGGTCCAGCCGAGGCGCTCGTGGGCCGTGCGTGCGGAGGCGACGAGCATCGCGGGGTCCCCGGCCCGGCGCGGGGCGACGACCTCGGGGATGTCCCGGCCGGTGACCTTGCGGACCGTCTCGACGACCTCGCGGACCGAGAACCCGCTGCCGTTGCCCAGGTTGCAGATCAGGTGCTCCCCGTCGGCGGCGACCCGCAGGGCGGCCAGGTGGGCCTCCGCCAGGTCGGCGACGTGGATGTAGTCGCGTACGCAGGTGCCGTCCGGGGTCGGGTAGTCCTCGCCGAACACCGAGATCGACTCCCGCTCGCCCAGCGCGACCTGGAGGACCAGCGGGATCAGGTGCGTCTCGGGGGTGTGCCGCTCGCCGAACTCCCCGTAGGCACCGGCCACGTTGAAGTAGCGCAGGGACACCGCGGCCAGGCCGTGCGCCACGCACTCCCCCGCGATCATGTGGTCGACGGCCAGCTTCGAGGCACCGTACGGGTTGGTCGGCGCGGTGACCGACGCCTCCGTCAGCAGACCCTCCGTCGGCTCCCCGTAGGTGGCGGCGGTGGAGGAGAACACCAGCTTGCGCACGCCCGCCCCGCGCATCGCGGCCAGCAGGGCCAGCGTCCCGCCGACGTTGTTCTCCCAGTACTTGCCCGGGTTCACCACGGACTCGCCGACCTGCGAGGAGGCCGCGAAGTGCAGCACCGCGTCGTAGGACGGGTCCAGGTGGCGGGCCGCGTCCTGGATCCGGCCCTCGACGAAGGTGGCACCGGCCGGGACCCCGACGCGAAAGCCCGTGCTCAGGTCGTCGAGGACGGTGACCTCGTGGCCGGCCTCCAGAAGGTGGGCCGCGACCACGCTGCCGACGTATCCGGCGCCACCGGTTACCAGGTACTTGCTCACTCGCCTACTGCCTCTCACGGGGGAGCACGCGCGGGTGCGTGCGCGTGCTTGGAGACTGGCTTACCCGATTCCGCGCCCGCGGGGAAATCGGCGGGGGCCGCCGTCGCCGCGTCAGCCGCGCGCGGCGGCGGACTGCGTCCCGGGCAGCGCCCGGTCCAGCAGGCCGGTGCGGGCGGCCAGCGCGGCCGCCTCCAGCCTCGACCCCACGCCCAACTTCATCAGCACCCGCTGCACGTGCGTACGCGCGGTGCTCGGGGCGATCTCCATGCCCGCGGCGATCAGCCGGGTGTCCTCGCCCTCGGCGACCCGGACGAGCACCTCCACCTCGCGCGGAGTGAGCAGCCGCAGCAGCCGGCTGCCCTCGTCGTCGGGCTGCGCGGCCGGGTTCAGGAGCTCCGCGAAGGCCCCCTGCAACAGCTGCGGGGCGATCGCCACCTCCCCCGCCCTGGCCTTGGCCAGGGCCCGCTCGACGCCCTCGATGCGCTCGTCCTGGCGCACGTACCCCGAGGCGCCGGCGGCGAAGGCGGCCGCGATCCCGCGCGGGCTGGGCACCGGGCCGAGGACGACCACGGCGATCTGCGGGCGCTCGCGCTTGATCCGGACCACGGGCTCGAAGACCCCGGGCTCGGCCGGGGTGGCGGTGCCGAACAGGCAGACCTCCGGGGCGCGGCCGATGACCAGCTCGGCGGCGCCCGCGGCCGGGGCTGCGGCCGCCAGTACCCGATGGCCACGCAGCTTCAGGGCAGAGGCGAGCGCCTCGGCCAACAGCCGGTGCTCGTCGACCACCACCACCCGTACGCCCATTGAGGAACCACCCCCCACCCTTCTGACCCGGCAAGCTACACGCTTGTTCGACGGTGCGAGGGGGATACCGCGCAGAAGCCCCCGATCGGTGCGGACCGTTCGGGGGCTTTCGGCGGTGCCGTACGCGTCAGCTCGCGGTGAAGGAGACGAAGAGGTACTCCGGGTCGGCCTTCTCCGAGTACGGCTTGCTGACCGTCGTACGGGAGATGAAGAGCTTCCCGTTGTGGTAGCGGTACTCGGAGTACTCGGGCGAGTAGCCGGTCTCGGCGCGCTGGCTCGCCTTGTCCTCCGGGTTCTCCATGAGGACGGTTTCCTTCATCGTCCTGCTGTCGATGCTGACGATCTGGCCGCCCTTGTCGTACGGCGGGTTCTTGTAGGCGATGATGTTCGACCCGTCCATGCGCAGCGGGAACATCGTGTACCGCTCGCCGGCGTCGGCGCGGTCGGTGGTCTGCTTGCCGGTCTCCAGGTCGAAGGAGAGCAGCTCGTTGGTGCGGCCGCCGGCGGCCTGGCCCTGGTGTTCGTAGGACGGCAGGTAGATCCTGCCGTTGCCGACGACCATGTTGACGCACTTCTCGACGTCCAGTCCGCACTTGCCGGCGAAGTCTCCGGAGGCGAGCGGGATACGGGCCTTCAGCTCGCCCTTGGGGTCGATGACGAAGAGGTCGCTGACGCCCGTGGCGTTCTTCGCGGTCTTGCCGACGTCGGCGGCCACGATCAGGGGCTTGGTGGAGACGATGGACGCGTCCTCGATGCCCTGGGAGAGCTTGTACGAGGCGGTCGGCGCACCGGTGGCCGGGTCGAGGAGCTGCCCGAACAGGGTGTAGTTGGGGCTCTGGCCGCACTTGCGGATGGCGGCGAGGGCCTCACCGCCGGCGTAACCGACGTCGCGGCAGCCTTCGCCGTCGACCTTGGGCGGCCACAGGGACTTGCCGTCGGCGAGGTTCCAGGCGGTGCCGCCCGCGGAGATGCCGGCCGCGGCCACGGTCTTGCCGCTGAGGGTGACCGTGGAGAGCGTGACGGGCTTGTCGCCGCCGGTGGCGCTCTTGGCGTTGCCGGACCAGAGGAGCTTGCCGCTCTCCAGGTCGATGACGCCGACCTCGGTGCACTGGGGGTACTTGTTCTCGGGCGTCGACTGGGTGGCCCTGAAGAGGACCGCCGTCTTGTTCTCGCTGACGTGCTTGGTCGCGGCGCAGAGCTCGCCCGGGAAGGGCAGCTCCCACTTCTTGCCGCCGTCGACGAGGTTGTAGCCGACGACCTTCGCGAGGTCGGACTTGACGTACGTGGTGTCGGTCAGCCAGGAGCCGGCGACGGTGGCGACGTCCGCCGGGACCGGGCTCGGCTGGTTGAAGAGCGGCTTCGACTTGGTGTTCGCGGGCGCCTTCTCGGTGCCGGGCACGTAGGCCTGGCCCTTGCCGTCGCCCGGGGAGGCGCTGGGGCCGCTCTCCGGCTTGCTGTCGGTGCCGCTGTCGCCGGAGGTGTACCAGAGGCCGCCGCCGACGATGAGGACGATGGCCAGGAGGGCCGCGCCGACGATCGTCAGCTGGGTGCGCTTGTCGTTGCCGCGGCCCGCGCCCGCGGGCCGGGGGGCGGGCGCGGGCGCGGACGGCGCGCCGAACGACTGCGGGCCGCCGGGCTGCTGCGGGTAGCCGTAGCCGGGCCCGGTCTGCGGGTACCCGTACGCGGGCTGCGCGGCCGGCGGCTGCGGCGGGGGCCCGGCCGGCGGCGCGGGCGGCGCGGGCGGTCCGGAGGGCGGCACCGGCGCGCCGAAGCCGCCCGGCGGCGGATCCTGCGGTGCTCCGAAGCCGCCGGACGGCGGCTGGCTGGGGGGCGGCGGGGTACTCATCGGATGCTCTTGCCTCTCGGTGGGCGGTTCGTGGGGGGACGCGTTCTCACTTGCCGAAGACCATCAGGAGCTTCTCGTCCTGGCCCTGGGCCCGCAGATGGGTGGAGGAGATGAAGAACCGTCCGTCCACGTAGTCGAGCTTCGGGGTGTAGAAGGTGCTCTCGATCGGGGCGGCGGGGCCCGAGGGGTGGCGCAGCAGCGCGGTGGGCGTGCCGCCGGCGGCCGGGATCGAGATGACCTCGCCGCCCTGGTCGGCCTCGGCCTTGCGGTAGGCGATCAGCTGCCCGTCCACGGCCTTGAGGGGCGTGAGGGTGCGCTTGTCCCCTGCCGGGGTGCGCCACTTGTCCTTGCCGGTGGCCAGGTCGAAGGCCACGATCTCGTTGGCCGCGCCGGCGGCCGCCGCGGTGGGCAGGTACAGGGTGTTCCCGTCGACGACGGCCGAGGGGCAGGTCGCCAGGGACCGGAAGAGGCCGGTGTCGCCGCAGCCGACGGCGAAGCTGCCCTCGCCGGCGAGGGTGGCGGTCTGCTTCCCGTCGGGCCCCAGGACCACGATGGAGCGCTGCTTCGTCTGCTCGTTGCCGATGTCGAGGACGGTCGGGTTCACCGAGTAGATGCTGGTGACCTTGAACTTCGCGGGGAGCCGGAAGGCCCAGCCCTTCGCGCCGGTGACGGGGTCGATGCCGTGCACCTCGGCGGAGGAGGCCTCGTCCGAGCAGGTGGCGAGGGCGATCACCTTGCCGTTGCCGGCCTCGTAGGAGTCCGGGTTGCAGCCGTCGCCCAGGGGGCTCGCGAAGAGCTTGTCACCGTTGCTGATCTTGAAGGCGCTGGCGGTGCCGCCGCGGCTGACGGTGACGGTGTCGCCGATCATGGACAGGGTGGGGTTGGTGAAGATGTCGAAGAGCCCCTCCTTGGGCACCTGCTTCGACCAGACCTCCTTGCCCGTCTTGAGGTCGACCACGCGCAGCTGGGTGCAGGCGGCGCCCTCCCCCTCACCATCGCGGTACATGACGGCCGTCCTGCCCTCGGGCGTGGCGTGCGGGGCGACGGAGCAGATCAGGGCAGGGAAGGCGAGTGTCCACTTCTCCTTGCCGTCGGTGACCCCGTAGCCGGTGAGGGACTTCCAGACGCTCTTGACGACGGTGTCGCCGACGACCCACTGGCCGGCGGAGTCGACGCCCATGCCGGGGCCGTCGATCTTGGTGGTCTTGAGCCAGAGGACCTTGTCCTCACCCTGCTTGCGGCCGGCGTTGAGGTCCGCCTGCCGGCCGCCCCCGTCTCCGTTGCCGTCGCCCTTGTCCACGGAAGGGGAGCCGGAGGGCTTGGCGTCCGTGGGCTCTTGGGCGACCGGCTCCGGGTCCTTGCCGTCGCCGGAGAAGGCGACGTAGCCGACACCTCCGAGGACGAGGACGGCGGCCACCGAGGCGGCGATGAGCAGGACCGCCTTCTGCTTCGGCTTCGCGCCGGGGGCGCCGCCGGGCGGGAGCGGCGGGTAGCCGGGGCCCGCCTGCTGCTGCACGGTGGGCGGCTGCGGCGGGTACGCGTGCTGCTGCGCGTACGGGTTCTCGCCCTGCGGCGGGAATCCGTAGCCCTGCTGGGGCGGGCCGGGGAGGTGCCCGTAACCGGAAGGTGTCGGTGGCTGGTTCGGCGGCTGGGGCGGCTCGGTCATCAGCGCACGCTTTCGGCATCGGGGGGGGCGGGGAGGATGACCTTTCTATCACTGACGGCGCACATACATCGGGCCGGTCCGCCCCCTGTTCCCAAGGGAGGACCGGCCCGTGATGCCGCCGTTATCCGGCCAGTTGGCCCGCGCGACGGGGCCGCCCGGGGCGGACGGCCCCGGCCCGGCTCAGGCCTCCTCGGCCAGCTCCAGCCAGCGCATCTCCAAATCGTCGCGGTCCGCGAGGAGTTCGCGGAGCTCCGCGTCGAGCTTGGCCACCTTGTCGTAGTCGGTGGAGTTCTCGGCGATCTGGGCGTGCAGGTTGCCCTCGCGGTCGGACAGCTTGTTCAGCTGCCGCTCGATCTTCTGGAGCTCCTTCTTCGCGGCGCGCGAGTCCCCCGAGGCGGTGGACTTCGCGGCGGTGGCGGCGGGGGCGGGCGGGGCGGCCGCCTCGATCATCCGCTGCCGGCGCTCCAGGTACTCGTCCAGACCGCGCGGCAGCATCCGCAGGCTCGCGTCGCCCAGCAGCGCCATCACCGTGTCGGTGGTGCGCTCGATGAAGAAGCGGTCGTGGGAGATCACGATCATCGAGCCGGGCCAGCCGTCGAGGAGGTCCTCCAGCTGGGTGAGGGTCTCGATGTCGAGGTCGTTGGTGGGCTCGTCGAGGAAGAGGACGTTGGGCTCGTCCATCAGCAGGCGCAGGATCTGCAGGCGGCGCCGCTCACCGCCGGAGAGGTCGCCGACCGGCGTCCACTGCTTCTCCTTGGTGAAGCCGAACTGCTCGCAGAGCTGGCCCGCCGTCATCTCGCGGCCCTTGCCGAGGTCGACGCGGTCGCGGACGCGCTGGACGGCCTCCAGGACGCGCAGGGACGGGTCGAGTTCGCCGACCTCCTGGGAGAGGTAGGCCAGCTTGACGGTCTTGCCGACGATGACCTTGCCGGCGGCGGGCTGGACCTCGCCCTGGGTGCGGGCGGCCTCGGCGAGGGCGCGCAGCAGGGAGGTCTTGCCGGCGCCGTTGACGCCGACGAGGCCGACGCGGTCGCCGGGGCCCAGGTGCCAGGTGAGGTGCTTGAGGAGCTCCTTCGGGCCGGCGTGCACGCTGACGTCCTCGAGGTCGAAGACCGTCTTGCCGAGGCGGGCGTTGGCGAACTTCATCAGCTCGGAGGTGTCGCGCGGCGGCGGCACGTCGGCGATCAGCTCGTTGGCGGCCTCGATGCGGTAGCGGGGCTTGGAGGTCCGGGCGGGGGCGCCGCGGCGCAGCCAGGCCAGCTCCTTGCGCATCAGGTTCTGCCGCTTGGACTCCTCCGTGGCGGCGATCCGGTCGCGCTCGGCGCGGGCGAAGACGTAGTCGCTGTAGCCGCCCTCGTACTCGTGCACGTCACCGCGCTGCACGTCCCACATGCGGGTGCACACCTGGTCGAGGAACCAGCGGTCGTGGGTGACGCAGACGAGTGCGGAGCGGCGCTCCTGGAGGTGCTTGGCCAGCCAGGAGATGCCCTCGACGTCGAGGTGGTTGGTGGGCTCGTCGAGGATCAGGAGGTCCTGGTCGGCGATGAGCAGCTGGGCGAGGGCGATGCGGCGGCGCTCGCCGCCGGAGAGCGGGCCGATGACGGTGTCGAGGCCCTGGCCGAAGCCGGGCAGGTCGAGGCCGCCGAAGAGTCCGGTCAGGACGTCACGGATCTTGGCGTTGCCGGCCCACTCGTGGTCGGCCATGTCCCGGATGATCTCGTGGCGGATGGTCGCCCGGGGGTCGAGGGAGTCGTGCTGGGTGAGGACGCCCATGCGCAGGCCGCCGGACTGGGTGACCCGGCCGGTGTCGGGCTCCTCCAGCTTGGCGAGCATCCGGATGAGGGTGGTCTTGCCGTCGCCGTTGCGGCCGACCACGCCGATCCGGTCCCCCTCGGACACGCCGAGGGAGATGCCGTCCAGCAGGGTACGTGTGCCGTACACCTTGCTGACTGCCTCGACATTGACCAGATTGACGGCCATCAGACGCGCTCCAGGGAAGGGGTGTGGATCAGCCCCTCAGCCTAACCCTCCGGGCCGGGGCTGACCGTTCCACGAGATACCAGCCGCCCAGCGCCATCGCGATCGCGGCCGGCGCGGTGACGGGCAGGGCGATCAGGGTGGCGCTGTGACCGTCGAGCAGACCGCCGAGCCCGGTCATGGACAGGCCCAGGATGCCGAGCAGGCACAGGGTGATGCCGAGGGCGGCGACGGGGCCGCCGCTGCGCCGGGCGGCGGCGGGCGTACTGGGCCGGGGCGCCTCGAAGCGGCGGAAGAGTGCGACGAGGAGGCCCGTCAGCGCGGCCGCGGCCAGGATCCGTACCGGGACCTGCGCCCACCAGGCGGCCGTGGCGGGGGCCGGCAGGGCCAGGCCGAGGGCGAGCTGCACCCCGTACACACCGAGCATGGCGGTGAGGTGCCACAGGAAGGCGGTCATGGCGAGGCCGTTGGCCGCGACGACCCCGCGCCAGACGCGCGGGCGGCGCAGCCAGGCGGTGGCGGGCCCGGCCGCCAGCTGGACCGCGCCGACGAGCCACAGGCCGTGGCAGAGCAGGGCCAGGGTGGGCGGGGCCATGTTCGACACCTTCTCGCCGGGCATCCCGACCATGGACAGCGGGTACGGGCCGTACGCCACCAGCAGGGCGGCCGAGGCCAGTCCCGCGGCGGCGAGGACGGCGGGCCGGCGGATCCGGCCGTCGGCCCGCAGGAAGCCGAGCTGGTGGACGGCCAGCCAGACGAGCGCGAAGTTCAGGAACTCCACGTAGGGGACGCCGAGCGCGAAGCGCAGTACGTCGACCAGCGCGGCCGCCCCGGCCAGCGCGGCGAAGGCGGCCCAGCCGTGGCGCTCGTGCAGCTTCAGCAGCGGCGGGGTGAAGGCGACCATGGCGAGGTAGATCCCGATGAACCACAGCGGCTGGGTGACCAGCCGCAGCGCGGCCCCGGTCAGCGGTCCGCCGCCCCGGCCGGCGAGCTGCACGGCGAGCGCGGCGGCGGCCCACACGAGGACGAAGACCAGGGTGGGGCGCAACAGGCGCTGGAGCCGGGCGCGGAGGAAGGCGGCGTAGACGGGTCCGTCGGTGCGGCGGGCCAGGGAGCGGTAGGACAGCGCGTGCGAGAACCCGCCGACGAAGAAGAAGACGGGCATGATCTGCAGCCCCCAGGTGAGCACCTGGAGGGCGGGCACGAGGGCGAGCAGATTCCCTATGCCGTCGCCGCTGACGGCCGCCATCAGCCAGTGTCCGGCGATGACGGTGCCGAGGGAGGCGACGCGCAGCAGGTCGACGTACCGGTCGCGGTCGGCGGGGGTGGCATCGGCGATGTCGCGTGCGCTGGCTGTCATGGGGCCACGGTCGCCCCTGCCGGGCGTCTCCCGACAGGGTGCGGATACTCAACCCGGGCCTGAGTACTGCCCCGGTGCTCCGCCCGGACCCGCGCCTCGCTTCCGGCCCCGCCGGCGTTCGGGGCGGGGTCTGGGGCGGAGCCCCGGCAGCGGACCCGCAGGGTCAGGACGGCAGGACGGTGGCACCCGGCGCCGGGCTGGACGCCACGCGAGTGGCACGGCAGGTGCCGGAGGCTTCGAGCGCGGCCGCGACCTTGGCGGCGGCCTCCTCGTCCGCGACCAGGAACGCCGTCGTCGGGCCCGAGCCGGAGACCAGCGCGGCGAGCGCACCACCGTCCACGCCCGCGGCCAGGGTGTCCGCCAGGGACGGCCGCAGCGACAGCGCCGCGGGCTGAAGGTCATTGGCCAGGGCCGCCGCCAGCGCGTCCGCGTCGCCCGACGCGAGGGCCGCCAGGAGCGCCGGCGAGGCCTCGGGCTCCGGGATCTGCCTGCCCTCGGCCTCGGCGAGCCGGTCGAACTCGCGGAACACCGCCGGGGTGGACAGGCCGCCGTCGGCCACCGCGAACACCCAGTGGAACGCCCCGGCTTCCACCGGGGTCAGCAGCTCACCGCGGCCGGTACCGAGCGCGGCCCCGCCGACGAGGCTGAAGGGGACGTCGCTGCCGAGCTCCGCGCAGATGTCGAGGAGCTCGGCCCGCGGGGTGTTCAGGCCCCACAGGGTGTCGCAGGCCAGCAGGGCCGCCGCCCCGTCCGCGCTGCCGCCCGCCATGCCGCCCGCCACCGGGATGTTCTTCGCGATGTGGAGGTGGACGGCGGGCTCGATCCCGGCCCGGGCCGCGAGGATCTCGGCGGCGCGCGCCGCGAGGTTGGTGCGGTCCAGGGGGACCTGGCCGGCGTCGGGGCCGGTGCAGGTGATGGTCAGGCCGTCGGCCGCGGTGGCCGTGACCTCGTCGTGCAGGGAGACCGCGAGGAAGACGTTGGCCAGGTCGTGGAAGCCGTCGGGGCGGGCCGCGCCCACCGCCAGCCGGACGTTGACCTTCGCGGGGACCCGTACGGTCACGGCCGCGCGGGGCGCGCTCACAGTGCGGGCCTCTCCGCCGCCGGCTTGTGCTCGGCGATCGCCGCGAACTCCTCGACCGTCAGGGACTCCCCGCGGGCCTGCGGCGAGACACCGGCGGCGACCAGCGCGGCCTCCGCGCCCGCCGCCGATCCGGCCCAGCCGGCCAGCGCGGCGCGCAGCGTCTTGCGGCGCTGGGCGAAGGCAGCGTCCACGACCGCGAAGACCTCCGCCTTGGTGGCGGTGGTCTTGATCGGCTCGGTGCGGCGCACGAGCGAGACGAGACCGGAGTCGACGTTCGGGGCGGGCCAGAAGACCTTGCGGCCGATGGCACCGGCGCGCTTGACGTGCGCGTACCAGTTGGCCTTGACCGAGGGCACCCCGTAGACCTTGTTGCCCGGCTCGGCGGCCAGCCGGTCGGCGACCTCCGCCTGCACCATCACCAGCGTCCGCTCGATGGTCGGGAAGCGGTCGAGCATGGTCAGCAGGACGGGCACGGCCACGTTGTACGGCAGGTTCGCGACGAGCGCGGTCGGCGGCGGGCCGGGCAGTTCGGTCACGAGCATCGCGTCGGAGTGCACCAGCGCGAAGCGGTCCTTCTTCGCGGGCATCCGGGCCTCGATGGTGGCGGGCAGCGCGGCGGCCAGGATGTCGTCGATCTCGACGGCGACGACCCGGTCGGCGGCCTCCAGCAGCGCGAGCGTCAGCGAGCCGAGCCCCGGGCCGACCTCGACGACCACGTCGTCGGGGCGGACCCCGGCGGTGCGCACGATCCGGCGCACCGTGTTGGCGTCGATGACGAAGTTCTGCCCCTTCTGCTTCGTCGGGCGTACGCCGAGGGCGGCGGCCAGCTCCCTGATGTCGGCCGGCCCGAGGAGGGCGTCGGGGGTGCCGGGGGAGGTGTTCTCGGGGTTCTCGGGCTGCTGCTCTGCGGTGCTCACCGGTAAAGCGTCTCAGATCGGCCGAGTGATCCCGAGCCGGACCGGGTGTCGCGCCCGGGCGGGGCGGCGCCTTCCGCCCCACCGCTCACTGCGACGTGAGCCTGCGGCCGCAGTGCGGCCACGGACTGGCCCCCCGCTGCACGTAGAGCTTCTTCGCCCGGAACGTCTGTTCCGCGCCCGATGCGTCCTGCGGGCGGCCGCTCCCGCCGAGGCCCTGCCAGGTGCGGACGTCGAACTGGTACAGCCCGCCGTAGGTTCCCGAGGCGTCGGTGGCGGAGGGGCGTCCGCCGGACTCGCACTGGGCGAGGGCCGCCCAGTTGAGGCCGTCGGCGCCGGCGACGGAGCTCGGCAGCGCCCTGGTGCCGACCTTGACGAGCTGGGTGACGGGTTCGCGGACGACCTCGTCGGCGATGGGACGCGGCTTCTGCCGGACCCCGTTGACGGTGCGCAGGCTGTACGTGACCCTGCGCGCCCCGGGACGGCCGACGCGCTCGACGACCTCGGTGCCGGCGAAGAGCCCCGGGTCCTTGACCCTCTCGGTCTCGTACGGGATGCGCTCCTCGCGGACCTCGCGGGTGCCGGTGATGCGGAGCACGGTGACGGTCTGGCCGTCGCGCGGGAAGTCGGTGGGCGCCGCGGAGGTGGTGTCCTGGCCCCGGAGGGTGATGCCGGCCTGGTCGAGGGCCTCCTGGACGGTGGCGGCGTTGGTGCGGATGGTGCGTTCGCGGCCGTCGGCCATGAAGGTGACGCTGCGTTCGGTGCGGACGCTGAGGGCCAGCCCGGCGCGCGGGACGGGTGCGGTACGGGGGCTGGAGAGGTAGGCGCCCTCGGCGCGGATGCCGAACTGGCGCAGCGCGCCCTCGACGGTGCGGGCCGTGGTCCACACCTGGCGGTGCTGCCCGTCGAGGGTCAGGCGCAGGGGGCGGCCGTAGCGGACGACGACCTCCTCGCCGTCGCCGAGGGCTTCGCCGGGGGCGGGGGCGACGAGGTCGTGGGGGCCGACGCCGAGACCCTCGGAGGCGAGCAGCTCGCCGATGTCGTCGGCGAAGGTGTGGAGGGTGCGCGGAACGCCGTCCACGGTGAGCCGTACGGACTTGTCGGCGGCCACGAAGGACGTGGTGCCGCCGGCGAGGAAGGCGACGACGAGGGCCTGCGGCACGATCCGCCGCCAGTTCGTGCCGGGGACCTGGGCGGGGGCGCGCCGGCGGCCGGTCCCGGCGCCCGGGGTGACGGGGAGGGCGGGCGCGAGGGGTGCGGGGGGTGCGGGGGGTGCGGGGGGTGCGGGGGCCGGGATGACGGCTGTGGCGACCGGGCTCGCGGCCCGGCGGCGGCCCGGGCCGGGGGCCACGGGCGCCGCGGCCAGGGTGTCGGCCTCGGACAGCTCGGCCAGCTCGGCGAGCTCGCCCGGTGACATGCCGCCCCGGCGGCGGCGACCGCCGCGCGGGGCCGGGACCGCGGGGTCCGGGTCCCACGCGGCGGGCGGCCCGGGCTCGCCCGTACCGGCCGGCCAGGCCAAGGGCTGGGCCTCGTACGCCTCGGGGAGGGGACCGCCACGGCGGTGACTGCCCTGCGTATCGCTCACGACGCTCGCTCCACTGGTGATCCGGCACCCTCTGGTGCGGGCACGGCACCCTAGCGGAGGAGTCGTCACGCTCCAAAGCGGTACGACTACCCAGCGTGTCGGAGCGGCGGGGAATCAGTAGCCGAAGGCGCGGGCCGTGTTGGCCGCCAGCGCGGTGGCCATCGCGTCCTCGTCGATGCCGCGGACCGCGGCCATCGCCCGGACCGTCAGCGGAATGAGGTACGGCGCGTTGGGCCGTCCGCGGTACGGCGCCGGGGTCAGGTAGGGCGCGTCGGTCTCGACGAGCACCAGCTCCAGCGGGGCCACGGCCAGTGCCTCGCGCAGCGGGGCCGCGTTCTTGAAGGTGACGGTCCCGGCGAAGGACAGGTAGTACCCGGCGGCCGCGCACTCGCGGGCCATGTCGGCGTCCCCGGAGTAGCAGTGGAAGACGGTCCGGTCCGGGGCGCCCTCCTCGCGCAGGACGCGCAGCACGTCCGCGTGGGCCTCCCGGTCGTGAATGACGAGCGCCTTGCCCTGCCGCTTGGCGATCTCGATGTGCGCGCGGAAGGAACGCTCCTGCGCGGCCATCCCCTCCGGTCCGGTGCGGAAGTAGTCCAGCCCGGTCTCGCCGACCGCCTTCACGTGGTCGAGCGCGGCCAGCGCCTCGATCTCCGCCAGTGCCTCGTCCAGCGCGCTCTCGCCGCCGCCGGCCCGGGCACCCTGCCGCGACCAGCCGTCGGGATCGCCGTGCACGATCCGCGGGGCCTCGTTCGGGTGCAGGGCCACAGCCGCGTGAACGTTCTCGTACGCGGCCGCGGTCTCGGCGGCCCACCGGGAGCCCTTCACGTCGCAGCCGACCTGGACGACGGTGGTCACGCCCACCGAGGCGGCCTTGGCGAGGCCCTCCTCGACGGTGCCCGCCTGCATGTCCAGGTGGGTGTGCGAGTCCGCCACCGCCACCCGGAGGGGCTCGGGCAGCGGGGGCGGTGCGTCCTTCGGCTGCGTCTTCTCCACGCGAGTGCTCATACGGCCGATCTTATGACCGGCGGAAGAGCCCCCTCAGACGGGCGAGCGGGCCGCGGCGCTCCCCGGCCGGGTCGACGGCCACGGGCCCGGGGGCGTCGTGGCGCCGGGCCGGCTTGTGCGGCTTCGGCTGCCGGGGGAGGTTCACACCGGCCGGCACCGGGCCGGCGATCCCCGGGGCGATCTGGTGGTGGTAGAGGTGGTCGATCATGCCCAGCACCGAGGAGACCTGCCCGGCCCGCATGATCCGTACGACGTGTCCGCCGCAGTTCAGGCAGGTCGGGTTGGACAGGGGGGAGGGCACCCGCTCGCCGTTGACCGTGTACATGATGAACGGCTCGCCCTTGGCGTCGACGTGGTGCTCGATCGCGTACGCCTGCTCCCAGCCGTACCCGCACTTCATGCACGCGAAGGAGTAGGCCTCGTGGACGGTGTGCACGTCGGAGGCGGTCACCGCGACGGGGACTGCGGCGGGGACGGGTACCGGGGTGTCTGCGATCTCACTCATGCCAGCTCCTCTTGTTCCACTGGTGCCATTGCCAGTGGACGCCTCTTCAGGCGGGAGCGCATCAGGCCCTGTCTACTGTTGGACGGTCCTTGGGCGACTCATTCCGAAACTGCCCGGTGCGCGGTCTGAGCTTTGCCTTTCAGGTTAGCTCTTTACCTGTCTACGGCACCTTTTGTGCCGCGTTCTTTGCCGCGACGACCGCGTCGAACACGCCGCGCTTGGGTACGCCGGCTTCGGCCGCGACCGCCGCGATGGCCTCCTTGCGCCGCTCCCCGGCCTCCTCGCGCACCCGTACCCGGCGCACCAGCTCCTCGTCGTCCACATCGCCGGGTGCGGCCGCCGGTGCTCCCTCGACCACGACGGTGATCTCCCCGCGCACCCCTTCGGCGGCCCAGGCCGCGAGCTCGCCGAGCCCGCCGCGCTTGACCTCCTCGTAGGTCTTGGTCAGCTCACGGCACACCGCGGCCCGCCGGTCGGCCCCGAAGACCTCGGCCATCGCGGCCAGGGTGTCGTCGAGGCGGTGCGGGGCCTCGAAGTAGACGAGCGTGCGCCGCTCCCCCTCGACCTCGCGCAGCCGGCCGAGGCGCTCCCCCGCCTTGCGCGGCAGGAAGCCCTCGAAGCAGAACCGGTCCACCGGCAGCCCGGACATGGCGAGCGCGGTGAGCACCGCGGACGGCCCGGGCACGGCGGTGACCTTGATGTCCCTCTCCACGGCGGCGGCGACCAGCCGGTAGCCGGGGTCGGAGACCGAGGGCATGCCCGCGTCCGTCACCAGCAGGACGCGCGCCCCGCCGGCCAGGGCCTCGACCAGCTCCGGGGTACGCGCGGACTCGTTGCCCTCGAAGTACGACAGGACACGCCCGGTGGTGTGCACGCCGAGCCCCTGGGTCAGCCGGCGCAGCCGCCGGGTGTCCTCGGCGGCGATCACATCGGCCCGCTCCAGCTCGGCCGCGAGGCGCGGCGGGGCGTCCGCGAGATCGCCGATGGGGGTACCGGCGAGCACGAGCGTGCCCATCGGGCCTTCGGCCGCGACGGCAGTGGAGGGGGGCTGGGTACCGCGGGGCTGGTCAGTCGTCACCCGCCCATCCTCTCAGCCCCGGGCCCCGACGCCCCCCGCCACTGGTGGCGCCCACAGATCTCTTCCCTACGATGTGCCGGTGACCAGTACCGCGACGCCGCCGCCCAGCCCCGCGGGGGCCCCGCCCGCCTCATGGGCGGAACGCGAAGATGAGCCGCCCACCTGGCTGCGCCGGCTGCGCGGCTTCGGCTACGTGCCGCCGGCCGCCGCGTCCGCGCGCGCGGACGTCCGCACCCGCCTGGTGCCCCCGTACGCCAAGCCGTCCAAGCAGCTGTGGATGACCTTCGGGTTGCCGCCCGAGGTGTGGGGGACCTGGCAGCGGGTCGTCTCGTGGGTGGGGCCGCTGCTGGTGGCGGTGGTCGCCGGGGTGCTGCGGTTCGTGCACCTGGGCAGCCCGAAGGCGGTGATATTCGACGAGACGTACTACGCCAAGGACGCCTGGGCCACGATCCGGCAGGGCTACGAGGCGAGCTGGCCCAAGGACATCGACAAGTCGATCCTCGCCAACCCGGCCGGGGTCGCCCTCCCGGCGGATCCGGGCTACGTCGTGCACCCGCCCGTCGGCAAATGGGTGATCGGGCTGGGCGAGTGGATGTTCGGGTTCACGCCCTTCGGCTGGCGGTTCATGACCGCCGTGCTCGGCACCCTGTCGGTGCTGATGCTGTGCCGGATCGGGCGCCGCCTCTTCCGCTCCACCTTCCTCGGCTGCCTGGCGGGCGCGCTGCTCGCGGTGGACGGCCTGCACCTGGTGATGAGCCGCACGGCGCTGCTGGACCTGGTGCTGATGTTCTTCGTGCTCGCCGCCTTCGGGGCCCTGCTCATCGACCGTGACCGGGCCCGGGCCCGGCTCGCGGACGCGCTGCCGGTGGACGAGGAGGGCCGGACCCGGCCCGACGCGAAGATCGCCGAGAGCCTGCGGCTGGGCTGGCGGCCGTACCGGATCCTGGCCGGCGTCTGCCTGGGTCTGGCCGCGGGCACGAAGTGGAACGGCTTCGTCGTCCTCGCCTTCTTCGGCCTCCTCACCGTCCTGTGGGACGCCGCCGCGCGCCGCACCGCGGGTGCGGGTGCCCCGTACTCCTCGATGCTGCGCCGCGACGCGCTGCCCGCCTTCGTGTCCACCGTGCCGGTCGCGATCGTCACGTACCTGGCCTCGTGGTCGGGCTGGATCTTCAGCCCGGACAACGGCAAGGGCGGCTACCTGCGCGACTGGGCGGCCAAGTACGACCAGGGCAGCTCGCTGGGGTTCCTGCCGGAGTGGCTGCGCAGCCTGTGGCACTACGAGACCGAGGTGTACAGCTTCCACGTCGGCCTGACCTCGGGGCACACCTACGAGTCCAACCCGTGGAGCTGGCTGGTCCTGGGCCGGCCGGTCTCCTACTTCTACGAGTCCCCCGAACCGGGCACCGACGGCTGCCCGGCGACCGAGGCGGGCAAGTGCGCCCGCGAGGTCCTGGCCCTCGGGACCCCGCTGCTGTGGTGGGCGGGCTGCTTCGCGCTGCTGTACGTGCTGTGGCGGTGGTTCTTCCGCCGTGACTGGCGGGCGGGCGCGATCGCGTGCGCCCTGGCGGCGGGTCTGCTGCCCTGGTTCAACTACCAGGAGCGGACGATCTTCTACTTCTACGCGGTCGTCTTCGTCCCGTACCTGTGCCTGGCGGTGGCGATGATGATCGGCGCCCTGCTGGGCCCGGCCGGGTCGAGCGAGCGACGGCGGGCGCTGGGCGCGATCGGTGCGGGGGTGCTGGTCCTGCTGATCGCGTGGAACTTCATCTACTTCTGGCCCGTCTACACGGGCCAGACCCTGCCCATGGACTCCTGGCGGGGCCGCATGTGGCTGGACACCTGGGTCTAGCAGCCAAAACGACGGGCCCGGCACCTGATGGCGCCGGGCCCGTCGTGGTTGTTGCTGGTGGTCGCCGGCCGTCCTGGGCCGCCCCTCGACGGCCCACAGACGGCCCCGCTCCGGCGTATGCAGCGTTGTCGACCGAAGCAAGCAGGTGGGGACCGGCCGAGAGGACCTGGACGAATCCCACCGGCAGTCGGGCCGTCGGGTTTGACGGCTACTGGCGGTCAGCCCGCCGCTTGACCGCGGGCGGCAGGGCCGGTCCGCGGTTGAAGTGCTGTACCGCCATCAAGAAGGGGGCGACGAAGAGGGACGCTTCGGTGGGGGTCTGCCCCCCGAAGAGCACGAGTGTGACGCCGGCGCTCAGCACGCTGACGAACATCGTGGCCCACACGAGCAGGGCTACGCGCCCCTCCATGCTTTCGGACATACTGAACTTGCTCCTGTCTGCAAGGGCTGTGAGCAGGGGCCACCCGCATCGTTACCAGGCGCCGCGGGTGGCCTGCTCGCTACTTCGACACCAATTTGCGGTGTCCGCGGTTCACGCCGCGTCCGTGGCTACGTAGCCGTCCCCTTCCGGCCATACGACGGTGACCTGTACGTGAGCGCACAGGGCGAGTAGGTCTGGCTCTGGGCGTGAGGGCACCAACAGAGCAAGCTTGGGTTGCGGCAGGAAGCGCGCGTAGTCGAGGAGCTGCCCGATAGCCATGCGTACGGCAACGCGCGCTACGGAGCCCTTGGCCTCGTAAAGGCAGTTCGTCGTAGCGTCGTACAGATCGGTGAACAGCCACTTCGCGACCTCGCTCGGAGCGATCCGCTGACGCGTGATCTCGTGCCCCTGCAGTCGGAGATGCTCGGCAAATTCACGAACGAGCTTGGCCTCGACCCTCTCGGCCTCGTGCGGTTCGCGCGCAGGATCAACGAGCGTGCGCTCGGTGTACTGGGCTTCCACGTCGATCGCCTCGATCATCGGGGCTGACGAAGGAGTGTGCGGAAGCTGCGACCTCGGGGGCGGCTCCGTGGCAATCGGCGCGAACCGGAACATGATCACGCTACGGACGGGGCCGCCATTCGTTTCGGGAGCCTCCGTGAGGTACCACGGCCGATCCGTGGCCAGCGTGAACTCGCCCACGTAGCGGCAGTGCCCGGACGAGACACCCTGGAACAGGCGAAGGGCTCTCCCTTCACGCTCGTGGGTCAAGATCGCCAGGTTGCCCTGCGTCATCTTCTGGTCGCCGCGCTGGCCCTCGCCGGCGTAGTGATAGCAGCCATCCTCACCCCAGCCGTCGAAGTACCCGTGCTTGCGTCCCTCCCCGGGGTTGCTGAACGCGAACACGTTCGGGGTCACGCGCGACGGCCCGATTCCGCCCTGCCGCCTGCCTCCGTACTTCGCGTGGAGATCCGCCCGCTTGACGACCTCGCCCACGGCGATGTCCCAGTCCCCTTCGATCGGTGCCCCCACTCTCTCCAGCTCCACGCGTTTAGGTCGAATCTGATGCCAAAAAGTATACCCTAGCGGGGCCGCGCCTCGATGCGCTTCCCCTCAACGGCCGAGGGCGGCAGGCGAGTTCCCGCTTGGGGCAGCATCCTCCGACTGCCCCAGCCCGCTGTGGGCGCGATGGGGCAAGTCCGGGACAACGTCGCCACGACGGCGGGGAAACCTGAAACGATCCAGGAACGGAGTCGACGTAATCGCGAGAGGAGCCGGACGGAGTGGACAGTCCATCCGTGTCGGAAGTGCCTGCAGGTGAGGCGCAAATGGAGCTACGGCAGGCCCTCCGCTGGCTCTCCCGGCGTTGCGGCGAACCCTCACTCCGCGAGATCGCCGAGCAGAGCCATCTGTCGCTCACGACCGTGCAGCGAGTCATGAGCGCTCCGCACGTACACAGGCGGCAGCGCCTACAGGAGGTCGTTTCGGCGCTGGCGGCCTTCGACGCTGCCGTGCGGATCGAGGAGGAGATCCCCTTCTTCAACCGCTTGTGGGCACTAGCGCGCGCTGAGGCCACAGGCGAGGACTGCGGCCCCGAGCCCCTCTACGCACAGCAGACCACGGTGAGGACGGGCCCGGCTCCTGAACCGCGGCAGAGCCATCCGACGCTGATGCCGGGCCAAGTCTCCATAGATCTGGGCGAAGGTCGCCTATTCGTCTGGATGAAGAGTCAGAGCTGACCTCAGGAACGCCGCGCGGGGACGGCACTTCGGCACCCCCGCCGGCGTCGCTGGCCCCGCGAACGCACACTTCGCCGCAGGAGCCCGGATCCTTCCCACCCACGCTGCGGTTGGACGCCCTACGACGCTGGGACGGTCCACTCGGTGGACGTCAGGGCGCTCGCTGGGCGATAGACGATCTTTGTGGGTCGCTGATTCTTTGGAACAGGAAACGGGATCTTCCCGCGGAGGCAGTCACCGGCTTTGACCACGGTGGGGAGCGTCGGATATTCGGGCTTGGGCAAGTCCCCTCCGTTCAATCCGGTTGTCTGCGTCCGAGTCCCGTCGGCAAAGGCCAGCGACCACGGTTGCTGATCACTGTTGATATCGGGCCCCTGCTTGTTGCAGACCTTGACCTCGACGGCGGCCCACACGCCATCATCGACGCCAAGACCGTCCCCGGGTGCCGTGACGCCCTTGACGGGTTGCTCGTAGGTTAGGACGACCGTTGTGCCGCTCACTGGGTCCTGCGTGCCTCCTCCCCACGTGGCTTCCTCGCCGATTCGCAGTGGGGCGGCTGGCGTGGGTTTCGCCGGGGCTGGTGTCTCAGCCTTGGGCGTCGGGGTTGTGCGGCTGGCTCGGCCAGCCGAGTCTGCGGGTTCTGAGCAGGCAGTGAGGCCAATGATCAAGCACGCCCCGACAGTGATGGTACGGATTCGCATGGTTCCCCTCAGCCACTCTCGCATTGAGGGCGATCATCTCGCTTCGCTGCCTCGAAGTCTCAGAGATGGAGGTACTTGGGGATTGAGATGTCCTCGTGGCCGTCTTTGTGATTCACCTCCGCGCAGGTCCCGCGGTGCCGGATGATGGCGACCCGACGTTGAAGGGGGCAGCCATGATTGAAGTGTCAGGCTCCGGCGGACAGCTCGTGTTCGACGGCCAGTACATCACCATCACCCGAAAGGGATTCCTCGCGCGTGCCACGCACGGCAGGGGTGAGAAGCGACTGCATGTCTCCCAGGTCAGCGCGGTGCAGTGGAAGCCTGCCGGCGCTCTGGTGAACGGCTTCATCCAGTTCTCCATCGGCGGAGCCGATCGGCAGGCTCTGAAAGGTGCCCGCACGATCGACGCTAGCAAGGATGAGAACAGCGTCGTCTTCACGAAGCAGCAGCAGCCGGAGTTCGAGCGCCTTCGGGCGGCGCTCGACCAAGCGATCGCTGCCCAACATGCACCCCAGGGCGGGGCGCCGAGTACGCCTGTGTCAGTCGCAGACGAGCTTCTTAAATTGCGGAGCCTGGTCGAGCAGGGACTACTCACTCAGGGAGAGTTCGACCAGCAGAAGGTCCGCCTTCTCAGCCAGTAGCACGACAGAGGTCCCCAGAATTTCTCTTGGGGACCTCTGTCCTTCTGTGCACTAGTGGCCCGTTGTGCGCCGCTCCAAATCGTTCAGACGGCTGAGCGCTTCTTCCACCAGCCTCAGTCCATTGCTGGCAGAGTCAACCTGCTTCTGGGACTGCTGTGCATCCGCCGCTGCCTCAGTCCGATCATGAGGTGAAGGTTCTTGCCCAACCCACGTCAAGCGGGCTCTGTTGGGGGGCGCCGAAGCGAACGCTTCGTCCCCAGCGTCGGCGACTCCGAGCATGGCCGCCTTCAGCCTGCTGTCCCCCCGTCGCTCGGCAAGGTCGCGGACCGTTCGGAAGGTCTCACGGCGATCTTCCTTCGTCCACCAGTAGACGCGTTGGCCCCCGGCAGACGTGATGTCTTCAAACAGCCTTCGGGCAGCGACGAGGGCTTCTCTGGCAGCGTCGTCGTCGGGGCCTAGGGCGAGATGGCTGCGGCGTATCCACCACGAGCGGATCAGCGTGAAGACTGTCGCAATGAACGCCAGCCATCCGGGCAGGAACTTAGGCCAGTCGGCCCACCAAGTGCCGGAACTTGAGGTCATGGGGAAGGTTGGCGCACTACCTCCTCATGTTCAACGGGTTCGTCGAAGTTTGGCGGGTGGGTGCGATCACCTGCGCGCTGGCCTGCCGCCCTGGGCCAACTGTCTTGGCCGGAGGACCTTCTACTTCCATTCGATCCCGTTCGGGGTGCAGAGGGCGTCAACAATCTCCTGCATTCCAAGAATCACCACGTCCGCACCCACGTCAGCAAGTGACGCTCGCTTCGGCACCTTGTTCGCATACCCGATGCTCTTCGCACCTGCTGCATGCGCCGCTTCGATGTCCGTCACGGAGTCGCCCACGAGGACGGTCCGGCCAGGCGCTACCCCTAGGGCTGAAGCTGCACTGAGGAGTGGATGTGGGGATGGCTTCATCAGATCGGGTCGCAGCGCGGGACGTCCGATGATCTCGCTGACGACCCCCGAGAGCCCGTGCTGGGTCAGGTACTCGCGGACGCACTCAGCGGAGTTGTTGCTCACGATCGCGATATGTCGGCCGGTATAGCGGGCCGCGTGGAGGGCGTCGACGGCACCCGGTGTGGGGTCGCCGGCCGCCCTTACGGCCCGGATTTCCGCTGCTGTGAGGGCGGCCTCGACTGCCGCAAGGACAGTGCTGCCGCCCTCTTGTGAGAGACGATGGATCTCCATCGGATCATCAGTGGTCCGCGCGAGCGTCTCCAGGGCTGGCGCCAGCACGGCGAGCAGATCAGCGAGTTCCTCGGCGACGTCGGGTGCGTTTAGGCCACGGAATACGTCACACACGGGCCCATCGAAGTCGAAGAGCACGGCCTTCGACGCACCGAGTACGACGGCGAGTGCGTCAGCCTGCGTCGGCATTTGCGTCCCTTCCGATCGTCTCCCACACACTGTCGAACCACATGCGCGCTTGCTCTACCTGCTGCGCTCCGCTGGATGAGTCGCCATCGTTGAGCGAGTAGTGGAAGAGGATCGTGTCTTTGCCGACGAGGTCATAGATCTCAATGGCCTCGCCCTGAGCCACCACCTTGTTCGGGCGGATCGGGTAGTAGCCGAAGAAGGCATCCTCGTTGTTGATCACGTACAGCTTGAAGAACTGCGTTCCGCTGTGGACGCGCACGTCGACGGCGCTCTCCTGGACGAGTCCGAGGTGGCTGAGCTCGCTTATGGCGTCGGAGATGCTCCGCGTGTAGCCGACCATGATGTCGTGCATGCGGGCGCGAAGCCGCGGATCGTCGCCACAGTCCTCCCGGCGCACGGGAGCTGCCTGCGGTACGGCCATGTCGGGGACCAGGATGCGGATTCGGATGCGCGAAGGCGTCAGTCGGCCCACGCGAATCTTGTCGAGCGGCTCCTGCAGCGCGCCGTGCAAGGTCTCGCTGGAGAATCCTGCGAAGTCGATCGTGACGTCGTGGCTGGCGAAGGCCTGCTCGACGTAAGGCCGTAGCCCGGCCGGCCGTCTAGGGGGGCCAATCCCTTGCACTCGAAAGGGAAGGCTTCATCGGGGTCGAGGTCGAACTGACATAGACATCGACACGCGCCTGATGCCCAGCAGTGCGACTCCGGAGGCCGATGGACTGGCCTCTTCAAGGCCTCTCCAAACCATGATCACGGCCCCGAGACGGCCCAGCAGTGGCTCGGCGGCCCCAACGGCGGGGAAATCCGCTGGTCGAGGCCGTGTCGGCCAAGAGGAAGGGAACTTCATCTACTTCTGGCCCGTCTACACGGGCCAGACCCTGCCCATGGACTCCTGGCGGGGCCGGATGTGGCTGGACACCTGGGTTTAGGAGCGAAGACGGCGGCCCCGGCACCCGAGGGTGCCGGGGCCTTCGTCGTTCCCTACCGGAACGCCTCCCAGGCCGAGGCCGCGACGTCCTTCGTGGCGCCGGCCGCGACGAGGCTGGCATTGCAGCTGGTCTGGTTGCCGATCTGCCCCTGGTAACACGCCTCCGCGACGCCGCCCGTCACCTTCGCGTCGTACTGCGCGACGTACTGCTCGCAGGCCTTCACGGCGCCCCGAGTGCGAGGGCCAGTCCTGCCAGGATGCCGGGGATACGAGCCGACGGACGCGTGCGGATGCACCTGCTCTCTCGGTCGGTCACGCGATCCGCGGATGCGCCGGACCACGGGCGGGGGCGGCGGCGTGGAGCGGGCACTTTGGGGGCGGCCGGCTCGGCGCAGCGGTCACCCCCGCCCTTCCGACGCTAGAACACGGCGCCGGTGCACGCACGTTCGGGCGGGGCCGGGCCCCGCCCGCCGCCGTCAGCGCTCCGGCGTGGGCTCGTCGTTCCACGCGGGGGCCGTGGTCGTACCGGAGGTCCAGTCCCGGCGCAGGATCGCGTACCCGACCGCGTCGTGGACCGCACCGCCGGCCGAGGGCCAGCCGTCCCGGTAGTGCGCCTCCTTGACGTACCCGCACCGCAGGAAGGTGCGGCGCATCGCCACGTTGTCCTGGCGGGTGGTGCCCTCGACCCGCCGGATCCCCGGGAACTCGGTGAAGAGGTACTCCGTCAGCCAGGTCAGTGCCCGCCCGCCGATGCCCTGCCCCCGGTACGGGGACCGGATCCGCAGGTCGAAGACGGGGGTGCTGTCGCCCAGGTCCATCAGGCGGATCAGGCCGAGGGTGTCGCCGCCGGCGGCGATCCAGAAGGACCTGTTCTCCTCGTTGCCGTAGCGGCCGTCCGCGGCCCACTGCCGGGCCCGGTCCGGGTCGACCACGGCCAAGCCGTGGAACGGCCAGGTGTCCCCGGCGAGGAAGGCGACCAGGTCATCGGCATCGGAGGCGGCGTAACGCCGGTAGGTGAGGTCCACGGCCGCACTCTAGGGACGGTCGCGGCCGGCCCCAAGCCCCCTTCCCCGGAGGTTCCGGTCCGGTAACAACGGCGTACCGGACGGCTGCACCGCGTAAAGTCCGCACCAAGGGTTCTTTGAACATGTTCAGAGAACTGGGGTTCATGGGGGAGGACAAGAAGGTGAACGGGGCAGCGAAGGGTGCCATCGTCGGCGGGGTGTTCCTGGCGATGCTCGGCGGCGCCGGATACGGGGCGTACACCCTGATCGCGGACGACGGCGGGGACGGGAAGAACGGCAGGGACGGCGAGACCACCGCCCAGGCCGAGAAGGGCAGCGGGCCGGTCAGCGAGAAGGACGCCGCCAAGACCGCCAAGGCCTTCCTGGCCGCGTGGGCGGCCGGGGACGAGCGGGTGGCCGCCGACCTGACGAACAACGCCGCGGCCGCGCAGTCCGCGGTCGGGGATTTCAGGACCAAGGCCTACGTGTCCAAGGCCGTGATCACCCCCGGTACGCCGAACGGCACCACCGTGCCCTTCAAGGTCGAGGCGGAGATCACCTACGAGGGCACCACCAAGCCGCTGGCCTACGACTCCCAGCTGACCGTCGTACGCGGGGTGACCAGCGGAAAGCCGCTGGTCGACTGGCAGCCATCGGTGATCCACCCGCAGCTCCAGAAGGACGAGAGGCTTCGCGCGGGCACCCCGGCGAGCCCGCCGGTCAAGGCGGTCGACCGCAACGGCAAGGAGCTGACGGCCGAGCTGTACCCCTCGCTGCGGCCCGTGCTGGACGCCCTGCGCAAGACGTACGGGGAGAAAGCGGGCGGCACGTCCGGCGCCGAGGTGTGGATCGAGCCGGCCGCCCAGGACGCGCCGAAGCGGAACCTGCTGACGCTGGTGGAGGGAAAGCCCGGGCAGATCCAGACCGTGCTCGACGCCGACCTGCAGGCCGCGGCGGAGAAGGCGGTACAGAAGTTCCCCGAGGCCTCCGTGGTCGCGGTGAAGCCGAGCACCGGCGACATCCTGGCCGTGGCGGACCACCGCAAGGACGGCTACGGCGCCTCCCTGCTCGGCATGCGGGCGCCCGGCTCCACGTGGAAGATCGTCACCGCGGCGATGCTGATCGACCGGGGCATGGTCTCGGCCGACAAGGTCGCCGAGTGCCCGCCGACCGTGATGTGGTCCGGGCGCACCTTCCACAACCTGAAGGACTTCAAGCTGGACAACGCCACCTTCGCGACCAGCTTCGCCCAGTCCTGCAACACCGCCTTCATCAAGCAGATCAAGCCGGTGAACGACGACTCGGCGCTCCCGAAGGAGGCCCGCGAGGTCTTCGGCATCGGCAAGGTGTGGAAGGCCGGCGTCCCCGTCTTCGACGGCAGCGTGCCGGAGGCCACGGGCGCAGCGGCGGCGGCCGCGTACATCGGGCAGGGCCAGATCCAGATGAGCCCGCTGAACATCGCCTCGGTCACGGCGACCGCCCGCACCGGGGTGTTCCGCCAGCCGGTGATCGTCAAGGCCTCGTTCGACGGGCGGGAGCTCGCCAAGGCCGACCGGACGATGAAGCCGGGGGTGTCGGCGCAGCTGGTCAAGATGATGCGGCTGACGGCGACCAGCGGCACGGGCGCCAAGGCGATGGCCTCGGTCGGCGGCGACAAGGGCGCGAAGACCGGCTCCGCGGAGGTCGACGGCGCGAGCGCCCCCGACAGCTGGTTCACCGGCTTCAGCGGGGACGTGGCCGCGGCGGCCATGGTCGAGGGCGGGGGCCACGGCAACGAGGCGGCGGGCCCGATCGTCGCCGACGTGCTGAAGGCCTCCTGACCCGACCGGCGTCCCCCGGCCCGGGCTCGCCGCCGCTCAGGCGGCGGCGAGCGCGGTGCGCAGGGCCCGGACCAGGGCCTGCGCCCGGGGGTCGGCGGTGACCGACTTGGCCAGGGCGTTGGTGACGTAGCCGAAGCCGATGCCCCCCTCCGGGTCGGCGAAGGCCAGGGATCCGCCGCGGCCGGGGTGCCCGAAGGAGGCCGGCGAGAGCAGCGGGGAGGCCGGACCGTGCAGCATGTAGCCGGGGCCGAAGCGGGTGTTCACGACCAGCACCCGGTCGGGCCCGGCGGAGTGCTCCCGGGCGGCGAGCGCGGTGGTGGCCGGGGTGAAGATCCGCGCGCCGTCCTCGACCACGCCGATCGTGGCCCCGTAGAAGCGGGCCAGGGCGCGGGCGGTGCCGATGCCGTTCGATGCGGGGAGCTCGGCGGCCCGGTAGGCAGGGTCGTTCTCGTCGGGCACCGGGTCGATGGCGGCGAAGGCGCGGCGGGTGAGGGAGTCCGGGTCGGCGTAGGCCTGCGAAACGTTTCGCCGCGGCCGGGTCCGCAGCATGCCCGCGCTCTCGGGCGGCTCGACCGGGGCCACCCGCCCCACCCGGTGGGCCTCGGACTCCGGCAGGCCGATCCAGAACTCCAGCCCCAGCGGCTCGGCGATCTCCTCCGCCAGCAGGGAGCCCAGCGTGCGGCCGGTCGCCCGGAGCACCAGCTCGGACAGCAGCCAGCTGTAGGTCTGCGCGTGGTAGCCGTGCTCGGCGCCCGGCTCCCAGAAGGGCTGCTGCGCGGCGAGCGCGCGCGCTCCGGACACCCCGTCCGCGGCTTCGGCGGCGCTCAGCCCCCGGTCCAGCGCCGGCAGGCCCGCGCGGTGCGCGAGGACGTCGCGGACGACGATCCGCTCCTTGCCGCCCTCCTTGAACTCCGGCCAGTACGAGCCCACGGGCGCGTCCAGGTCCAGCAGTCCGCGCTGGTGCAGCAGCAGGGGGACGGCGGCGGCCACACCCTTGGTCGCGGAGCGGACGAGCTGGGCGGTGTCCGCGGTCCAGGGCTCGGCGCCGGCGCCGTCGGAGTCACCGTCGGCGTCCCGGGTGCCGCCCCACAGGTCGACCACCTTGCGGCCGTCGCGGTACACGGCCACGGCCGCGCCCCGGTCCCCGAGCACCTCGAAATTGCGCAGGAACGCGTCCCTGACGGGCTCGAAGCCCTCCGCCACCGTCCCGTGGACGTCCACGTCTACTCCCAGCACCTGCCACGGCGCCCCGACGGCGCCCACATCACCGTCCAACGCCTGCCGGACGTCCCTGCTTCCCGACTCCCCCGCAGCGGCCCGGATCAGTGCGAGGGGCGTGTCAGAAGGGGCGTGCGGGGATCGAAGCCGAAGGGGAGCTCCAGCCGGTGGGCCCGCATCAGCTCGTCGTCGCACAGGAGCTCCTGCGTGCGGCCGTCCGCCGCAATGACCCCCTCGCTGAGGATCACCGAGCGCGGGCACAGCTCCAGCGCGTACGGCATGTCGTGCGTCACCATCAGCACGGTCACGTCGAGCGAGCGCAGGATGTCCGCGAGCTCGCGCCGCGAGGCCGGGTCCAGGTTGGACGAGGGCTCGTCCAGGACCAGGATCTCGGGCCGCATGGCCAGGACGGTCGCCACCGCGACGCGGCGGCGCTGCCCGAAGGACAGGTGGTGCGGCGGCCGGTCGGCGAAGTCCGCCATGCCGACCTGGTCCAGGGCCGCCCGGACCCGCTCCTCCAGCTCCGCGCCCCGCATTCCGGCCGCGGCCGGGCCGAAGGCCACGTCCTCCCGCACGGTCGGCATGAACAGCTGGTCGTCGGGGTCCTGGAAGACGATCCCGACCCGGCGGCGGATCTCGGCGAGGTTCCGCTTCTCCACCGGCAGCCCGGCCACGGTCACCGAGCCGACCCCGCCGGCGAGGATGCCGTTGAGGTGCAGCACCAGCGTGGTCTTGCCCGCGCCGTTGGGGCCGAGCAGGGCGACCCGCTCGCCCTGAGCGACGGTCAGGTCCACCCCGAAGAGGGCCTGGTGACCGTCCGGATAGGCGTAGGCGAGGCCGGACACCGCCAGGGAGGGGGCCGGGGGCGTCGGGGGGACGGAGGCGGAAGGAGGAGTCACAGCGTCCATCCCATCAGACAGACGGCGAGCGCCGTCACCGGGAGTACGGCCGCGTACGCCCACTGGCTGCGCGTGGCCGCGACCTCGTCGATCACCGGCATCGAGCCGGCGTAACCACGGCTGACCATCGCGAGGTAGACCCGCTCGCCGCGTTCGTAGGAGCGGATGAACAGCGCGCCGGCGGTCTTGGCCAGCACCCCCCAGTGCCGGATCCCGCTCGCCTCGAAACCGCGCGAGCGGCGGGCGATGGACATCCGGCGCAGCTCGTCGCTGATCACATCGCCGTAGCGGATCATGAAGGAGGCGATCTGGACGAGCAGCGGCGGCAGCTTCAGCCGCTGCAGCCCCAGCAGCAGGGCCCGCAGCTCGGTCGTCGAGGCGAGCAGGACGGACGCGGCCACCCCGAGCGTTCCCTTGGCGAGGACGTTCCAGGCGCCCCAGAGGCCCGAGACGCTCAGCGACATGCCGAGCACGTGGACGCGCTCACCCTCGGCCACGAAGGGCATCAGGACGGCGAAGGCGACGAAGGGGACCTCGATCAGCAGCCGCCGCAGCAGGAAGCCGGCCGGGATCCGGGCCACGGCCGCCACCCCCGCGACGAGGACGGCGTACAGGCCGAAGGCCCACACCGCCTCGCGCGGTGTGGACACGACGACCACGACGAAGGCCAGGGTCGCGGCGAGCTTGCAGTGCGGGGGCAGGCTGTGGACCGGCGAGTGGCCGTGGCGGTAGAGCTTGTGGGCGTGGCCGGCCCCCATGTCAGCCTGCCGAGACGGAGGTGGAGGTGGCGGTGAGGTCTTCCGTACGGCGGCGGCGCACGGCCCAGAAGATCCCGGTGCCGGCGACGACGGTCACGCCGACGCCGATGACCCCGGCGAGGCCGCCGGACAGGCGGGCGTCGTCGACGTCCTTGACGCTGTAGTCGGCGAGCGGGGAGTCCGCGGCTGCGTGCTCCTCGGCCTTCTCGTCGATCCCCTTGTCCGCGGCGACCTTCTCCAGACCGTCGGGGTTGGCGGAGGCGTAGAAGGAGACGAACCCGGCGAGCACGAGGGCGGTGACCAGGCCGGTCGCCCACACCTTCCTGGTCGAACCGGCGCCGGCGCCGGTGGCCGCGGGCGCGGCGGCCGCGGCCGGTGCGTCGACGAGCGCGCCGTCGACGCGCAGCTTCAGCGGGGCGGTCAGCCCGCGGGCGCCGTGCACGAGGTCGGGACGTACGGCGATGACGGCGCCCACGGTCGCCGCGGTGATGGCGGCCTCGCCGATGCCGATGAGCACGTGCACGCCGACCATGGCGGTGATCACCTTGCCGATGGGCACGTCGGTGGTGCCACCGATGGCGTAGACGGCGGTGAAGGCGGCGGCCGCCGCGGGCACCGAGAGCAGGGCTCCGGTGAAGGCGGCCACGGTCACGGAGCGGCGGGTGGGCGGCAGGATCCCGAGCAGTCCGCGGAAGATCCCGTAGGCGACGACGACGGTGACGACGCCCATGACGGTGACGTTCACGCCGAGGGCGGTCAGCCCGCCGTCGGCGAAGAGGATGCCCTGCATCAGCAGGACGACGGACACGCACAGCACGCCCGTGTAGGGGCCGACGAGTATCGCGGCGAGCGCTCCGCCCAGGAGATGGCCGCTGGTCCCCGCGGCGACCGGGAAGTTCAGCATCTGGACGGCGAAGATGAAGGCGGCGACGAGACCGGCGAGCGGGGCGGTCCGCTCGTCGAGTTCGCGGCGGGCGCCGCGGAGGCTGACGGCCACCGCGGCGGCGGCCACCACTCCGGCGGCCACCGACACGGGTGCGTTGATGAATCCGTCGGGCACATGCATGGAATGGCTCCGCTTCTTACTCAGTCTTTAGCTGTTCAACCATAGTGCCCAGTTGCAAATCGTTGGCAAGAGCGGACGCGTCACAAATAGAACCGCGCGCTTTCGTGGGAATGTGCGAGGCTGGACAGGACAAACGGACGCAAATGTTCCGATTTCGAGGAGTCTTGTCGATGTCTGCCACCGCCGAGAATCCGCCAGCGACCGCCACGGCCACCGCGGCCGCCTCCGCCACCGGCGTCGAGGAGCGGGTCCGTGCCCGCGTCATCACGGACGACCCCCTCTACCGGACGATCCCGGTCGCGCTGCGCTTCGCCGTCGCCGAGCCGCTGGCCGTACGGATCGTCTTCCCGGCGGGTCTGTCCCCCGAGGGCACCGACAACGAGTGGGTCTTCCCCCGCGCGCTCCTGGAGGCGGGCCTCCAGGCCCCGACCGGAACCGGGGACGTACGCGTCTGGCCCTGCGGCCGCGTCCAGGCGGTCGTCGAGTTCCACTCCCCCGAGGGCGTCGCCGTCGTGCAGTTCGACATCGCCGCGCTGCGCCGGTTCCTGCGGCGCACGTACGCGCCCGCCGCCGTCACCCCCGCCCGCGCAGCGGCCGCCGCCACCCGTTAGGCGCAACCGGGCCCGGCCCCGTACCGCCTGGTGATCAGGCGGTACGGGGCCGGGCCGTGTTGCCGGCCGTACGGGACGGCCGGCAGCGGGGGATCAGGCGTTGACCAGCTCGCGGTCCTTGTCCGGGCCCTCCGGGGAGCCCGAGGACTCCAGATGCTTGCGCAGGCTCTCGCCTTCCACGTCCACGTTCGGCAGCAGCCGGTCCAGCCACTTCGGCAGCCACCAGGCCTTGTGTCCGAGCAGTGCGAGCACCGCCGGGACGATGGCCATGCGGACCACGAAGGCGTCGAAGAAGACGGCGACGGCCAGACCGAAGCCGATCATCTTGACCATCTGCTCGCTGGCCCCGATGAAGCCCGCGAACACCGCGATCATGATGACGGCGGCGGCCACGACGACCCGCGCGCTGTACTGGAAGCCGGTCACCACGGCCTGGCCCGGGCGCTCGCCGTGGACGTACGCCTCGCGCATGCGGGTGACGAGGAAGACCTCGTAGTCCATGGCCAGACCGAAGACGACACCCACCATGAAGATCGGCATCATCGACATGATCGGACCGGTCTGCTCCACTCCGAAGACCGAGCCGAGCCAGCCCCACTGGAAGACCGCGACGACGGCGCCGAGGGCGGCGACGACCGAGAGCAGGAAGCCGAGGGCCGCCTTGAGCGGGACCAGGATCGAGCGGAAGACGAGCATCAGCAGCAGGAAGGCCAGGCCGACGACGAGCGCCAGGTAGGGCAGCAGCGCGTCGTTCATCTTCTGCGAGAAGTCGATGTTCATCGCCGTGGCGCCGGTGACGAAGACGTCGTCCCCGCTGCCGTCGCGGATCTCGTGGACCAGGTCCTCGGTCTGGGTGGAGGACGGACGGTCCTTCGGGATGACGGTGATCACCGCGGCGTCGCCGGCCTCGTTGAGGGTCGGCGGCGTGACCGCAACAACGCCGTCCAGGCCCTTGATCCGGTCGACGGTGGAGTCGGCGAGCGACTTGTTGCCGTCCACGACCACCATCAGCGGGCCGTTGAAGCCCGGGCCGAAGCCGTCGGACAGCAGGTCGTACGCCTGGCGCTGGGTCGTGGAGACCGGCTGGGCGCCGTCGTCCGGCAGGCCCATCTCCAGCTTGCTCGCCGGGATGGCGATGACGCCGAGGCCGATCACACCGGCCAGCAGCACCATGACCGGACGGCGCAGGACGAAGCGGGCCCAGCGGGTGCCGCCGTTGGCCTTCTTCTCCGCGCCCGCCGGCTTGCCCTTGCCGAACAGCCGGCTCTTCTCGCCCGCGGGCAGGACCTTCTTGCCCGCGAAGCCGAGGATGGCCGGGACCAGGGTCAGCGCGACGAGCACGGCGATGACCACGGTGCCCGCGGCCGCGAAGCCCATCTTGGTCAGCATCGGGATGTTGACGACGGCCAGACCCACCAGGGCGATGACCACGGTCAGACCGGCGAAGACGACGGCGGAGCCGGCGGTACCGGCGGCCCGGCCCGCCGCCTCGTCGCGCTCGCGGCCCTCGGCGAGCTCCGCGCGGTAGCGGGAGACGATGAAGAGGGCGTAGTCGATGCCGACCGCGAGGCCGATCATCGTCGCGAGGGTGGCGGTGGTGTTGCCGAGGTCCAGCACGTTGGCGAGCGCCGTGATGGAGGAGACGCCGATGCCCACGCCGATCAGCGCGGTCAGCAGCGGCAGACCGGCCGCGATCAGCGAGCCGAAGGTGATGACCAGGACGATCGCGGCGACCGCGATGCCGATGATCTCGCCGGAGCCGGTCTCGGGGGCCGCCATCAGCGCGTCCCCGCCGATCTGGACGTTCAGGCCGGCGGCCTTGGCACCCTCACCGGAGTCCTTGAGCGCGTCGCGGGTGGCGTCCTTCAACTCCATGCCGCTGACCTTGTACTTGGCGCTGATGTAGGCGGTGGAGCCGTCCTGGCTCACGGCCTGGGCCTCGTACGGGTTGGCGACGGAGGAGATCTCCGCCGCGCCCGGTCCGCTCTTCAGCCCGGCGACGATCTTCTCGACCTCGGCCTTGGGGCCGGCGTCGGTGACCTTGGCGCCCTCGGGGGCCTTGATGACGATACGGGCGGTGGCGCCGTCGGCGGCCATGCCCGGGAAGCGCTTGTCCAGCAGGTCGAAGGCCTTCTGGGCCTCCGTACCGGGTATCGAGAACGAGCCGGAGGTGGGTGTTGCCGCCGAGGCGGCGCCGAAGCCGGCGGCGAACAGCAGCGCCACCCATATGAGGGCGACGAGGCCGCGGCGCCGGAAGGCGCCCCTGCCGAGTCGGTAGAGGAAGGTAGCCACGTCGGTGGTTCTCCCGTTCAGGTCGTGGGATGGATCCGGAGGATCAGGGCATGGAGAGCCGGCCCGACGACGAGAGCGGCGTGTCAGGAGCAGCAGCAGGCGGTGCAGGGGACGGGGAGGGTCGGGGATCAGACGCCGAGGGCGGGGAAGACCACGGCGTCGATGAAGTCACCGAGGAAGGCCCGGTCCACCGGACGGTCCTCGATCAGCGGGAGCGCGATGAACGCCCCGATGAGCATGTGCGGGACGAAGTCGAGCGCGGGACAGTCCGGGCGGATCTCGCCCCGGTCCACCGCGCGCCGCAGCATCGCCTGGAGGCCGTTGATCTCCGGGTCGACCAGCAGGTCGCGCAGGGCCTTGTGCAGCTCCGGGCTCTCGTGGACGGCATGGGCCAGACCCCGCATCAGCGCGGTGTCCTTGGCCATCTGCGCGTCGTCGGAATGCTCGACCATGCGCGCGAAGTCCCCGCGCAGGCTGCCCGTGTCGATCTCGCGCAGCGAGACGGGCTGCGTGCACCGCAGGGCTTTGGCGACCAGTTCCGGCTTGCTCCCCCACTGGCGGTAGAGGGTGGCCTTGCTGGACTTCGTACGGGCGGCGACCGCGTCCATGGTCAGCGCCTCGTAGCCGACGTCACGCAGGAGGTCGAGGACCGCCTCGTGCAGTTCGGCCTGCCGCTCGGGGGTGATCCGGGTACGCCGAGCCGCCATCGCCTCGGTCATGTCCGTGCCTCCCGTCGAAGCGAAACTGTTCCGTACGCTTAAGACGATACCCCCACCTCAAACGAAACGAAACCGTTCCGTTTCGCTTGAGGGAGTGTCATGGATCACCTGTACGAGTTGCCAGGGCTCCCCTGCACGGAAAGCATTGGGGGGTGAGTCACGACGTCGCGTACCTCCGGTTCCCGCACCTGCACGACGACCTTCTCTGCTTCGCCACCGAGGACGATCTCTGGGTCGCCCCGCTGGTCCCCGACGGACAGGCTCCCGGGCGGGCCTGGCGCATCACCGTCGACCGGACCCGCGTCGGCCACCCGCGGTTCTCCCCCGACGGCAGGCACATCGCCTACACCAGCTGGCGCAGCCTCGACCCCGAGATCCACCTCGCCCCCGTCGACGGCGGCCCCGCCCGCCAGCTGAGCTACTGGGGCGCCCTCGACACCCGCGTCTGCGGCTGGACCCCGCCCGACGAGGACGGCCGCAGCGACATCCTGGCCGTTTCCTCGCACAGCCAGCCCTTCTCCTACTTCGCCTGGGCCTACACCCTCCCGACCGACGGCAGCCCCGGCGGACGCCTGCCCTGGGGACCCGTCTCCGACATCCAGGTCCACGCCACGGACGAGGGCGAGCGGCACTCCCTGCTGCTCACCGGCAAGCCCCCGCACGAGCCCGCCGCCTGGAAGCGCTACCGCGGCGGCGCCACCGGCCGACTGTGGCTGCACGGGCAGCGGCTGCTGGAGGACATCGAAGGGCACCTCGACTCCCCGATGTTCGTGGACGGCAGGGTCGCCTTCCTCTCCGACCACGAGGGCATCGGCAACCTGTACTCCTGCCTGCCCGACGGCACCGATCTGCGCCGCCACACCGATCACGACGAGTTCTACGCCCGGCACGCCTCCAGCGACGGCTCCCGGGTCGTCTACCAGTGCGCGGGCGACCTCTGGCTCGTGGAGTCCCTGGAGCGGGGCGCCGTCCCGCGCAAGCTCCAGGTCCGTCTCGGCGGCCCGCGCGCGGGCCGGCGTACGTACCAGGTGCCGGCCGCCAGCCACGTCGACTCGCTCTCCGTGGACGCCACCGGGCGCGCCAGCGCGGTCGTGGTGCGCGGCAGCCTCTACTGGCTGACCCACCGCGACGGCCCGGCCCGGACCATCGCCGACACGGCGGGGGTGCGCGTACGGCTGCCGGAGATGCTCGGCAGCGGCGGACAGGTCGCCTACGTCACCGACGCCGAGGGCGAGGACGCGATCGAGATCGCCTACCTGCCGCGGGCCTCCGGGGAACGGCAACCGCGCCGGCTGGCCTCGGGCGAGCTGGGGCGGGTCACCGAACTGCTCGCGGACCCGGACGGCGAGCGGCTCGCGATCGCCTCCAACGACGGCCGGCTGCTGCTCATCGACGCCACCGAGGAGTCCAACGGCGAGGTCACCGAGCTGATCCGGTCCATCAACGGACCCGTCACCGACCTGGCCTTCTCCCCCGACGGAGCCTGGCTGACCTGGTCGCACCCGGGCATCGGGCGTTCGCTGCGGCAGATCAAGATGGCCCGGATCTCCGGCCCCGGCGCCCGCGTCGTCGTCGACGTCACCAACGGCCGCTTCGAGGACGAGAATCCGGTCTTCACCCGCGACGGGCGCTACCTGGCCTTCCTGTCGTGGCGCGGCTTCGACCCGGTCTACGACGTGCACACCGGCGACCTGTCCTTCCCCCTGGGCTGCCGCCCGTACCTGGTGCCGCTGTCCTCCGCCACCCCCTCCCCCTTCGCGCTCTCCGCCGAGGGGCGGCCCGCGGCGGGCGGACTGGACCTGGCGGAGGGCGACTCCGGCGAGGGCGACGGCGCCGTGACCGTGGAGGTGGAGGGGCTGGAGAGCCGGGTCACCCCGTTCCCGGTGACCGCGTCCAAGTACTCGGCCCTGTACCCGGTGCACGGCGGCGGGCTGGTCTGGCTGCGCTGGCCGATCTCGGGCGCGCTCGGCGAGACCTTCGCCAACCCGGCCGACATCAGCGGCAAACCGACACTGGAGCACTTCGACCTCACCAAGGCACGCAAGACCGAACTGGCCTCGGGGCTGGACTGGTTCGCGGTCAGCGGCGACGGCACCCGGCTCGTGATCAACGACGACGGGGACCTGCGCGCGGTCCCGGCGACCGAATCGGGCGACAGCGACTCGACCGTCTACCTGGACCTGCGGCGCATCCTGCACGAGGTGGACCCGGCGGCCGAGTGGCGCCAGGCCTACGAGGAGGCCGGGCGGATCATCCGCGCCTACTTCTGGGAACCGAAGATGTGCGGCATCGACTGGGACGGGGTGCTGAGCCAGTACCGCTCCCTGGTCGAACGGGTCGCCTCCCCCGACGAGTTCGCCGACCTGATGCGCGAGGTCCTCGGCGAACTCGGCACCTCGCACGCCTACGTCTCCCCCGCGCGCCGCAACGAGGGCCCCCCGCACTACCAGCGGGCCATCGGCCTGCTCGGCGCCAACCTCTTCCCCCGGGACGGGGAATGGGTCGTCAGCCGGATCCTGCCCGGCGAGTCCTCGGACTCCAAGGCCCGCTCCCCGCTGGCCGGCACCGGCATCCGGGAGGGCGCGGTGCTCACCCACGTCGACGGGCGGGCGGTGGACCCGGTGGCCGGACCCTACCCGCTGCTCGCGGCGGCGGGCGGGACCACCGTGGAGCTGACCTTCCAGCCCGCGGCGGGCGAGGGCCGGGCCCGCCGGGTCGCCATCGTGCCGCTGATCGACGAACGGCCGCTGCGCTACCAGGACTGGGTGTCCAAGCGCCGCGAGGCCGTCCGGGAGATCAGCGGCGGCCGGTGCGGCTACCTCCACATCCCCGACATGGGCGGCTCCGGCTGGGCGCAGTTCAACCGCGACCTGCGGATGGAGATGTCCCGGCCCGCGCTGATCGTGGACGTACGCGGCAACGCGGGCGGGCACATCAGCGAGCTGGTGGTGGAGAAGCTGACCCGTTCCATCCTCGGCTGGGACCTGACGCGCAACGCCCAGCCGGTCTCGTACGCCTCCAACGCGCCCCGCGGGCCGATCGTGGCGCTGGCCGACGAGGCGACCTCATCGGACGGGGACATGATCACCGCGGCCTTCAAACTGCTGGGGCTGGGACCGGTGGTGGGCCAGCGCACCTGGGGCGGGGTGGTCGGCATGACCGGCCGCCACACCCTCGGGGACGGCACGGTGATCACGGTGCCGATGAATGCCGCCTGGTTCCCCGAGTACGGCTGGTCGGTGGAGAACCACGGCGTGGAGCCGGACCTGTCGATCCTGCGCACCCCGCTCGACTGGGCGGAGGGGCGGCACGCCCAGCTCGACGACGCCGTGCACCTCGCGCTGGAACTGCTGGAACAGGACCCGGCCGCGGTGCCGCCCGGCTACACGGACGTACCGGACCGGCGCCGCCCGAAGCTGCCGCCGAGGGAGTGAGCGGGGGCTTTCCGCACCCATGGCTTCACGCGCACACGGCTTCCGCGCACACGCACGAGGGGCGCGATCCCCGGATCAACGGGGATCGCGCCCCTCGGCGCTGCGGTCGAGCGGGGGTACCTAGGTCCGGTCGTCGAGCTCGTCCTGGATGTCGTCGAAGGACCGCTGCGGCGAGTCCTGGGCCTGCGGCGCCCGCCGGGACTTCTCGTCCTGCGCGCCGCCCTTGCCGGCCTTCTGCGCCTGCCGGGCCTTCTCCTTGAGCTCCTGCGCCTTGTCCTGGAACTGGTCCTTGATACCCATGCTGTTCACTCCATGAGGGGTGTCGGGGGGTGGGGCCTCGACCAGACTTGCACGGGCGGATGGAGCTCGCATTTCGATCAGTGACGCTGCGTGCGCTCCTTCTCGTCGGCGGCCCCGCCGGCCCCCACGAGCCCCTTCGACACCCCGCCCAGGCGCGGCTCGAAGCGCTTCATCTCGCGCTGCCCGACCGTCGCGATCACCCCGGGCAGGTAGCCGCGCATCCCCTGCATGCCGCGCAGCCACCACTGCGCGTACACGTGCGGCGAGCGCCGCTCGATGCCCGCGACGATCCGGTCGACGGCCGGCCCCAGCGGGTACGTCCGGTTCGACGGCCACGGCAGCCGCTGGCGCAACTCCCGCATGACCTCGTCCTGGTCGGCGCCGCGCACCATGTCCGTGTCGGTCCAGGAGAGGTAACCGACGCCCACCTTGACCCCCTTGTAGCCGACCTCGGCGCGCAGGCAGTGCGCGAAGGCCTCGACCCCGGACTTGGAGGCGCAGTAGGCGGTCATCATCGGCGCCGGGGTGATCGCGGCGAGCGAGGCGATCTGGAGGAAGTAGCCGCGGCTCTCCATCAGTACGGGCAGGAAGGCGCGGGCGGTGACGGCTCCGCCGATCAGGTTGACCTCGATGACCCGGCGCCAGGCGTCCGGGTCCGAGTCGGCGAACGGACCGCCGGCGGCCACGCCCGCGTTGGCGACGACGATGTCCACCTTGCCGAAGCGCTGCTTGACCTCCTCGGCGACCCGGGCCATGGCCTCGTGGTCGGTGACGTCGGCGTACCAGTGGTCGCTGTCGGTGTGCAGCCGCTCGGAGACCTCCTTGAGGGCCTCCGGCTCCAGCCCGACGAGGGCGATCTTCGCCCCGCGGGCCGACAGCTTGCGCGCGAGCAGTTCGCCGACCCCCCGGGCTGCACCGGTGACGACGGCGACCTGGCCTTCCAGACTCCTGCGAGCGCTCACGGCGTCTTCTCCTTCTCGGTGGTGCCGGGCCGGGTGATGCCGGGCTGATCGGTTTCGAGATACAGGTCGGCCAGCTCGCGCAGGACGGCGGTGACGGCCTCGGGGGCCTCGACCGGGGTCATGTGCCCCATACCGGTGAGCTCGGTCAGGCCCACGCAGTTCGGCAGCGCCGCGGCCAGCCCACGGGCGTGCACGATCGGGGTGAGCCGGTCGGCCGTGCCACCGATGACGGCCGTGGGCACGGCGAGGCGGGCGACGTCCGCGTCGAGGTCCAGCCCGGCCAGCACCTGGGACCACGCGTGGCGCACGCCGGTGGGGCAGGCGTGGACGATACGGGCGCACGCCTCGACCCTGTCGGGCGCGGAGCCGGGCCCCATGGTGGCGTACTTCAGGACCTTCCTGGCGACGGGCGTGACCGGCCCGAGGGGGGCGCGGGAGCCGAGCACCGCCCCGGTGATGCGTGTCCGGGCGCGCCCGGCACGCACCGGCAGGACCAGCGCCTCGGCGACCAGCCGGGAGCTGCCGGTGCTGCACAGCAGCACGGCCGCGGCCCGCTGGGCGAACTCCGGCCGGCCCGCCGCCGCCATGATCGTCATGCCGCCCATGGAGTGCCCGGCGACGACCGCCCGCTCCCCCGGGGCGAGGGTGGCCTCCAGGACCGCCACGAGGTCGTCGGCGAGGGCGGTGGT
Organism: Streptomyces sp. NPDC048257; assembly: GCF_043201855.1. Classification (NCBI taxonomy): domain Bacteria; kingdom Bacillati; phylum Actinomycetota; class Actinomycetes; order Kitasatosporales; family Streptomycetaceae; genus Streptomyces; species Streptomyces sp. NPDC048257. The sequence goes on from NZ_JBICZI010000013.1 coordinate 152,816, forward strand.
GCTGTGCGTCCGGGCGGCCGGGCTGCGCCCGTGGCCGCGCTGGTCGTAGGCGACGACACGGTGGGTGGCCGCCAGGGCCCGGATCTGCGCGGCCCAGAAGGCGGTGGAACAGGTCCAGCCGTGGGCGAGCACCACGGTCGGCGCGCCCGCCTCCCCGTGGACCTCGACGTGCAGGCGGGCCCCGTCGGCGGAGACGGCGACGAGCTCGCGCCGCGCGGCGGGCGGGGCGTACGGCCCGGAGACGACGTGCGTCAGGCGGCTCACGCGACGCCCTCCGACTCGAATCCAGCCCCGCCGGCGTCCGAAGCGCCGCCCGGGGCAACTCCAGCCCCGCCGGCGTTTGAGGCGCGGGGGTCCGGGGGCAGGGCCCCCGGCAGCGGCGCCGCACCGGCCCCCGCGGAGCCCCCGCGGGAGCGACGCGGCTTCGGCCCCGCCGTAGCCGAAACGGCCGCCGGAACCCGCTCGCGCTCCCCCACCCGGACGACCTCGTACTCCGCCAGATCGACGCTCCGCGTCTCCCGCCGGAACTCTCCCGTCGTGCCCGGCCAGACCGTCGTGTTGCGCCCCTGCGCGTCCAGGTACCAGCTGGTGCAGCCGCCGGTGTTCCACACCGTCCGCTCCATCCGGGCCTGCACCTGCCGGTTCCACCGGTTCACGGCGGACGGCCGGGCGACGAGCGCGACCTTCCCGGCCGGGCTGCTCCCGCCGAGGACGGAGAGCTGCCGCAGGTAGTCCGCCATGTAGTTGAGCTGCGACTCGATCATCAGGATCATCGAGCTGTTCCCGAGCCCGGTGTTCGGGCCGATGATCGTCATCCAGTTGGGGAAGCCGGCGGCGGTGGCCCCGCGCAGCGCCTGCATCCCGTCCTTCCAGGCGTCCGCGAGGATCTGGCCCTCCGCGCCCACCACCCGGTCCGCGATCGGCATGTCCGTGACGTGGAAGCCGGTGCCGAAGATGATCGCGTCGACCTCGGTCTCGGTCCCGTCGGCGGCGACCAGCACCGAGCCGCGGATCTCCCTGAGCCCGGAGGCGACCAGGTCCACATCGGGCCGGGCCAGGGCCGGGTAGTACTCGCTGGAGAGCAGGATCCGCTTGCAGCCGATCCGGTAGGAGGGCGTCAGCTTGGCGCGCATCGCCGGGTCCTTGATGGAGCGCGCCATGTTGGCCTTGGCCAGGGACTCGACGAGGCCGAGCTGGTTCGGGCGCTTGGTGAAGGCGCTGACCTGCAGCTCCCTGATCCCCCACAGCAGCCCGCGCCGCGCGGCCCGGGTGAAGGGCAGCTGGCGGTGGAGCCAGCGCTCCACCGCGGTGATGGACCGGTCGGTGCGCGGCATGACCCACGGCGGGGTCCGCTGGAAGAGGGTGAGGCGCTCCACCACGGGGGCGATGGCGGGCACGATCTGGATGGCGGAGGCGCCGGTTCCGATCATGGCGACGCGCTTGCCGCGCAGGTCGTAGTCATGGTCCCAGCGGGCGGAGTGGAAGACCTTGCCGGGGAACCCGGCGAGCCCGGGCACCTCCGGCATCTTCGGGTCGGACAGCGGCCCGGTCGCGGAGACCACGACGTCGGCTGTCAGCTGCCCGGCCGAGGTCTCGATCTCCCAGCGCAGCTCCTGCGCGTCCCAGCGCATCATCCGCACCTCGGAGTCGAGCCGGATGTGCCGGCGCAGCCCGAAGGTGTCGGCGACGTGCTCCAGGTAGGCGCGGATGGCCTGCTGCCCGGAGAAGGTCCGCGGCCAGTCGGGATTGGGAGCGAACGAGAACGAATAGAGGTGGGAGGGGACGTCACACGCGCACCCGGGATAGCTGTTGTCGCGCCAGGTGCCGCCGACCGAGTCGGCCCGTTCCAGTACGACGAAGTCCGTGATCCCTTCGCGCCGCAGCCGTACGGCCGCGCCGAGCCCGCCGAATCCGGACCCGATCACCGCCACCCGTACGTGCTCGCGTCCACCCGAGCCGCTTGTGCCACCCATGCCCGCCGCCTTCCGCTCATCCGCAGTCCCAGCCACGCAACGCCGCACCACACCATCGAAACACTGCCAGCAATCACTGGCACAATCGGGAGGGTAGAGCAGCCCGCGTACTCATGGGTAGGGGTCCGACCCGGAAAGTTACTGCCGGTACGCCATAAGGTGCGTCTGTGGCGAAGGAAGAGACGCAAGCGAAGAAGGTGCGCGAGTACCGCACGGAGGAACTGGCCGAGGCGGCCGGCATCCCGGTCCGCACCCTGCGCTTCTACCGCGAGCGCAAACTGCTCCCACCGCCGCGCCGCGAAGGGCGGATCGCCTGGTACGACGACCACCACCTGGCCCGGCTGCGCACCATCGCCGCCCTGCTGGAACGCGGCCACACCCTTGGCGGCATCGCCGAGCTGACCGCCGCCTTCGAGAGCGGCCGCGACGTCGGCCAGCTCGGCGAGCTGCTCGGCATCGGCTGGTCCGAGGAGACCCCGGTCCGGCTCACTCCGGAGGCACTGGCCGACCACTTCGAGGGCGAGGTCACCCCGGAGAACCTGGCGGCCTCCCTGGACCTCGGCTACCTCGCCGTCGACGGCGACGCGATCGTGCACGTCAGCCGCCGCCTGCTGGACGTCTCCTCGGCCCTGGTCCGCGAGGGCGTCCCGCTGGCGGCGGTCCTGGAGACCGGCCGCCGCGTCCGCGAGCACGCGGACGCGATGGCCCTGCTCTTCACTGAGCTGATATCCGCCCACATCTCACCGGATGCGCTCACCCGGCTGCGCCCGCTCGCGAAGAGCGTGGTCGAGGCCGAGCTGACGATGGCGATGGACCGCCTCCTGGCGGCGGGCGGCGGCCCGGGCGCCGACCCGGGTCAGGCGCCCAGCTCGTAGACGACGGTCACCGGCGCATGGTCGGACCAGCGCTCGGGGTGCGTCTCGGCCCGCTCCACGAAGGCCTTCACGGCCCTCGCCGCGAGCCCGGGGGTCGCCACCTGCAGGTCGATCCGCCAGCCGGCGTCGTTGTCGAAGGCGCGCCCCCGGTAGGACCACCAGGAGTACGGCCCCTCGGTGTCCGGGTGCAGCTCCCGCACCACGTCGACGTAGCCCGCGTCCGCGTAGACCTTGCCGAGCCACTCCCGCTCCTCGGGGAGGAAGCCCGCGTTCTTCCGGTTCGTCTTCCAGTTCTTGAGGTCGGCCTCCTGGTGACAGATGTTCCAGTCACCGCAGACCACGACCTCGCGGCCGTCGGCGGCGGCCCGCACCTTCAGCGCCGCCAGGTACGTCAGGAACTCCCCCATGAACCGGTACTTCTCGTCCTGCTTCGCCGTCCCGGCCTCGCCCGAGGGCAGGTAGAGGCTGGCCACGGTCACACCCGGCAGATCGATCTCCAGGTAGCGCCCGCTCGCGTCGAACTCCGCACTGCCGAATCCGACCTGCACCCGCTCGGGCGCGCGCCGCGTGTAGAGCGCGACCCCGGCCCGGCCCTTGACGGCGGCCGGCGCGAAGACGGTGTGCCAGCCCGCGGGGGTCCGGACATCCTCCGGAATCTGCCCCTCCTCGGCCCGTACCTCCTGCAGGCAGACCACATCGGCGTCGGATCCCTCGAGCCACGCCCCGAAGCCCTTCTTGGCGGCGGCGCGGATCCCATTCACATTCACGGAGGTCACAGTGAGCATCCCAGCACCATAGCGGGATGGTTCCGTACGATATTCGAATGTCTCACGGGATAGACCTCCGCACCGTGCCGTACGACCACCCGGACGCGGTCAAACTCAACGACCAGGTCCAGCTGGAGTACCAGGAGCGGTACGACGGCGAGGGCGACGCCACCTACCTGGACCCGGCGATGTTCGCCCGGCCGCAGGGCCTGTACCTGCTGGCGTACGACGCCACGGGCACCCCGGTGGCCAGCGGGGGCTGGCGCAGCCAGGACGAGAACGACGAGGGCTACGCGGACGGCGACGCGGAACTCAAGCGCATGTACGTCGTCCCCGAGGCCCGCGGCCTGGGCCTGGCCCGCCGCATCCTGGCAACCCTGGAGGACGACGCCCGCGCGGCGGGCCGCCACCGCATGGTCCTCGAAACGGGCGACCAGCAGCCGGAGGCGATAGCCCTCTACCTCTCCTCGGGCTACACCCTGTCGGCCAAGTTCGGCCACTACCGCCACCACGACTCCAGCCGCTGCATGACCAAGCCCCTCCAGCCGGCCCCCGCCGACGCACCCCCCATCCCCGCCGGCCAGTCCACCCCCGCCGGCGTCTGAGGCGCGGGGGTCCGGGGGCGGCGCCCCCGCAACGGCGCCGCACCCGCCAGGTCCCGCAGCGCGGACGGCGGGCCCGGCGATGACCCTGGTCGGATCCACTACCCGCACCCCCGTGCCGGGTAGGCCGACCGGGGCATCGCCGAGTGTCCGTCCCCGCGGGAGCCGACGTGTTCACCCGTCGAGATCATGCGTCGCCGGGGTCCTGAAGTGAGCGAAAAGCAGGCAGGATGATCGTGCAATGCGAGATCCAGCAGGGTGGAAATATGTGCACGGGAACGGATTTAACCGACACTGACCCGACCGCCACCGGCCGTGAGAACGAGATCTGCCCGGACGGCCTCCGGTACTACGCGGACTCCCTGCAGGGCCGGGCCACCTCCGGCGCGTGCCCCCCGTGCCTGCTCGACCTGGGACTCGTACGACGGCTGCCGGACGGCACCTTCGCCGCCATCCCGCCCCGGCTCGCGGCCAACGCCCACATGGACCGTCTGGAACGGGCCATCGAGGAGAAGCGGAACGCCCTGACGGCCGTCCGCACCTCGATCTCCCGCGCCCAGGAGGTCTATCTGGACAGCTACCGCAGCGGGGACGCGCACGCGGTCCGCACGGTGCACGGCGTGGGCACCATCAACGCGACCATTTCCGCAGCCGTCCGCTCCTGCCAGCAGGAACTGCTGACCGCCCAGCCGGACGGCGCCCGCCCGCAGGAAGTGCTCGACGCGGCGCTGCCGAACGACCTCGCCGCCCTCCAGCGCGGCGTCCGGCAGCGGACCGTCTACCAGCACACCGTCCGCTCCCACCCGCCCACGCTCGCCTATGTGGAGCAGATATCGCGGGCGGGCGGCGAGGTCCGCACCCTGGACGAGGTCTTCGACCGGCTGATCGTCTGCGACCGCAAGATCGCCTTCGTCCCCGACCCGGGCACGAAGCGCAGCGAGGTCGCCCTGGCCATCGAGCATCCCGCGGTGGTCCGGTACCTCGTCGGCATCTTCGACCACGCCTGGCAGCGCGCCTCGCCACTGCGGGACGTTCCCGGCGGCCGGCTGCCGGCCGCGCTCACCGACGACATCCGCCGCACGATCCTGCGCCACATGGTCAACGGCCACACCGACGAGGCCATCGCCACCCGCCTCGGCATGAGCACGCGCAGCGTCGCCCACCACATGCGCTGGGCCGCCGACCTGTTCGGCAGCCGCAGCCGCGCGCAGCTGGCTTACCTCATCGCCCGCAGCGGATTCCTCGACGACCCCCCGCCGACGGCCGCCGACTGACCCGTGCGGCGGGCCGGGGGCCGTCCACCGCGGCGGCCTCCGTCAGGACGGATCGGGCGCGGACTCCGTCGCGGCAGCGCGGGCCGTGGAGGTCAGACGGTCCAGGACGTCCTGGGGGGTGACGAGGTACGACTTGCCCGTGACGGACTGCTCGTACGAGGCGCGGACCGGGCGCCACAGCGCGCAGGCCTCCCGCCCCGTGACGGCGAGCGCGTTCTGCATGCGGGGGTCGAACAGGTCGTAGTAGTGGAGGGTGAGGCCTGGTTCGACGGTCTCCGGGATGCGGGCCGAGCCCTCCTTCTCGTGGTTCGCGAGCACGCCGATCACGTGGGCCATGTGGATCGCGGGGAGGCGGCCCTGCGGGGCGTCCGGGTGCTGGAAGGTGTGCAGCCAGAGGTACGAGTCGGTGTCCGGCCGGGCCTCGACCGGGGTCGTGGCCAGCCGGCCGAGGTGGTCGTGGAGGGAACCGCCGGCCCTGATCGCGCCACCCAGCACGTGCCGGATCCTTTCGACCAGACGGTCCTCGTCGTCCGGCGTCTCGTACTCGAGCCGCGCCTGCTCGAGCGCGTACTCCTGGTACGAGTCCGGAATCCACTCCGGCACGTCGCTGACCCCGGTCACCGCCCGCGGCGTGACTCCGGCCATGTCCGCCGGGGCGTGCGCGTCGAGGCGGACCAGCGCGCGGCCGGGGAGCCTGGTGAACAGCGGGCTGTCCGGGTGCAGTCCGTACGAGCAGTTCATCCACAGGCGCAGGTGCGGACCCTCCTCGTCCCCGGGGCGCCAGACCGCCTCCGGGACCTCGGCGTCGTCCTCCGTGACGCTCGCGGGGGCGCCGATGCGCCGCGCGATGCCGTCCACGTACTCCCGCCACACGGTGCGCGCCCGGGCGATGACCTCCGGGTTCTCCTCGACGCTCTCGGCCTCGACCGCGTACGGCGCATAGCGCGCCAGTCGCACCGGGTTGAGGAAGCTGCGTCCCTTCCCGTACAGCTCGAAGGCGTTGCCGGAGCGGCTGTGCACGGTGAGCACGGCATCGACCTCGACCGTGGTGAAGAACCTGACCTCCTCCATCCACGCGGCGATCCCGCTCTCCCGGACCGGCGGGCCCGACCACAGCGCCGGGTCCGGCAGCCCTATGAAGAGGGCCGCGTCCCGGAGTTGGGCCGCTTCGTGCTGCCATGCAACTCGCACGTTTCTTCTCCCCGTCGAATGATCATTTCGCCGATCATCCTAGGGTCGGCCCCGGAAGCGGGTGTTCACCCGGACCGGCCGGGGGGCGCCCCCGACCCGGTACGGAACGCCCGCGCCCGTGGCGGACGGCACTTCGCGGGTGCCCTTCGAACACACCCCGGAAAACGCCGAGATCCCGCCCGGTCTTTCGACCGGACGGGATCTCATGACGTTCACGAGAGCTACTCGCGAACTGTCGTTTGTGGACCTGTGGGGATTTGAACCCCAGACCCCCTCGATGCGAACGAGGTGCGCTACCAGACTGCGCCACAGGCCCTTGCGACGTGTGAAACATTAGCATCCCCGCGCGGGTGCTCCAAAACCGATATCCCGGAGCGTCCGTGCAGGTCACCGATCACTCGTTCGCGGCGCGCGGGCGGTCCTCGCCCTCGTACTGGTCGAACAGCGGGGTCCTGCCCCTGCCCTGACCGCGCGGGTGCGGCGTGGTCTGGGGCTTCGGGTCCGGCTTGGGGGGTGCGGGCTGGGCGCGCAGGCGCGGTTCCGTCGGCTCCGCCGTGCTGGAGCGGGTCGCGCTCCAGGCGTCCTGGGCCGCGGGGCCCGTGGCGCGGGGGGCCACCGGTGCCGTCACGTACGTCGGCAGCGGGACCGGAACCGGCTCCCAGCTGTCACCGCGGGCGGGGCCGCGTTCGCGCTCGCGCTGCTGGTCCACCCACTCGGCGTGGTCGGTCTGCTCGACCAGCGCGCGCCGTCCGGCCTCCTGTGGGGAGACCGGTGGCGCAGGGTCCGGTTCGCCACCGGACGCGGCCTCGGGCTCACGGCGGCTCGGGCGGTTCTCCCGCAGCTGCCGCGCGGCCGCCTCGGCGCGCCGCCGGTCCATGGTGAACTCGTAGCGCCGCCGCTCCTGGACCCGCAGGTGCACGATGTACGTGCTCAGCAGCAGGGCGGGAACGGCGGGAGCCCAGAGGTAGTGCAGGCCGCCCACCGCGGCCACGACGGCACCGAGGGTGAAGACCAGGAAGAGGAGTGCGGTGGTGCGCCGGCGGCGCGCGAGGACCTGGAGACGCTGTTCGCGCCGGGCCCGCTCCGCCCGCTGTTCCCGTTCGACGGCGGCCGGTCTCGGCTCCGCCCTGGTCGGGGGCACGACAAAGGCCCGGGCGTCGGCGTCGACGGAATCAATCGTTTCCGTCGCGGCGTCCGGGTCCGCGTGGGGCTGGGGCTCCGCCTGCTCGTCACCGCGCTCACGCAGCCCCTTGGCGTAACGGCGCTCCATTCCCGCCCGGCCGGAAAGCAGCCGAATGGCAGTGGAGAAGCGTTCCGTCGGACGGGCTTCGTTCAGCTCGTCCTGCCTCCGGAGCCACATGGGCACCAAGTAGGCGGCCCAGGCCCCGACAATGACTGCGTAGATGAGGCCGCTGCTGCTCACACCTCACACCGTAGAGGGGTGCGGCCGAACGGATCGGCCAATTGGGCCGGTGTGTCGCGCGATCTCGCTGATATCACGGACTTTTTTTGTGATTCTTCGGATCAGGTTATGGGCGAATCGGTTACCCGAGGGATTAATTCGAACAGATATTCGCTTATCGCTGCTCGGGGCGGGCCCCGCTATTTCGGCGGGGACGGTGAGTGGCGCGACCGGTGCCAGCGGCGCAGCAGCCCCTCCGGCACCTCTTCCACGGTCACCGCGTAGACGAGGTGGTCGCGCCAGGCCCCGTCGATGTGCAGATAGCGCGGCCGCAGACCCTCCTCGCGCAGGCCCAGCTTCTCCACGACCCGCCGGCTCGGCACGTTCTCGGGGCGGATGCACACCTCGATGCGGTGCAGGCCGACCTTCCCGAAGCAGTGGTCCACCGCCAGCGCGACCGCCGTCGGCATCACGCCGCGGCCCGCCACCTCGCGGTCCACCCAGTAGCCGACGTGGCCCGCGCACATCGAGCCCCAGGTGATCCCGGCGACCGTCAGCTGGCCCACCAGCCGGCCCTGGTACTCGATGACGAAGGGCAGCATCCGGCCCGCGTTCGCCTCCGCCCGCAGATGGCGGACCATCTGGCGGTACGTGGGCCGCTGGATCACCGGCCCCCACGGCGCGGGCGGCGGAATCGTGGCCTCCCACGGCCGGAGCCAGTCGCGGTTGCGCCGGTTGACCTCGCGCCAGGCCTTCTGGTCCCGCAGTTTTATCGGCCGGAGCGTGACATCGCCGTCCGTCAGGACCACCGGCCAGGTCGGGCCGTTCAGCTCGTGCTCCCGGAGGGTGCCGCCGGTCTGGGGTGGTCGCCGCCCCGCATCTGGTCCACCGCGTGCGGCAGGACGCGGGCCAGGACGGTGAGGCCGTCGCGCACCCCGCCCGTCGAGCCGGGGAGGTTGACGATGAGGGTCTGCCCGGCCACGCCCGCCAGGCCCCGGGACAGGGCCGCGGTCGGCACCTTCGCCAGGCCTTCGGCGCGGATGGCCTGCGGGATGCCCGGGATCTCGTAGTCCAGCACCCGCGCGGTGGCGTCCGGGGTGCGGTCGGTCGGGGAGATTCCGGTCCCGCCGGTGGTCAGGATGACGGCGTACCCGGCAGCCACGCCCTCGCGCAGCGCCTGCTCCACCGGATCGCCGTCCGGGACGACCCGCGGGCCGTCCACCGTGAAGCCGAGCCGCTCCAGCGCCTCCGCCAGCAGGGGGCCGCCCTTGTCCGCGTACACGCCCTGCGAGGCCCGGTTCGAGGCCGTCACGACCAGCGCCCGGCCCAGCGGCCGCGGGGGCTCGCCGCTCGAAGCGCCGTCGCCGGGACCGTGGCCGGGGCCGTGACTGTGGGTGTGGCTGTGGCTGTGGCTGTGCACCTCGCCGCCGCGCGGGGCGTTCACGAGCGCGCCCAGTCGCCGGACTTGCCGCCGGTCTTCTCCTCCACCCGGACGTCCGTGATGACCGCGCCCTTGTCGACCGCCTTCACCATGTCGATCACGGTGAGGCCGGCGACCGCGACCGCGGTGAGCGCCTCCATCTCGACGCCCGTACGGTCGGTGGTCTTCACGGTGGCCAGGATCTCGACCGCGTCGTCGGCGACCCGCAGGTCGACCTTCACGCCCGAGACGGCCAGCGGGTGGCACAGCGGGATCAGGTCGGGGGTCTTCTTCGCCCCCATGATCCCGGCGATCCGCGCGGTGGCGAGGGCATCACCCTTGGGGACGCCCTCGCCGCGCAGCAGCTCGATCACCCGCGGGGCGACGAGTACGCGTCCGCTGGCCCGCGCCGTCCGGGTGGTGACGTCCTTCCCGGACACGTCGACCATCCGGGCCGCGCCGGCCTCGTCGATGTGGGTGAGCCTGCTCTCGGTACTCATTGCTGCGCCGCTCCGCTCTGGGCCCCGAGGGGCCTGTGTGGTGCGACACACGCTACCCGTACCGGCCCCGCTTCAGCCGAGCAGGATCACTTCCAGCTCGGTCCCGGGCTCCACCGAGGTGACGTCCTCCGGTACGACCATCAGGGAGTCCGCGTGCGCCAGCGCGGCGATCAGGTGGGAGCCCGATCCGCCGACCGGGCTGACCGTGCCGCTCTCCGCGTCGTACTTGCCGCGCAGGAACTGGCGCCGGCCGGCCGGGGAGCCCAGCGCCTTGCCGGCCTCCAGCACCGCCCGCACGCTCGGCCGCCGCACCTCGGACTCCGGCAGCCCCATCAGGGTGCGGATCGCGGGGCGCACGAACAGCTCGAAGGAGACGTACGAGGACACCGGGTTGCCGGGCAGTGCCAGCAGCGGGGTGTGGTCCGGGCCGATCGTGCCGAAGCCCTGCGGCTTGCCGGGCTGCATGGCGAGCTTTCGGAAGTCGACCCCGCCCCCCTCGACGTCCTCGGCGTCGGCGTCGTCCGAGCCGACGGAGGACAGCGCCTCCTTGACCACGTCGTACGCGCCGACGCTGACCCCGCCCGTGGTGACGAGCAGGTCGGCCCGGATCAGCTGGTCCTCGATGGTGGCGCGCAGGGTGTCGGCGTCGTCCGCGACGGCGCCGACCTGGTAGGCGATGGCCCCGGCATCCCGCGCGGCCGCGGCCAGCGCGAAGCTGTTGGAGTCGTAGATGGTGCCCGCGGTGAGCGCCTCGCCGGGCTGGACCAGCTCGCTGCCGGTGGACAGGACCACCACGCGGGGGCGCGGCCGCACCCGTACGGTGCCGCGCCCGATGGCGGCCAGCAGGGCGATCTGCGGCGGCCCGAGGACCGTGCCGGCCGCAAGCGCCAGGTCGCCGGCCTGTACGTCGCTGCCGCGCGCGCGGACGTGCGCCCGCGCCTCGGCGGCGCGGTGCACCCGTACCTCGCCGCCCGCCTGCTCGGGGGCGGCGCTGGCCGGGGTCATCCCGGCGGCCGCGCCGCCGCCCGTGCCGCCGTCGGTCCACTCGACCGGTACGACGGCTTCCGCGCCGGGCGGCAGCGGGGCGCCGGTCATGATGCGGGCGGCCTCGCCGGGGCCCACGGTGGGCAGCTCACCGCTGCCCGCCGCGACGTCCCCGATGACCGTCAGCACCGCGGGGAACTCCTCGCTCGCACCCTGGACGTCGGCCGTGCGGACGGCGTAGCCGTCCATGGAGCTGTTGTCGAAGGGCGGGAGGGCGACGGGCACGGTCACGTCCTCGACCAGGACACAGCCCTGGGCGTCCAGCAGTTGGAGCTCGATGGGCTCCAACGGCCGGACGGCCGAGAGGACGTCCGCGAGGTGCTCGTCCACGGACCACAGACGGTGGCCGGTGTCCTGCGGTGCGGAACTGCTCAAGGTGCTACATCTCCTCCGTGACGTAACGGTGAAGCCAGGTGCGGAACTCGGGGCCCAGGTCCTCGCGCTCGCACGCGAGGCGGACGATGGCCCGCAGGTAGTCGCCGCGGTCCCCGGTGTCGTAACGACGGCCCCGGAAGACCACGCCGTGCACCGGACCGCCGACGCTCTCGTCGGCGGCCAGCTTCTGCAGGGCGTCGGTGAGCTGGATCTCCCCACCGCGGCCCGGCTCGGTCTCCCGCAGTATGTCGAAGATCGCGGGGTTGAGGACGTAGCGTCCAATAACAGCGAAATTGCTGGGGGCGTCCTGGGGCTCCGGCTTCTCGACGAGTCCGGTGATGCGGACCACGTCCTCCTCGTCCGTGGCCTCCACGGCGGCGCAGCCGTAGAGGTGGACACTGGCCGGGTCGACCTCCATGAGCGCGATGACGGTGCCGCCGGTGCGGGCGTAGATGTCGGCCATCTGACGCAGCAGCGGGTCGCGCGGGTCGATGAGGTCGTCGCCGAGCAGGACGGCGAACGGCTCGCGGCCGACGTGCGGCTCGGCGCACAGTACGGCGTGGCCCAGACCCCGCGGGTCGCCCTGGCGGACGTAGTGCATGGTGGCCAGGTCGCTGGATTCCTGGACCTTCTTCAGCCGGTCGTCGTCGCCCTTGGCGATGAGAGCCGACTCCAGCTCGTAGTTCCGGTCGAAGTGGTCTTCCAGCGCACGCTTGTTACGCCCAGTGATCATGAGCACATCGTCGAGCCCGGCCCCCACGGCCTCCTCGACCACGTACTGGATGGCCGGCTTGTCCACAACCGGGAGCATTTCCTTCGGGGTCGCCTTGGTCGCCGGAAGGAACCGAGTGCCGAGGCCAGCGGCCGGAATCACGGCCTTCTTGATCACGGGGTGCAACATAGTCATGGCCAGAACGATAGTGGGTTCTGCCGAAGGCCAGACTAGATCGCTGCAGGTAGATACAGGTATGCCCTGATTCGGAAGGATATTTGATTTCGTCGTGGCAGAGAACCCGCCCACCGGCCCGGCCGCCCGCCCGTCCACCGGCCCGCCCGCCGACCCGGCCACCGCATCGGCCTCCGCCTCCGCCAAGGCCGGGCTGCGCCGGGAACTGCTCGCCGCGCGCCGCGCCTTGTCCCCCGGCACGTGCCGTACGGCGGCCACCGCGCTCGCCGTCCGGGCTTTCGAACTGCCCGAACTGGCCGATGCCCGCACGGTGGCGGCGTACGTCTCGATCGGCACCGAACCCGGCACCCGGGAGCTCCTCGACGCCCTGCGCACGGCCGGCAAGCGGGTGCTGCTCCCCCTGCTGCTGCCCGACAACGACCTCGACTGGGCGGCGTACGAGGGCCCCGGCAGCCTCGCCGAGGCCGCACACCCGGGGAAGATGCGCCTGCTGGAGCCGACCGGTCCCGCGCTCGGCCCGGACGCGGTCGCCGCGGCCGACGCCGTGCTGCTGCCCGGGCTCGCGGTGGACGGCCGCGGAATGCGCCTGGGCCGCGGCGGGGGCTCGTACGACCGGGTGCTGGAGCGGCTGGAGCGCGCCGGGGCGCATCCCGCGCTGGTCGTGCTCCTCTACGACGACGAGGTGGTCGCGCGGGTCCCGGAGGAACCGCACGACCACCCCGTACAGGCGGTGGCGACCCCGTCAGGGGTGCGCCGCTTCGGCTCGTGACGACCTGATCCCGGCCCGGGTCCCTACGAGCCCCCGGGCTCCAGGGTCAGGGTGTCGACCGTGGCCTTCTCGACGGCGTCCTTGCCGAAGGGCCACTCCAGCAGTTCGCCCTTGGCCCACATCGTCGTCTGGTCCGTGTAGTGCGCGTTGTACGCGTGCCCCGAGGCACCCGTCAGGTTGATCCAGCGCGACTTGTCGAGGTCGTTGAGGTTCACGACCATCCGCATCGACGGCACCCACGTGACCCCGTACCCGCTGGAGGCGTTCCAGCCGGTCGCGTTGACCGTGGCCTCGCCGCCGCCCAGGTTCCACGGGCCGCGGTTGAGGAGCCACTGCATGAAGCCGGGGCCCTCGGTGCCGATCGTCTGGTTCTTCAGGGTCAGCTGGTGCAGCCGGCCCCAGCTCCAGGTGGACTGGTCCTTGCCGAGCTTGGCGGTCAGCTCCCAGCGGGCGTCCCGCATGGCCCGGGCGAAGAGCTCGTCGCGCGTGGTGGCCGCGGGCTGGGTCACGGTCTTCGGCGAGCTCCACCACGGCGACTTCTCGTCCTTGACCAGGCGGCGGACCACCTCGAACCAGCGGTCACCACCGTCGGGCTGCGCCGAGTCGGAGTCGCGGGTGCCGCACTCGCGGACGGTCTTGGCGAGGTCGTCGGCGGGGCCGGTGCCGTTGCCGAGGACGTTCATGCAGCTGCCCTCGATCCGCAGCTCCTTGGGCATCTTGTCGCCGAAGGACAGCTTGAGGATGTTGCGCCAGACCGCGTTGAAGTAGGCCGCGGCCGCCGAGTCGGGCTCCTGCGTGTAGTTCCAGCCGTCCAGCAGCTTCTGCGCGGCGCGCACACCCGGGTCCGAGACCTCGATCTTCGCCAGCATCGGGGTCAGCAGCGCGGCGATCTCGCTGCTGTTGTCCATCTGCATGGTGCGCATGTCGTCGGTCGAGATCCGGCCGCCGTCCTTGATCTTCGCCTCGATGAGGTCGTTGATCCGCTGGCTGCGGGCGCCGTAGCCCCAGTCGGTGGTCAGCGGGTACGGGTACTTGCCCGCGCCGGTCCCGGTCTCCACGACGGCCTGGTTGGCGGTGACGATGTAGCCGCGGGACGGGTTGGAGTCCCAGGGCATCTCGTTGGACGGGATGTAGCCGGCGTTGCCGTCCTTGCCGCCCTTCCAGGCGTACTTGGAGTCCCAGCCCGGGGTGGGCATCCGGCCGTCGCCCTGGCCTCGCACCGGAATGCGGCCGGGGGCCTGGTAGCCGATGTTGCCCGTCGCGCCCTTGTTGTCGGCGTAGATCAGGTTCTGGGACGGCACGTCGAACTCGGCGGCCGCCGCCCGGAAGGAGGCGAAGTCCTTGGCCCGGTCGAGCTTGAAGACCGCGTCCATCGTCTTGCCCGGGTCCAGCGCCGTCCAGCGCAGGGCGACGGCGTAGCCGTCGCCGCGGTCGGGGGCGGAGCTGGCGACGGGGGCGCGGGTGCCGACCGTACCGAGCTCCTCGCTGCGGTCGGAGACGAGCGGGCCGTTGTTGGTGGTGCGGACGGTGATCTTCTTGCTGTCGCCGCCCGCGACCTTGATGACCTCTTCACGGGTGGTGAAGGGGAGCACCTTGTTGTCGTAGACGTAGCCCTCGGGCTTGACCTGCTCCAGGTAGAGGTCGGTGACGTCGGCGCCGAGGTTGGTCATGCCCCAGGCGATGTCGGCGTTGTGGCCGATGACCACGCCGGGCATGCCGGAGAAGGTGTAGCCGGCCACGTCGTACTGGCACTGGGCCGAGACCGCGCGGCAGTGCAGGCCCATCTGGTACCAGACCGAGGGCAGCTGCGGGGACAGGTGCGGGTCGTTCGCGAGCAGCGGCTTGCCGGTGGTCGTGTACTTGCCGGAGATGACCCAGGAGTTCGAGCCGATGCCGCTGCCGTTGGGGCCGAGGATCGCGGGGATCTTGTCCAGGGTGTCGGCGAGGGAGCTCAGCTGGGTGCGCAGGCCCACGGTCGCGCCCTGGGCGGTGGCGTTGCCGGCGAGGCCGGTGGGGGTGTCCGTGGCGGCCGAGGTCTGGGTTCCGACGGCGCTGCCGGAGCCGGTCCCGGTGCCCGTGCCGGTCCCGGCGCCCGAGCCGCTGCCGGCGGCGGCGCCCTGCGGGGTGTACTTCCCGCCGTCGACCTTGCCGCCCTCGACGATCGGCTTGTTCCGGTCGAAGGGGTACGGCGGGTAGAGCTCGTCGATCTGCGCCTGCGAGAGCTTCGTCGCCATCAGCGCGCGGTCGATCTCGTCCTGCATGTTGCCGCGCAGGTCCCACGCCATCGCCTTGAGCCAGGCCACCGAGTCCACCGGCGACCACTGCTCGGGCCGGTAGTCGTCGCTGAGCTCGAGGGCGGCGTGCTCGACGGAGAGGGCCTTGCCGGACTTCCCCTTCAGGTACGCGTTGACCCCGTCGGCGTAGGCTTGCAGATACTTCTTGGTCTCGGGCGACAGCTTGGTGTCGTACTCGGCCTGCGCGACCTGGCGCCAGCCCAGGGTGCGCAGGAAGGCGTCCGTCTCGACCTGGCCGGAGCCGAACATCTCCGAGAGCCGCCCAGACGTCATGTGACGTCGTACGTCCATCTCCCAGAACCGGTCCTGCGCGTGCACGTAGCCCTGCGCGCGGAAGAGGTCGTCGTCGTTGTCCGCGTAGAGCTGGGGAATGCCGTGGGCATCACGCTTGACGTCGACGGTCCCGGTCAGGCCCGGCACCTTGAGGGAGCCGGTCGTCTGGGGGAAGGAGGCGCGCACGCCGTCCACGCTCCAGTACGCCCCGTAGCCGAGGCCCGCGAAGAGCGCCAGGACCAGGACGAGCACGATCAGACGGGCGCGTCGTCCCTTCTTCTTGACGGGAGGAGCGGTTTCGTTGGCGGGCATCGCTGTCCTTAGAGGGGCAGGGTGGTCCTGGGAGTACTGGGAGCAACCATAGGCGCAGGACCGACTTCGTTGATCCGCCAGGGGTCGAGGTCTGGAGGACAGGGGGGAACAGGCGTTTCACAATGTGGTTATCGCGTAAAGGGCGCGTCAAAGATTAGGTAAGGTAACGAACTACTTGCCGAACTTGTCGCCGGGAGGATCGATCCGCCGGGCGCATTGAGGAGGGCCGCCCGCTGACTGTCCACACGCTCAATGAGCTTCTGCTGGTCTGCTCGCTCGTGCTGCTCGTCGCGGTGGCGGCGGTGCGCATCTCTTCGCGCAGCGGTCTCCCCAGCCTGCTCATCTACCTCGGCATAGGCATCGCGATAGGCCAGGACGGCATCGGCAACGTCGTGTTCGACAATGCCGAGCTGACCCAGGTCATCGGCTATGCGGCACTCGTCGTGATCCTCGCCGAGGGTGGTCTGGGCACGAAATGGAAAGAGATCAAGCCGGCCCTGCCGGCCGCGGTCGTGCTTTCACTGGTGGGCGTGGCGGTCAGCGTGGGCGTGACGGCGGCGGGAGCGCATTACCTGGTCGGACTGGAATGGCGGCAGGCCCTGCTGATCGGCGCGGTCGTCTCCTCGACCGACGCGGCGGCCGTCTTCTCGGTGCTGCGGAAGGTCCCGCTGCCCTCCCGGATCACGGGTGTCCTGGAGGCCGAGTCCGGCTTCAACGACGCACCCGTCGTCATTCTGGTGGTGGCCTTCTCGACCGTCGGCCCGGTGGACGAGTGGTACGTCCTGCTCGGCAAGATCGCCCTGGAGCTGGCGATCGGCGCCGCGATCGGACTGACCGTGGGCTTCCTGGGCGCGTACGGCCTGCGGCACGTGGCGCTGCCCGCCTCCGGCCTCTACCCGATCGCCGTGATGGCCATCGCGATCGTGGCGTACGCGGCCGGCGCGATGGCGCACGGCTCCGGCTTCCTCGCGGTGTACCTGGCGGCGATGCTGCTCGGGAACGCGAAGCTCCCGCACTGGCCGGCCACCCGGGGCTTCGCCGACGGGCTCGGCTGGATCGCCCAGATCGGCATGTTCGTGCTGCTGGGCCTGCTGGTCACCCCGCACGAGCTGGTCCGCGACTTCTGGCCCGCGGTGATCATCGGGCTGGTGCTGACGATGGTGGCGCGGCCGCTGGAGGTCTTCATCAGCCTGCTGCCCTTCCGGATCCCCTGGCAGGAACAGGCGCTCATGTCGTGGGCGGGCCTGCGCGGCGCCGTGCCCATCATCCTGGCGACCATCCCCATGGTGTCCGGGATCGAGGGCAGCGACCGCGTCTTCAACATCGTCTTCGTGCTCGTCGTCGTCTACACCCTGGTGCAGGGGCCGACCCTGCCCTGGCTGGCGCGCAAGCTGAACCTCGGGAGCGGGGACGAGGGCGCCTCCGACCTCGGGATCGAGTCGGCGCCGCTGGAGAAGCTGCGCGGCCACCTGCTCTCCTTCTCGATCCCGCCCGCCTCGCGGATGCACGGCGTGGAGGTGAGCGAGCTGCGGCTGCCGCCGGGGGCCTCGGTCACTCTGGTGGTCCGGGACGCGAAGAGTTTTGTACCGGCGCCGTCGACCGTGCTGCGGCGCGGGGACGAGCTGCTGGTGGTGGCCACGGACCCGGTCCGGGACGCGGCCGAGGCACGGCTGCGGGCGGTGGCCCGGGGCGGCAAGCTCGCGGGGTGGCTGGGTACGGGCGGACCCGTTTCGCATTAGAGCGTCGTTCTAATTCCGCCGATTTCGCTGAGATATGCCCGCTTTCGCCTGCCTTTCCGGCCTCTTTACCTGCGAACCGGCCGCTAATCCCAGGTGAAGACACCCCTTGTCGCCGAATTCACAGGGCGTGGTAGTGGCTTTCCCTGTACGATGAAGGCACACCAGATCGAACCAACTCTGCCTGACGCAGAGCTGGCGCGACCGCAAAGCGGCCGTGGCACCACCCGCAGTGGGCGCCCAGGTATCACTCGGTTCTGCGCAAGAGGACAGCTCTCGGGGCTCCCACATGTACGGGTGCGGTCGCTCACAAGGCGACGCATCGTCCGCAGACGGGGACGCTCTACCAGGCAGCGGAAAGGCAAGGCCGTGACATCCGCGGTCACGACCGACACGTCCGCCCGCCCCGGCTACGGGCAGCTCCTGCGCACCCCCGGCGCCCTCGGCTTCGTACTCCCCGGCTTCGCAGCACGACTCCCCTTCGGAATGCTGACGATCAGCATCCTGCTGCTGGTCCAGCACACCACCGGTTCCTACGGCAGCGCCGGCATCGTCGCCGCCGTCACCGGTGTCTCCATGGCACTGTCCGCCCCGCTGATGGGCATCTTCACCGACCGCCTCGGCCAGAGCGCCGTCCTGCTGCCCGTGGTCCTCACGCACTCCGCCGCCGTCACCGGCCTGGCCGCGCTCGCGCTGCTGGACGCGCCGGTCTGGGCGCTGGCGCTGGCCGCCGTACCCACCGGCGCCTCGGTGCCGCAGGTCGGACCGATGGTCCGGGCCCGCTGGGCCACCAAGCTGGAGGGCTCGCCGTTGCTGCCTACGGCCGCCGCCTTCGAGTCCGTCACCGACGAGTTCACCTTCGTCGTCGGCCCGGTCCTCGCGACCGCGCTGTGCACCGGCGTCCACCCGGCGGCGGGCCTGGTCACCGAGGCTACGCTGACCCTGCTCGGCGGCCTGCTCTTCGCGGCCCAGCGGGCCACCCAGCCCAAGGCGCACGCCCCGTCGGCCGCCGGTGAGAAGCGCGCCTTCGCGCTGTCCTTCCCGGGCCTGCGCGTCCTGATCTTCGCCTTCCTCGGGATCGGCGCCGTCTTCGGCGGCATGCAGGTCTCGCTCGCCGCCTTCTCCAACGAGATCGGCAACCCCGGGGCCAACGGCCTGCTCTACGGCGTCTTCGCGGCCGGCAACATGATCGCCGGCATCGCCATGGGCGCCATCGCCTGGAAGATCGGCCCGCGCCGCAGGCTGATCCTGGGCTACATCGGCCTCACCGCCGCCGCGTCCGTCCTGTGGGCCGCCCACTCGATGATCCTGCTGGGCGCGCTCGGCCTGGTCGTCGGCCTGTGCATCGCCCCGGCGCTGATCACCGGCTACACGATGGTCGAGCAGCTGATCCCCGCCAATGCGCGGACCGAGGCCTTCACCTGGCTGACCGGCTCGATCGCCTTCGGTCAGGCCATCGCCGTCACCCTGGCCGGCCGCCTGACGGACGCGCACGGGTCCTCGTTCGGCTTCCTCGTGCCCATGGGTGCCACCGCGCTCGCGCTGGCCACGCTGCTGGCGCTGCGGGCGAAGCTGGCCCCGAAGGCTCCGAGCCGGATCGTGAACGCGTCCGCGCAGTCGGGGGCGGCTTCGGCCCCGGCGATCGCCCCGGCGACCGCCACCGCGACCGTCCCGTCGGCCTCCCGTAACCGGGTGAACGAGCGTGGGATGGGTCACCGCGTGCCGGTGACGGTGGACTGATCCGCCGGAATACGTCACCATGGAGCGTCGTTAGCACTCATTGAGTGAGAGTGCCAGGAGGAAATTCGTGCCGACCTACCAGTACCAGTGCACCGAGTGCGGTGAGGGCCTTGAGGCCGTGCAGAAGTTCACCGATGACGCACTGACCGTGTGCCCGAGCTGCGACGGACGCCTGAAGAAGGTGTTCTCCGCGGTCGGCATCGTCTTCAAGGGCTCCGGTTTCTACCGGAACGACAGCCGTGGCGCGTCGTCGAGCAGCACCCCTGCCTCGAAGCCGTCCTCGAGCTCCTCGTCGCCCTCGACGTCGACCGCCGCCGCCGCTCCTGCCGCCTCGTCGTCCTCGACGTCGTCGAGCTCGAGCAGCAGCTCCACGTCGGCCGCCTGACCGCTTCCTTCCGAGGCCCCGCCCGCCCTGACCGGGGCAGCGGGGCCTTTCGGCGTACCCCGTTAGGGTGGGCCGCATGGTGAACGCAGAGATCGGTGTCATCGGCGGCTCGGGCTTCTACTCCTTCCTGGAGGACGTCTCCGAGATCCAGGTGGAGACCCCGTACGGGCCCCCGAGCGACTCCCTGTACGTGGGTGAGCTGGGCGGGCGCCAGGTGGCCTTCCTGCCCCGGCACGGGCGCAGTCACACCGTCCCGCCGCACAAGATCAATTACCGGGCCAACCTGTGGGCCCTGCGCTCGGTCGGGGTCCGCCAGGTGCTGGGCCCGTGCGCGGTCGGCGGCCTGCGGGCCGAGTACGGGCCGGGCACGCTGCTCGTTCCCGACCAGCTGGTCGACCGTACGAAGGCCCGTGCCCAGACCTTCTTCGACGGGGAGCCGCTGCCGGACGGTTCCGTTCCGAACGTCGTGCACACCACCTTCGCCGACCCGTACTGCCCGGTGGGCCGGTCCGTGGCACTGGCGGCGGCCCGCGGGCGGGACTGGGAGCCGGTGGACGGCGGCACCATGGTCGTCATCGAGGGGCCGCGGTTCTCGACGCGCGCCGAGTCGCGGTGGCATGCGGCGGCCGGCTGGTCGGTGGTCGGCATGACCGGTCACCCGGAGGCGGTCCTCGCCCGTGAGCTGGGGCTCTGCTACACCTCGATGGCCCTGGTCACGGACCTGGACGCGGGCGCCGAGACCGGCGAGGGCGTGTCGCACACGGAGGTCCTGAAGGTGTTCGGCGAGAACGTCGGGCGGCTGCGCGAGGTCCTCTTCGACGCGGTGGCGGCCCTGCCGGCCACCGAGAGCCGCGACTGCCTGTGCACGCACGCGCACGACGGCTGGGACCTGGGCATCGAGCTTCCGTAACCCCTGCCGGGCTCCCCACGACCACGTTGTCAGTGGCGGCCCCTAGCCTTTCCGCATGGGTGATTTCGGGGGGATGACCGTGGCGCAGGCCTCGGTGAGGGAGCTGCGGGAGTTCGCGGCGGAAGCCGGGTACGTCGGCGTGGGCGCCGATGCGGATCTGGGCGGTGGGGGGGGGGGGGGGGGGGGGGGGGCCGCCCGCCCCCCCCCCCCGGGGGCGGGGGCCCGGGCGGGGGGGGGGGGGGGGGCGCCCCGGGGGGCGAGACGCGCGGCCGGCCGCAC
>NZ_JBICZI010000014.1:0-172520 GCF_043201855.1 Streptomyces sp. NPDC048257
GCCGAGCCGCCCGCAGGCACACGGCGCGAGCGGGACATCGCCGAGCCGCCCGCAGGCACACGGCGCGAGCGGGACATCGCCGAGCCGCCCGCAGGCACACGGCGCGAGCGGGACATCGCCGAGCCGCCCGCAGGCACACGGCGCGAGCGGGACATCGCCGAGCCGCCCGCAGGCACACGGCGCGAGCGGGACATCGCCGAGCCGCCCGCAGGCACACGGCGCGAGCGGGACATCGCCGAGCCGCCCGCAGGGACACGGCGCGAGCCGAATCCGCCGAGCCGCCCGCAGGGACACGGCGCGAGCGGGACATCGCCGAGCCGCCCGCAGGGACACGGCGCGAGCCGAATCCGCCGAGCACCCCGCAGGGACACGGTGCCGTGCGGGTCAGTCGGGGAGGCCGCTGCCCACCGGGGGGCCCGGGCGGCCCTTGCGGAGCAACCCGCAGGCCAGGGTGACCGCCGCGCCGACCACCGCCCAGGCGGCCAGCACCAGCATCGGCCCGCCCGCGCCGTTCCCCTCGAAGTACGTGATGGAGCGCGCGGCGTACGTACCGGCGCCCGGCGGCAGGGCCGGGCCGATGGCACTCCAGAACGGCGGCAACAGCGGATACGCATAGGCGCCGCCGGCGCTCGGGTTGCCGAACACCACGACCAGCAGGATCGCGAGGCCGATCCCGATCACGCCCGCCAGCCCCTGCAGGGCGAGCGTGATCGCGCCGACCGCGAAGACGACGAGGGCGCCCAGCCCCCACAGCCCCATGACGCTGCCGGGCAGCGCGTCCAGCACCGGGCCCGCGATGACCGCGCCGAGCAGCCCGGCGGCGATCGCGTACACGAGCAGCGCGGCGAGGCGGATGACGGCGCGGGCGGCGTTCGCGGGCCGGGCCCCGGCGCTGATCGCGAGGATCGCGGCGCACAGGTAGCCGCCCACGCACCAGCCGATGACCAGGTAGAAGGAGCTCAGGCCGCGGGCGTCGCCCGCGTAGGCCGGGGCCACGTCGGTGATCCGCACCGCCCGGCCCTGGGCCGACTCGGCGCGCCCCACGATCTCGGCCAGGGCCTGGGACAGCGAGGCCCCGGCGCCGGACGCGACCAGCAGCCGGTCGGTCTTCCCGCCCGGGTCGACGATCAGCGCGCCGTCGACGTCCCGGTTCCTGACCTGGGCGGTCGCCGCGGCCTCGTCCTCGGCCACGCGGGGGTCGAGGGGCTTGCCGGGCAGGGCGCCGAGCTGCTTCGCGGACTGTTCGGCCACCGGGGCGCGAGGGGCGGCCACGGCGATCGGGATCTCGCTGGGCACCGGATGGTGGAAGGCGCCGATGTACGAGGTGATGAAGGCGACCTGGAGGGCCAGCACCCCCAGGAGCAGCAGGGCCGCCCGGGTGGTCACGGCGTCCTTGATCTCGGCGAGGAAGCCTTTGGGCGGGCCGGTGTCGGGGCTCTCGGTGGGCGGGGTCATGTCTCACACGCTCTGCGTGCGGGGGGCGGGCCGCAGCAGGGGCGGGCCGAACGGATGACCTCGGGCCCCCTCAGGTGATCGAACAAGTGTTTCGCACGGGTATTCGAATTGCTCTATGGTGGAGAGCGGGGGAGGTGTTCATTCGAGCGAAAGCAGGAGGCCGCGGGTGCCTGGTTTTACGCATCTGCACACCGTTTCGGGGTTCTCCATGCGCTACGGAGGCTCACACCCGGAACGGCTGGCGGAACGTGCCGCGGAGCGGGGCATGGACGCCCTCGCCCTGACCGACCGCGACACCCTCGCGGGCGCGGTGCGGTTCGCGAAGGCGTGCGCGCAGGCGGGCATCCGGCCGTTGTTCGGAGTGGACATGGCGGTGTCGCCCGCCGGATCGCCCACGGCGGGCCCGGCCGGGCCGGGGGGCTCGACCGGGTCCGCCGCGGGCGGCGGGCCGGGTACGGGCGGCGGGTCCGGCGAGGCCTCGTACCGGCGGCGTACCCCCGTCAAGGGCGGCGCCTTCGTGGACGAGTCCGCCGCGCGGGCCGTCTTCCTGGCCCGGGACGGGGCCGCCGGATGGGCCGAGCTGTGCCGGATGGTCACCGCGGCCCATGCGGAGGCCGCCGAGGTCCCGCTGGTGCCTTGGGGCGCCCTGCGCGGGGAGGGTGTCTTCGTCCTGCTCGGGCCCGCCTCCGAAGTGGGGCGGGCGCTCGCCGCGGGCCGCCCCGACCGGGCCGCCCGGCTGCTCGCGCCCTGGCGGGAGGTCTACGGCGACTCCCTGCGCCTGGAGGCCGTCCACCACGGCCGGACCGGCACCGGGCCCGGCTCGCTCCGGCTGGCCGCCCGCACCGTCGGCTTCGCCGCCGAGCAGGGCGTCCCGGCCGTGCTGACCAACGCCGTCCGCTACGCCGACCCCGGCCAGGGCCCGGTCGCCGACATCCTCGACGCGGCCCGCCGCCTGGTCCCCATCGATCCCCGGAACCCCCGGTCTCCGCTCGACAGCGGCGAACGCTGGCTCAAGGGCCCCGCCGCCATGGCCGAGGCTGCCGACCTGATCGCCCGGGCGGCCGGCCTGCGACCCGCCGACGCCAGAGGTCTGCTCGCGGAGACCCGGCGTACCGCCGAGGCCTGCTCCGTGGACCCCGAGGACGACCTCGGCATGGGTTCCGTGCACTTCCCCGAGGCCCGGCTCGTCGGTGCGGCCCACCGCAGCGCCCAGCGGGTCCTCACCTCCCGGGCCTCGGCCGGCATGGTGCTGCGCGGCTACGCGGACGACCGCGCGTACTGGGAGCGGATGCACCACGAGCTCGACATCATCGCCTACCACGGTTTCGCCTCGTATTTCCTGACGGTCGCTCAAGTGGTGGACGACGTAAGGGAGATGGGCATCCGGGTGGCCGCCCGCGGCTCCGGGGCCGGCTCCCTCGTCAACCACCTGCTCGGGATCGCGCACGCCGATCCCGTCGCCCACGGCCTGCTGATGGAGCGCTTCCTCTCCAAGCGGCGGCGCGTCCTGCCCGACATCGACATCGACGTGGAGTCCGCCCGCCGGCTGGAGGTCTACCGGCGGATCATGGAACGGTTCGGCACCGAGCGCGTCGCCACCGTCTCCATGCCCGAGACCTACCGGGTCCGGCACGCCATCCGCGACGTCGGCGCCGCCCTGTCCATGGACCCCGCCGTCACCGACCGGCTCGCCAAGGCCTTCCCGCACATCCGGGCCCGCGACGCCCGCGCCGCGCTGGAGGAGCTGCCCGAGCTGCGTGACGTACGCGGGGAGTCGTACGGGCGCCTGTGGGAGCTCGTCGAATCGCTCGACGCGCTGCCGCGCGGGATCGCCATGCACCCGTGCGGGGTGCTGCTCTCCGACGACTCCCTGCTCGCCCGTACGCCGGTGGTGCCCACCAGCGGCGAGGGCTTCCCCATGTCCCAGTTCGACAAGGACGACGTGGAGGAGCTCGGGCTGCTCAAGCTGGACGTGCTGGGCGTGCGGATGCAGTCCGCGATGGCGCACGCGGTCGCGGAGATCCGGCGCGGCACGGGGCAGGAGCTCGACCTGGACGATCCGGCGCAGGTGCCGCCGGGCGACCGGGCCACGTACGAGCTGATCCGCTCGGCCGAGACCCTGGGCTGCTTCCAGATCGAATCGCCGGGCCAGCGGGACCTGGTGGGGCGGCTGCAGCCGGCCACCTTCCACGACCTGGTCGTCGACATCTCGCTGTTCCGGCCGGGGCCGGTGGCCGCCGACATGGTGCGGCCCTTCATCGAGGCCCGGCACGGGCGGGCACCGGTCCGCTTCCCGCACCCCGACCTGGCCGACGCGCTGCGCGAGACGTACGGGGTGGTGGTCTTCCACGAGCAGATCATCGAGATCGTGCACGTCATGACCGGCTGCGGGCGGGACGAGGCGGACCGGGTGCGGCGCGGACTGTCCGACCCGCAGTCGCAGGCGCGGATCAAGGTCTGGTTCGCGGCGAGGGCGGCCGAGCGCGGCTATCCGGTGGAGGTGATCGGCCGGACCTGGGAGATCGTGGAGGCCTTCGGGTCGTACGGCTTCTGCAAGGCGCACGCGGTGGCCTTCGCGGTGCCCACCTACCAGTCGGCCTGGCTGAAGGCGCACCACCCGGCGGCCTTCTACGCCGGGCTGCTGACCCACGACCCGGGGATGTACCCGAAGCGGCTGCTGCTGGCGGACGCGCGGCGGCGGGGCGTACCGGTGCTGCCGCTGGACGTGAACCGGTCGGCGGCCGCCCACCGTATCGAACTGGTGTCCGATGCGGGTGGTGTGTGGGGGCTGCGGCTCGGGCTGTCCGACGTCCACGGCATCAGCGGGGCCGAGGCGGACCGGATCGAGGCCGGACAGCCGTACGCCTCCCTGCGCGACTTCTGGGACCGGGCGCACCCGGGGCGCCCGGTCGCCGAACGGCTCGCACAGGTAGGGGCGTTGGACGCGTTCGGCGCCAACCGGCGGGACCTGCTGCTGCACGTGTCCGAACTGCACGGCGCACAGCGGGCCGCAGGTGTACGCAACCCCCAACTCCCGCTGGAGGGCGGCCGGTCCACGGCCTCCGTCGGGCTGCCCGACCTGACCGACGCCGAACGGCTCAGCGCCGAGCTGGGCGTCCTCGGCATGGACGCCTCGCGGCACCTGATGGGGGACCACCACGCCTTCCTGACCGAGCTGGGAGTGATCCCGGCGCGCCGGCTGCGGGACACCGAGCACGGGCAGACCGTGCTGGTCGCGGGGGCCAAGGCGGCCACCCAGACCCCGCCGATCCGCTCCGGGAAGCGGGTCATCTTCACGACGCTGGACGACGGGACGGGCCTGGTCGACCTCGCCTTCTTCGACGACAGCCACGAGCGCTGCGCGCACACCGTCTTCCACTCCTTCCTGCTGCTGGTACGAGGCGTCGTGCAGCGGCGGGGCCCGCAGAGCCTGAGCGTGGTCGGGGCGGCGGCGTGGAACCTCGCGGAGCTGGTGGAACTGCGCGCGGCGGGCGGCCTGGACGCGGTCGCGGCCCGCCTCGCCGAGCCGGCCGCCCCGGGGCACGGCGCGGCCGGGGGAGGCGGTGCGGCCGACGGCGCCGAGGCCGACGCCGACGGCGGGGAGCCGGGAGCGAGGGCCCCCGGCCGCAGGATCCGCATGTCCACCGGGTACGAGATGAACCCCTGGGCCGACCTCCAGCCGCCGGGCACCGGCCCCGCGACCGGCCGCAAGCTGTGGCACTCCAGCCCGGGGAGCGCGGGATGACCGCCGAGCAGGTCGTGATGTGCCTGCGGCTGCACCCCGCCGACGGGGGACCGCTCGGGGCGCAGGAGTACGCCGGGGTCCTCGCGCTGCTCGGCGGGATCACCCCGGCCGTGCAGTCCGTGGCGCCCGACACCGTCCTCGCCGACATCCGGGGCGCGCTGCGCTACTTCGGCTGCGACGCCGCCCGGCTGGCCGCCGTGATCCGGGTCCGGGCCCTCGCCCTGTACGGCGTGGACGCCGCCGTCGGCGTGGCCGGCAACCCCATGCTGGCCCGGGCGGCGGCCCGCGAGGCCCCGCCCGGGGGGACCCTGGTGATCCCCGGGGAGCCCGCCGCCGTAAGGGACTTCCTGGCGGACAAGCCCGTCACCGCCCTCGACGGGGTCGGGCCGAAGGCCGCCCGCACCCTGTGCTCCTACGGCCTCGGCTCCGTCGGCCGGGTCGCCGCCGCCCCGCCCGCCGCCCTGCGGCGGATCCTCGGCGCCCGGCTCGGCCGGGAGGTGCACGAGCGCGCCCTCGGGATCGACCGGACCCCCGTCCGGCCGGGTGCGGCCGCCCGCACCATCGCCGCCGAGCGGCTCTTCGATCTGGACGAGCTGGATCCCGTACGGCACCGGCGGGCCCTGCTCTCGCTGACGGAGGAGCTCGGCGCGAAGCTTCGTACACAGGAACAGGGCCGCGGGCAGGTCTGCCGCGCCCTCTCGCTCACCGTCCGCTGCGCCGACCGCACCACCCTCACCCGGACGCGCACCCTGGCCGAACCCACCGCGCACTCGGCCGCCCTGACCGCCACGGCCTACGCCCTCTACGCGGGCCTCGGCCTGCAGCGGGCCCGGGTCCGCGCGCTGTCCCTGCGCGCCGAGGACCTGACCTCGGCCGAACGGGCCACGCGGCAGCTCAGCCTCGACCCCGAGGACGAGAAGGCCCGCCGCCTGGAGGCCGTCACGGACCGGGTCCGCGCGCGCTTCGGGCCGCACGCCATCGCCCGCGGCACGTTGGCCGCCTGACGGCTCATCCGGTCGCCATGCACGGGGCATCCGGGCGACGCGCGAGTTTTTACCGACGCGTAACTTCCCTGTGTTCATACTCACCCGTAATTTAGCGGCAGCAGCTCCCCTTGTGATCCGGATCACGGGACGAACCCCCACGCTCATCCCCTTGAGTCGACCCGCAAGGAGATCACACGATGCTGCCCTGGAGACGCCTGCTCCGCCCGCTGGCCGTCCTCACCCTCACCGCCGCCGCGCTCGTCGCCCCCACCGGCGCAGCGCAGGCCGCGGCCGCCCCCAGCAGCGGCTGGAACAACTGGTCCTGCAAGCCGTCCGCCGCCCACCCGCGTCCCGTCGTGCTCGTCCACGGCACCTTCGGCAACTCCGTCGACAACTGGCTCGGCCTCGCGCCGTACCTCGTGCACCGCGGGTACTGCGTCTACTCGCTCGACTACGGTCAGCTGCCCGGCGTGCCCTTCTTCAACGGGCTCGGCCCCATCGACAAGTCGGCCGGACAGCTCGACGTCTTCGTCGACAGGGTGCTCGCCGCCACCGGCTCCGCCAAGACCGACATCATCGGGCACTCGCAGGGCGGCATGATGCCGCGCTACTACCTGAAGTTCCTCGGCGGCGCCGCGAAGGTCAACGCGCTGGTCGGACTCGCCCCCGACAACCACGGGACCACCCTCCTCGGGTTCACCAAGCTCCTGCCGTACTTCCCGGGGGCCGAGGACCTGATCAGCACCGCGACGCCGGGCCTCGCCGACCAGATCGCCGGATCCCCCTTCCAGCGGAAGCTGAACGAGGGCGGCGACACCGTGCCCGGCGTCAAGTACACGGTGATCGCGACCAAGTACGACGAGGTGGTGACGCCCTACCGGAGCGCCTTCCTGGAAGGCCCGAACGTACGCAACGTCGTACTGCAGGACCTGTGCCTCCTGGACCTCTCGGAGCACGTCACCATCGGGCTCACCGACCGGATCGCCTGGCACGAGGCGGTCAACGCCCTCGACCCGGCGCACGCCGAACGGACCACCTGCGCCTCGGTCTTCGACTGACGGGGCACAGGCGGTCCGGAGCGCGAACCGCGAGGCCAGGGGGTGTCCTAGCGACCGTGGCGGCCCGTCGCCGTACGGGCCGTGCGGCGCCGGGCGGCTGCGAACAGCACGGCCGCGCCCACGGCCAGGGCGCCGGCCCCGGCGATCGCGATCGCCGGGGTGGCGCTGCTGCCGCCGGTCTCCGCGAGGTTGTCCTTCGCCGGGGACGGCGCGGACGGGGAGGACGAGGACCCGGCCCCGATCGGGGCGGCGGCGTCGGCCCTGCCGTTGGTCCTCGGGTCGTTGTCGCCGTGGCCGTTGTGCTCCACCGTGGACTTGCCGGCGCCGTCGGCGATCTGCTGGTCCGTCGGTGCCGAGGGCTTGTCGGACGGCTTGCCGGCGGGCTTGTCGGCGGGCTTGTCGGCGGGCTTGTCCGACGGTTCGGGCCGGGTGGTCGGGGTACCACCGGTACCGCCCCCGTTGTCCTTGCCGAAGACCACGTCCGAGCAGGTGTAGAAGGCCTCCGGGCTGTCGGAGCGCTGCCAGATGCTGTAGATCAGGTGGCGGCCCGACTTGTTCGGAACGGTCCCCGAGAAGACGTAGTCGCCGTTCTGCATGCCCGGGTCGGTGGCCTTCGCGAACGGCGCGGGCTCCAGGTCGGACCACTTCAGGGGCTTGGTGGGGTCGTAGCCGTCCTTCGTCACGTACAGCTCGAAGGAACCCTTGTGCGGGGCCGTGCCCTTGTAGCGGAAGGTGTGCGCGCCGGCGGACATCGGGCTGGCCGGCCAGTCGGCACGGGCCAGGTCCAGACCCTGGTACTTGTCGTTGCCGGCCGAGCACAGCTGGCCGTTCGGGATCAACGACCGGTGGTTCCCGGCCGCGTTGGCGATGTTCACCGCGTTCCAGTCGTAGAACGCCTGCGCCCCGCCGGCCCCGACCGCCGCCTTGCACGCCGCCGACTTCGGGGACTCCGGCCCTTCGGCGTAGCACGCCGCCACCCGGCTGACCGGGTCCGTCATCGAGCCGTGGGCGACCGCGGGGGCGGCCGCGTACGCGACCAGCGCGAGCGGGGCGAGACCGGCGGAGGCGATACGGGTCAGCGTGACGGCGGTACGGCGGCGTGCGGGCATGGGTGATCTCCTTCGGGCACAAGGCAGGGGCGTGCCGGCGGAATCGGGCTCCGCGGCGCCGCCCCCCGGCGGCGCCACGTCGGGCCCTTCCTGTCCTGGCCCGGCCAAGCTAGCCGCCCGGACCACGGCTTTTGCCACCTCGGACCCTCCGGAGCGGATCCTTAGGGTCCTCTTAAGGTCGAGGTAAGAGGGGCCTCAGGAACCGGCGCTGCGGAACCCTTGCACCCCAGGGTTCTGGCTCCCCACCGCCCGTGACAGTCCAGGCAGATCCGCTCTGTGCTGCCTCCGGTGGCTCCCCGGCTGGCTCCCCGCGCGCTGCCTGTGACCTTCAGGCGCCGGGGCGCTTCCACACCGCGGGCCCGCCGCCTTCCCACGTGATCGGCCCGTCCTCGCTCAGGTCCACGTCCTCCAGGCCGGCGCGGCGGAGGAACTCGGCAACGTCCCCGGGGGTGTGCGCACGACCGAGGTCCGCGTCCACGCCGAGCGCATGCACCGTGACTTTGCGACCACCCTGTGGTGACACCGGATGCACGATGATCTCCGTCTGATCCGACATACCCCCAGCCTGCCGCTCCCGCGCCAGTCCAGCACGCTGAGCGCACGGTCCGGCCGACAGCGAGAACCGGTTGTCTCAGCAGCTTCCGAGGCGAGGCCGGTACTCCAGCCGTAGATCGTGAGTCGCCGGCGGGGGCTGGCGGAGCTCGATCGCTACGCCGACTGTGCCGGTACGCGGGTGGTGGCACTGGCGCAGATGGGGAGGGTCCGGGCGGAGTAGGAACGGGCGGCCGCGATGAGGCCGAAGCCCAGGCCGGTGAAGGCCAGACCGCCGAAGGCGACCATCCAGGTGATCCCGGAACTGGTGGTGAACGCCCCCGACGGTTTCAGCTTCGGCAGTACTCCGGTGGCACTGAGCGGGGCGTAGATCAGCAGGACGACTCCGTATACGGACAGGCCGACGGAGCTCAACCACGCCGGCAGCAAGGGCAGTAGGCGTGGGACTCGCCGCCCGGAGAGGATCAGGGTCCATCGTGGGAACACTTGTCCCCACGGGTACAGCAGTCCCAGCAACAGGAAAATCGCAGCCATCGCGGCCAGCACGGTGACATCGATTCCCACCGATGCAAGGGCCTTTGCGAGTTCCGACTCGCCTGCGTTCATCTCCCGCCACCCCTGCGCCGTGACGCCGATCGCATCGCCACCCAGCGTCCAGATGGTCTTGACCCCCGCCCACGGCAGGAGCCCACACATCAGCAGGCAGACCAAGACTCGGGTTCGCTTCAACGCGATGGAGGGGCCGGGGTGGGCGAGCGGACCGTCAAAACCACCTGCGTGGTCCTGTCCGCACCGTGGGCACCTGCCTCGCAGGCGTCGGCGGTACGACATTCCGACGAGGATGAGGAGAGCGGCGCCCACCGCGTTCATCACGGTTTGCGCCAGGCCGGTGGCGCTGTCCACCCCGGAGAACGACGCCAGCGTCACGAAGTGCGCCGGCAGACTGGCCATTCCCATCACGAACACGGGGACCGCCAGGATCAGCGCCGCCGCCACCGTCACTCGACCACGCCTGGCAAGCGTTCGGGTGGTGGCCAGGCAGGCCGCGGCAGCCAGGACGGCGAGGACTGCCAGGAGGAGCTGGACCGTCGGCGCATACGCGATATCCGGCGACCAGGACACGGTGGCGCCTGATGTGGCCCATGTGACCTCGACTACGGCGAACAACACGCCCCATACCGCGGCGGCGTGCGGTGCCCACGTGGGCCAGCGCCGCGACCACACCGACCACCCAGCGTCCTCCAACGGCGGGCTGGAGCCGGTATGCGTCTGCGATTTCATAGGAACAGCCACCGTGACCTCCGGTCCGAATTGCCGACACTCAAGAATTCCCCGCACCCATACCGGTCACATCCGCCGCGCGGACCATCCGCCTCCCCCGCGTGGGGGAGGAACGAACGGGCACTCCAGCCTTGGATCGTGATCTTCGCACCTGGAAGGCTGCCTGGCGGCGGTAGCTGACGCGCTGACCTGAACGTGCGGGACCCTGCCTTGGTTAGTCAAGCTGGTCCTCCGCGTATGAGAAAGTGACGTTCTTGCACGGTCGGCAGATTCGAGCTCTAGGGCACCCTCGGCCACCCGTGCGGGGGGTCATGACTTTTTCGGAGCCCTCCGGTCTCCGAAACCGGATATACCCAGGCTTGACCGGCTGCCAGTTGACGAAATTCAGGAGAGCAATGGGGTTCCATATCGCCAGCCAACCGTCTTCCATTGACTGCTGACAGTTCGAACACCTCACGTCGTCACTCATGATATTGGGATCCTTTCAAGCTGATTCGGCTTGCCGGCCGACCGTCACGAGAATTTCGCCAACATGACTGTGTCAGGGTGCAGTCGTGTGAACTCACGAGTCTTTAGCGAGGCGAGCGCATACTCGCTGCATTGCACCAGCGGGGCTGTAGGTAATCCATGTGTTCTGTGCAAATCGATGCATCGATCATGTCCCGAAAATCGAAGCTCATCATGTTGCGGGATTTCGGGACTTGGCACATGCTGTCCATTCTGGTATGAGATCTCGGCCATCCGTCCGGGAGTCGCCGCACGATCACAGAGAATGCTTTCCCGCAGTCCAGGCCGGCGTCCGGAGTGGCGGGACCTCGGCCGCTACCGGCGTATGACGCACTACTCGCTACGCGACCGCAACCGATGCCGGCGGCGGCGACTGGGTCGGTTCCAGCTGCCGCGCTCCCCTGCACCCCGAACCGGCCGGCAGGCGCAAGTGACACTGAACGGCGGGAAAACGCCTTCAGGCATCAGGCAGCCACAAGAAGCGACGTCTCAGGGCTCGATGGGGTGGCCCGGCCTGATCGGTGCGCTGCACGCAGGGACAAGAGCCGCCTCAGGAAGCGAGTCGGGCGGTGGTGCGGGCGACGGGGTGCAGGGCCGCGTACTCCAGCGGCGCCGACGGGTCGATCGAGACGTCGAGCGGCGCGGGCTCGGCGCCGGCCCGGAGCAGCAGGTCACCGACGGCGGCGATCATCGCCCCGTTGTCGGTGCACAGCTTCAGTGGCGGCACGCGCAGGGTGATCCCGGCGGCCCGGCAGCGTTCCTCGGCGAGCGCCCGGACGCGCGAGTTGGCGGCCACGCCGCCCACCACGACCAGCGTCCCCACCTCGTACGCGCGGCAGGCGGCGACCGCCTTGCGGGTCAGGACGTCGGCCACGGCCTCCTGGAGCGAGGCCGCCCCGTCGGCGAGCGGCAGTTCCTCGCCGCGGATCCGGTGCTGCTCGGCCCAGCGGGCGGCGGCGGTCTTCAGCCCGGAGAAGGAGAAGTCGTAGCGCGCGTC
Source organism: Streptomyces sp. NPDC048257 (assembly GCF_043201855.1). Classification (NCBI taxonomy): domain Bacteria; kingdom Bacillati; phylum Actinomycetota; class Actinomycetes; order Kitasatosporales; family Streptomycetaceae; genus Streptomyces; species Streptomyces sp. NPDC048257. The sequence goes on from NZ_JBICZI010000014.1 coordinate 11,691, forward strand.
GCGCGGCCCCGTCAGCGGCCGGGGGAACCGCACGGCGTGCGGGTCGCCCGTGCGGGCGGCGCGGTCGACGGCCGGTCCGCCCGGGTACGGCAGCCCGAACACCCGGGCCACCTTGTCGAAGCACTCCCCGGCCGCGTCGTCGACGGTGTCCCCGAGGTGCACGATCGGGTCGCGCGCCAGGTCCCGTACGAGCAGCAGCGAGGTGTGCCCGCCGGAGACGATCAGCACCATGCACGGGTCGGGCAGCGGCCCGTGCTCCAGGGTGTCGGCGGCGACGTGCCCGGCCAGGTGGTGCACCCCGTAGAGCGGCACCCCGAGCGAGAAGGCCAGGGTCTTCGCCCCGGCCAGCCCCACCTGGAGCGCACCGGAGAGGCCCGGGCCGGTGGTGACGGCCACCGCGCCGATGTCCGTCATCCGCAGTCCTGCCCGGTCCAGGGCCTCCCGTACGACGGGGGTGAAGGAGTGCACGTGCGCCCGTGCGGCGATCTCGGGCACCACTCCGCCGAAGCGGGCGTGTTCGTCCATGCTCGACGCCACGGCATGGCCCAGCAGCCGCCCGTCCCGCACGAGCCCCGCGCCCGTCTCGTCACACGACGACTCGATTCCGAGCACCACCGGAGAGCCCACGACGGCTCCTTTCGCACCTCATGAGTAATTGCAATCTGTGTGCAATAAGGTACGCCGTCGCGGGCGGGTGCCGTGGCCGGGGAGCGGGCGGCGGAGCATCCGGAATCTCCCCTGTCATATGCCTATCGGCTCCCTGTGGCCCGTGCGTATGGTGTGGCCCCGGACCATCCCGGGCCCGGCGCCCTCCCGGCTCCCCACGGGAGGGCCGCCGCGCGCCCCCTACCGGAGCAGAGCGGAGAGCCCGGCCGCCGAGCGGGCCTGATCGTCCAGCGCGTCGAGGGCCCGGACGGCCTGGGCGGCGGCCTCCGGGTCGCTCGTGGCGAGCCCGCTCTCGGCGAACTCGTCCTCGTCCAGCCGCAGTACGGAGGTCCCGTCCGCCGAGACCCACAGGTCGAGGTCCAGGTCCTCGACGAGGATCTCCCCGCTCTGCACCAGGGCGGGGCGCGTGACGTCGCAGTACCAGCCCTTGAGGACACCGGCGCCGGTCCACACCTCCTTGACCGCGTACCAGCGCGTCCGCCAGAAGTGCTCGACGAACACGTCGCCCGGCTCGAAGCGCACGAAACCGAAGTCCCGTACGCCCTCGGCCGCCCAGGGGGCGCGCACGGAGATCCGGTCGCCGTCGTCGGCGACCTGCGCCGCCGGGTAGCGGATCTTGGTCCGGCCGGCCTTGGTCAGGACGACGGTCAGCTGCTCGGTCACAGGGTCTCCAGTTCCTTCGGCTTCTTCAGCTTCTTCGTGAAGCGCGTCTCGGTCGCGCAGATCTCGTAGCCGAACCACTCGTTGATGGCCAGCATCGGGCCGTTGCCCGCATCGTTGCCGGTGAAGGCCTCCGTGTAACCGGCCGTGCGGGCCCGGTGAAGGGAGGCCGTCTTGGCGAGCTTGGCCAGACCCCGGCCGCGGAAGGCGCGCAGGGTGCCGGTCATCGCCGAGGCGTAGCGGGTGCCGCCGTCGGTCTGAGCCGCGGCGAAGGAGGCCACCGCGCCGTCGGCCACGGCGACCGTGGTCAGCTCCTTGTCGAGGGACGGGCTGTTCCAGGTGTGTGCGAGCCAGTCCTCGTAGTCGTCGAACTCGGACGCCACATCGCTCGGTTCGTCGGAGGTCGTCTCGGCGTCGGCCTCGAAGAGCGGCCGCGGATCGGCGGCGAAGGCGGAGGCCGGACGCAGCTCGACCCCGGCCGGAAGGTCCCGCGGGAGCTCGGGCAGGGCGGCCGCCGCCAGGTCCAGGCGCAGGAAGTGCGCCGAACGGCTGGGGCGGTAGCCGTGCCGCTCGGCGAAGGCGCGATGTGCGGGCTCGTCGAGCACCCAGGCGTACACGTCCGTCGCGCCCTGCGCGGCGAGGTGCTCCTCGGCGGTGCGCAGCAGCAGGGTGCCGGCGCCGAGGCCGCGGTGGGCGGGGTGCACGTACGCGTTGACGTACGACTGGCCGGGCACGGGGCTGTCGTGGGCGATACCGGCCTGGGCGCTGCCGATGACGTGGCCGTCCGAAGTCTCGGCGACGAGGATCCGGTGCCGTTTCGCGGGGTGGGCGCTGGAGAGCTCGAAGGCCACGCCCTGGGCGGTGGTGATCAGGAAGGGCAGGGCCGCGCGGCGCACCCGTACGACGGACTCCGCGTCCGAGAGGTCGCCGGGTCGGAGGTCGCGGATCAGAACACTCATGCGGCAGACGCTACGGCCGCCCCTGCGCCGGGCGCCTCCCAATTACCCGGGCATGGTGGACAATCACCTGCGTGACCTCGACGAACCTGAAGATCACCATCGACGGCTCGGCCGGCTCGGCCGCTCCCTACGAACAGCTGCGCGCGCAGATCGCCGACCGGGCCCGGTCGGGGAAGCTGCCGGCGGGCTTCAAGCTGCCGACGGTACGGGGCCTCGCGGAGGAGCTGGGGCTGGCCGCCAATACGGTCGCGAAGGCGTACCGGGCGCTGGAGGCGGACGCGGTGATCGAGACGCGGGGGCGGAACGGGACGTTCATCGCGGCCGCGGGGGATGCGGTGTTCCGCGAGGCGGCTGCGGCGGCCCAGGTGTACGCGGAGCGGGTCCGCCGCCTCGGCCTGACGGAGGCCGAGGCGGCTGCGGCTGCCACGGCCGCCCTCCGGGCCCGGTACGCCGCCCGGTAGACGCAGCGGGGCCCGGCTGCCGCGGGTCCGGGCGGCGCCCGGTTCACCGGACACGCCCTAGAGGTAGAGGCCCGCCTCCGAAGTGTGGGGTTGTGGCGGGAGGATCGCCGCCGGGCCCGTGCCGCGCCGCAGGGCGAACAGCTCCGCCAGGCTGGCGCCCTCGCGGGGGACGCCCTCGTCCGTGCCCAGCCAGTCCACCGCCTCCCGGTGCGTCAGCCGGCCGACCTCGATGCGGGCCAGGCAGCGCCCCGGGCGGACCACCGCCGGGTGGAGCCGTTCCAGGTCCTCGTTCGTCGTCACGCCGACCAGGACGTTGCGGCCCTGCCCCAGCAGTCCGTCCGTCAGGTTCAGCAGCCGGGACAGCGCCTGCCCCGCGGTGTGGCGGGCCTCGCCGCGGATCAGCTCGTCGCAGTCCTCCAGCAGCAGCAGCCGCCAGCGGCCCTTCGCCGTGCCCTCGTCCTCGCCGATCGCGATGTCCATCAGGTAGCCCACGTCGTTGAACAGCCGCTCGGGGTCCAGGACGCAGTCCACCTGGCACCAGTCCCGCCAGGACCGGGCCAGCGTGCGCAGCGCGGAGGTCTTGCCCGTGCCCGGCGGCCCGTGCAGCAGGAGCAGCCGGCCCGCGATGTCGTCCGGGGTCACCTTCATCAGCCGGTCCATCGCCCCGGCCACCGGCGCGGTGTAGTTGGGCCGCACCTCCGGCCAGGTCCCGGCCCCGATCTGGCGGGTCGTCCGGTACGGGCCGCGGCGCGGGGAGACGTACCAGAAGCCCATCGTGACGTTCTCGGGCTGCGGTTCGGGCTCGTCCTGCACGCCCTCCGTGGCCTTGCCGAGCACCCCGGCGGCGAGTTCGTCGCTGACCGCCGTCACGGTGACGTCCGCGCCCCGGCTCCAGCGCGAGACCAGCATGGTCCAGCCCTCGCCCTCGGCGAGGGTGGCGCTGCGGTCGCTGTCGCGCGCCGAGCGCAACACCGTTGCCTCCGGCGGCAGGAGGGTCGCCTCTGCCTTGACCCGCTCGATCGACACGCTGTGCGAGTACGGCTGCTCACCGGACGCGAACCGGCCGAGGAACAGGGCGTCGACGACATCCGACGGCGAATCGCTGTCGTCGACGTTGAGCCGGATCGGCAGCGCGTCATGCGGGTTGGCTGACATGGCGCCCATGATCCGGCACGGCGTGCCCTCGTGCACCCGTGTTTCGCCGGATCGGGTGCCCAGGTTCCCTCTTCAAACGCATTCGAAGTGAAGGTTCGGACCGCAACTCTGCCCGGAACATTCTTGGCATGGACACTTCCAGCGAACCCCGGCTGCTTGTACCACGGACTCAGGAGTAACCCCCACAAGGAGCCGCACACATGAGCATGAGACTGTCGCGCTTCGCTGCCCTCACCTCCTCCCTGTTACTCGCCGCGGGAGCCACCCTCTTCGGCGCCGGCCAGGCGGCCGCCTCCGCCCGGGCCGACTTCGGCTACGTCGCCCTCGGCGACTCGTACTCCTCCGGCGTCGGCGCCGGCAACTACGACAGCGGGAGCGGCAACTGCAAGCGCACCACGCGCGCCTACCCGGCCCTGTGGGCCGCCGCCCATTCCCCCCAGACCTTCTCCTTCACCGCCTGCTCGGGCGCTCGTACGGGTGATGTCCTCGCCAGCCAGCTCGCCCCGCTCAACTCCGGCACCGACCTCGTCAGCATCACCATCGGCGGCAACGACGCCGGGTTCGCCGACGTCATGACGACCTGTGTGCTCCAGTCCGAATCCACCTGCGTCAACCGCGTGAACCAGGCCAAGGCCTACGTGGACTCCACCCTCCCCGGCCAGCTCGACCAGGTCTACAACGCCATCGACAGCCGCTCGCCCGGCGCGCACGTCGTCGTCGTCGGCTATCCCCGCTTCTACAAGCTGAACGGCACCTGCACCACCGGCCTGACCGAGGGGGAGCGGGCCGCCATCAACGGCGCCGCGGACCACCTCAACACCGCCATCGCCAAACGCGCCGCCAACCACGGCTTCACCTTCGCCTCGGTCGCCGGTGCCTTCACGGGTCACGAGATCTGCTCCGGCAGCGCGTGGCTGCACAGCCTCAACTGGCTGAACATCGGCGAGTCGTACCACCCGACCGCCGCCGGACAGTCCGGCGGCTACCTGCCGGCCTTCACGAACGCAGCCTGATCGGCCCGGCTGGCCGGGTCCACCTGGTCCGCCGGGTTCGCCGGGTCCACCTGGTCCGCCCGGTCAGCCGACTCCGTCCCGTCCGTCCCGTCCGTCCCGTCCGTCCCGTCCGGTTCGCCGGGCGCGGGAGGCGTCGGAGAGCTCGCCGTCGGCGAGGCCGGTGACGGACTCGGCCCGGGGGAGGGGGCCCCGCTCGTCGGGGTCTCCTTCCGGCAGGTCACCGAGGTGGCCACCCACTGGGTGGCCACCTCGGCCGGCCCCCGCACCTCCAGCCGGACCGCGTCCTCGAAGACGCCGTCCGGCTCGTGCGTGAGTTCCGCGTGCTCCAGCCGCCGGCTCCGCGGCCCGCCCTCCTCGTACGTGACGGACTGCCAGCCGGGACCGGAGGTCCGCCCGCTGCGCGTGGCCCAGCGGTACTCCAGCACGACCGGGGTGCGCTCCACCTCGACGGTGGCGGTGAACGCGGGCGCGTCCGCCGCGGGCGGCGGACAACTGCCCGTGTAGGAGGAGCGCACGGTGTCCACGTACACCCCGACGTGCTGCCCGGCGGGGGCCGAGCCGGAGGCGGAGGCCGAGGGAGCCGTCGAGGGGGTCGTGATGACGCTCTGCGCGGTGGTCGCCGCGCCCGTCGGGGCGCCGCCGCCACTGCCGTTCGCGCCGGTGTCCTTCCTGTCCTTGAGCAGCAGCCACCCCACGGCGACCAGGGCCAGCAGCATCAGCACGATCCCGATCGTCAGCACCAGCCCGGCGTGGCCCTCGCGCGCCACGGGCCCGGACGCGGGCAGCGGCGGTGTGGCCCGCCCGTACGGGTCGTGCGCCCCGTGCCCGCCGTGTCCGGGGCGATCGGACTGCCCGCCGTGCCCGGGGTGTGCGACGGCCGTCGGAGTGTCCGGCCCCGACACCGGCGCGCCGGAGGCCCGTACGGTCCCGCCCGCGCCCACCACCCGCAGCATCCGGGCCGCCTCCGCCGCGGGCAGCCGCTCGGCCGGGTCCTTGCGCAGCAGCCCCTCCAGTACGGGCGCCAGCGCCCCGGCCCGGCGCGGCTGCGGCAACTCGGCGTCCACCGCGGCCCGCAGGGTGTCCAGCGCTGTGGCCTGCCGGAAGGGCGTGGCCCCCTCGACGGCGGCGTAGAGCATGATCCCGAGTGCCCACAGGTCCGACGCGGGTCCCGGGTCGCGCCCCATTGCCCGCTCCGGCGCCAGGAATTCGGGGGAGCCGACCACCTCGCCCGTCATGGTGATCGCCGAGGAGCCCTCCAGGCTCGCGATCCCGAAGTCGCCGAGCAGCACCCGGCCGTCGTTGGCGATCAATACGTTGCCCGGCTTCACGTCCCGGTGCAGCACTCCCGAGTCGTGCGCGGAGCGCAGGGCGGCGAGCACCTGTTCCCCGATGTGCGCTGCCCGTTGAGGGGGCATCGGCCCCTCGGCCTCCAGTACCTCGGCCAGCGAGAGGCCGCGCACCAGCTCCATGACGATCCAGGGCCGCCCGCCCTCGGAGGCCACGTCGTAGACGGTGACGACCCCGCGGTGCGAGACCCTGGCCGCGGCCCAGGCCTCCCGCTCCAGCCGCCGGTACAGCCGCTCCAGTTCGGCGGGCTCCAGTCCGGCCGGAGCCCGTACCTCCTTGACGGCGACCTCGCGGGCGAGCACCTCGTCCCGGGCCCGCCACACGACGCCCATCCCGCCGCGGCCGATCGGTTCGAGCAGTCGGTAGCGGCCCGAGATGACACGATCGGAGTTCGATTGCTCACTCACGCGCGCCCCCGAGTGTGTTCCCGTGCGCCCACGCGTCATCGGGCGATCACTCCAAGTTAGCGCAGTGTGGGCCAAGTGGCCCCTGTCGTGACGGGACTCGCGCAGAGGCCTTTCGCAGCGTGACGTCTGTGCGGAGAGTAATCGTCGACTCCGCTGAGTAATCGTCAACTCCCCGTCGCCACAGGGGTAATTCACACCACCGGGATACCCGGGGGCGACGCGGGGGCGATAGGGTTAACCTGCCCGGGCCGGGTGCCCTCGTACGGGTGGGGAGAGAACATGGAACAGATAGCAATGCGCAGCAGGCCGCCACGCGTGCCTGCCATCACCTGCGGCAGCAGTGCGACCAGCTCGCGCCTCGACCGCCACCTCTCCGTGCTGGGCGGTCCCGCCGTCCCGCACCGGGAGACCGCCGAGGCGACGCTGCTGATGCGCGAGCTCACCTCCCGCGACCACACGCACCGTCTGCGGAGCCGGAGCGCGCGCGTCTCGCTCTTCGCGCCGCTGCGCCGTCTGCGTCGCACGCTCTTCGGCAGCCGCCGCTCGTAACCGTCCCCGTACCGCAGCCGCCGGCCTTTCGGTCTCCGGCTCCCCGGCCCTACCCGATCACACCGTCCCGGCGCAGTTCCGAGATCTGCGCGTCCGCCATCCCCAGGGCGCGCAGCAGGGATTCGGTGTGCTCGCCCAGCGCGGGCACCGCACCCATGTGCGGTGCCGCGCCGCCCGGCAGCCCGATCGGCGGCAGCAGGGCCCGCAGCGGTCCGACCGGTGATTCCACCTCCCGCCAGCGGTCCCGGGCCGCGAGTTGCGGATGCCCGGCCAGCTGGGCCACCGAGTTCAGCCGCGCGCACGCGATGCCCGCCGCTTCCAGCCGCCCGATCGCCTCGTCCGCTCCGAGCCGGCCCAGCGCCTGCGCCACCACCGCGTCGGTCTTCTCCCGGTTCCCGGTGCGCGCCGTATTCGTCGCGTACGCCGGATCCTCTGCCAACTCGGGCCGCTCCAGCACCTGTTGGGCGAGCCGCCGCCATTCGCGGTCGTTCTGCACCGACAGCAGCACCCGGTCCCCGTCGGCCGTCGGATAGGCGTCGTAGGGGGCGATCACCGCGTGCGCGAGGCCGGTGCGGACCGGCTGCTCCCCGCCGTGCATCGTGTGGTGCAGCGGGTGTCCCATCCATTCGGCGAGCGCGTCGAGCATCGACACCTCCACCCTGCCCCCGCGCCCGGTGACCCCGCGGCGCAGCAGGGCGGCCAGGACTCCCGAGAAGGCGTACATGGCCGCCGCGATGTCCGCCGCCGGGATCCCCGCCTTGACCGGCTGTTCCGGGGTGCCGGTCACCGACACCAGGCCCGCCTCGCACTGCACGAGCATGTCGTAGGCGCGCTTGTGGGCGTACGGGCCCTCGGCGCCGTAGCCGGAGACGTCCACGGCCACCAGCCGGGGGTAGCGTGCTGACAGCGCGGCCGAGTCCAGCCCGAGCCGGGCGGCGGCTCCCTGCGCGAGGTTCTGCACGAAGACGTCGGCCCCGGCCAGCAGCCCGTGCAGGAGCTCCCGGCCGCGCGGGTCCTTCAGGTCGAGCGCGATCGACTCCTTGCCGCGATTGGCCCACACGAAGTGGGAGGCGAGGCCGTGCGCGGCCGTGTCGTAGGCACGGGCGAAGTCGCCGCCGTCGGGGCGCTCGACCTTGATCACCCTGGCGCCGAGGTCGGCGAGCTGGCGGGTGGCGAAGGGGGCCGAGACGGCCTGTTCGACGGCGACGACGGTGATGCCGTCCAGGGGGAGCGGTTCGGTAGCCATGGGGCCTGCCTACCGGGTCGGACGGGCGGCTGTCACCTACGGCCGCTGCCGGGGGCCGTCAGGGCCGGGTTGTCGGGGCGCGCCGGCCGGGCCGTGCTGTCGGGGGCCGGCTATCCGGGGGCCCCTGTCCAGGGCCCGCGCTATCGCGGGCCGCGCGCGAACCTGCGCGTGGCCAGCGGCACGAACAGCGCGAGCAGCAGCCCCGACCAGAGCAGCGCCCCGGCCACGGGATGCGCCGCGGGCCAGGCCGCGCCTGCAGCGGCCTCGCCCCCGGCGTTCCCGCACAGCACGCGCACGGCGGTGGCGACGGCGCTGATCGGGTTCCACTCGGCGACCGCGCGCAGCCACCCGGGCAGACCCGCGGTCGGCAGGTACGCGCTGGACAGCATCGGCAGGATGAAGGTGGCGCCGCCGAGCTGGCCGGCCGCCTCCTCGCTCCTGCTCGGCAGGCCGAGGTACGTACCCACCCACGCGGTGGCGAAGCGGAACAGCAGCAGCACGCCCAGGGCCCCCAGCGCGCCGGGCAGGCCGTTCTCGATGCGCCATCCCATGGCCAGCCCCACCAGCATCAGCGGCACCATCGACACGCCGGTGGTCAGCAGGTCGGCGGCCGTCTGCCCGAGCGGGACGGCGGTGCGGCTCATGGGCAGGGTCCGGAAGCGGTCCGTCACCCCGCGGTGGACGTCCTGCGCGGCCGTGAACAAGCCGGTCATCAGACCGTTCGCGGCGGTGGCGGCCAGCAGCCCGGGGACCAGGAACTCCCGGTACTCGGTGCCCGGCATGGCGAGGGCGCTGCCGAAGACGTAGCCGAAGAACAGCAGCATGGTGATCGGCATGGTCTGGGTGAGGACCATCAGCGCCGGGGCGTGCCGGGCCTTCTGGAGCTGGCGGGTGAGAACGGCTCCGCCGTCGGACAGCAGGGTGCTCATGCGGCGTACTCCCGATCGGTGTCGGTGTCGGTGTCGGCGTTGGCGGCGGCGGCCTCGGCATCGGGGGTGCCGGGGCTGCCGGGGTGGGGCGGGCGGGCCCCGGTGAGGCGCAGGAACACCTCGTCGAGGGTGGGCGGGCGCAGGCTCGCGTCCGTGACCGGCACCCCGGCGGTGTCGAGTTCCCGGATGATCCGGGGCAGGGTGAGACCGCCGTCGAGGACGGTGACCCCGACGGTCAGCCGCTCCTCGTCGAGCACGGGCCGGCCGCCGGTGAGCTGGGCGAGTACGGCGGCGGCGCGTGCGACCGCCCCCCGCGCCGCGACCGTGACCTCGGCGTGGGCGCCGATCCGCGCCTTCAGCAGGGCCGGGTTGCCGGTGGCCACGGCCCGGCCGCCGTCGACGACCACGATCTCGTCGGCGAGCCGGTCGGCTTCCTCCAGGTACTGGGTGGTGAGCAGCACCGTGGTGCCCTCCTCCGAGAGCGTGCGCACCGCCGTCCAGATCTGTTCGCGGGCCGCCGGGTCCAGGCCGGTGGTGGGCTCGTCGAGGAACAGCACTCGGGGCCGGGTGATCAGCCCGGCGGCCAGGTCCAGTCGCCGCCTCATGCCGCCGGACCAGGTGGACGCCACCCGGTCGGCCGCCTCGCCGAGCCCGAAGCGCTCCAGCAGCTCGTCGGCGCGGGCCCGGCCCGCGGGGCGGCGCAGCCCGGCGAGCCGGGCGAAGAGCCGAAGGTTCTCACGGCCGGTCAGGTCCCCGTCGACGGAGGCGTACTGGCCCGTGACACCGATGGCGCGGCGGACTGCCGCGGGATCCCGGCTGACGTCGTGGCCGGCGACGCTCGCGCGGCCGCTGGTGGGCGCGGTGAGCGTGGTGAGGATCCGCACGGCGGTGGTCTTGCCCGCCCCGTTGGGGCCGAGGAGGCCGCAGACCGTGCCCTCGGGGACGGCGAGGTCGAGGCCGCGCAGGGCGTGGACCTCCCCGTAGCTCTTCTCCAGACCCTCACTAAGTACAGCGTACGTAGTTGTCATGCGTGCCACCGTACCTCACTACGTACGCCGTACGTAACTAAGATGGTGGCGAGACGACGAGGTGATCTGAGCCATGACAGCCGGCGGGCGACCCGCTGAACCCGAAGTGATCTGGTCCCGCCCCCAGCGGGCCGGCCGCGGACCCAGGCCCGCGCACAGCCGCGAGTCGATCGCGTCCGAGGCGGTGCGGATCGCCGACGAGGAGGGGATCGAGGCCGTCTCCATGCGGCGCGTGGCGGCCGGGATCGGCGCCGGGACGATGTCCCTCTACAACTACGTCCCGCGCAAGGAGGACCTGTACGAGCTGATGGTCGACGCGGTCAGCGGGGAGTACGAGCTCCCGCCGCCGACCGGCGACTGGCGGGCCGACCTGCTCGCGCTGGCGCGCGGGACGCGGGCGCTGATGCACCGCCACCCCTGGCTGCCGCGCCTGCTGAGCCCCGTCTACGGCTTCGGCCCGAACGCCCTGCGCTACCTCGAGTACACCCTCGACTGCCTGGCTCCGCTGGACGCGGCGGACGCCGAGAAACTGGAGCTCGTCGCCGCCGTCAACGGCGCCGTCGCGACCTACGTGGCGGGGGAGCTGGCGATGGCCGAGCGGGCCCGCTCGCTGCCCTGGAGCGAGGCGGAGGAGCAGCGCGTACGGACGGCCTGGCTCGGCTCCCGCCTGGCCGGCGGGGAGTACCCGCGGCTGGCGGCGGCCCTCTCCGGCGGCGGCCCGGTCCCGGGTGCCGGGCTCGACATGGCCGAGGTCTTCGACCGCTCGATGTCCCGGCTGCTGGGAGCCTGGGGGGCGTAGAAGGTGTCCCGGGCCGAGGTGGCGGCCCTTCAGAGGAGCGCGAACTGCCCGCCCGGGCCCTCCTCCTGGTGGTCCAGAACCGAAGCCGGGCGTCGGGCCCAGGCCGGCGGCGGCAGCACCCCGGCCGCGTGCAGGGCCCCGGCCGACATCCCCGGCCCCGGACCCGGCTCGAACGCGGCCCGCTCCGGGGCCAGTTCGGCCAGCAGGGCCAGCGTGGTCACCAGGGCGAGCAGCTCCGAGGTCCAGCTCTGCGGCCACTCGACGGGCCCCAGCGCCGCCAGCCCGCCCGCTTCCGGGCCGCGGTGTGCGGTGCGGGCGGCGAACCATGCCGGGAGCACCCGGACGCCCTGTGCCTCGTACTCCCAGGCGCCGGCCGGCACGGGGGACACGGTCCCGGTCCCGAGGCTCAGCGTCTCGCTCCCGGCGTCGTACGCGAGCTCGTGCGGCCAGGCGGTGACCGCCGCGCGGACGTACGGGCGGCGGCCGCCGGGCAGCCGGGGCGGCTCACCGCCGCGCGCCCCGCGCAGCTGCACGGTGAGCAGCCGGTGCCCCAGCTCCAGCCCGGCCCGCCAGTGCGCGGGATCGGCGGCGAGCGGGACCTCGTACCCGCGCGGGCCGGGGCGGCCCGCCGCGAGGATCCAGCACAGGACGTCCTCGGGGGTCACCCAGCCGCCGTAGTGCGCGCCCAGCAGGGGCAGCAGGCCGGGGGCGAGATTCGGCTCGGCGCCGCCCGGGCGCCGGTGCAGGGGGCGGATCCGGCCGAGGCGGCCGGCCGGGAGATGTGCGGTGACCAGCGGATCCGGGGCCTCGACGAGGAACATCTGGTGCTCGTCCCGGACCCGCCAGAGCTCGGGGCGGGCCGTGTCGATGAGCCGCTGGTCGGGCAGCAGCCACTGTTCGTCGAAGGGCTCGCGGAGCACCCGTACGGGGTCGGGGCAGGGGCCGGGGGCGTCGGCGAAGCGGGCCGTGGCCGCCGAGCGCTGCCCCGGCAGGGCGGCCGCCCCGGCGTCGGGCCTGCGGCTGCGGCTCGGGCGGAACAGCCGCTCCCGCTCGGCCCCCTCGGAGCCGGTCAGGGCGGCCCAGCGGGCGCGCAGGGCCGCCGGATCGGGTGCGACCACCCAGTCCCGGCCCAGGCGCAGGCCGCCCACGGCCCAGGGCATCAGATCCTCAAGCAGCGGTACGTCTTCGCTCACGCCGCCGATGGTAGCGACGGGTCCGATGGCCGGGCTGCGTCCAGGCCGAAGAGTTACGCTCCTTGTGTACGCATACGTACGGTATCGACCGGGGAGGCTGAGGAGGCGGTCATGAGCCAGTACGACGAATACTCGACCCCGTCGCAGGCCGAGGGCGAGCGCCTGGACGAGGACATGGACGAGACCCAGCGCAAGCAGCGGCAGCACCCCCAGACGACGCGGACCACGCCGTCGCAGGCGGAGGGCGAACGCACCCGGGAGGACGAAGAGAAGTAGCGGCGGGCCGCCCGGCCGTCACCCTGTGGTCCCGTCGTCGCCCTGTCAGTGCGCGTCGACGGTCACGGTGAAGGAGAACCGGTCGCCGCGGTAGCGGATCCGGGCCACGTCCACCACCCGGCCGTCCTCGTCGTAGGTGACGCCCGTGTAGTGCAGGATCGGGCTCAGCAGCGGGACCTGGAGCAGCTCGGCGGTCTCCGGGTCCGCCAGCCGGGCCTCCACCGTGTCCGTGATCCGGCTGATGCGCACGCCCACGATGTCCCGCAGGACCTTCGTCATCGGCCAGCGCTCGAGGTCGGCGAGGTCCACGGCCCCGGCGAATTCCGGAAGGACCGCGTTCTCCGCCCAGTTGGTCGGCTCGCCGCTCTCCCGGTCGTGGCGCAGGCGCCGGTACGTGACCACCTCGGGCGTGCCCGGGAAGTGCTCCAGCAGCTCCCCGGACACGGCGGTTCGGCCGTGTCCGAGGATCGTCGTGCGGTCACCCGACTGCTGGGCCACGATCGCGTCCACCGAGCCCAGCAGCCGGACCGGAGTGCTGCGCAGCGCGCCCGGCTCGATGAAGGTGCCGCGCCGCCGGTGCCGGCTGATCAGCCCCTCGCCCTCCAGCTCCTTGAGCGCCTGCCGCATGGTCAGCACGCTCACCCCGTAGTGCCCGGCGAGCTGCTCCTCGGTGGGCAGGCGCAGCGAGGCGTCCGGGGTGCGCCCCAGTATCGAGGCGCGCAGTGACTGCGACACCTGGTACCAGAGCGGCAGCTTCCGGTTCAGGACCAGCGAGTCGGGGGCGAAGGCGGTCACGGGTGGATCTCCGAACGGCTGGACAGGGGTGACGACGTGCGGCGCATGCAGGGTATGCAGTGCAGGTCAGGCGCGGAAGTGGCGCTGCAGACCCTGCCACACGTCGTCGTAGCCGCGCTGGAGGTGATCCGCGCCGGCCGCCTGGGCGGTGGCGGTGATCGGCCAGCGGGTCTCGAACATGAAGGCCAGGCCGTCGTCGATCTTCTGCGGCTTCAGCTCGGCGGCGCTCGCCCGGTCGAAGGTCTCGTGGTCGGGTCCGTGCGCGGACATCATGTTGTGGAGCGAGCCGCCGCCGGGGACGAAACCTTCGGCCTTGGCGTCGTAGGCGCCCTCGATGAGGCCCATGTACTCGCTCATCACGTTGCGGTGGAAGTAGGGCGGACGGAAGGTGTCCTCGCCGACCAGCCAGCGCGGGGCGAAGACCACGAAGTCGACGCCGGCCAGGCCCGGGGTGTCGGAGGGCGAGGTCAGCACCGTGAAGATCGACGGGTCGGGGTGGTCGTAGCTGATCGAGCCGAGGACGTTGAAGCGGCGCATGTCGTACACGTACGGGACGTGGCTGCCGTGCCAGGCGACCACGTCGAGCGGGGAGTGGTCGTAGGTGGCGGACCAGAGGTTGCCGCAGAACTTGTTGATCACCTCGGTCGGGCGCTCGCTGTCCTCGTACGCCGCCACGGGGGCCTGGAAGTCCCGTGCGGCGGCGAGGCCGTTGGCGCCGATCGGGCCCAGGTTCGGCAGCTCGAAGGGCTGGCCGTAGTTCTCGCAGACGTAGCCGCGGGCGTCGGCGTCCAGCAGCTCGACGCGGAAGCGGACGCCGCGGGGGATGAGGGCCATGTCGCCGGGGCGGGCGGCGAGCAGCCCGAGCTCGGTGCGCAGGAGCAGGCCGCCGCGCTCGGGAACGATCAGCAGCTCGCCGTCGGAGTCGCTGAACACCCGGTCGGTCATGTCGGTGTTGGCGGCGTAGAGGTGGATGGCCATGCCGGCGCGCTGGGCGGCGTCGCCGTTGCCGCCGAGGGTCCACAGGCCGGACAGGAAGTCGGTGCCGGGGGCCGGGTCGGGCAGGGGGTTCCAGCGGAGCCGGTTGGGGTCGGCCACGGCCTCGGTGAAGGGCGCGGAGCGCAGGGCGCCGTTGTCGATCCGGGTGAAGGGCGGGTGCGCGGCCGAGGGGCGGATCCGGTAGAGCCAGGAGCGGCGGTTGTGGGTGCGGGGCTCGGTGAAGGCGCTGCCGCTGAGCTGCTCGGCGTAGAGGCCGAGGGGGGCGCGCTGGGGCGAGTTCCGGCCGATCGGCAGTGCGCCGGGGACGGCCTCCGAGCTGTGCTCGTTGCCGAAGCCGGTGAGGTACTCCAGTGCCTCTGCCGTCTTCCTGGCCTGCTCGCTCATGTGCTGCTCCCGCTCCGTCGAAGGAATCCTATGGTCGACAGTAGGATTCCGCGGCCCGCACGTCAACGGCGGACCCGGGGGGCCGGGTGGGAGATCGGCGGGAAAGGCGGGAAAGGCGCGAAAGGTCGTGCGGGACACAGGGTGGAACGCAGGGCGGGCGCCGGACGAGAAGCCGGACGGGAAGTGGGGTGGGAAGCGGGAGGGAAGGCCGGACGGAAAGCGGATTCGGTCGAGGGGGATCCCAAAAGATGAACATTGCTCTACTCTCACGCGCATGTCGTGGACCCGCAGGTTCCCTGCCGTGCCGGCGGCGCTCCTCGCCGCCCTCCTCGCCCTTGTGTCCCTCCTCGTCGCCGCGCCCGCCGCCCGCGCGCACGAGGAGCGCCCGATCACCCTCCCGGACGGCTCCGGCTCCGTACCCGAGTACCGCAGCGCGGAGCCCGACCTGATCGTCTGCAAGACCGACCGGCCCGCTTTCGAACGCCGGATATCCGCCTTCCCCGAAGAGCTCAGGCAGCGCAACCTCGCCCTGTACGAGCGGTGCGAGCAGAGCGGCTACCGGCACCTCCAGGAGGCCGTCGACGCCGTCGACCGGCCCGGGATGAACATCGCGATCCTCCCCGGCCTCTACGAGGAGGAGCCCTCGCTCCCCAAGCCGACGGGGGAGTGCGCCGCACTGAAGGCCCCCCAGTCCTCGCTCGGCTACCAGATCCTGTCCTACGAGCAGCAGGTGCAGTGCCGGCACAACCAGAACCTCGTCGCCATCCTCGGCAAGACGAACCTGCAGATCGAGGGCACGGGCGCGTCACGGCTCGACGTGGTCGTCGACGCCAAGTACCAGAAGCTGAACGCCATTCGCGCGGACAAGTCCAACGGCGTCTACTTCCGCAACTTCACCGCCCAGCGCACCACCTTCAACTCGCTCTACGTGCTGGCGGGCGACGGCTTCGTCATCGACGACGTGCTGACCCGGTGGAACGACGAGTACGGCTTCCTGACCTTCGCCAGCGACCACGGGCTCTACAAGAACTGCGAGTCGTACGGGAACGGCGACTCCGGCATCTACCCGGGCAGCGCCTCCGACATCAACGACGGCCGCGGCTACGAGGTCCCCCGCTACTCCATCGAGATCACCGGCTGCCGCAGCCACCACAACATGGTCGGGTACTCCGGCACCGCGGGCGACTCGGTGTGGGTGCACGACAACGAGTTCGACCAGAACATGGGCGGCGCCTCGATGGACAGCGCCTTCCCCGGGCACCCCGGACTCCCGCAGAACCACGCCAAGTTCGAGCGGAACCTGATCCACGACAACAACCAGGACTACTACGGCCACGTCGCCGACGGCACCTGCGCCAAGCCGCCGATCGAGCGCGGCTACGAACGCGGCGTCGTCTGCCCGCAGATCTCCATGCCCCCCGGCACCGGCGTCATCACCGCGGGCGGCAACTGGAACCTCTACGAGGGCAACTGGGTGTACGGGCACAAGCGCGCCGGCTTCTTCCTCAGTGCCGTCCCCGCCTTCATCCGGGGCGAGGAGGCGTGGTCGAAGCAGACGGACACCTCCCACCACAACCGGTACGCCGGGAACGTCATGGGCAAGGACAAGTCCGGCGCCGCCCGGCCCAACGGCATGGACGTCTGGTGGGACGGCCAGGGGCGCGCCAACTGCTGGCAGAACGGCCCCGACGGCTCCACCCCGGGCACGGTCCCGCAGTGCGGTGACCGGCGCGGCGAAGTCTCCGGGGCGTCGGCCCGCCTGGTCGGCGAACCGGTCAAGCTGGTCCAGCTCCTCGTCTGCGCGGACTACAGCGTCCAGGCGCGCAAACTCCCGGCCGGCTGCGACTGGTACGGCGCGCGCGGCCTGGAGCGGGTGGAGACCCAGCTCGCGCTGGCCGTGGCCGCCGTCCTGCTGCTGGTCGGCGGGGTCCTGTGGTGGCGCCGCCTGCGCGGCTCCCGGCTGGGTACGGGGGCCTCGTTGCTGGGACTGGCGGGCCTGGCCCTGGACGTGGCCGGCTCCACCATGCCCCTGACCGCCACCTTCGTTCCGGCGCTCGCCCTCCTCCTGCTCGGCCTGTGGTGGACGGGCGTCGGCCTGGTCCTGCGCCCCGGCCGCCCCTGGCCGGCCCGCCTGACCCTGCTGCTGGCCGGGCTCACCCTGCTGGACGCCTTCGACAAGGCGGTCCTGATGATCCCCTGGACCCCCCTGAGCCCCGCCTGGGTACGGGCCCTGGTGGCCGTGGTCTGGGTCCTGTGGGCCGTGGTGGCCTCGGCACGCCCGGGTACCCCGGCCCGCCCGTCCGGCCCGGGCGACGACCCCGCGGGCGACCGCGCACCGGTCCCGGCAGGCCCCGCCCCGGCGCTGCGCGCGGCCGCCCCGGAGCCCCCGGTCACCCCGGAGCCCGCGCCGTGACCCCCGCCCAGGCCCCAGGAGGCCAGGTGACCGACCGACCCGACGGGGACAACCGGTGCGACGCCTGCGGTACGCCGCCCCGCGCGGCCCGCAGGCCCCGCCGCACCGCCCGCGCCGCGGCCCTGCTCGCCCTCGCCCTGCTCCTCGTGGGCGGCGCGGCGACGGGCTGTGGTGGGCGGGCCACCACCCACCACAAGCCCGGCACCAGCCACGAGCAGGCCTCCGGCAGCGTGGGCACCCTGCTCACCGCCACCGACGCCACCGGCCACCGGCTCCGCGAGGTCCCGGCCGAGGGCGCGCCGGAGGTCCAGCTGACCGTCCGCCCGGACTCCGAGGACGGCTGGAACCTCCAACTGGCGGTGAAGAACTACCGCTTCACGCCCGACAGCACCGGCGGCGCCGCCCTCCCCGGCGCGGGCCACGCCCACCTGGAGCTCGACGGCCGCAAACTGGCCCGGCTGTACGGCCCCTGGTTCCACCTGCCCGCGGCGCAGGTGCCCGAGGGCGCGCACACCCTGACCGTCCGCCTGTACGCGGACGACCACACCGCCTGGGCGGTGTCGGGCAAGCCGGTCGAGGGCACGGCCCAGCTCACCGCCACCGCCACCGCCCCGGGCGAGCCGGGCGGCCACCGCCACGGCGAGGCCCCGGGCGAGCAGGCCGACCGGACGGTCACCATCGCCGTCCGGGACGGCAAGGTCACCCCCGCCCCCGCCCGCACCGAGCTGCGGCGCGGAGAACGCGTGGCCCTGCGCGTCACCAGCGACCGCGCGGACACCCTGCACGTCCACGGCTACGACAAGGAACTCGCCCTGCCGGCAGGTCAGGAGGCCACCCTGATCCTGACGGCCGACCGCACGGGCCTGTTCGAGGTCGAGACCCACGAGTCCAGCCTCGTCCTGACCCAACTCCTCGTCCGATGACCCACCCCCACCCGACGCCCATACCCTCACGCGGGCCCGCCCCCGTCCGGCCACACCGACCCGGGCCTATGCCCGCAGCCGGGCCTATGCCCGCAGCCGGGCTGGCGCCTCGGCCCGTATCCGGGCCGGGGCCCTGGCCCGCACCTCGGCATGCACCCACACTCGGGCTGGTATGCGGGCTCGCGCCTGCGCCGCGGCCTGCGCACGGGCCTGCGCACGGGCCCGGACCGGGGCCCGCAGTTGGGCCTGGCCCCCGGCCCGGGTGCATGCTCCGGCATGCGCCCGTATCCGGGCTGGCGCCCAGGCCTTCGCCCCGGCCCGCACCTGGGCCCGCATCCGGGTTCGGGCGCGGCCCGGAGCCGCGGCCCGGGCGACCCGCACCCCGGTCCGCGCCCGTACCCGGGCCTGGGCCCGTACCCGCGCTCGGTGGTCCGCCGACGTTGCCGTCCGCCGCCCCGTTCCGGCCGCCCGGGCTCGGGCCGGAGTCCGGGCGGGCCGGCTGCGTCGGCGGCGCGGCACCGTGCCGGGCGGGGCGATGGTGAGCCGCCTCGGGCCGGGCCCAGCCCCAGGCGCCCACGGCCAGGGCGTGGTCCTTCACCCGGCCGATCCGCTCACCTCGCTCGCGCACGGGATCGGGTCCCAGCACGATCTGCCGATCTCTCCCTTCTATGCGTTCGCCGGTGCCTTCGCTGCGCTGTTCGTCTCCTTTCTCGCACTCGGCCTGCTTTGGTCCACCTCCCGCTTCCGCGGAGACCGTTCGGGCCTCGCCCTGCCCGTCGCCCTCCAGCGGGTGGCCGACGCGCCCGCCAACCGCACCGCCCTGCGCGGACTGGGACTCGCCGCCGCGCTCGCCGTCCTGCTCCACCTCCTCCTCGGTCCCGACGACCCCGCGCACAACCCCGCTCCCGGCGCCGTCTACGTACTCCTCTGGGTCGGACTGGTCCCCGCCTCCCTCCTCCTCGGCCCCGTCTGGCGCCTGCTCAACCCGCTCCGCACCCTGCACCGCCTGCTCTCCCGGGCCCTGCGCCGCCGCGGCCCCGGCCGCCCCCTCCCCGCCCGGCTCGGCCAATGGCCCGCCGCCGTAGGGCTGTTCGCCTTCACCTGGCTCGAACTCGTCGCTCCCGATCCCGCATCAACCACCACCCTCCTGATCGTCATCACCGCCTACGCCACCGCCCAACTGCTGCTCGCCGCCCGCTTCGGCGAGCGCTGGTTCGAAGACGGCGACGCCTTCGAGGCGTACTCCGACCTCCTGGCCAGGCTCTCCCCCCTCGGCCGTCGCAACGACGGCCGCCTCGTCCTGCGGAACCCCTTCCACGGACTCGACGCGACACCCGAGCGGCCCGGACTCGTCGCCACCGTCTGCGTCCTGTTCGGCTCCACCGCCTACGACGGCTTCTCCGACAACCCCTCGTGGGTCAACGCCATACAGACCTCCCCCCTCGGCCGCACCCCCGCGGCCACACTCGGACTGCTCGCTTCCGTCGCCCTCGTCGCCACCCTCTACTGCCTCTGCGCCGCGGCCACCCGCCTCGTCAGCGGCCCGCACCCCGGCCCGCTGACCGCCTTCGCGCACTCAC
The DNA here is from genome assembly GCF_043201855.1 of Streptomyces sp. NPDC048257. Taxonomy (NCBI): domain Bacteria; kingdom Bacillati; phylum Actinomycetota; class Actinomycetes; order Kitasatosporales; family Streptomycetaceae; genus Streptomyces; species Streptomyces sp. NPDC048257. Next base: position 31,470 of record NZ_JBICZI010000014.1, read on the forward strand.
TCGTACCGATCGCACTCGGCTATCTCACCGCCCACTACTTCTCCCTCCTGGTAGTCGAAGGACCACGCACAGTAAGCATGGCACTGGGCACTGACAACGCCCCCGAACCCGTGCCACCACTGGGGCCCGGCGGCCTCGCCGCCCTCCAGGTCATCGCCGTCGTCACCGGTCACGTGCTCGGCGTCGTCGCCGCCCACGACCGCTCCCTACGCCTCTTCCCGCCGGCGAAGGCGGTGGCGGGTCAACTGCCGCTGCTGGCGCTGATGATCACTTACACCATCGGCGGGCTCAGTCTTCTGCTGAACTGAGGCCCCCACCGAACCGAGAAGCGAGGAGCGGCATGATGGACCCCGTGCCTCCTGCCCACTCCCTGCGCCGTACGCCGATCCAGCAGCGCAGCGCCGACCGGCTCGCCCGGATCCTCGACGCCTGCGCCGAGCTGCTGGACGAGACCGGGTACGAGAACCTCAGCACCCGTGCCGTCGCCTTGCGGGCCGGGGTACCCATCGGTTCCGTCTACCGCTTCTTCGGCAACAAGCGGGCCATGGCCATCGCCCTCGCGCACCGCAACCTGGACCAGTACGTCGACGGCATCGCGGACCGGCTCGCCGATCTGCCGGCCACCCACTGGCGGCCCGTCGTGGACGCGGTGCTGGACGAATACCTGGCGATGAAGCGCAGCGTGCCCGGCTTCGCGCTCGTCGACTTCGGTGTGCCCGCGCCCCCGGCCGAGGGGCCGGAGGCGGACCCCAACCACCAGGTCGCCGCCCGGCTGACCGAACTGCTCTCCGCGCACCTCGCCCTGACGCCCGACGCCACGCTGGAGCGTGCCGTCCTCGTCGCCGTCGAGGCCACCGACGCACTGATACAGCTCGCCTTCCGGGCCGACCCTGCCGGGGATCCCGGCATCGTCGACGAGACCCGCGCGATGATGCACGCCTACCTCGCCCGCGTGCTGGACTGACCCTGCCTGCCTGCCTGCCTGCCTGCCTGCCCACTGCCGCTGTCGCCCCGGGCTCGGGACGGTCTCCCCGCCGTGGCGCGTACACGCGTGCCCACTCGATCCTCCACACCCCCTCCCCTCCGTGCGTACCGGTCGGTATGCTCGGTGCACACCGCGTGCCCGTGCGCCGCAGACCGCCGCCCCTGGAGGGCCCATGTCCCGCACCGCCCTGCGCATCTGCCCCCTCTGTGAAGCCACCTGCGGCCTCACCCTCACCGTCGCGGACGGCGTGGTCACCGGCGCCCGCGGTGACCGCGAGGACGTGTTCAGTCGGGGTTTCATCTGCCCCAAGGGGGCTGCCTTCGGGGCGCTCGACTCCGACCCCGACCGGTTGCGCGGCCCCCTCGTCCGCCGCGACGGCCGACTGCGGGAGGCCACCTGGGAGGAGGCCTTCGACGCCATCGCGGCCGCGGTCCCCGCCCTGGTCGGGGAGTACGGGGCCCAGGCGGTCGGCGTCGTGCTCGGCAACCCGAACGTCCACACCATGGCCGGCGCCCTCTACCCGCCCCTGCTCCTCAAGGCCCTCGGCACCCGCAACCTCTTCACCGCCAGCACCCTCGACCAGATGCCCAAGCACGTGTCCAGCGGGCTGCTCTTCGGCGACCCCTTCGCCATCCCGGTCCCCGACCTCGACCGGACCGACTTCCTGCTGCTCCTGGGCGCCAACCCGGTCGAGTCCAACGGCTCCCTGTGCACCGCCCCCGACTTCCCGGGCCGGCTCAAGGCCCTGCGGGCCCGCGGCGGCACCCTGGTCGTCGTCGACCCGCGCCGTACGCGCACGGCCGCGCTCGCGGACCGCCACCTCGCGCCGCGCCCCGGCAGCGACGCACTGCTGCTCGCCGCCCTCGCACACACCCTGATCGAGGAGAAGCTCGCCGCCCCCGGGGCGCTGGAAGAACACAGCGAGGGCATCGGGGAACTCGGCGCCGTGCTCGGGAGTTTCACTCCTGAGGCCGTCGCACCCGCATGCGACCTCGACGCCGCCGAGATCCGCACCCTCGCCCGCGAGCTCGCGGCCGCGCCCACCGCCGCGGTCTATGCACGGATCGGCAGCTGCACCGTCGAGTTCGGCACGCTCGCGAGCTGGCTGGTCGACGTACTCAACATCCTGACGGGCAACCTCGACCGGCCGGGCGGAGCCCTCTTCCCGCTCTCCGCGACGGCCCCCGCGGTCCGGCCCGCGGGCCCGGGCAAGGGGTTTGCCCTCGGCCGGTGGTCGAGCCGGGTCGGCGGTCACCCGGAGGTCAAGGGTGAGTTGCCCATGGCCGCGCTCGCCGAGGAGATCGAGACCCGGGGTGACGGGCGGATCCGCATGCTGCTCGCCATCGCCGCCAACCCGGTCCTGTCCGCACCCGACGGCGACCGGCTGGACCGGGCGCTGGCCGGCCTCGACTTCATGGTCTCGGTCGACCCGTACCTGAACGAGACCTCACGCCACGCACACGTCGTCCTGCCACCGCCGCCGCCCTCGCAGAGCCCGCACTTCGACTTCGCCTTCAACGGGTTCGCCGTGCACAACCAGGCCCGCTACTCGCCCGCCGCCGTCCCGCTGGAGGAGGGGCGCATGGAGGAGTGCGAGATCCACGCGCGCCTGATCCTGGCCGTCTCCGGCCTGCACGGAGCGCCGGCGGAGGCCGTCGACGAGCGCGTCATCGCCGACAGCCTGGCCCGGGCCGTCACCGACCCCCACTCACCGCTCCACGGCGGCGACCCGCAGCAGCTGAGCCGCCTGCTGACCGGCCGCACCGGACCCGAACGGCGCCTCGACCTGATGCTGCGCACGGGCCCCTACGACCTGACCCTCGACGATCTGCGGCAGGCACCGCACGGCATCGACCTCGGCCCGCTGCGGCGCCGGCTCCCGAGCGTGCTCAAGACCCGCAGCGGCAGGATCGAGCTGCTCCCGGACCCGATCGCGGCCGAACTCCCCAGGCTGCGCGCGGCGCTCGCCGACCGCCCCGCCGCCCTGGTGCTCGTGGGCCGCCGCCATCTGCGGTCCAACAACAGCTGGTTGCACAACGTTCCGGCCCTCACCGGTGGTTCCAACCGATGCACCCTTCAGGTGCATCCGCAGGACGCAGACCGGCTGGGCCTCGTCGACGGGGGGCGGGCCAGGATCACCGCCGACGGCGGGAGCCTGGAGGTGCCCGTCGAGGTCACCGACGCCGTCCGCAGCGGCGTGGTGAGCCTCCCGCACGGGTGGGGTCACGACCGCGCCGGCTCACGTCTGTCGGTGGCCGCCGCGGTGCCCGGCGCCAATGTCAACCAGCTGCTGGACGGCACCCGCATGGACCGGCTGTCGGGCACCGCGGTGCTCAACGGCTTCCCCGTCGAGCTCGCACCCCTGCCCTGAGCTGGGGTTTTGCTCGTATTGCTCACGCGTAGACGTCTTGTTGGCGCAAGGAGGGGGCACCTACCTTCCCCACATGCTGACCTTCCTCGGCTTCGCCATGATCGCGACCTTCCTGGTCCTGATCATGATGAAGAAAATGTCGCCCATCGCGGCGCTCGTCCTCATCCCCGCACTCTTCTGCGTGTTCGCAGGGAAGGGCGCGCACCTCGGCGACTACGTCATCGACGGCGTCGGCAAGCTCGCTCCGACCGCCGCCATGCTGATGTTCGCCATCGTCTACTTCGGCCTGATGATCGACGTCGGCCTCTTCGACCCGATCGTCCGGGGCATCCTGCGCTTCTGCAAGGCGGACCCGATGCGGGTGGTGGTCGGTACCGCCGTCCTCGCCGCGATCGTCTCGCTCGACGGCGACGGGTCGACCACCTTCATGATCACCGTCTCGGCCATGTACCCGCTCTACAAGCGCCTCGGCCTCAGCCTCGTGGTCATGACGGGCGTCGCGGCCACCGCTAACGGCGTCATGAACACCCTGCCCTGGGGTGGTCCGACCGCCCGCGCCGCCACCGCCCTCAAGCTCGACGCCGCCGACATCTTCGTCCCGATGATCCCGGCCCTCGCGGTGGGTCTGCTCTGCGTGTTCGTCCTGGCGTACGTCCTCGGCGTGAAGGAGCGCCGCCGCGTCGGCACGCTGGTGATGCCCGGCCAGGCGGAGCCGGAGGCGGCCCAGGAGGAACTGGTCCCGGCCACTCCCGGCGCGGCAGCCGCGGGCACGGCCACCGCGGGCGCGTCCACCTCCGTGGACGGCGCCGCCGGATCCGCCACGTCCACCTCCGACTCCATCTCCACATCCGACTCCGACCCGCACTCCGAACCGCACCCGCACGGGACGGGCTCCGCGCCCACCCCCGAGGACGGCTTCCAGGGCCTGGACCCGAACCGCCCCACTCTGCGTCCCCGCCTGTACTGGTTCAACGCCGGCCTGACCGTCGCGCTCCTCACCGCGATGATCATGGAATTGCTGCCCATCCCGGTGCTGTTCCTGCTCGGCGCGGCCCTCGCGCTCACCGTCAACTTCCCGCACATGCCCGACCAGAAGGCCCGGGTCGCCGCCCACGCCGACAACGTCCTCAACGTCGCCGGCATGGTCTTCGCCGCCGCCGTCTTCACCGGCGTCCTCACCGGCACCGGCATGGTCAAGCACATGGCCGACTGGCTCGTCGGCGCCATCCCCGAGGGCATGGGCCCGCACATGGCGCTCGTCACCGGCCTGCTCAGCCTGCCGCTCACCTACTTCATGTCCAACGACGGCTTCTACTTCGGCGTCCTGCCCGTCCTGGCCGAGGCCGGCGCCGCCCACGGGGTCTCCCCGCTCGAGATAGCCCGCGCCTCCCTCGTCGGGCAAGCCCTGCACATGTCGAGCCCGCTGGTTCCGGCCGTCTACGTCCTCGTCGGCATGGCCAAGGTCGAGTTCGGCGACCACACCCGGTTCACCGTGAAATGGGCGGCTCTGACCTCCCTCGTGGTCCTCGCGGCAGGGATGCTTTTCGGCATCATCTGACGTCCGGCACCCCTGGCCGATAAAAACTACCGACGCTAGTTTGTAGGGTGTTGGCGAGGTCGGATCTACGCGCTCGTGCGTGCTCGGGAGGAATGCCATGAAGGCCCACGACGGGATGTACATCGACGGCGCATGGCGGCCCGCCGCCGGAAGCGAACTGATCGAGGTCGTGAACCCGGCCGACGGCCAGGTCATGGCCCAGGTCCCGGCCGGTACGGGCGAGGACGTGGACGCGGCCGTACGGGCGGCCCGCGCCGCCCTCCCCGGCTGGGCGGCCACGCCCCCGGCCGAGCGGGGCGCCCTGATCGGCGCGCTCCGCGACGCACTGCTGGCCCGCAAGGGCGAGCTGACCGAGACCATCACCGCCGAGCTCGGTTCCCCGCTCGGCTTCTCGAAGGCGGTCCACGTCGGATCGCCGATCGCGGTGGCCGGCTCCTACGCCGAACTCGCCTCCTCGTACGCCTTCGAGGAGCGGATCGGGAACTCCACCGTGCTGCTGGAGCCGGTCGGGGTGGTCGCGGCCATCACTCCCTGGAACTATCCGCTGCACCAGGTCGTTGCAAAGGTGGCGCCCGCTCTCGCCGCCGGCTGCACCCTCGTCCTCAAGCCGGCCGAGGACACTCCGCTGACCGCACAGCTCTTCGCCGAAGCCGTGCACGAGGCGGGGATCCCGGCCGGGGTCTTCAACCTGGTGACCGGGACCGGGCCCGTCGCAGGTCAGGCCCTGGCCGCGCACGAGGGAGTCGACCTCGTCTCCTTCACCGGCTCGACCGCGGTCGGCAGGCAGATCGGCGCCACGGCCGGCGCCGCCGTCAAGCGGGTCGCCCTCGAACTGGGCGGCAAATCGGCCAATGTCATCCTGCCCGGCGCCGACCTGGCCAAGGCCGTCGCGGCCGGCGTCGGCCACGTCATGAACAACAGCGGCCAGAGCTGCAACGCGCTCACCCGGATGCTCGTCCACCGGGACCAGTACGAGGAGGCCGTCTCGCTCGCGGCCGCCGCCGTCGCCGAGTACCCCACCGGCGACCCGCGCCAGGCGGGCACCCGCGTCGGCCCCGTCGTCAATGCCAAGCAGCACGAGCGGGTCCGTGGCTTCATCGCCAAGGGCGTGGAGGAAGGTGCGCGCCTCGTCGCCGGCGGGCCCGACGCGCCGCAGGAACAGGGCTACTTCGTGGCGCCGACAGTGTTCGCCGACGTCACGCCCGATATGACCATCGCCCAGGAGGAGATCTTCGGCCCGGTGCTGTCGATCCTCCGCTACGAGGACGAGGACGAGGCCGTGCGCATCGCCAACGGCACCGTCTACGGCCTGGGCGGCGCCGTCTGGGCCGCCGACGAGGCGACGGCCGTGGCCTTCGCACGCCGTATGGACACCGGGCAGGTGGACATCAACGGCGGCCGCTTCAACGTGCTCGCGCCCTTCGGCGGCTACAAGCAGTCGGGTGTCGGCCGCGAGCTGGGCGCGCACGGCCTGGCGGAGTACCTCCAGACCAAGTCCCTGCAATTCTGATCCGCCCCACCAGTCCCGCCGCCCCCGCACGCCCCGCCGCCCCCGCCCACCCGCCGCACCCGCATTGAGCACCGGAAAGACGAGATGACGACCATGGTCCGCGCCGCCGTCCTGCCCGCCGTCGGAGCCCCGCTGGAGATACGGGACATCGTGCTGCCGGATCCCGGCCCCGGGCAGGTCCGGGTACGGCTCACCGCAGCCGGCGTATGCCACTCCGACCTCTCCCTCACCAACGGCACCATGCGGGTCCCGGTGCCCGCCGTCCTCGGCCACGAGGGTGCGGGCACGGTCCTCGCGGTGGGGGAGGGCGTCACCCACGTAGCCCCCGGCGACGGGGTGGTGCTCAACTGGGCTCCGTCCTGCGGAGCGTGCCACCACTGCACGATCGGCGAGGTCTGGCTCTGCGCCACCGCGCTCACCGGGGTCGGCGCCGTCTACGCGCACGACGCGCAGGGCACCGAACTGCACCCCGGGCTGAACGTGGCCGCCTTCGCCGAGGAGACCGTCGTCGCGGCCAACTGCGTACTGCCGGCCCCCGACGGGATCCCGCTCGCCGAGGCCGCCCTGCTCGGCTGCGCCGTCCTCACCGGCTACGGGGCCGTCCGGCACAGCGCCCAGGTCCGCCCGGGCGAGTCGGTGGCCGTCTTCGGCGTCGGCGGCGTCGGCCTCGCCGCCCTCCAGGCCGCCCGGATCGCACAGGCGGGCCCGGTCATCGCCGTCGACGTGTCCCCGGCCAAGGAGGAACTGGCCCGCGCGGCCGGGGCCACCGAGTTCGTGCTCGCCTCCGACACCACCGCCAAGCAGATCCGCGCGCTGACCGCCGGGCAGGGCGCCGACGTCGCCGTCGAGTGCGTCGGCCGGGCGCAGACCATCCGCGGCGCCTGGGAGTCGACCCGCCGCGGCGGCCGCACCACGGTCGTCGGCATCGGCGGCAAGGAGCAGCAGGTCACCTTCCACGCCCTGGAGATCTTCCACTTCGCCCGCACCCTCACCGGCTGCGTCTACGGCAACAGCGACCCCGCCCGCGACCTCCCGGTGATCGCCGGCCACGTCCGCGCGGGCCGCCTCGACCTCGGCGCCCTGGTCACCGACCGCATCACGCTCGACGACATCCCGGCCGCGTTCGACGCCATGCTGGCGGGCAAGGGCGGCCGCTCCCTCGTCGTCTTCTAGCCCGAGGGGGACGCGGGCGTCACGCGGTCTCCTCCGACGCCTCGTACTGGAGGGCGAGCCCGTCCAGCAGCGCCGCCAGGCCCGTCTCGAAGGCGCCCTCGTCCACCTCGTGCTGCCGTTCGGCCAGCAGGTGGGCCTGGCCCAGGTGCGGGTAGTCCGCCGGGTCGTACGCCGCGCGGTCGTCCACGAAACCCCGGGCGAACGAGGCCACCGCCGAGCCCAGGATGAAGTACCGCATCAGCGCGCCGATCCGGGTCGCCTGCGCCGGGGACCACCCGGCCTCCGTCATCGCCCCGAACACCGCGTCCGCCAGCCGGAGCCCGGCCGGCCGGCGGCCCGGCCCGCGCGCCAGCACCGGCACGATGTTCGGGTGGTCCGCCAGAGCGTCCCGGTACGAATGCGCCCACGCGTGCAGGGCCGCCCGCCAGTCCCGGCCGTCGTCGAACATCGACAGGTCGACCCGCGCGCTCACCGAGTCCGCCACCGCGTCCAGGATCTCGTCCTTGGTGCGGAAGTGGTTGTAGAGCGAGGGCCCGCTGACCCCGAGCGCGGCCGCCAGCCGTCGCGTCGACACCGCCTCCAGCCCCTCCGCGTCCACCAGGGCGCCGGCCGCCTCGACGATGCGGTCCCGGCTGAGAAGGGGCTTGCGCGGTCTGGCCATGCGCCACATAGTAGGGCCTGCCCGCCATAAACTACCGGTGCTAGTTAAAGGTGCCGATCCCGCCCCGGAGGTGCCCGGTGAATCTGGAGCTGAGCGAGGAACAGAGCGCCGTCCGCCGGCTCGCCCGCGAGTTCACCGAGCGCGAGGTCGTCCCGTACGCCGCCGAGTGGGACCGCGCCGAGAGCGTGGACCGGGCCATCGTGAAGAAGCTGGGCGCGCTCGGCTTCCTCGGTCTGACCGTCCCCGAGGAGTACGGCGGCTCCGGCGGCGACCACCTCGCCTACGTCCTGGTCACCGAGGAGCTCGGACGCGGCGACTCCGCCGTGCGCGGGATCGTCTCCGTCTCCCTCGGCCTGGTCGCCAAGACCATCGCCGCCTGGGGCACCGAGGAGCAGAAGCGCGCCTGGTTGCCCCGCCTGTGCTCCGGCGACGCACTGGGCTGCTTCGGCCTGACCGAGCCCGGCACCGGCTCCGACGCCGGCAGCCTCACCACCCGCGCCGTGCGCGAGGGGGGCGCGTACGTCCTCGACGGCAGCAAGATGTTCATCACCAACGGCACCTGGGCCGACGTGGTGCTGCTCTTCGCCCGCACCGGGGAGGAGCCCGGCCACCGCGGGGTCTCCGCCTTCCTCGTCCCCACCGACACCCCGGGTCTGACCCGCCGCGAGATCCACGGCAAACTCGGCCTGCGCGGCCAGGCCACCGCCGAACTGGTCCTCGACGGCGTCCGCGTACCCGCCTCCGCGATGCTCGGCCCCGCGGGCAAGGGCTTCTCGGTCGCCATGTCCGCCCTCGCCAAGGGCCGGATGTCGGTCGCCGCCGGCTGCGTCGGCATCGCCCAGGCCGCCCTGGAGGCCGCGCTCTCCTACGCCGCCCAGCGCGAGCAGTTCGGCAAGCCGATAGCCCATCACCAGCTGGTCCAGGAGCTCATCGCCGACATCTCGGTCGACGTGGACGCGGCCAGGCTGCTGACCTGGCGGGTCGCCGACCTCATCGACCGCGGGCAGTCCTTCGCCACCGAGTCCTCCACCGCCAAGCTCTTCGCCTCCGAGGCCGCCGTGCGCGCCGCGAGCAACGCCCTCCAGGTGCACGGCGGCTACGGCTACATCGACGAGTACCCGGCGGGCAAACTGCTGCGCGACGCCCGCGTGATGACCCTGTACGAGGGCACCAGCCAGATCCAGAAACTGCTCATCGGCCGTGCCCGCACCGGGGTTTCCGCCTTCTGAGGCCCCCTGGCCCGCTGCCCCCTGGCCTGCGCCGCCCCCTGGCCTGCTGCCCCCGGACGCCCCCTGGGGCCCCTGCGGTCTTCCGGGACCCGTGAGGTCCGGCTGAGTACCCCACATGAGTACGCGTGCGGATGTGCTCGACCGTGTTCCGCCGGATGCTCGACCCATGAACGAGACACCGGTCAAGCAGCAGAGCACGGGGGCGTACTACGGCCAGGCCGTCGCCTCCTTCGGCATCGCCATCGGCGCCGTGGCCGTGGGGATCTACAACCTGGAGGCGAACGGCTGGGTCCGGGCCTTCCTCGGCATCGCGGTCCTGTACCTCACCACCTCGGCCTTCACCCTCGCCAAGGTGATCCGCGACCGCCAGGAGGTCGGGCAGATCGTCAGCCGGGTGGATCAGGCCAGGATGGAGAAGATGATGGCCGAGTTCGATCCCTTCGCGCCGAAGTAGCCGCCTCGACGGGGCCCGGCGCGCTCGACAACGCTAAGCGCTTGCTCACCCTCCGGTAGGGTGTTCACTTCCACACGGCGAAGAGGTGAGTGAGCGATGGACAGCGCGGAGGATACGGTCGACGGCTACCGGCCGTGGTCCGAGGTCACCCCCGACGCCGCACGGCGGCTGCTCGTCGCCGCCGTCGACGCCTTCGCCGAGCGCGGGTACCACGCCACCACCACACGTGACATCGCGGGCCGTGCCGGTATGAGTCCGGCCGCGCTCTACATCCACTACAAGACCAAGGAAGAGCTGCTCCACCGGATCAGCCGGATCGGCCACGACAAGGCGCTGGAGATCCTGACCATCGCCGCCGACGGTCCCGGCAGTGCCGCCGACCGGCTCGACGCCGCCGTCCGGTCCTTCGTACGGTGGCACGCGGCGCACCACACCACCGCGCGCGTGGTCCAGTACGAGCTCGACGCCCTCGCTCCGGAGCACCGCTCCGAGATCGTGGCGCTGCGCCGGCAGAGCGACGCCGCCGTGCGCCGCATCCTCGCCGAGGGGGTGGCCGCGGGGGAGTTCGACGTCCCCGACGTGCCGGGCACCACGCTCGCCGTCCTGTCGCTGTGCATCGACGTGGCTCGCTGGTTCAGCGCGGCCGGACAGCGCACGCCCGACGAGGTCGGCGGACTCTACGCCGACCTCGTGCTCCGCATGGTGGGTGCGCGGCCCGCCCCCCGGAAGTAGCGGTCGGCAGGATCAGAAGTAGTAGCGCGACACCGACTCCGCCACGCACACCGGCTTGTCGCCGCCCTCGCGTTCGACCGTGACCGTCGCCGTGACCTGTACGCCGCCGCCCGCCTCCGTGACCTCGGTGATCACCGCGGTGGAGCGCAGCCGCGAACCGACGGGCACCGGCGCCGGGAAACGCACCTTGTTCACCCCGTAGTTGAGACCCATCCGCATGCCCTCGACCCGCATGATCTGCGGCACCAGGCTGGGCAGCAGGGACAGCGTCAGATAGCCGTGCGCAATGGTGGAACCGAAGGGTCCGTCCGCCGCGCGCTCCGGGTCCACGTGGATCCACTGGTGATCGCCGGTGGCGTCCGCGAAGAGGTCGATCCGCTTCTGGTCCACCTCCAGCCACCCGCTGGGGCCGAGCGGTTCGCCGATCCCGGCGTGCAGCTCCTCGGCGGACGTGAAGACCCTCGGTTCGGCCATGCCCTGCTCCTGTCTCTCACGGACGCTCTCACGGACGCCCTCGCGGACGGCTGACGGACGAATAAGCGCTTGCTCAGCATGCTGGGGGCCGTATGCGTATGTCAACGGACCTCCGACTACGCTCGGCCGGGTGCCGCAGATTCCCGAAAAAATCCACGAGCTCACCGTCGGTCAGCTGTCCGCCCGTAGCGGCGCGGCCGTCTCCGCGCTCCACTTCTACGAGTCCAAGGGCCTGATCAGCAGCCGCCGCACCTCGGGCAACCAGCGCCGCTACACCCGCGACGCGCTCCGCCGGGTGGCCTTCGTCCGCGCCGCCCAGCGCGTGGGCATCCCGCTGGCAAGCATCCGCGAGGCCCTGGCCCAGCTCCCCGAGGAGCGCACCCCCAACCGCGAGGACTGGGCCCGCCTCTCCGAGGCCTGGCGCGCCGAACTCGACGAGCGCATCAGCCGGCTCGGCCGCCTCCGCGACCACCTGACGGACTGCATCGGCTGCGGCTGCCTGTCGATGGAGAACTGCGCGCTGTCCAACCCGGACGACGTCTTCGGCGAGCGGCTCACCGGCTCGCGGCTGTAGGGGGTGCAGGGGGTGCCGGGGATGCAGGAGGTGCAGGAGGTGGAGGAGCTGTCTGCGCCAGCATGTCCCGGGCCGCCGCCACCAGTTCCGCGTTCGACCGCGCCGGCTGCCCGTCGGGCAGGTGCGTCACGTCCCCCACGCCGGTCCGTACGCCCGTACCGCACCGCGCGGCCAGCCGCAGCACCGGCCAGGCGGCCGCGTCCCGCCCGTACAGCAGCACCGGTACGGGCGGCAGCCCGCGCAGTCCCGCCACCAGGGCCGGATCGGCCGACGCGAGCTCGGCCGAGAGCCGGACCCGGCCGGGCTCGCGCACCGGCCAGGCCAGGAAGCGGGCCAGTGGCTGCGGCCCGGCACCGCCACCCAGCGGCACCACCGCGTCCACCGCAACCCCCCGGGCCAGCAGGGCCCGGGCCAGCTCCCCGGCCCCCGGCTCCCCGAAGTGCACCAGCGCCCGGTCCGGCAGCACCGTCCACGAAGCCACCCGCTCCAGCCGCGCCGCGGGATCGGGTTCGGCCGCGATGCTCGCCGGTACCGTCAGCGCTACGCCGACCCCCGCGCGCCGCAGCACCTCCAGTACCGGCCCGACCACCCGTGGCGAGAGGCTCTCGCCTCCGCACGGGGTCCGCGGGTGCACCAGCACCTCCCCGGCCCCGGCGGCCACCGCCGCCAGCGCCGACTCCGCCAGCGCCTGCGGCGACATCGGCACGGCCGGGCCGTCCGTGGCGCCCCGCGAGCCGTTCACCGCCACCTGCAGCGAAACCCGCAGCGAACCCGGCAGCGAACCCTGCACCTCCACCGGTGGCGATGCCCTCACGCGGCCCCCGCCGCCGGGATGTCCGCCAGGGCCGGTCTGGGCACCACGATCCCGCAGCCCGCGCACACCGGCCCGTCCCAGGCCAGCGCCCCCGCCCAGGGGCCGACCGGAGCCACCTGCGGCCAGCGCAGTTCGGGGTCCCCGCAGACCGGGCACGCCGAGCCGGGCTCCGACTCCAGCGCCCGCACCAGCCTGCGAAGCACCTCGCCCAGCGTCCCCTCCGGCCGAACCCCCGGATCCGCGCACCGCACCACCGCGTCCCCGCTCCCGCCCCACGCCCATTCCGGGCGGCGCAGCCCGTGGTGCTTCTCCCGCCGGCGCCGCTCCGCGAACGTGCGCTCGTACTCCAGCCAGACCGCCCGCGCGTCCTCCAGCTCCTCCAGCGCGGCGACCAGCCGCAGCGGATCCGCCCCCCGGTCCTCGGGCGCGATCCCGTGCCGGTCGCACAGGTGCCACCACGTGGCCCGGTGCCCGTACGGCGCGAACCGCTCCAGGCAGCGGCGCAGCGAATGGCGCCGCAAGGCCCGGTCATTGCGCGCGTCGCGCACCTGGTAGGCCAGACTCCGGAATCCCGCCATCACACCATCACCTCCGCCGATGTGCCCAACATGCCCGGTCGGAGGCAGGCGCATGCGGGGGCGGTCGAGGCGTGCGGGTGGCACATGGCCAGAACTCAGCGCCCCATGCGCCCCGCAGCCACCACCACCCGGGCCAGTTCCTCGTGGCAGATATCGCTGTGCGCCCCCGACGGGGCACCGCCGCGCCGGACCACGGAGCCCGCGTCCACGCTGACGCAACCGGCTGCGGGCACCCCCTCGCGCAGGACGGAGTCGAGGGTCAGCCGGGGCGCGCCCGGGACCGCCTGGACCCCGTCGTGCCCGATGGCGCCCCACCGCTCGTCGAAACCCAGCAGACCGGCCGAATCCCCTGCCATCCGGGAGGCCAGCGGGTAGAAGACCCTGAGCGCCGAGTCGTGCGGGGAGTGGCAGGCGACCACCGGCCCGTCGACCCTGCGCTGGAGCCCGCGCAGGGCGCCGCCGCTGCCCTTGTCGTGCGGCAGCCGGTCGGCGAACGCGTAGTGGGAGAAGGCCCCCTGGAGCAGGGTCACGGATTTCACGTAGCGGGCCCGCTCCGGCACCGCGCGCAGCGCGAAGGACACCACGCGCGCCCCGAAGCTGTGCCCGATCAGATGGAACCGCAGCGCCGGGCGGGCGGCGGCCAGCTCGGTCAGCACCGGGCCGAGACCGCGTTCGCCGACGACGCCCGCCCGCTTCTTCATCTTGTAGTAAGCGGCCTGCCGCAGGAGCTCCTTGGCGCCGCCCCACAGGCCGCGCAGCCCGCCGCCGGCCGCGAGACCCGGACCGCCGGCGTCCGCCGGGGCGGGGGCGCCCGCCCGGACCAGGGCGACGGACAGGGCCCGGCACACCTCCAGCACATCCCGCGTGAAGATCGCGGGGACCTCCGGAGCGACGGCCGCCGGTACCGCGTCCACCCCCGCCAGCTCGCGTACGAGGGCGCCGAACTCGATGAAGGCGGCAGCCGAGTCCGGCCGCTCCTCCAGCAGTTCGGCCGCCCGGTCCAGCTCTGCCCGCCGCTCCGGCCAGAACTCCGCGAGCGCCCGGCGGGTGAGGGGGTCCAGCGCGCTGCCGAAGGCGGGTTCGGGGAGGGCGCCGGGCGGGTCGAAGTCGGGTATCGGCTCGTCGGAGAACCGCATCGCGGGCCAGACGACACCCACGTAGCCCAGGCGCACCCCCGACCCCACCAGTCCCGGGAAGGGGGCGAAGAACCGGTCGTAGAGCCGTGTCGCCGTGGACCGGTCGCTGTTCCAGCCGTGCGCGAAGACCAGTACGTCCGTGGCCTCCATCCGGGCCACCGTCCCCTGCGTGACCCGGTCCACGTCCCCCTCGGAGTCGAAGGTGAGCTCGGCGTACGGCCCGACCCCGATGGCGCTCCCGACCCCGAGCCCGCCCCTGACATCGAGCCCGCCGCCGAGCCCGCCGCCGAGCCCGATCGCACCTCCGAGCCCGCTTCCGCCTCCGACCCCGTATCCGCCACCGATGTCCGCCATGACGCCCCCTCCACGCCGTGCCTACGGTGCAGTCAGCATCCTGCTGCTGCGCGCGCCCGGCCAGCCCCCCGACGCGGCCGGCTCACGGATAGAGCAGGTACCCCTCGCGCACCCCCGCGAAGCGTGCCAGCCCCGCCGCCCAGTCGCCCGCCACCTCGTCCACGCCCGCCCCCGCGTCCACCAGCGTCCGCACCCGGTCCGAGCCGGTCAGCCGGTCGATCCAGTGGTCCGCCCGCCAGCCGAAACCGCTCCACGCCCGCCGCGCCGTGATCAGCAGCCCGATCCCGGCCCGTACCGGGTCGAAGGCCTCCCGGTCGTGCACGATCAGCCGGACCCCGCCGCACAGCTTCCCCACGTGCTTGGAGAACGTCGGCGTGAAGTACGCCTCCCGGAACCACACCCCGGGCAGCCCCAGCGCGTTCGCGGCCTGCGCCCACCGTCGGTCGATCCCCTCCGCGCCCACCACCTCGAAGGGCGTGGTCGTCCCGCGCCCCTCGGAGAGGTTCGTCCCCTCGAACAGGCAGGTGCCGGCGTACGCGAGGGCGGTGTCCGGGGTCGGCATGTTCGGGCTCGGCGGCACCCAGGGCAGCCCCGTCTCCCCGAAGAACGACTCCCGCCGCCACCCGGACATCGCCACCGTCCGCAGCCGGACCGGCTTGTCCGTCAGGAACTCGCCGTTGAACAGCCGGGCCAGCTCGGCCGCCGTCATCCCGTGCGCGAGGGCGATCGGCTCCCGGCCGACGAAGCTCGCGTACGGGCGCTCCAGTACCGGCCCCGCGGCCCGCCGGCCGCCCACCGGGTTCGGCCGGTCCAGCACCACCACCGCCTTGCCGGCGAGCGCGGCCGCGCGCATGCAGTCGTAGAGGGTCCAGATGTAGGTGTAGAAGCGCGCCCCGACATCCTGGATGTCGAAGACGACGGTGTCGATCCCGGCCGCCGTGAACACGTCCGCGAGCCGCTGCCCGCTCTTGTCGTACGTGTCGTACACCGGCAGCCCGGTCGCCGGGTCCCGGGAGGCACCCTCGGAGCCGCCCGCCTGCGCCGTCCCGCGGAAGCCGTGCTCGGGCCCGAACACCGCGACCAGGTCGACCCGTTCGTCCGCGTGCAGTACGTCGACCAGGTGCCGGGCGTCGGCGGTGATCCCGGTGGGGTTGGTGACGACCCCGACCTTCTGTCCGGCCAGCGCGGCGTATCCGCCCGCGGCGAGCCGTTCGAAGCCGGTGCGCACCCGGGCGGCCGCCCCTGGGGTCCCGGTGGCCACTGTCGTCCCTGCGGTACCCACCGTCCCTGTGGCGGGCGCGGTCCCGACGGCCCCTGCCATCCCTGCGGACCCGACCGCTCCCGCCGATCCGATGGCCCCCGCCAGCCCCAGCACCCCGCGTCGCGACAGCGTCATCCCGCCACGCTATGAGGCGCACCCCTTTCCTCCGGACATACCGACTGGTTAGTCTGCCCACGATCCGGCATCCGGCCGCACGAGAGGTGGACCCCGTGAGCGCGTACCAGAACCAGCGAGTCGTCGTCACCGGAGCGGGCGGCGGCATCGGCGCCGCCCTCGCGCACCGCTTCGCGGCCGAGGGCGCCACGGTGGTGGTCAACGACCTCGACCCGCTCAAGGCCGCCGCCGTCGCGGACGCCATCGGAGGCCGGGCGATCCCGGTAGCGGGCGACGCCTCGGCGGTCGTGGCCGAGGCCCGCGAGGCCCTCGGCGGGACGGTCGACGTCTACTGCGCCAACGCCGGCCTCGCCTCGGGCGGCGACGCCTTCGCCGACGAGGCCGTCTGGGAAGCGGCCTGGGACACCAACGTCATGGCCCACGTCCGCGCCGCCAGACTGCTGCTGCCGGACTGGCTGGAGCGGGGGAGGGGCCGGTTCGTGTCCACCGTCTCGGCCGCCGGACTGCTGACCATGATCGGGGCGGCCCCGTACAGTGTCACCAAGCACGGTGCGCTCGCCTTCGCAGAATGGCTCTCGCTGACCTACCGCCACCGGGGTGTCGAGGTCCACGCCATCTGCCCGCAGGGAGTGCGCACCGACATGCTGACCGCCGCGGGCTCGGCGGGCGAACTCGTACTCGCGCCGACCGCGATCGAGCCGGAAGCGGTCGCGGACGCGCTGTTCGACGGCATGGAGAAGGGCCGATTCTTGATCCTGCCGCACCCCGAGGTCGCCGACTTCTACGCCGCCCGCGCCACCGAGCCGGACCGCTGGCTGAGCGGAATGAACCACCTCCAGCAGAAATGGGAGACCCGGTGACCTCGTCCCAGACCTCCCAGACCTCCCGGCCTTCGCAGGCCCCGCGCGCCTCCCTGTACGCCGCCAAGCCATGGCTCGGGCTGCTCGCGGCGGCCCAGCGGGCGCCCGTCGCCCCGCCGCCCACCGTGCTGCACGCCTTCCGCGAGGCCGTCGCCCGGGCCCCCGAACGCACCGCGCTGGCCTACTTCGACGGCCGGATCGGTTATGCGGAGGCGGACGCGCTGTCCGACGCCGTCGCCGGTCACCTCGCGGCGCGGGGCGTCCGTCGCGGGGACCGGGTCGCGGTCATGCTGCAGAACACCCCGCACTTCGTGCTCGCCGTCCTCGCCGCCTGGAAGGCCGGCGCCGTCGTCGTCCCGCTCAACCCCATGTACAAGTCCGGCGAGGTCGCGCACATCCTCGGCGATTCCGGGGCCGCCGCGCTGGTCTGCGACGGCCGCGCGTGGACGGCGTACCTGCGCGAGGCCGTGCGGGACAGCGCCGTACGGACCGTGCTGACCGCATCGGACCTGGACTTCCAGACGCGCAACGATCCCCGGCTCTTCGGCCCGGCGGCGGACCGGGCCACGGCCCCCGCCCGGCCGGTCGTGCCCGCCCAGGCGGACGCGCCGGACGCGGTGGCCGGCCGGGAGCATCCGGCCGGCCCGGACGCCGCCGACCTCGCCACCGCCGACCTCTTCACCGTGGCCCGCGGCAGGCGACCCGCGCCGCACGACCCGGGCCTCACCGCCGCCGACACCGCCCTCATCAGCTACACCTCCGGCACCAGCGGCACCCCCAAGGGCGCGATGAACCCGCACGGCGCGCTCACGTACAACGCCGTCCGGCAGGTGACCTCCCACCCCCTCCCCGAGGGCGCCACCTACTTCGCCCTCGCGCCCCTCTTCCACATCACCGGCATGGTCTGCGAGCTCGCCGCGTGCCTCGCCAACGCCGGCACCCTGGTCCTCGCCCACCGCTTCGATGCCGGCGCCGTCCTCGACGCCTTCCTCGAACACCGCCCCGCCTACGCCGTCGGCCCCGCCACCGCCTTCATGGCCCTCGCCGCCCACCCCGGCGTCACCCCGGACCACTTCGCCTCGTTCCAGGTGATCTCCTCCGGCGGCGCCCCGCTCCCGCCCGCGCTCGTCGAGCGCCTGCGCAGCGCCTTCGGCTTCTACCTCCGCAACGGCTACGGCCTCACCGAGTGCACCGCCCCCTGCGCCACCGTGCCCGTGCACCTCGAAGCTCCCGTCGACCCCGCCTCCGGCACCCTCGCCGTGGGCCTGCCCGGCGCCGACACCGTGGTGCGCATCCTCGACGAGCAGGGCGCCGAGGTCCCCTTCGGCGAGACCGGAGAGATAGCCGTCCGCGGCCCGCAGGTGGTCCCCGGTTACTGGGGCCTGCCCGCGGACACCGCCAAGGCCTTCCCGGACGGCGAACTGCGCACCGGGGACGTCGGATTCATGGACCCGGACGGCTGGCTCTACGTCGTCGACCGCAAGAAGGACATGATCAACGCCTCCGGCTTCAAGGTGTGGCCGCGGGAGGTCGAGGACGTGCTCTACACCCACCCCGCCGTCCGCGAGGCCGCCGTCGTCGGCGTCCCGGACGAGTACCGCGGAGAGAGCGTGAAGGCGTACGTGAGCCTGCGTCCCGGCGCCTCGGCCGAGCCGCAGGAGCTCTCCGCCTACTGCGCCGAGCGCATCGCCGCGTACAAATACCCGCGCCAGGTCGAGATCCTGCCTGTTCTTCCGAAGACGACCAGTGGCAAGATCCTGCGACGGGAACTGCGCGATCGAGGCTGAAAACAGTCGGACGGTCGTACAGCTGGTCGCAGTGACCAGGCAGGAACGAGGAAGGGAAGGTCAGCGCCATGGCGGCCAGGACCACGGAACCCGCAGGCACGCACGAGGCCCCGGTACCGCAGCGGCTGCTGGCCGTCGCCACCCGGCTGTTCGCCGAGCGCGGCTACGACCGCACCTCGGTGCAGGAGATCGTCGAGGCGGCCGGCGTCACGAAGGGTGCGCTCTACCACTACTTCGGCTCCAAGGACGACCTGCTGCACGAGGTGTACGCGCGGATGCTGCGGCTCCAGCAGCAGCGCCTGGACGCGGTGGCCGACTCCGACGCGCCCGTCGAGGAGCGGTTGCGCGCCGCGGCCGCCGACGTGGTCGTCACCACCATCGAGAACCTCGACGACGCGATGATCTTCTTCCGGTCGATGCACCAGCTCAGCCCGGAGAAGTTCAAGCAGGTACGGGCGGAGCGCCGGCGCTACCACGAGCGCTTCCGGGCGCTGGTGGAGGAGGGGCAGCGTACGGGGGTGTTCTCCAGCGCCACCCCCGCCGACCTGGTGGTGGACTACCACTTCGGGTCCGTCCACCACCTGTCCACCTGGTACCGGGCGGACGGCCCGCTCACGCCGCAGCAGGTCGCCGATCACCTCGCCGACCTGCTGCTGCGCGCACTGCGTCCCTAGGGATGTCTTGCCGATCAGCCCGGAGCCGCTCCGAGAGTCCCCCCGGGCCCCCGGAGCGCCTTCCGCCGGGAGATACGGCTCAGTACGTGATCTCCTCGCCGCTGGAGGTCCAGAACCGCGCGTAGCCCGGTTCGCTGCCCGGAACCCAGTGCGGCTCCACGACCGTCAGCCGCCCCGGCTCGTGGCAGAGCATCGGGGCGAGCTGTGGTCCGGGGCTGTAGTCGGGCCATGCGACGAGGATGTGGTCACCAGGTTCGAGAACCACCTCCCAGGCAAGCGGTTCGAACCACGCGCTCAACGGGCCGGGCCCGTCTGCGGCCACCCTGAAATGGATCACGAGGCGGAGCATACGGGGCTCCGGCCCGCAGGGTCCGGGGGGCCGCCCGCCGGGCGGACCCCCGGACCGCCGACTACGGAGCCACCTTCAGCAGCTTGTTCGCCGTGCCCGACGACGGGTTGGTGACGGCTCCCGAGGTGGCCGCCCCCGTCAGGGCCGCAGCTGTCTGGGCCGGGGTCGAGGACGGGTGACCGGCCAGGTAGACCGCCGCGGCGCCCACCACGTGCGGGGTGGCCATGGACGTGCCGGAGATGGTCTTCGTCCCGGTGTCGCTGTCGTTCCAGGCGGACGTGATGTCCGAGCCCGGCGCGTACAGGTCCACCACGGCGCCGAAGTTGGAGAACGAGGACTGCGCGTCGTCGATCGTGCTCGACGCGACCGTGATCGCCTCCGTGACCCGCGACGGCGAGCCCTGCCCGGCGTCGGCCGATTCGTTGCCCGCCGCCACGGCGAAGGTGACGCCCGAGGCGATGGCCCGGCGCACCGCCTCGTCGAGCGCCTCGTCGGCGCCGCCGCCCAGGCTCATGTTGGCCACCGAGGGCCCCGAGTGGTTCTGCGTGACCCAGTCGATCCCGGCGACCACCTGCTCGGTGGTGCCGGAGCCGTTGTCGTCCAGCACGCGCACCGCGACCACCTTCGCCTTCTTGGCGACGCCGTGCGCGGTACCCGCGATGGTGCCGGCCACGTGCGTGCCGTGGCCGTTGCCGTCGTCGGCGCTGTCGTCGTTGTCGACCGCGTCGAAGCCGGACGTCGCGCGGCCGCCGAAGTCCTTGTGGGTGGTGCGGACGCCGGTGTCGATGACGTACGCCGTCACCCCCTCGCCGCCGCTGTCGGGGTAGTTGTACTTCTTGTCGCCCGCCTGCGCGGTCTGGTCGATCCGGTCCAGCCCCCACGACGGCGGGTTGGGCTGGGTGGCGTTGATGGTGAACTTCTTGTTCTGTACGACCTTGCCGACGGCCGGGTCCGCGGCGAGCCGCTTCGCCTCGGTCTCGCTCAGGCCCGAGGCCGAGAAGCCGTTGACCCCGGAGCCGTAGGAGCGCTTCAGCTCGCCCCCGTACTTGCGGGCGAGCTGTTCCTTGTTCGCGGATGCGTCGAGTATGACGACGTAGCTCCCGCTGATCGCGCCGGGTGCGCCGAGGCCGTACACCGTGCCTTCGGCCGGTGCCGCAGCCCCCGCGAAGGGGCTGGCCAGCAGGGTCACGGCGGCCGCTGCGGCGGCTCCCGTGCCCACTGCGACGTACCTGAAACGGCGCGAGCGCTTGTGAGTTGCCATCTGGAGGGTTCTCCTCATGTTGACGTGTGGGGCGTCAGACCTTCTGGAGAACCCTGTTCCGATTGACAGGCGCAAATCAAGAACACCTTGGCGTTGCGGGGTTATTCAACAAGCTTTCTTAAAGGGTCCCCCGCATCCCCTTCACTTCGCACACAGGTCCGTACGAACTCCTGCACGATTCCCGCACGTTCACGGCCGGCCGGCCGCGTAGGCCTTCAACTCCCGCCGCGCCAGCGACCGCTGGTGCACCTCGTCCGGGCCGTCGGCCAGCCGCAGGGTCCGCGCCGCCGCCCACAGTTCGGCCAGTGGGAAGTCCTGGCTCACCCCGCCCGCGCCGTGCAGCTGCACCGCGTCGTCGAGGATCCGCACCACCGCCCGCGGCGTCGCGATCTTGATGGCCTGGATCTCGGTGTGTGCGCCCCGGTTCCCGGCCGTGTCCATCAGCCAGGCCGTCTTCAGCACCAGCAGCCGCAGCTGCTCCACCGTGACCCGGGCGTCGGCGATCCAGTTCTGTACGACGCCCTGGGCGGCCAGCGGCCTGCCGAAAGCGGTACGTTCCACCGCGCGCCGGCACATCAGCTCGATGGCCCGCTCCGCCATGCCGATCAGCCGCATGCAGTGGTGGATGCGGCCCGGGCCGAGCCGGGCCTGGGCGATGGCGAAGCCGGTGCCCTCCTCGCCGATCAGGCTCGCCGCCGGGACCCGGGCGCCGTCGAAGACCACCTCCGCGTGGCCGCCGTGGTCGTGGTCCTCGTAGCCGTACACCGTCATCGCCCGGCGCACCTCGACTCCGGGGGTGTCGCGCGGCACCAGGATCATCGACTGCTGGCGGCGCGGGTCGGCGCCCTCCGGGTCGGTCTTGCCCATCACGATGAAGATCCTGCAGTCCGGGTTCATCGCCCCGGAGATGAACCACTTGCGGCCGGTGACCACGTACTCGCGACCGTCCGCCGAGCGCTCGATACGGGTTTCGATGTTCGTGGCGTCCGAGGAGGCCACCTCGGGCTCGGTCATCGCGAACGCGGAGCGGATGTCCCCGGTCAGCAGGGGCTCCAGCCACTGCTTCTTCTGCTCCTCGTTCCCGAACTGGGCGAGCAGCTCCATGTTCCCGGTGTCCGGGGCCGCGCAGTTGGTGGCCATCGGCGCCAGGTGCGGGCTGCGGCCGGTGATCTCGGCGAGCGGCGCGTACTGGAGGTTGGTCAGCCCGGCGCCGTACTCGGCATCCGGGAGGAAGAGGTTCCACAGGCCCTGGCGGCGCGCCTCGGCCTTCAGTTCACCGAAGACGGCCGGGGAATCCCAGGGCGAGGCCAGCCGTGCGCGCTGCTCGGCGGCGACGGGCTCCGCCGGGTAGACGTACTCCTCCATGAACGCGAGCAGCCGCTCGCGGAGTTCCTCGGTCCGGGCGTCGAATGCGAAATCCATGGGTGAGTGCCTCAGCCTTCCTGGGGGTCCTGGCGGTCCTGGAGAGTGGTCAGTCCGTGCTCGATGAAGACCGGGACCAGCTCGCCGATCCGGTCGAAGCCCGCCCCGACGGTCTGTCCCAGCGTGTAGCGGTAGTGGATGCCTTCGAGGATCACGGCGAGCTTGAACCAGGCGAAGGCCGTGTACCAGGCGATCGCCCCGGTGTCCCGGCCCGAGCGGGCGGCGTACCGCTCGACGAGCTCGGCCGGCGCCGGATGGCCCGGCGCCCCGCTCGTCGTACTGACCGGTGATCCGGTCAGGCCCAGGTCCGAGCTGTACATCACGAGCAGTCCGAGGTCGGTCAGCGGATCCCCGAGCGTGGACATCTCCCAGTCCAGCACCGCCCGGATGCTGTCGTCCGGGCCGCCGATCAGGACGTTGTCGAGCCGGAAGTCCCCGTGCACCACGGTCGGGGCGGGGGAGTCGGGCAGCGTCCGGCCGAGCGCGGCGTGCAGCTCGTCGATCCCGGCGAGCTCCCGGCCCCGGGAGGCCGCGAGCTGCTTGCCCCAGCGGCGCAACTGCCGGTCGAGGAAGCCCTCGGGCCGGCCGAAGTCGCCCAGGCCCACCGCCGCCGGGTCCACCGCGTGCAGCTCGACCAGGGTGTCCACCAGGCCCAGCACCGCCCGCCGGGTGCGCTCCGGGCCGAGCGCGGTGAGCTGCCCGGCCGTCCGGTACGGGACCCCCTCCACGTACTCCATGACGTAGAACGGCGCCCCGAGCACGGCCTCGTCCTCGCACAGCAGCAGCGGCTCGGGCACCGGAACGGCCGTGCCGTGCAGGGCCGCGATGACCCGGTGTTCGCGCCGCATGTCGTGCGCGGTGGCCAGGACGTGGCCGAGCGGCGGCCGGCGGACCACCCAGCGGGCGGTTCCGTCGGTGATCTCGTACGTGAGATTCGACCGGCCGCCCTCGATCAGCCGGCCGCGCAGCGGACCGGCCACGAGTCCCGGCCTTGCCCGGTCGAGATGACCGCGCAGTCGCTCCAGATCCAGGCCGCGTGGGTCGGCCGGGGCTGAGGTCATGGGTGCGTACCTCCGTGCGAGTCGACGAGCAGAAGAGCGACGGTGCGTCGGACACCGTCGCAAGCCATCATGCCGACCAGTCGGTATGTCGTCCAGAGCGCGGACGGAAGGAAATCCTTCCGCCCGGCCGTCTCAGGCGTGACAGAGGATCGGCGTTCCGCCGTTCATCACGGTCATGTCCGTCAAGACGGCGAGTATGTCCAGCGGCGCGCCCTCCGGCTCCCCGGCCAGTTCCGCGTACGCCCGGTGCACGTTCGCCACCAGCCGCTCGCTCTCCCGCCAGGCGGCGAACTCGCCGAGATCGGCCTGCCGGGCCACCTCCAGCGGGGACAGCCCCTTCGCTCGCCCCTCCCGGGCGAGTTCGGCCACGTACCGCAGGTAGCGCTCGGTGGAGTCGTAGGCCGAGGGGTCGGTCAGGGGCCCGTGGCCCGGTACGACGGTCTCCGCGTCCAGCGCGCGCAGCAGTTCCAGCGCCCGCAGCGAGCCGGCGAGGGAGCCCATGGCCAGGAACGGGGTCCCTCCGGAGAAGATCAGGTCGCCGGTGAAGACCACCCGCTGCCCGGGCAGCCACACGACCGAGTCCCCGGTGGTGTGCGCGACGCCCGGGTGGATGACCTGCACCTCGGTCGCGCCGACGTGCAGGGTCGCCCGGTCGCTGTAGGTGAGGTCGGGTGCGACGATGCCGATCGCGCCGAAGTCCGTGGCGGGCCAGATCATCTCGAGCTGGTGCCCGGCGGCGAGCTGCTCGGAGCGCGCGTTGTCGTGCCCGAGGATCAGCGCCCCGGGGGCGAAGACGCCGTTGCCGTACGTGTGGTCGCCGTGGTGGTGGGTGTTGACCACGGTGCGGGGGAGCGGCGCCCCGGCGGCCACGACCGCCTCGCGCAGGGCCAGGGCCCGCCGCTCGGTGGCGGCGGTGTCCACGAGCAGGGTCCGGCCCCCGCCGGTCACGAATCCGGCGTTGTTGAGGCACCAGCCGCCGTCCGGCTGGACGTAGGCGTACACCCCGGGCGCGGGCTGGACGAGGTACGGCTCTTCGACGGACATCTGCGCTCTCCCCGGGTCGCTTGACGAACGGTCGGCATCCTGCCAGCCGTCGCCGCGCCGGGGGAGGGCGGGTGCCGCTCCCGACGGGACCTTCGGTCAGTGGTCGTCGTAGTGTCCGTCGTGCTCCGCGTGCCGGTGCCCGTCGTGCAGGTAGTCCACGTGGTCGCCGTGCCGGACCGACTCGTGCCCGCAGCCCGAGCCGTGCGCGTGTCCGTGGTCGTCGTGCGTGGTGTGCCCGCTGGGCTCGCACTCGTCCCAGTGCCCCGAGTGCTCCCGGTGCAGATGGCCGTCGTGGGCGTAGTCGACGTGGTCGCCGTGCGAGACCGCCTGGTGCCCGCAGTCCGCGCCGTGGGTGTGCTGGTGCGTGGGGTGTTCGTGGTGCAGGGTCGTCATGGCGCTGAGGTTAGTGTGGATTGTCGGGTATCGCCCGTTGTGTCGCAGTGGCGCGGCGAAGCGCGATCATCACACCGGCGGCTCGGCCGGCACGCGCACCGGCGGCTCAGACGATCAGCGGCATCGCGAGAACCGCCAGCGCCAGCGTGCACGCCACCACCGCCAGCGCCGCCCGCGGCGCGAGCACCCGCGGCCGCCCCGCCGCCAGCGCCCGGATCCGCCGGTGGGCCACCCACAGGAACGCCAGCCAGATCAGCGCGATGGCCGCCGCCCCGACCACCTCTACCGGCGCGCCGGACCCGCGCAGCGCCTGCCGCACCGCCAGTACCGCCACCACCGAGGACGCCAGCGTCGTACGCCGCCACGCGAGCCGGGTCCGCTCGGGCTGCAGCCCGGCGTCGCGGTCCCTGCCCGGGGCACTCACCGCCCCGTCGTCCAGCCCAGTGCCACGACCACCATCATCGCCACCGCCACCAGCCCCACGCCCAGGCTCAGCAGCACCGGGAACCGGGACACCGGCAGGTCCTCGCCCCGCCGCATGGCCCGCTCGCACCGGACCCAGTGGTTCACCGCCCGCAGCGCACAGGCCGCACCCACCGCGAGCAGCGCGAAGGCCATCCCGACCCGGATCCCCCAGCGCAGGTCCGGCAGGAACTGGTCGACGGCGAAGCCGCCGCCCACCAGGGCCAGCGAGGTGCGGATCCAGGCGAGGAAGGTCCGCTCGTTGGCCAGCGAGAAGCGGTAGTCGGGGGTCTCGCCCTCGTCCCTCAGCCGCGAGGGTGCGAACCAGAGGCGCACGTCCTTGACGAAGTCGATCACCCGACAAATCTACTGGCGGGAGCGGGTATGCGCGCGCAGCCGCCGGTAGGCCTCCAGCCCGTCCGGTACCCAGGCCCACTCCCCGTCGGCCACCCGCCGGTCCAGCTCCTCCTGCGTGAGGTGGGTGTGCCAGTCGACCTCCGAGGCCTGCGGGGCCACCGGCAGCTCGCACCGCACCTCGTGCACGTACGACCACCAGGCCCCGCCCGGGCCCTCGTACAGGAACTTGAACAGGGGCGTCGGCTGCGCCAGCCCCCACACCCCCAGTTCCTCCTCGGCCTCGCGCAGCGCTGCCTGCGCGTAGCTCTCGCCGGCGCCCAGCACCCCGCCCACGAACATGTCGTAGTACGAGGGGAAGACAAGCTTCGAGGCGGTCCGCCGGTGCACGAAGATCCGCCCCTCCGCGTCCCTGACCTGCACGAACGCGCAGCGGTGGATCAGTCCCCGCGCGTACACCTCGCCCCGCGGGGCCTGCCCGGTGACCCGGTCGTCCCGGTCCACCACGTCCAGCACTTCATCAGCGGCACTCATACAGGTCATCCAATCACCGCTGTTGACTGGTTACCGCTCCGTAGCCAAGGATCTGCCCCACCACCGACGGAGGACGGGTAACCGCATGACGTACGACGCAGACGTGATCGTGATCGGAGCCGGGCTCGCGGGGCTCGTGGCCACCGCCGAGCTCGTTGACGCGGGCCGCAAGGTCATCCTGCTCGACCAGGAGCCCGAGCAGTCGATCGGCGGCCAGGCCCACTGGTCCTTCGGCGGCCTGTTCTTCGTGAACTCGCCGGAGCAGCGCCGGATGCGGATCAAGGACAGTCACGCCCTCGCCCTCCAGGACTGGCTGGGCACCGCCGGATTCGACCGCGAGGAGGACGCCTGGCCGCGCCGCTGGGCGGAGGCCTACGTCGACTTCGCGGCCGGCGAGAAGCGTTCCTGGCTGCACGCGCAGGGCGTCCGCTTCTTCCCGGTGGTCGGCTGGGCGGAGCGCGGCGGCTACGACGCCAACGGCCACGGGAACTCCGTCCCCCGCTTCCACATCACCTGGGGCACCGGCCCCGGCCTGGTCGAGCCCTTCGAGCGGCGCGTCCGGGCGGGCGCGGCCCGCGGCCTGGTCCGCTTCGCGTTCCGCCACCGCGTCACCGGGCTCTCCGCCACGGCCGGCGCGGTGGACACCGTGACGGGCGAGATCCTGGAACCCTCCGGGGCCGTACGGGGCGCCGCGAGCAGCCGCGAGGCCACCGGGACCTTCTCCCTGCGGGCCCAGGCGGTGATCGTCACCAGCGGCGGCATCGGCGGCAACCACGACCTCGTCCGCGCGCAGTGGCCCGAACGGCTCGGCACACCGCCGCAGCGGCTGCTCTCCGGGGTCCCGGCGCACGTGGACGGTCTGATGCTCGGCATCGCGGAGCGGGCGGGCGCCAGCCACATCAACAAGGACCGGATGTGGCACTACACCGAGGGGATCCAGAACTGGGACCCGATCTGGGCCCGGCACGGCATCCGCATCCTGCCCGGCCCCTCCCCGCTGTGGCTGGACGCGACGGGCAAGCGGCTGCCCGTACCGCTCTTCCCGGGCTTCGACACCCTCGGCACGCTCGACCACATCATGCAGACCGGCCACGACCACACCTGGTTCGTGCTCAACGAGCGCATCATCGGCAAGGAGTTCGCCCTCTCCGGCTCCGAGCAGAACCCGGACCTCACCGGCAAGTCGGTGCGCGACGTCTTCACCCGCGCCCGCCAGGCCGTACCCACCCCGGTCAGGGCCTTCATGGACCGCGGAGCCGACTTCGTCGTCGAGCGGGACCTGTCCGCACTGGTCCGCGGAATGAACGCGGTCACCAAGGAGGACCTCCTCGACGAGGCCACCGTCCGGGGCGAGATCGTGGCCCGCGACCGGGAGATCGCCAACCCCTTCACCAAGGACCTCCAGGTCACGGCCATCCACGGGGCCCGCAGGTACCTCGGCGACAAGCTGATCCGCACGGCCGCCCCGCACCGGATCCTGGACCCCAAGGCCGGGCCGCTCATCGCGGTGCGGCTCTCGATCCTGACCCGCAAGTCCCTGGGCGGACTGGAGACCGACCTCTCCTCGCGGGTCCTGACCGGCTCCGGCGAACCGCTGCCGGGCGTCTACGCGGCCGGCGAGGCGGCCGGATTCGGCGGCGGCGGGGTGCACGGCTACCGCGCCCTGGAGGGCACCTTCCTCGGCGGGTGCATCTTCTCGGGCCGGGCGGCGGGCCGCGCCGCCGCCCAGGCCGTCGGCTGACGGGCACCCGCCCGCGAAACCCGTACGGCGCCGTCAGACCAGCCGTTCGGTGACCCGGAACGGCTCCGCGATGACGAGGGTGTCGTCATCGACCGTGAACCCCGGGTCACCGATCGCCCCGCGCACCGGATCGCTGTGCCAGAACTCCTCGTGTGCCGTACGTCATTCGGCCACCGACGTGAAACCCTCGCCCTCGTCGAGCGCGTGCCGCAGCCCGACGTCCCCGAGCCGGAGCACCTCCAGGGCGGTCACCTCCACCACCGCCACCCCGCGCTCCGCGGAATCGACCAGCAGGGACCGGGCGCCGGGCTCCGGGAGTGGCTCGTCCTCGGCCCCGTACTCCGCGAGCAGGCCGGTGGTGCTGGTCTTCGCCCCGCTCAGCACGGCCGCGACCAGCTGATCGCGCAGCGGACCGGGGAAGCCCAGCAGATACGGGGGAAGCCCAGCAGATACGGGGGAAGATCATCGCAGGCGGTCATGCGGCCACCCCACGAGAGCGCACAGACACCTCCGGAACGGTACCGATCACCCAACTCGCACCCTCGTCGCAGCAGTTGAAACCCGCCAGGCAGTGGACTGGACCTTGACGCGGAGCTGGGCGTACCGCTTTGCTGTGCGTGATCACCGGCGCGCTCACCGTCGCGATCCCCGGACCGACCCGCTCCACCCGGTTCACCCGCTCCACAGGTTCACCCGCTCCGCCCGGCCGAACCCCACGCGTGCGCCCTGCGCGAGTACCGGCCGCCGCTGAGCCCCGTCACCCTCGTCCGCCCGCGTCCTGGAGGGAAACCCGCGGATGTCCCCGCCTCCGCCGCCCCTCGGTCGTGCCCGCAAGCGGGACGCCCAGCTCTTCGACCCGGCCCTCTGCGACGCCGAACTCGTCGACGTACGCTCCCAGTTCACCCAGGGCCGGTGGTCCCGGGCCCGTTCCCTCCTCGTCGGCACCGGCGACGACTGGGACCGCCGCGGCCACCGCGTCGTCGTCCTCGCCCAGACCCCGGCGGCCACCGCCTGGGCCCGCGAGTGGCTGCTCGCCGAACCGGACAGCGCCGACGCCGCCACCCTCCTCGCCTGCGCCGCCGTCTTCACCGCCCTGCGCCACAAGGGCACCCCGGCCGCGGCCGAGGAGGCCTGCCGCCGGGCCGCCGGCCTGCTCCCGGCCGACCCCACCCCCTGGCTCGGGCTGCTCCTCCTCTCCCGCGCCTTCGGCAGCGAGGAAGAGTTCAGCCGCCACTTCGACCAGGTCCGGGCCCGCCACCGCGAGCACCACCACGCCCATCACCTGATGGTCGCCAAACTGGCCGAACGCGCCCTCGTCTCCGGCCAGGACCCGCTCCACGAGGTCTACGACTTCGCGTCCTGGGCCGCCGAGGAGTCCCCGGCCGACTCCCCGCTCGCCGTCCTCCCCGTCGTCGCGCACGCCGAGCGCTACCGGGTGCTCGCCGCCACGCACGGCCACTCGCCCGAGGCGGCCGCCGCCCACTGGGCCGGCCGCCGCGCCCGCCAGGTGCTGCGCGCCGCCTTCGACTGGTGGCTGGAGTGGGAGCGCGACGACCACCCGCGCAACCGGGTCGACCTGAACTTCCTCGCCCACGCCAAGCTCTGCGAGGGCCGCCCGGCCGAGGCCGCCGCCCTCTTCCACCGCATCGGCAGCCACGCCACCCGCGCCCCCTGGTCCTATCCGGACCGCGACCCGCAGAAGGCCTTCCTCGCCGCCCGCGGCGTCGCGCTCGGCACCGCCTGACCACGCGCCGCCCCCCGTAAAGGCCCCCGCAAAGCCCCCGAAAGAACCGCTCCGAAAGAACCGCCCCGAAAAGAACCGTGCCCCCCGAAAGGACGCCGCCATGCCGACGGGCAGATCCTCCACGCTCCAAGACCCGGCCGAGATCCGTACGTACAAGGGCCAGGACCGGGCCCTGCGCGCCGACCGCCTCGGTACCGCCGGCCTGCTGCTGTCCGTACTCGCCGCCAGCGCGCCCCTGATGGTCGTCGCCGGTGTCATGCCCACGACCTTCGGGGTCATGGGCATCGTCGGCCAGCCGCTGCTCTTCGTCATCCTCGGCGCCGTCCTCGCGCTCTTCAGCGTCGGCTACGCCGAGATGAGCCGCCACGTCCACAACGCCGGCGCCTTCTACGCGTACATCGCCCGCGGCCTCGGTCCCACCGCCGGCGCGGCCGCCTCGCTCGTCGCCCTCGTCGCGTACAGCGCCATGCAGGTCGGTGTCTTCGGCATCCTCGGCTTCGAGATATCCGGCCTCTTCGCCACCTATCTCGACATCGAACTGGCCTGGTGGATCCCGGCCCTGCTCGCCGTCGCCGTCACCGGGGCGCTCGGCTGGCTCAAGATCGACCTCAACGCCAAGGTCCTCGGGGTCCTCCTCCTCGTCGAGTGCGTCCTCGTCGTCGTCTTCGACGTCGCCGCCATCGCCGAGCCGGCCGCCGAAGGC
Organism: Streptomyces sp. NPDC048257; assembly: GCF_043201855.1. Taxonomy (NCBI): domain Bacteria; kingdom Bacillati; phylum Actinomycetota; class Actinomycetes; order Kitasatosporales; family Streptomycetaceae; genus Streptomyces; species Streptomyces sp. NPDC048257. Next base: position 61,858 of record NZ_JBICZI010000014.1, read on the forward strand.
CTCTCGCTCCACGCCTTCGACCCCGCGACCCTCGGAGGAGCCGGTTTCGGCACCGCCCTCTGCTTCTGCATCGCCGCCTTCGTCGGCTTCGAGCAGTCCCCGGTCTACGCCGAGGAGACCAGCAAGCCGCACATCGTCGTCTCGCGCGTGATGTTCCTCGCGGTCGGCTTCGTCGCCCTCTTCTTCGCCGTCAGCGCGTGGGCCCTCACCGTCGCCACCGGCCCCTCGGAGGTCGTCAGGACCGCCGGCGAGGCCGGCCCCACCCTGCTCTTCCAGCTCACCGAGGCCCGCCTCGGCGCCGCCTTCACCGACGTCCTGCACGTCCTCTTCGTGACCGGCATGTTCGCGGCCATGCTCAGCTTCCACAACGTGGTCGCCCGCTACGCCTTCGCCATGGGCCGCGAGGGCCTCCTCCCGGCCACCTTCGGACGCACCAACCCCGGCACCGGAGCCCCCGCCACCGGCTCCCTGCTGCAGACCGGCGTCGCCGCCCTCGTCGTGATCGCCTTCGCCCTCTCCGAGGACAAGGCACCCGCCGATCCCTCCCTCAAGGTGCAGCTGCCCGACCCCACCACCCCCGTCCTGCACCTGTTCACCTGGATGGGCAGCGTCGGCGCCCTCGGTGTGACCCTCCTCATGGCCGCCGCCTCCTTCGCCGTCATCGCCTTCTTCGTCCGCCGCGGCACCGCCGGCGCCCAGGTCTGGCGCCTCCTCGCGGCCGGCACCGCCGGTGTCGCCCTGCTCGCCATCGCCGTCTACACCGTCAAGGACTTCGGCGTCCTGGTCGGCGCCGAGAAGGGCTCCGCCCTCAGCTGGGTGCTGCCCGGCATCATCGGCGCCGCCGTCGTGACCGGCCTGGTCTACGGAGCCGTGCTGCGCCGCAGCCGCCCCGAGGTGCACGCCCGTATCGGCCTCGGAAACGAGGCCTTCCGCCTCGACCAGGCGGCGGAGGGCACCCCCGGCGACTGACCTCGCTTTCCAGCCCCTACGAAGCCCCCGACACCCGTTTCCAAGGTCGTCGGGGGCTTCGGCGTGCGGGGGGTGCTTTTGGAGGGGAGCAGAGCCTCATGGTCTCCTGTTGCGACCAAACCACCCGGATCGCAGCACAGGGGACACCACCCAGCTCCCCTGCGCGGCGGTCGGGGCACTGCCTTGTCCCACCCACGAAGGCGAAGTCCTACATGAGTGACCTGAGTGAGCGCACCTTGACCGAGGCTCCCGCCCCGGCGCCGACCCGCCATGTCGACGCCGGTGACGAGGGCTACAGCAAGGACCTCAAGTCCCGCCACATCAACATGATCGCGATCGGCGGGGCGATAGGCACCGGCCTGTTCCTCGGCGCCGGCGGCCGCCTCGCCGGCGCGGGTCCCTCCCTCGCGATCGCCTACGCAGTGTGCGGAGTCTTCGCCTTCTTCGTCGTGCGGGCCCTCGGCGAGCTCGTCCTGTACCGCCCGTCCTCCGGTGCGTTCGTCTCGTACGCGCGCGAGTTCATGGGCGAGAAGGGCGCCTACACGGCCGGCTGGCTCTACTTCCTGAACTGGTCCACCACCACCGTCGCCGACATCACGGCCGCCGCGACCTACGCCCACTTCTGGTCGATGTTCACCGACGTCCCCCAGTGGGTCCTCGCCTTCATCGCCCTCGCCATCGTGCTCACCGCCAACCTGATCTCGGTGAAGTACTTCGGCGAGATGGAGTTCTGGTTCTCGCTCGTCAAGGTCGCCGCCCTCGTCGTCTTCCTGATCGTCGGCATCTGGCTCGTCGCCACCAGCCACGACATCGGCGGCAGCACCCCCGGCCTCGCCAACATCACCGACAACGGGGGCCTCTTCCCCTCCGGCGTCCTCCCGATGCTCCTGGTGATCCAGGGCGTGGTCTTCGCGTACGCCTCCGTCGAGCTCTGCGGAGTCGCCGCCGGCGAGACCGAGAACCCCGAGAAGATCATGCCGAAGGCGATCAACTCGATCATGTGGCGCGTGGGCCTCTTCTACGTCGGCTCGGTCGTCCTCCTCGCCCTCCTCCTGCCGTACACCGCGTACAGCTCGGACCAGAGCCCCTTCGTCACCGTCTTCGACAAGCTCGGCGTCCCCGGCGCCGCGGGCGTCATGAACCTCGTCGTCCTGACGGCCGCCCTCTCCAGCCTGAACTCCGGCCTCTACTCCACCGGCCGCATCCTGCGGTCGATGTCCCTGGCAGGCTCCGCCCCGAAGTTCACCGGCGTCATGAACAAGGGCAAGGTCCCCTACGGCGGCGTCCTGTTCACCGCAGCCTTCGGCATCGCGGGCGTCGGCCTGAACTACTTCATGCCCAAGGACGCCTTCGAGATCGTCCTCAACTTCGCCTCGCTCGGCATCCTCGGCACCTGGGCCATGGTCATGCTCTGCTCGCTCCACTTCTGGCGCCGCGCCCAGCAGGGCCGCCTGGAGCGCCCGTCCTACCGCCTGCCCTGGGCCCCGTACACCCAGCTGGTGACCCTCGCCTTCCTCCTCACGGTGCTGGTCCTGATGTGGTGCGACGGCGGAGTGGGCCGCACCACGGTCCTCTTCGTCCCGGTCATCGGCGCCGCCCTGGTCGGCGGCTGGTACCTGGTCCGCGGCCGGGTAGCCGAACTCGCGGCAACCCGCCGCTGACCCCGCGACCGTCTGCGAAGGCCCCCGCGCCGGACCCCGTCCCGCGCGGGGGCCTCGAACCGTCCGGCCCGAGCCCGGAACGACCTGAGCCGCCCGGGCCGCCCCTCTAGCCTCGGCGCCGGCCTGCCGTGCGGGCGGCGAGGAGGGTGACGTCGTCCTCGGCGTCCGTGACGCGGAGGGCCGCGAGGACCGTGTCGATGACCTCCGGCAGTGCCCCGTCAGCGGGCAGGGCGATGCCGGTGAGGCGGCGGAGCGAGGTGTCGATGTCCTCGCCGCGGCGTTCGACCAGGCCGTCCGTGAACAGCATCAGGACGCACCCCGGCTCCAGCGTGAAGGAGGCGTTCTCGTAGCGGCCGTAGCCGGTGCCCAGGGGCGGCCCTACCGGTACCGGCGCCAGGAACGGTCCCTGCTCGCGGCCGATGACCATGGCGGGCAGGTGCCCGGCGCTCGCGTGGACGCAGGTCCCGGCGGCGTGGTCGACCAGCACGAGCAGGCAGGTGGCCACCCGGTCCAGGCCGCCGGCGAAGACGACCCGGTCCGCCTCGCGCAGGATGTCCGCAGGCGGGTGCCCGGACGCGGCGAGCGCGCGGATGAGGGAGCGGTAGTGGCTCATCGCCACCGCCGCCTCGACCCCGTGGCCCATGACATCGCCCATCACCAGCAGGGTCCGGCCGCCCGGCAGGGCCAGGCAGTCGAACCAGTCCCCGCCCACCAGGACGCCCGTACCGGAGGGCAGGTAGCGGGAGGCCACCTCGAGGTCGTCGTGCGGGAAGGTGGGCTCGGACAGCAGCGCCTGCTGGAGTTCGAGCGCCATCCCCTGCTCCCGGGCGAACCGCTCGGCCTTGGCGAGGCTGGTCGCCGCCCGCTCGGCCAGGGTCCGGGCCACGACCACGTCCTCGCGCCCGAACGCCGGGGAATCCCCGGCACGCACCAGGGTGAGCGTGCCGATCGGACGGTCCTGGGCGATCAGCGGCACCACGACACCCGAGTGGATGCCCGCCTGCCGGTACGCGGCGACCCGGTCCGCGCTGGGCGCGGCCCGGCTGAAGGCCTCGTCGGAGGAGAAGTTCCCCAGCCACGGTTCGCCGCTCTCCAGGCACTGCCGGACGGCCGAGCCGCACTGGTGGTCCACGTACTCCCCGGCCGCGCCGAGCGCCCGTACCCGCGCGGAGAGGTCCCGTACCGACGTCACCGAGACACGCCGCAGCCGCAGGGAGCCGTCGCCGGTCGGCTTCCCGCCCGGCCCCTCCCGCGGGATGAGCTCCACACTCGCGGCGTCGGCGAGTCCCGGAACCAGGAAGTCGGTCAGCTCACGACAGGTGGTGTCCACGTCGAGCGTGGTGCCGATCCGCACGGAGGCCGTGTCCAGCAGGAGCAGGCGCCGATTGGTGCGCGACAGCTCCCGCTGCCGCTCCCTGGGCGCGCTGACCTCGAGGCCGATGCCCACCACCCCCAGCACCCGCCCGTCCTCCTCCAGCCGGTGATAGGTCCCCCGCCACACCCGCGACGCGTACGGGGAGTCGGCCCGGGTGCGGCCCTCCAGGATCAGCTCCCTCGGCTGCCCGTCCCGCAGCACCTGGTGCAGGACCTCGTCGGGGCGCTCGACGTCCGGCAGCACCTCGCCCAGCGTCCGCCCCAGCAGCGCCTGGGCGGGCAGGCCGTTCATCACCGCCATGTGCGGGCCGACGTACAGATAGCGCAGTTCGGCGTCCAGCACCGCGATCCCGGCCCGGGCTCCGTCGAGGATCTGCCGCAGCAGCCGGTACTCGCGCACCAGCCGGTCCACATCGGACGGGTCGCCCGCCAGGGCGGCGGCGACCACCTCGTCCGCGTCCTCGCCGAACAGCCGACGCGGGCCGGCGCCCTCAGCCCACATCACGGGACCTCCCTCAGCCGGTCTGCCCCTCCGATGTGGTCCCAACATAACAACAGAGCAGGTCAGGGCGATATTGCGTCGCTCTGACCTGCTCCGTTGCACGTGTGCCAGGTCCGGTCAGGGGCGGCGAGCGGACGGGCCGCGGCCCAGTACCAGCAGGCTCAGGGCGAACATCAGGACGCCGAGCGGGACGTGGACCGACGGAACGCGTGCGATGCCCAGGACCACCTGCACCGAGGCGAGCACGAGGAAGCCCGACGCGTACAGGATGGGCCGCGGCGACCCGCCGCCCGGCCGCCACGCCAGCACCGCGGCGAGTACGTACAGCATCGACGCCCCGTACATCACGCGCGCGCCGACCCCGTGCAGCAGCTCGCCGTGGGCCGACGTCAGCAGCAGCCCGGCGGTGACCGCCTGGAAGAAGATCGCCAAGGTCTGCAGGGCGACCGCGACCTGCAAGAACGTGAAAGAGCGCGGCTTCTGCGTCGTCAGTGTGGCCATGGTGCGGCCCCCTCTTCTGCCTCACGGCGTCGATCTATAAGGTCTCGGTAGTCCGACGACGTGGGCCCGCGGAATGTGAGGCGGGGCGCCGGAGGGCGGACCAGGGGGAGCAGTTGTGAGCACGAGTACGTCGGCCACCGTGGGGGGCGGCCGGTCCGAGCCGGATCCGAGCGCGATCGTCGGCGAGCGCCGGCACCTCACCAACCTCGCCTACCGGCTGCTCGGTTCGCTGGCCGAGGCCGAGGACGCCGTACAGGAGACCTACGCGCGCTGGTACGCGATGCCGAGGCAGCGGCAGGAGGCCGTCGAGTCGCCCGGTGCCTGGCTGACGACGGTGGCCGGCCGCATCTGCCTGGACCTGCTCGGCTCCGCGCGGGTACGGCGCGAGCGCTACGTCGGCGCATGGGTCCCCGAGCCGCTGCCCGACCGTACGGAGTGGACCGGCGGGCCGGACGACCTCGCCGACCCCGCGGACCGGGTCGCCCTGGACGAGTCGGTGAACATGGCCTTCCTCGTCGTACTGGAGTCGATGACACCGGCCGAACGCGTCGCGTTCGTCCTGCACGACGTCTTCCGGTACCCCTTCGGCGAGATCGCGGCGATCGTCGGCCGCACACCGGCGGCCTGCCGCCAGCTGGCGACCTCGGCCCGCCGGCGCGTGCGTGCCGCGCAGGTCCCGACGGCCGCGGCACCCGGACAGGCCGCTCTGGTACGGGACTTCAAGGAGGCGTGGGAGGCAAGGGACATCAGGGCCCTCGTGGATCTGCTCGCCCCCGGCGCCGCGATGATCGCCGACGGCGGCGGACTGGTCGGCGCCGCCCTGAAGCCGATCGAGGGCAACGAGCGGATCGCCGAGTACCTGATCCACATCGCGGACAAGGCCCCTGGACTGACGCTCCTGGAACGGTCGGTCAACGGCCGGCCGGGCCTCGTCGCCCGGCACACCGGGGTCACCGTGACCGTCGCGGCGTTCGAACTCACCGAGGGCCGCGTCACCCGCATCTGGGCGGTCCGCAACCCGGAGAAGCTCCGTCCGTGGAACGAAAGAGCCGGTCAGGGCGACTTCGCATCGCCCTGACCGGCTCTTTGTGTCGACGTAGCACCAGGTCCTCCGTGCGGAGAAGCCCCGCTTACGGCGGGGCTTCTTCGTGACCAGACCGGGCCAAGATCGTTCGCAGGCCATGAACCACACGAAGCGAGTACTCGTCACGATCGCCCTCGCAGGCGCCACCGCCACGATGGGGGGAGTCGCTCAGGCCGCTGAGAGCGCCCCCCTGCCCCTCCCCGTCGCGTTGAATGCGCAGGGCATCGTTGCTCCGCTCCAGGGCGCTCTCCCTGCCCAGATCGCCGGCCCGGTTGCTCGTACGGTCGATGCGCCACTGGCGATCTTGGATCTTCTGACGGGGAGCCTTCAGGGCATTCCGGGTGCGCCTCGGTAGCGTCGCGCTCGAATCACCCCCCGGCCCGGGCCTGGAGGGACTTCTCCGTGACGGTCGACACGCGTGGTCGTGGCAGACCGTGAAGATCCAGCGTCCCCATCACGCGCCCCTCCTGGCCCGAAGCGAGGAGGGGCTTCGTCTTGCCTGTGCACCCGCCAAGGACCCGGTGGAGGTGGTGCACGCGGAACAGGCGGCCGGGGCGACGCGAGCGGTTGGTCACGCCGCAACCCCGGAAAGCAGAAAACCCCACACGAAGTGGGGTCTCAGCTGGTGTCCGAGGGGGGACTTGAACCCCCACGCCCGATAAAGGGCACTAGCACCTCAAGCTAGCGCGTCTGCCATTCCGCCACCCGGACAAGGTGTCTGTCTCGCGTCCCTCGCGGGCCGTTCCGACGTGGAAAACATTACCAAACATTCCGGGGTCCTCGATCACACCCCCGGACGACCGGGGATCGCCCTTGGGGAGAGCGGTCAGGAGCGGGAGGATGGGAACGTTCGGTACCGATCAGTGGGAGGAAGCAGCGTGAGCGAGTCGAGCGCGGGCAGGACCGTCTCCGGTGAGGACGAGGTAGTCGACCTCTGCCGGGACCTCATCCGGATCGACACCAGCAACTACGGAGACCACTCGGGTCCCGGGGAGCGCAAGGCGGCGGAATGGGTCGCCGAGAAGCTCGCCGAGGTCGGGCTGGAGCCGCAGATCTTCGAATCGCACAAGGGGCGCGCCTCGACCGTGGCGCGGATCGAGGGCGAGGATCCCTCGCGGCCGGCGCTGCTGATCCACGGGCACACGGACGTGGTTCCGGCCAACGCCGCCGACTGGACGTACGACCCCTTCGCGGGCGAGATCGCCGACGGCTGCGTGTGGGGCCGCGGCGCCGTCGACATGAAGGACATGGACGCGATGACGCTGGCCGTCGTACGCGACCGGATGCGCAGCGGGCGCAAGCCCCCGCGGGACATCGTGCTGGCCTTCCTCGCCGACGAGGAGGCGGGCGGCATCTACGGCGCCCGGCACCTCGTGGACAAGCACCCGGGCCTGTTCGAGGGCGTCACCGAGGCGATCGGCGAGGTCGGCGGCTTCTCCTTCACGGTGAACGAGAACCTGCGGCTCTACCTCGTGGAGACCGCGCAGAAGGGCATGCACTGGATGCGGCTCACGGTGGAGGGCACCGCGGGCCACGGATCCATGACCAACAGCGACAACGCCATCACGGAGCTGTGCGAGGCCGTGGGCAGGCTCGGCCGCCACCAGTGGCCGGTGCGGGTGACGAAGACGGTGCGCAGCTTCCTGGACGAGCTCTCGGACGCACTCGGGACCCCCCTGGACCCGGACAACATGGACGCGACGCTCGCCAAGCTCGGCGGCATCGCCAAGATGGTCGGCGCGACGCTGCGCAACTCGGCCGCACCGACGATGCTCGGCGCCGGCTACAAGGTCAACGTCATCCCCGGCCAGGCGACGGCCCACGTCGACGGCCGCTTCCTGCCGGGCTACGAGGACGAGTTCTTCGCCGACCTGGACCGGATCCTCGGCCCGCGCGTGAAGCGGGAGGACGTGCACGGGGACAAGGCGCTGGAGACGGACTTCGACGGCAGGCTGGTGGACGCCATGCAGGGCGCCCTGAAGGCCGAGGACCCGATCGCGCGGGCGGTCCCGTACATGCTCTCGGGCGGTACGGACGCCAAGTCCTTCGACGACCTCGGCATCCGCTGCTTCGGCTTCGCGCCGCTGCAGCTGCCGCCGGAGCTGGACTTCGCCGGGATGTTCCACGGCGTGGACGAGCGGGTGCCGGTCGACGGACTGAAGTTCGGTGTGCGGGTGCTCGACCGATTCATCGACAACGCCTGAGATTCGAGAAGGTGTGCGCATTCCACTGAGAAGAGTGAATGCACTCATACGCTCGTAGCCCCGGTGATCCCTCCTCGTTACAGGTGTTGCGGTCCGCGGCTGGGACCGCATTGCCTACTAGGAGGAACAATGATCAAGAAGGTTGTCGCCGCTGCGGCTGCCACCGGTGGCCTGGTTCTCGCGGGTGCGGGCCTGGCCCACGCCGATGCGGCGGCGCAGGGTGCGGCCATCGGCTCGCCCGGTGTCCTGTCCGGCAACGTGCTGCAGGTGCCCGTCCACGTTCCCGTGAACGTCTGCGGTAACACGGTCTCCGTCATCGGCCTGCTGAACCCGGCCTTCGGCAACACCTGCGTCAACGCCTGACGCATCTGAAGTCTTCGGCCCCGGAGCGCATCCCAGCGCTCCGGGGCCACCGGGCTTTCCGGCCCGGATTCCTCCCACTTTCTTGGGCGTACCGGGCGGGGGAGCCCGGACGGCCGGGCCATCGGGGCGATGGCCGAAACGCACACACCAGGGGACGAGTACAGATGCGACGACCGGCACAGGTCACCAGGAAGACCCTGATCACCATGGCTGCCGCGGGGGGTGTCCTCGCTCTGGGCGGGGGCTACGCACACGCGGACTCCGGGGCCTCGGGGCACGCGGCGAACTCACCGGGCCTGCTGTCCGGGAACACCGTGCAGGCGCCCGTGGACGTACCGGTGAACGCCTGCGGGAACACGATCACGGTGGTGGGAGGCCTCAACCCGGCCTTCGGGAACCACTGCGTCAACGGATCGGGCCACACCAAGCCGCCGAAGCCGAACCACCCGGGCCACCCCGGCAGCCCCGGGCATCCGGGCCACCCGGGCGGCGACGACGAGCCGTGCGACGACCACCCGGGGAACCCCGGCAACCCGGGTAACCCCGGCAACCCCGGCAACCCGGGTAACCCCGGCAACCCGGGTAACCCGGGTAACCCGGGTAACCCGGGTAACCCGGGTAACCCCGGCAACCCGGGTAACCCGGGTAACCCCGGGAACCCGGGTAACCCCGGCAACCCCGGTAACCCCGGCAACCCCGGTAACCCCGGTAACCCCGGGAACCCGGGTAACCCCGGCAACCCTGGGAACCCTGGGAACCCCGGCAACCCCGGTACTCCGGGCACCCCCGGTACTCCGGGCACCCCCGGAAACCCCGGCACGCCCAGCAATCCCGGCAACGGTTCCGTCACCCCGGTCACGAACCCCGGCCCCGGGACCGGGAACAACCCGGGTCAGGCCGGCAACCTTGCCGCCACCGGCTCCGGGGACGTCCTCACCGCCGGTCTCCCGCTCGCGGGTGGCCTGCTGCTCGCCGGCACCGTGCTCTACCGCCGGTCCCGCAACGCCGCCTGACGGACACTCACGGCGCGGGCCCCGCCCCCGGGGCCCGCGTCACCAGGTCGCGCGGACCTGACGGATGATCCGGCGGCGCAGTCGCACACGGCGACTGCCGTCCCGGTACAGGCTGAGCCGGTCGAGTTCCCAGTTCCCGTACTCGGCATGGTCGGTCAACAGGCGGGTCGCCTCCTTGCGAGGAACGCCGCGGGGCACGTACACGTCGACAAATTCGTATTCCGGCATCGCATCTATTGTGCGGGCAGAGGCCTGCTACGGATAGCGTCTGCTCTATGTCTGATGCCGCTCTTCCCACTGTTGCCGAGGTACGCGCCGCCGCCGAGGCGGTCAAGGCCGCGCTCGACCGTCACCTCGCCGCGGTCGAGCGCAGGATCGGGGACGAGGACCCCGACGTCTACGCCGCGTTCAACGAACTCGCCGCCGCGTCCGAGGTGTACGACGAGCTCCTCTACGACCGCTACGACGAGGTCACCCCGTTCGAGATCCCCACGCCCGAGGACGGCGTGCCGTACACCGGTCCCGCCGAGCCCGCCGCCTTCAGCGTGCTCATCCGCCGCGACTACGCCGTGGTCGAACCGGCGCGGCTGATCGCCCAGGCCGAGCGCGTCGCCGCGCACGACCGGGACGCCGACTTCGTCCAGGACGGCGGCAGCGCCGACGCGCTGGGCGTCCTCTTCGGGGAGTACGAGCCCGACGAGATCGCCTCCCGCTACAAGGACTTCGGGCTGGAGGAAGGCGACTCCACCCTCTGGATCGCGGCCTCGGAGGAGGTGGCGGAACCGGGGGAGTGGCTCAACTCGCCCTTCGGGCACATCGATCCGCAGGACGTGCTGCACCGGTTCGACGTCAGCTCCGTCTTCGACGAGGAGGCCGACGAGTTCGACGAGGACGAGGAGGAGGCCGCCGAGCCGGGGCTGACCCGGGCGTGATCGCGGCCCCACATGCCGGACACCGTGGCCCCCGCCCTCCCGGGCGGGGGCCACGGCCGTCTCACTCCGGCTGCCGGCCCGCCGTGGCCAGGGCCGTCAGCAGGCCCGTCAGCCGTGTCGTACGCGGCTTCGCCGGTACCTCGGCCACCGCGCGCGGCAGCGCCTGGTCGACGCCGTGCACCACGGACAGGTGCCGCTCGCCCCGCCCGAACGCCGTGTAGACCCAGTCCCGCGACAGCGCCTGCGCCGCGTCGCCCGGCAGGACGACGACCACCGCCGGCCAGCGCGTGCCCACGGCCTGATGTGCCGTCACCGCCCAGCCGTGCCGCACCTGGGACTCGACGAGGTCCTTCGGTACGACGATCCGCGCGCCCGCGCGGTCCAGGTGCAGGCCCTCGGCGTCCGCCGACACCACCCGGGCCGGCAGGGCCCGCCCGGCGGACGGGACGTGGACGACCCGGTCGCCGGGGTCGAAGCCGCCGAACCGGCCGGGGCCGGGGTTCAGCCGCTCCTTCAGGGCGGCGTTCAGCGCCCGGGTGCCGGCCGAGCCGCCGTGGCCAGGGGTGATCACCTGCACGCTGTCCGCCGGGATCCCGAAGGCCCGCGGCACCGACTCGGCCACCAGCTGCACGGCCCGGTGCACGGCCTCCCCGGCGTCCTGCACCGGGACGATGACGACCTCCTTGCCGGGGGCCTCGACCTGGTTCAGCTCCCCGATCCCGACCCCCGAGACGAGCTCGCCGAGAGGGCCCGGGTCGGGGGTGCGGGAGACCAGCTGCGGGCAGGTACGGGCCGCCAGCACATCGCCGAACACCCGTCCGGCCCCGGCGGATCCGAGCACGCCGGGGTCCCCGGAGAGCACCAGACGGGCCCCGTCCGGTACGGACTCCACCAGCGCGGCCGCGGTTTCCACGTCCAGCTGCGGCGCGTCCAGCACCACGAACAGGTCCAGCGCGAACTGCCCGTCCGCGTCCCGCCCCGGCCCCTCGGCCCCGGCCAGCAGCCCCGCCACGGTCACCGCGTCCGGGCCGCCGGGGGCGTGCGCGGCCAGACAGACGCGCAGGCCCAGCTCCCGGGCCGCCGCGGCCAGCGCGAACGGCTCGGCGCGGGCGGCCTCGCCGCCGGTGTGGGTGACCAGGCCGTGGCTCGCGACCGTGCGGATCAGTTCGGCGGCGGACGGGCTCGGCGCGGCCGCGGCGGCCCGCTCCCAGTCCGCGTCCGCGGAAGCGTCGAAGGTGCCGGCGGCGAGCCGCGCCAGGCCGTCGGCCAGGCTCTCCTCGGCCATGGCGGCGCCCTCGAGGCCCACGACCACGCGTACGGGCTGCTCCTCGTCCTCGCCGACCGGCGGCCCCAGGGGCTCGTGGAAGACCAGCACCGAGCCCTCGGCGATGGCCTGTTCCAGCGCATCGGCGGGAGCCGGTACGCCGTACTGGGCCAGGGCCTTCTCCAGCACCGGAGCCTCCAGCGCGGTGTGCCCCTTCAGCCCGGCCTGGGTCAGCAGCCAGCCCACCAGGACGGTGGTGCGGCGCTCGTCCCCCGGGCCGGCCTCGGAGCCCAGCAGGGCCCGCGCGAAGCCGTCGGCCTGGGTCGGGCGCACGCCGGGCACCGACAGCAGCCGCCAGGGGTTCTCGGCGAGCTGCCCCGCGGCGTCCTCGCCCAGGGCCGCCGCGGCGGGGGCGGCCAGGGTCTCGGGGGCGCCCCCGCGGGCCAGTACGGTCCGTACGGTGTCGACGGCGTCGGCGGAGGGCGCGGTCGCCGGCGCCGGTGTGGTGCTGCGGGGGGCGGGGGGCGCGGCGGGTGCCCTGCGGGGCGCGGCCGGTGCCTCGTCGAAGTACACGGCGGGGGGATTCGCGCCGCCCTCCACGGCCCGTACGGCGGCCAGCAGGTCGGCGGCCTTCCCGCTGAGCTTGGCTCCGGCCTCGACGGGTCCCTCCCGCTCGGCCTTGCGCCGGGCGATCCGCTCCCGCTCGATCTTCTGGGCGGCCAGCTCGGCCTGCGCCTCGTTGAGGGCGGGCGATGCCTGGCCCACGGCGTCGGGCCGGGACTCGGCCCCTGCGGGGCCGTCCCCCTCCCCGCCCCCTCCCGAAACCGGGGGCTCCGCGACTGGCCCCCCGTCCCCGGCTTCGCCTTCGGCAGCGGCGTGGCTCTCCGCGCCCCCCGCGCCCTCGGCGGGGCCGGGCTCGTGCGCGTCTTCCGTGGACGCCGGGCCCGGGGCCGCTTCGGCGGCTGCGGACGGCTCGGCCTTCGGGGCGGCCGGGTCTTGCGCGGCGGCGGTGTCGGCCTGAGGGTCCGTGCTCACAGCGTGCTCCAGTCCTGGTCGGGGTAGCGGTGCACCGGAGCCGAAACATCGTCCAGCGCCCGGCAGATCTCCACCGGAAGACTAAGGGCCTCCACCGACAGTGCCGCCGCGAGCTGCGCGGACGTCCGCGCGCCGACGATGGGCGCCACCACCCCCGGCCGGTCCCGGATCCACGCCAGGGCCACCTGGAGCGGGGTCACGGCCAGCCCCTGGGCCGCCGTCACCACCGCGTCCACGATCCGGCCCGCGGCCTCGTCCAGGTACGGGTCCACCAGGGCCGCCAGGGACTCCGAGGCGCCCCGGGAGTCCGCCGGAGTGCCGTCCCGGTACTTGCCCGTCAGCACCCCGCGGCCCAGTGGCGACGAGGGCAGCAGGCCGATCCCGAGGTCCAGCGCGGCCGGCAGCACCTCCCGCTCCACCCCACGCTGGAGCAGGGAGTACTCCATCTGCGTCGAGGCAATCCGGGTGCGCACCCCGGGGGCCGCGAGCTGCCAGGTCGCCGCCTTCGCCAACTGCCAGCCGCAGAAGCCCGCGAGCCCCGCGTACCGGGCCCGCCCGCTGCTCACCGCCAGGTCCAGCGCCTGCAGGGTCTCCTCCAACGGGGTCGCCGGGTCGAAGGCGTGCACCTGCCACAGGTCGACGTAGTCGGTGCCCAGCCGGTCCAGCGAGGCGTCCAGGGCCGCCAGCAGGTGCCCGCGCGAGCCGTCGAACCGCCGGTCGGGGTCCGGCACACTGCCCGCCTTGGTCGCGATCACCAGGTCCCGGCGCGGGACGAGCCCGTCCACCAGCCGTCCGAGGAGGTACTCCGCCTCACCGCCGCCGTACACGTCGGCGGTGTCGACGAGCGTGCCGCCGGCCTCCCAGAAGGTCTTCACCTGCTCGGCGGCGGCTTCCTCGCCGGTGTCACGGCCCCAGGTGAGGGTGCCGAGGCCGATCCGGGAGACGCGCAGTCCGGTGCGGCCGAGATGCCTCTGCTCCATGAGCGCTGAGACTACTGGGGCGCTGACGCGGAGGACCCTGGCGCGCTACAGTCCCCGCACACCAACGTTACTGATCGGTAAACCGGTAAGGGGACGAACACATGCGGCTCGGCATCAATCTTGGTTACTGGGGCGCGGGCATGGACGCCGACAACCTCGCCGTCGCCCAGGAGGCCGACCGACTGGGTTACGACGTCTGCTGGGCGGCCGAGGCCTACGGCTCCGACGCCCCGACCGTGCTCGCCTGGGTCGCCGCCCAGACCGAGCGCATCGACGTCGGCTCGGCGATCCTCCAGATCCCGGCCCGCCAGCCCGCGATGACCGCGATGACCGCGGCCACCCTCGACTCGCTCACCAAGGGCCGCTTCCGGCTCGGCCTCGGCGTCTCCGGACCGCAGGTCTCCGAGGGCTGGTACGGCGTCAAGTTCGACAAGCCGCTCGCCCGGACCCGCGAGTACGTGGAGATCGTCCGCAAGGCCATGACCCGCGAGCGGCTCTCCTACGAGGGCCAGCACTGGACCCTGCCGCTGCCCGGCGGCCCCGGTAAGCCGATCAAGCTGACCGTGCACCCCGAGCGCGAGCACATCCCGCTCTACATCGCCGCCATCGGGCCCAAGAACCTCGAGCAGACCGGCGAGATCGCCGACGGCGCGCTGCTGATCTTCCCGGCCGCCGAGCACCTGGAGGCGACCGCCCTCACCCACATCCGGGCGGGCCGCGAGAAGGCCGGGCTGACCATGGAGGGCTTCGACGTCTGCCCGACGGTGCCGCTGGCCCTCGGCGACGACGTGACCGCGCTCGCGGACATGTTCCGCCCGTACACCGCCCTGTACGTGGGCGGCATGGGCAGCCGGAAGCAGAACTTCTACAACCAGCTGGCCCAGCGCATGGGCTACGAGAAGGAAGCCGCGGAGATCCAGGACAAGTTCCTGGCGGGCGACAAGGCCGGTGCGGCCGAGGCCGTTCCGCACTCGCTGATCGACTCGACCACGCTGCTCGGCCCGGTCGCCCGGATCGCGGACGGGATGCGGGCCTACGCGGAGGCCGGGGTCACCACCCTCACGCTGGCCCCGGCCGGATTCACCCTGGACGAGCGGATCGCCGCCCTGCGCGCCGGCACCGAGGCCATGGAGCTCGCGGGTCTCGCCTGATCCGGGTGCCGGCACGGGGCCGGTGCCGGCGTGGGGTCGGCACCGGCGCGCCGGTGAACGCTTCTGCGGCCGTGGTGGGGGCTCGGGGGGTCTTCCCCGCCACGGCCGACACAGCGAACAACGCCGTGGACGCCCGCCGGGTTACGCGCGGCGGGCGAACCCCCGGTTTCGTTCATTCGGACGAGCAGTGCGACCCATCGGTTGCCCGCCCCGCCGACCGGCGTTTGACTCGTTCCATGCTCTCTGCCCGCAGCCTGTTCCAGGAGATCGTCGACAACGACGGCTCCTTCCAGCTGTTCTGCTCCATCGCCGCCAGCGGGGAGACCCAGGGCGGCTGGGAGAACGCCCGTATCGCGGCCCTCGTGCCCGACGGCATGCGCCACCTCGCGCCCAAGATCACGCGGCACGGCGCCGACGAGGACAAGCACGGCCGGATCTTCAACGCCCTGCTCCGCAAGCGCGGCCTGCCCGCCGTCCCGGTGCCCCCCGAGACCGACTACACGATGCTGCTGGAACGCCGGGGCATCGGCCTCGCGCACGAGAAGCTGCGCCGCGAGCAGGCGCTGACCGAGGAGGACATCGTCGTCTACCTCGCGCACAGCCGCGTCACCGAACAGCGCGCCGCCGACCAGATGGACATGCTGGTCAGGTACTTCGGTGACCACCCCGACGTGGGCAGGGCCATCCACATGATCAGCCACGACGAGGACAACCACCTCGCCTACTGCCACGAGGAACTGCTGCGCCTCGCCCGGTCCGGCTACGGCCGGACCATCCAGCGGGTGCTCCGCGAGAGCGCCCTCGCCGAGATCTCCGTCTACCGCGACGTGAGCCTCGCCGTCATGGGCCACATGGGACGGCTGCTGCACTGGCCCGCCCCCAAGGCGGCCGCGCTCGCCGCCGGCATCCACGGGATGTACGCGTACGAGCGGTTCAGCGGCTGGCACCGGATGGTGCACCTGCGGATGCCCGAGCGCCTGGACGCCCTCGGCGGCGCACCGGCCGCCGCGCCCGGCTCCGCCCACGCCCCGCGCGCGTGGGAACTCAGAGCCAGCCCCGGCGCTTGAACATCCGGTGCAGGCCCAGGCACGTGCCCGCCATGACCACCAGCACCCCCGGATAGCCCCACACGTGCCCGAGCTCCGGCATGTGGTCGAAGTTCATCCCGTAGATCCCCGCCACCATGGTGGGCACGGCCGCCATCGCCGCCCACGCCGAGATCTTGCGCATGTCGTCGTTCTGCCGCAGGCCCATCTGCGCGAGGTGTGCGCCGAGCGCGTCCGACAGCAGCCGGTCCAGGCCCTCGATGTACTCGTTGGCCTTGGTCAGGTGGTCGGCGACGTCGCGGAAGAACGGTTGCGCGTGGTCGTGGACGAAGGGGACCTCCCCGAAGGCGAGCCGGTCCATCGGCTGGAGCAGCGGACTCGTCGCCCGCCGGAACTCCAGCACCTGCCGCTTGAACCCGTAGATCCGGGCGGCGGTGTTCTTGGTGTCCGAGGCGTTCGGGGCGAAGACCTCGGCCTCCAGCTCCTCCAGGTCCGCCTGGAGCTCGGCCGCCACCTCGATGTAGTGGTCGACCACCGCGTCCGACACCGCGTACAGCACCGCCGTCGGACCGTGCCGCAGTACGTCCGGCTCCTGCTCCAGCCGGTGGCGTACGGCGGCCAGCGGGGCCCCCTCGCCGTGCCGGACCGTCACGACGAACGAGTCCCCTATGAAGACCATCAGCTCGCCCGCGGTCACCGTGTCCGTGGCCTCGTCGTACTGCACGGGCTTGAGGACGACGAACAGCGAGTCGTCGTACACCTCCAGCTTCGGGCGCTGGTGCGCGGTCAGCGCGTCCTCCACCGCCAGCGCGTGCAGACCGAACTCCTGGCGGACGTGGTCGAATTCCTTCTCCGTCGGCTCGTGCATACCGATCCAGAGGAAGGCGTCACCGGTCGCCCGGGCCTCGTCCAGGGCGTCCGAGAAGTCCTCCGGTCCCTCGGTACGGCGGCCGTCCCGGTAAATAGCGCAGTCCACAATCACGCAGGGCATTCTTCCCTGCCCACGGCCCGCCCGCACGCCCGGTCAGCGCATACGCTGGCCCCATGGCCACGCTGATCCTCGTACGACACGGGCGGTCCACCGCCAACACCGCTGGGCTGCTCGCCGGATGGACCCCGGGAGTGGCCCTCGACGAGCGCGGCGCCGAGCAGGCCGCCGCCCTGCCCGGCCGGCTGGCGGGGGTGCCGCTGGCCGCCGCCGTCACCAGCCCGCTGCAGCGCTGCCGGGAGACCCTCGCACCCCTGCTGGCCGCACGTCCCGAGCTGGAACTGCACACCGACGAGCGGATCGGTGAGTGCCACTACGGCGAATGGTCGGGCCGCAAACTCGCCGAGCTCTCCGACGAGCCGCTGATGAAGATCGTCCAGCAGCACCCCTCGGCGGCCGCCTTCCCCGGCGGTGAATCCATGCGCGCCATGCAGGCGCGCGCCGTGGACGCCGTACGGGACTGGGACGCCCGGATCGAGCAGGCGCACGGCAGCGAAGCCGTCTTCCTGATGTGCTCGCACGGCGACATCATCAAGTCCCTTGTGGCGGACGCCCTGGGCATGCACCTGGACCTCTTCCAGCGCATCCACGTCGACCCCTGCTCGGTGACCGCCATCCGGTACACCGCCACCCGGCCCTTCGTGTTCCGGCTCGGCGACACCGGGGACTTCGGCTCGCTCGTACGGCGCCCGGCCGCACCCGAGGACGTCGCATCGGACAAAGACACCGAAGACGCGGGGAACGCCGTCGTGGGAGGCGGCGCGGGCGCGGCTTGATCGCACGGAGCAGTAGGGTGGACGGGCCCACACAAGGGCGCAGACCTGCCCTGCCGCCGAGACTTGGAGACTGGACGTGCCCCGTCAGGTGTTCCTCTACGACCCCCCGGACCGCTTCGTGGCCGGCACGGTCGGTCTTCCGGGACGCCGTACGTTCTTCCTGCAGGCCTCCGCCGGCCCCCGCGTCACCAGCGTCGCCCTGGAGAAGACCCAGGTCGCGGCGTTGGCCGAGCGGATGGACGAGCTGCTGGACGAGGTCGTACGGCGCACCGGCGGCAATGCCCCGGTCCCGGCCGTGGCCCCCGCAGAGGCCGCCGACACCGCGCCGCTGGACGTCCCCGTCGACGAGGAGTTCCGCGTCGGCACCATGGCCCTGGCCTGGGACGGCGAGGAACAGCGCATGATCGTCGAGGCCCAGGCGCTGGTGGAGCTCGACGCCGAGTCCGACGAGGACCTCGCCGACGCGGAGGAGCGGCTGCTCCAGGACGAGGAGAACGGCCCGCCGATGCTGCGGGTCCGCCTCACCGGCGCCCAGGCCCGGGCCTTCGCCAAGCGGGCCCTGGACGTCGTCAACGCCGGCCGCCCGCCCTGCCCGCTGTGCAGCCTGCCGCTCGACCCGGAAGGGCACGTCTGCCCGCGCCAGAACGGCTACCGGCGCCAGGCGTGACCGACACGGGGGAGCTGGAGGAACTGCTCGCCAAGGGCGAGCTCACCGTCATAGGCCGGATCCGCGAGGCGTCCAACGCCGTCCTGCTGTGCAGCGTCACGTACGGGGGCATGAGCGCCGACTGCGTGTACAAGCCGGTCAAGGGGGAGCGGCCGCTGTGGGACTTCCCCGACGGGAACCTCGCCCAGCGCGAGGTCGCCGCCTACCTGGTCTCCGAGGCCACCGGATGGGGGCTGGTACCCGCCACCGTGCTGCGCGACGGACCGTACGGCGAGGGCATGGTCCAGCGGTGGATCGAGGCGGACCCGCCGGACGAGGACTCCCCGATGGGCGCGCTCCTCGGGCTCGTCGACGGCGAGGAGGCGGGGGAGGGCTGGAAGCCCGTCGCCCTCGCCGAGGTCGGAGAGGGCCGCACCGCCCTCCTCGTGCACGCCGACGACCCCCGGCTGCGCCGGCTCGCCGTACTCGACGCCGTGATCAACAACGGCGACCGCAAGGGCGGCCACCTGCTGCCCGCGCCCGACGGCCGGCTCTACGGCATCGACCACGGAGTGACCTTCCACGCCGAGGACAAGCTGCGCACCCTCCTGTGGGGCTGGGCCGGGGAGCCGCTGACGGACGAGGCGCGCGAGGTGCTGACCGCGCTGGCCGCCGGCCTGGCCGCGGGAGCCCCGCTCGCCACCCGGCTGGCCGAACTGATCACACCGGTCGAGCTGGCCGCCGTACGGGCCCGGGTGGAGCACCTGCTGCGCACCGGAACCCATCCGCAGCCGTCCGGGCAGTGGCCGGCGATCCCCTGGCCACCGGTCTGAACCAGCCACCGGCCGTACGCACAGAACCGGCCAGATCGCAAGAGTGCCGATCAAGACAACAGTGCAGGTCCAGTTCGTTTCCGGAACACCCGTCCGGTTAGGCTCGAGACATGCATGCCTGGCCCGCTTCTGAGGTCCCCGCCCTTCCTGGCAAGGGCCGCGACCTCCAGATCCACGACACCGCGACCCGGGGGACGATCACCCTCGCCCCCGGTCCCGTCGCCCGTATCTACGTCTGCGGGATCACTCCCTACGACGCGACCCACATCGGTCACGCGGCGACCTACAACGCGTTCGACCTCGTACAACGCGTGTGGCTCGACACCAAGAGGCAGGTCCACTACGTCCAGAACGTCACGGACGTGGACGACCCGCTCCTGGAACGGGCCCTGCGCGACGGCCAGGACTGGACCGAACTGGCGGAACGCGAGACCGCACTCTTCCGCGAGGACATGACGGCCCTGCGGATGCTGCCGCCGCAGCACTACATCGGAGCCGTCGAGGCCATACCCGGCATCGTGCCGCTGGTCGAGCGGCTGCGGGACGCGGGCGCCGCCTACGAGCTGGAGGGCGACGTCTACTTCTCGGTCGAAGCCGACCCGCACTTCGGCGGGGTCTCCCACCTCGACGCCGAGGCGATGCGGCTGCTCTCGGCGGAGCGGGGCGGCGACCCCGACCGGCCCGGGAAGAAGAACCCGCTGGACCCGATGCTGTGGATGGCCGCACGTGCGGGCGAGCCGAGCTGGGACGGCGGCTCACTGGGCCGCGGCCGGCCGGGCTGGCACATCGAGTGCGTGGCGATCGCCCTCGACCACCTGGGCATGGGCTTCGACATCCAGGGCGGCGGCTCCGACCTGGCCTTCCCGCACCACGAGATGGGCGCCTCGCACGCGCAGGCGCTGACGGGCGAGTTCCCGATGGCCAAGGCGTACGTGCACGCGGGCATGGTGGCACTGCACGGCGAGAAGATGTCGAAGTCGAAGGGCAACCTCGTCTTCGTGTCGGCCCTGCGGCGCTCCGGGGTGGACCCGGCGGCGATCCGCCTGGCGCTGCTGTCGCACCACTACCGGGCCGACTGGGAGTGGACGGACGCGGTCCTCGCCGAGGCCGTGGCCCGGCTGGAGCGCTGGCGCGCGGCCGTGTCCCGGCCGGACGGCATCCCGGCCGACGCGCTGGTCGAGGAGGTCCGCGAGGCCCTGTCGAACGATCTGGACGCGCCTGCGGCCCTGGCCGCCGTGGACCGCTGGGTCGAGCGGCAGATCGCCACGGACGGCGACGACGAGTCGGCCCCCGGCCTGGTCTCCCGCACGGTGGACGCCCTCCTGGGCGTTGCCCTGTAGCCACCCCCGCAGCCCTGCTGCCGATGCCCCCTGGCCACCCGGCCCGGGGGCATCGCGCTTTCCGCGGGAACCGGGCGCTGCCCGGACCCGGTCCTCACACGCCGGACGGGCTGAAAGATCAGCCTCGCCGGCGTGTGAGGCGCGGGGCGGGGAGAGGCTCCGCGCAGCGGCCGCACCGGCGCGGTCAGGCCTCCGGAGGGGTGTCGTCCTCGTCCGGGGAGGCGGCGGCCGGCGGCTCCGGTTCCTCCCCGGAGGGGTCCGGCCTGCGTTTCGGGGGGCGGGGCAGGCCCCCGCTCGTGTCGCGCAGGTACGAGCCGTCGCCCGGCTCGGCCGACGGCCCCGCCGGATCCCGCCGCCGCAGGTACCGCTCGAACTCCCGGGCGATGGCATCCCCCGAGGCCTCCGGCAGATCGGCGGTGTCCCGCGCCTCCTCCAGCGTCTGGACGTACTCCGCCACCTCGCTGTCCTCGGCGGCCAGTTGGTCCACCCCCAGCTGCCACGCCCGGGCGTCCTCCGGCAGCTCGCCCAGCGGGATCCGGATGTCGATCAGATCCTCCAGCCGGTTCAGCAGCGCCAGCGTCGCCTTCGGGTTCGGCGGCTGCGAGACGTAGTGCGGCACCGCCGCCCACAGGGACACCGCCGGAACACCCGCGTGCGTACAGGCCTCCTGCAGGATGCCCACGATCCCCGTCGGGCCCTCGTACTTGGTCTCCTCCAGGTCCATCGTCCGCGCCAGGTCCGCGTCGGAGGTCACCCCGCTCACCGGCACGGGCCGCGTGTGCGGGGTGTCCCCGAGCAGCGCGCCCAGGATGACCACCATCTCCACGCCCAACTCGTGCGCGAAACCGAGGATCTCGTTGCAGAACGACCGCCACCGCATGGACGGTTCGATCCCGCGGACCAGCACCAGGTCCCGCGGCTTGGCGCCGCCGATCCGGACCACCGACAGCCGTGTTGTCGGCCAGGTGATCTTCCGTACCCCGTTGTCCAGCCACACCGTCGGCCGGTTGACCTGGAAGTCGTAGTAGTCCTCTGCGTCGAGCGCCGCGAAGACCTCGCCCTTCCACTCCCGGTCCAGGTGTGCGACCGCACCGGAGGCCGCGTCACCCGCGTCGTTCCAGCCCTCGAACGCGGCCACCATGACCGGGTCGATCAGCTCGGGCACGCCCTCAAGCTCGATCACCCAGGTCTCCTTCCGAAGTTCCCTTGCGTACGTGGGTCAGCCTAAGCCTTGATGAGGCACCGGCCACAGCCCACGACAGAGGGGCGGTTCCCCTCGGAACCGCCCCTCTTCCCCACCTGCGTGGGAGCTATGCCTTGTGGCCCAGCATCTCCTCGACCCGGGCACGGACGGAGTCGTCGTCCAGGCCGCGGATCGTCACCGTCGTACGGCGGCGCAGCACGTCGTCGACCGTCTCGGCCCACTCGTTGTCACGGGCGTAGGCGACCTGCGCCCAGATCTCCGGACCGTCCGGGTGGATCCGCTCGGCCAGCGCCGGGTCCTCGTTCGCGAGGCGCGCGATGTCGAAGGCCAGCGAGCCGTAGTGCGAGGCCAGGTGGCGGGCGGTCAGCGGGTCCATCCGCGTGCCCGGCTCCCGGTCCACCAGCAGCCGGTGCGCGACCGCGTTCGGGTTGGCGACACCCGGCAGCGCGATCCTGCGTACCAGCGACTTCACCGGCTCCATGTCCTCGGTCAGCGGGCTGCCCGGGAGCTTCGCCAGCTTGTCCATGACCACACGGCCGATGTGGCGGTACGTCGTCCACTTGCCGCCGGCCACCGACAGCATGCCGCCGGCGCCCTCGGAGACGACCGTCTCGCGCTTGGCCTTCTCGACCCCGCCGGGGCCGCCGGGCAGCACCCGCAGGCCCGCGAAGGCGTACGTCATCAGCGAGCGGTCCAGGTCCGCGTCCTTCACGGAGAACGCCGCCTCGTCCAGAATCTGCTGGATGTCGGACTCGGTGGCGCGCACGTCCGCCGGGTCGCCCTCGTACACCTCGTCGGTGGTGCCGAGCAGCAGCTGGTCCTCCCACGGGAGGGCGAAGGTGATGCGGTACTTGTCGATCGGGGTGGCCATGGCGGCTTTCCACGGCGACTTGCGCTTCATGACGATGTGCGCGCCCTTGGAGAGGCGGATCGACGGCATGGAGTGCTTGTCTTCCATGCGCCGCAGGTGGTCCACCCACGGGCCGGTGGCGTTGAGCACGACGCGCGCGTCGACCCCGAACTCGGTGCCGTCGAGACGGTCCTTGAGCTCGGCGCCGGTGACCCGGCCGCGCGTCTTGCGCAGTCCGGTGACCTCGGCGTGGTTCAGGACGACCGCGCCCGAGTCGACGGCCGCGCGGACCGTCATGACGGCGACGCGGGAGTCGTTCATCTGGTGGTCGTAATAGACCGCGACGGCCTTCAGGTTGTCCGTCTTCAGGCCGGGGTTGTCGGCGACGGCACGGGCCGGGGATATGACCTTGCCGATGCCGTCGCCGAAGGCCGAGAGGGCGGAGTAGGCGAAGACGCCCGCGCCCAGCTTGGCCGCACCCACCGGACCGCCCTTGTAGACCGGCAGGTAGAAGGTGAGCGGGTTGACCAGGTGGGGGGCCACGTCCTTGGCCAGCACCCGCCGCTCGTGGTGGTTCTCCGCGACCAGCTTGACCGCGCCGGTCTGCAGGTAGCGCAGACCGCCGTGGACGAGCTTGGAGGAGGCCGAGGAGGTGGCGCCGGCGAAGTCGCCGGCGTCCACCATGGCAACCCGCAGGCCCGACTGCGCGGCGTGCCACGCCACGGAGGTACCCAGGATTCCACCGCCGATGACCAGCAGGTCGTACGTGGCCTTCGACAGCTGCTCACGGGTCTGGGCGCGGCTGACGTTGGCACCGGCGGTCGGGTGCGTACCCAGTGCGGGAACGCTCTGCAGGCTGCTCATATCTCTCTTAGCTCCTCGTCGATTGACTCAGCTGAGTGCGGTCAGCTGGCGTCTTCGTCGTCGACCCAGCCCATGGAACGCTCCACGGCCTTGAGCCAGCTCTTGTACTCGCGGTCCCGCTGCTCGGCGGGCATCCGCGGGGTCCACTCCGCCGCGCGGCGCCAGTTGGCGCGCAGGGCGTCGGTGTCGGGCCAGAAGCCGACGGCCAGGCCGGCGGCGTAGGCGGCGCCGAGGCAGGTGGTCTCGGCGACCATCGGGCGCACCACGGGGGCGTCCAGGAAGTCCGAGAGCGTCTGCATCAGCAGGTTGTTGGAGGTCATGCCGCCGTCGACCTTGAGGGCGGAGAGCTCGACACCCGAGTCCTTGGTCATGGCGTCGGTGATCTCGCGGGTCTGCCAGGCGGTGGCCTCCAGGACGGCACGGGCGATGTGCGCCTTGGTGACGTACCGGGTGAGGCCGGCGATCACACCGCGGGCGTCGGAGCGCCAGTACGGGGCGAACAGGCCGGAGAAGGCGGGCACGAAGTAGGCGCCGCCGTTGTCCTCGACCGAGGAGGCCAGGGTCTCGATCTCGGCCGCGGACTTGATCAGGCCCATCTGGTCGCGCATCCACTGGACGAGCGAGCCGGTGACGGCGATGGAGCCCTCCAGCGCGTAGACCGGCTTCTGGTCGCCGATCTTGTAGCCGACCGTGGTCAGCAGGCCGCTGTAGGAGTTGATGACCTTGTCGCCGGTGTTCATCAGCATGAACGTTCCGGTGCCGTACGTGGACTTGGCCTCGCCCTCGGCGAAACAGGTCTGGCCGAACAGGGCGGCCTGCTGGTCACCGAGCGCCGAGGCGACCGGGACACCGGCGAGGACGCCCTCCTTGACGTGGCCGTAGACCTCGGCGGAGGACTTGATCTCCGGGAGGATGTCGAGCGGCACCTCCATGGACTTCGCGATGCCCTCGTCCCACTTGAGGTTGTGGAGGTTCATCAGCATGGTGCGCGAGGCGTTGGTGACGTCGGTGACGTGCACACCGCCCTGGGTGCCACCGGTGAGGTTCCAGATGACCCAGGAGTCCATGGTGCCGAAGAGGATGTCCCCGGCGGCGGCGCGCTCGCGCAGGCCCTCGACGTTGTCCAGCAGCCAGCGGGCCTTCGGACCGGCGAAGTAGCTCGCCAGCGGCAGACCGGTCTCGCGGCGGAAGCGGTCCTGTCCGACGTTGCGACCGAGCTCCTTGCACAGGGCGTCGGTGCGGGTGTCCTGCCAGACCAGCGCGTTGTGGACCGGCTCGCCCGTGTGGCGGTCCCACAGGACGGTGGTCTCGCGCTGGTTGGTGATGCCGACGGCCTTGACGTCCGCCGCGGTGATCTCGGCCTTGGCGATGGCCCCGGCGACGACCTCCTGGACGTTGGTCCAGATCTCGGTGGCGTCGTGCTCGACCCAGCCCGGCTTCGGGAAGATCTGCTCGTGCTCCTTCTGGTCGACGGCGACGATGCGGCCGTCGCGGTCGAAGACGATGCAGCGGGAGGAGGTGGTGCCCTGGTCGATCGCGGCGATGAAGGGACCGGTGCTGGTGGTCATGTTGGCTGCTCCTGGCAGGTCTGGTGAGTAGGCGGAATCAGGAGGGCGGTGCGGATCTTACGATCTTGCCGGTACTGCTGATCAGGCGAACGCGATGTTGTAGAGACCACCGGCGAGAGCGGCACCGACGAGCGGGCCGACCACCGGGATCCAGGAGTAACCCCAGTCGGAGCCGCCCTTGTTGGGCAGCGGCAGCAGGGCGTGCACGATACGCGGACCGAGGTCGCGCACCGGGTTGATGGCGTAGCCGGTCGGGCCACCGAGCGAGAGACCGATGCCGACGACCACGAACGAGGTGATCAGGACGCCGATGACGCCGAGGCCCTTGCCGTTGTCCTGGAGGCCCTGGGTCAGGATCGCCAGGATCAGGACGGCGGTACCGATGATCTCGGTCGCGAGGTTCTGCACGACGTTACGGATCTCGGGGCCGGTGGAGAAGACGCCCAGCACCGGACCGGCCACATCGTGCGGGTGCGGGTCCTCGGGACCGAGCTTGGCGTCGCGGATGTGCTCCGGGTCCGCCAGGTGGACGCGGAACTGTCCGTAGTAGGTCACCCACATCAGGACGGCGCCGAGCATCGCGCCCAGCAGCTGGCCCGCGAAGTAGACCGGCACGTCACCCCACTCGCCGGTCTTGATGGCGAGGCCGACGGTGACCGCCGGGTTGAGGTGCGCACCCGAGAGCGGCGCGGAGACGTAGGCGCCGATCAGTACGGCGAAACCCCAGCCGAACGTGATGGCGAGCCAGCCCGCGTTGCGGGCCTTGGAGCTCTTGAGTGTCACTGCGGCGCAGACGCCACCGCCGAGCAGTGTGAGCAGGGCGGTACCGATGGTCTCGCCGATGAAGATGTCGGAGCTGGACACCCGCGACTCCTTTGTACGTCCAGGGGTGGGCGGAAACCGGGTCCCTCCGGTGGTTCCGCGCACTCGGTGAGTGCTGCACCGGTCCGTGGCCTTGTCGCATCCTAGCGCGTATTGCCGGTAGGTGTTCGACAATGCCGACCGATGAACGGCAGTTTTCCGCCCAAGTGAAGAACGCGTCAAGGGTCGGCCAGGCCAAAGTGTCGGATCGTTACCACTCGGTGCGATCGACCAAATCCAGCCATCCCATGGTCGGGATATGGCGAAAAGTGGGCAGAAAGAGGCCAGAGTGCGGCCGAAGCCTGCTAAAGGAAGCTCAGAACCGGCCTGCGCCGAGATCGCGTGAAACCGCACGCGCACAGTCCCGTACCGACGCCACGAGGGCCGCACGGGGCTCCCCGGACTCGCCGCAGACCCGTTCCACGGCACCCGCGACCGCCACCGCGCCGACCGGCATCCGGCGCCGGTCGTGGATCGGCGCCGCCACCGAGGCGATGCCCTCCCAGGTCTCCTCGACGTCGGAGGCCCAGCCGCGCGCCCGGGTCAGGCCCAGGAGCTCCTCGAAGCCGGTGCCGTCCGTGACCGTCCGGGGGGTGAAGGCCTCGCGCTCCACCTCATGGGCCTGGGTGTGCGCCACCGGGTCGTACGCCGACAGCACCTTGCCCAGCGCGGTCGAGTGCAGCGGCTGCATGGCGCCGACCTCCAGCACCTGACGGCTGTCGTCGGGCCGGAACACGTGGTGCATGATCAGCACCCCGCTCTGGTGCAGCACGCCCACGTACACGCTCTCGCCGCTCGCCCGGGCCAGATCGTCCGTCCAGACCAGGGCGCGGGCGCGCAGCTCGTGCACGTCGAGATAGCTGTTGCCCAGGCGCAGCAGCTCCGCGCCGAGCTGGTACCGGCCGGAGGCCGGGTCCTGCTCCACGAAGCCCTCGGCCTGCAGGGTGCGCAGGATGCCGTGGGCCGTGCCCTTGGCCAGCCCGAGGGAGGACGCCACGTCCGAGAGTCCCAGCCGGCGCTCGCCGCCCGCCAGGAGTCGCAGCATCGCAGCGGCTCGTTCGAGCGACTGGATGTTCCGTGCCATCGCGCAGCCTCCTGCTGACTTTCGTTATTACCGACCATCTTGACGCGGTTCGACAATGCTGAACAGTATCGGTCGATGCCGACCTTGCGCACCGTCGAAGCTCTGTTCGCCCTGCCGCCGCCGGGACACCCCTGGCACGTCCCCGCCACAGAATGCAGTCCGCCACGTGGGACACCCACACCGGGGCCGGGGCCTCGCGGTTACCCTGGCCGCGTGCACCCTTGACAACAGAGGGGGTGCAAAGCCGACAGCCGTCGCATCCCAGGGAGCACAACCATGGCTTCGTTGCCCACCCCGCCCGCTGACACCCAGACCCGGGCCGATGCCCTCCGAGAGGCGCTCGCGACCCGTGTGGTCGTCGCCGACGGGGCCATGGGAACGATGCTCCAGGCGCAGGACCCCACGATGGAGGACTTCCAGCAGCTCGAGGGCTGCAACGAGGTCCTGAACGTCACCCGCCCCGACATCGTCCGCTCGGTCCACGAGGCGTACTTCTCGGTGGGCGTGGACTGCGTCGAGACGAACACCTTCGGCACGAACTACGCCGCCCTGGCGGAGTACGACATCGCCGAACGCAATTTCGAGCTGTCCGAGGCCGGTGCCCGGATCGCCCGTGAGGTCGCGGACGAGTGCACCGCCTCCACCGGGCAGCAGCGCTGGGTCCTGGGCTCCATGGGTCCGGGCACCAAGCTTCCCACCCTGGGTCACATCACCTACGGCCAGATCCGTGACGCCTACCAGATCAACGCCGAGGGCCTGATCTCCGGCGGCGCCGACGCGCTGCTCGTGGAGACCACCCAGGACCTGCTGCAGACGAAGTCCTCGATCATCGGCGCGCGCCGCGCCATGGAGGCCCTGGGCGTCACGGTCCCGCTGATCTGTTCGGTGACGGTGGAGACGACCGGCACGATGCTGCTCGGCTCGGAGATCGGTGCGGCGCTGACCGCGCTGGAGCCCCTGGGCATCGACATGATCGGCCTGAACTGCGCCACCGGCCCCGCCGAGATGAGCGAGCACCTGCGCTACCTCGCCCGCAACGCCCGCATCCCGCTGTCCTGCATGCCCAACGCCGGCCTGCCCGTCCTGACGAAGCAGGGCGCGCACTACCCGCTCTCCGCGCCGGAGCTGGCGGACGCGCAGGAGACCTTCGTCCGTGAGTACGGCCTCTCGCTGGTCGGCGGCTGCTGCGGTACGACGCCGGAGCACCTGCGCCAGGTGGTGGAGCGCGTGCGCGGCACGGCGATCACCGAGCGCACCCCCCAGCCGGAGCCGGGCGCGGCCTCGCTGTACCAGACGGTGCCGTTCCGCCAGGACACGTCCTACATGGCCATCGGCGAGCGGACGAACGCGAACGGGTCGAAGAAGTTCCGTGAGGCGATGCTCGAGGCGCGCTGGGACGACTGCGTGGAGATGGCCCGCGACCAGATCCGCGAGGGCGCGCACATGCTCGACCTGTGCGTGGACTACGTCGGCCGCGACGGCGTCGCCGACATGGAGGAGCTGGCGGGTCGTTTCGCGACGGCCTCGACGCTGCCGATCGTCCTGGACTCGACCGAGGTTCCGGTGATCCGGGCGGGTCTGGAGAAGCTGGGCGGCCGGGCGGTCATCAACTCGGTGAACTACGAGGACGGCGACGGACCGGAGTCCCGCTTCGCCCTGGTCACCCGACTGGCCCAGGAGCACGGCGCGGCTTTGATCGCGCTGACCATCGACGAGCAGGGCCAGGCCCGCACCGTCGAGCACAAGGTCGCCATTGCCGAACGGCTCATCGACGACCTGACCGGGAACTGGGGGATCCGTGAGTCGGACATCCTCATCGACACCCTGACCTTCACGATCTGCACCGGCCAGGAAGAGTCGCGTAAGGACGGCATCGCCACGATCGAGGCGATCCGCGAGCTCAAGCGCCGCCACCCGGACGTGCAGACGACGCTGGGTCTGTCGAACATCTCGTTCGGTCTGAACCCGGCCGCGCGTGTGCTGCTGAACTCGGTGTTCCTCGACGAGTGCGTGAAGGCCGGCCTGGACTCCGCCATCGTCCACGCCTCGAAGATCCTGCCCATCGCCCGGTTCGACGAGGAGCAGGTCACCACCGCTCTGGATCTGATCTACGACCGGCGCGCCGAGGGCTACGACCCGCTGCAGAAGCTGATGGCCCTCTTCGAGGGGGTCAACACCAAGTCGATGAAGGCCGGCCGCGCCGAGGAGCTCCTCGCCCTGCCGCTGGACGAGCGCCTCCAGCGCCGCATCATCGACGGCGAGAAGAACGGCCTGGAGAACGACCTCGACGAGGCCCTGGAGACCCGCCCGGCCCTCGACATCGTCAACGACACCCTCCTGGAGGGCATGAAGGTCGTCGGCGAGCTCTTCGGCTCCGGCCAGATGCAGCTGCCGTTCGTCCTCCAGTCCGCCGAGGTCATGAAGACCGCCGTGGCCTTTCTCGAGCCGCACATGGAGAAGACCGACGACGAGGGCAAGGGCACCATCGTCCTGGCCACCGTCCGCGGCGACGTCCACGACATCGGCAAGAACCTCGTCGACATCATCCTCACCAACAACGGCTACAACGTCGTCAACATCGGCATCAAGCAGCCGGTCTCCGCGATCCTCGAGGCCGCGCAGGAGCACAAGGCCGACGTGATCGGCATGTCGGGCCTGCTGGTCAAGTCGACGGTGATCATGAAGGAGAACCTGGAGGAGCTGAACCAGCGCAAGCTGGCCGCGGACTACCCGGTGATCCTCGGCGGCGCCGCCCTCACCCGCGCCTACGTCGAGCAGGACCTCCACGAGATCTACGAGGGCGAGGTCCGCTACGCCCGCGACGCCTTCGAGGGCCTGCGCCTGATGGACGCCCTCATCGCGGTCAAGCGCGGTGTCCCCGGCGCGTCCCTGCCCGAGCTCAAGCAGCGCCGCGTCGCCAAGCGCGACACTCCCGCCCTCCAGGTGGAGGAGGCCGAGGAGCCCGGCGGCCGCTCGGACGTCTCCGTCGACAACCCGATCCCCACCCCGCCGTTCTGGGGCACCCGCGTGGTCAAGGGCATCCCGCTCAAGGACTACGCCTCCTGGCTCGACGAGGGCGCCCTGTTCAAGGGCCAGTGGGGCCTCAAGCAGGCCCGCGCGGGCGGGGCCACGTACGAGGAGCTCGTCGAGAGCGAGGGCCGTCCGCGTCTGCGCGGCCTCCTGGACAAGCTGCACACCGAGAACCTCCTCGAGGCCGCGGTCGTCTACGGGTACTTCCCCTGCGTCTCCAAGGGCGAGGACCTGATCATCCTGGACGAGCAGGGCAACGAGCGGACCCGCTTCACCTTCCCGCGCCAGCGCCGCGGCCGCCGCCTGTGCCTCGCGGACTTCTTCCGTCCGGAGGAGTCCGGCGAGACCGACGTCGTCGGCCTCCAGGTGGTGACCGTGGGCTCGAGGATCGGTGAGGCCACGGCCAAGCTGTTCGAGTCGGACTCGTACCGCGAGTACCTGGAGCTGCACGGCCTGTCCGTCCAGCTCGCCGAGGCCATGGCCGAGTACTGGCACGCCCGTGTCCGCGCCGAGCTCGGATTCGGTGGCGAGGACCCGGCGAAGGTCGAGGACATGTTCGACCTCAAGTACCGCGGTGCGCGCTTCTCGCTCGGCTACGGCGCCTGCCCCGACCTGGAGGACCGCGCGAAGATCGCCGCCCTCCTGGAGCCGGAGCGGATCGGCGTCCACCTGTCGGAGGAGTTCCAGCTCCACCCGGAGCAGTCCACCGACGCGATCGTGATTCATCACCCCGAAGCGAAGTATTTCAACGCACGCTGAGCTCCGCCGACGTACACTTGTCGGTCCCATACAGGCCGGTCGCCTGTTCCCCGGGGTGGTATGCCCCGCGGAAGAGGTGACCGGCCTTCTCGTCCCTTCTGAGAGGCATGCGCATGACGAGCACCGTTCCCGCCCCCGTCGCCCGTACGGCCGACGGTTCTGCCCTGCAGGCGGTGCTGCTCGACATGGACGGCACCCTGGTCGACACCGAGGGCTTCTGGTGGGAGATCGAGGCCGAGATCTTCCAGGAGCTCGGCCACCGGCTCGAGGAGTCCTGGCGCGACGTGGTGGTCGGCGGCCCGATGAGCCGCAGCGCGACCTTCCTGATCGAGGCGACCGGCGCCGTCATCGGCCTCGCCGAGCTCAGCGTCCTGCTCAACGAGCGTTTCGAGGCCCGCATCGCCGACCGGGTGCCGATGATGCCCGGCGCCGAGCGGCTGCTGACCGAGCTGGCCCGGCACAACGTGCCCACCGCCCTCGTCTCCGCCTCCCACCGCCGGGTCATCGACCAGGTCCTGCTCACCCTGGGCCGCGACCGCTTCACGATGACGGTCGCCGGTGACGAGGTGGCCCGTACCAAGCCGCACCCCGACCCGTACCTGTTCGCCGCGCGGTCGCTGGGCGCGCACCCCTCGCGGTGCGCGGTCATCGAGGACACCCGCACCGGTGTGGCGGCCGCCGAGGCGGCCGGCTGCCGGGTCGTGGCCATTCCCTCGGTGGGCGTGATCGAACCGGCCCCGGGGCGTACGGTCGTCCGCTCGCTGGAGGAAGTCGACCTGGCGTTCCTGCGCTCGCTCATCGTCCCGTTGAACTGAGCGCGACGACCGGCCCGCACCGTACCGCGCGTACGCCACGCACCGGCATCCCTCATGCACGCTCCGTACCGAACGGAACGGCGCAGGAACGAGGTCCGACGGAAGGATCTTCCGTCGCAGGCCCCGGAGGCTGAAATTCCATCCTCTCCGGGAGGGGTTGCTCAGAGTGACGTTGGTCACCCGTCAACCCCCCGACGGACCTGTCGCAGGCTCCCTGACCCTTCCCTTGTGTCCGGATTGATCAGCCCCTGACCGAATCTGCGCCGCCCTGCGTGTGAACAGGCAGTTCGCTCCGATCACGGTGCGATTACGCCCCAAGTCCGGTCAGTTCCAGCCATCCCGTCCCGGGCCACTAGTGTCGACGCGGGCACCAAGCCGCACCTCAGCCGTCCCCGGCACAACACCCCTGTGCCGGGACCGCGTGGACCGATCGTCACTCACCGGCCCGATCGTTCCGCCCTGAACGGGCGACCGTCGCGAAGTGCCCTCTACGCCGCTTTGAACAAGTGCCGGTTACAGGGAGTACTTCCAGCATGAACCGCAAGACCATGGTGCTGACGGCCGCGGCCGGACTGCTCACCCCCGCGCTGGCCGCCTGCGGCAGCACGAGCGGCGGAGGAGCAGGATCCGGAGCGATCGTCGTCGGGACCACCGATCGGTTCGAGGCCGCAGACTTCGCTCCCGCCCCGTTCGACCCGGCCTACGCCTACGACGCCGGCGCCTGGAACATCCTGCGCCAGACCGTCCAGACGCTGATGCACACCCCGCGCGGCGGCGGCCAGCCCGTCCCCGAAGCGGCCTCCGCCTGCCGCTTCACCGACGCCGGCAACGAGAGCTACCGCTGCACCCTGCGCCCCGGTCTGAAGTTCGCCGACGGTGAGCCGCTCACCGCCAAGGACGTCAAGTTCTCCATCGACCGGGTCCGCACCATCAAGGACGAGAACGGCCCCTCCTCGCTGCTCTCCACGCTCGACAACGTCGAGGTCAAGGGCGCCGACACCGTCGTCTTCCACCTGAAGACCCCGGACGCGACCTTCCCGTTCAAGCTCTCCACCCCCGCCGCCGGCATCGTCAGTGAGAAGAACTACG
Source organism: Streptomyces sp. NPDC048257 (assembly GCF_043201855.1). Lineage (NCBI taxonomy): Bacteria > Bacillati > Actinomycetota > Actinomycetes > Kitasatosporales > Streptomycetaceae > Streptomyces > Streptomyces sp. NPDC048257. The sequence continues at coordinate 94,644 of NZ_JBICZI010000014.1, forward strand.
ACGCCAAGAAGCTCCGCGAGGGCTTCGCCGTGGACGGCTCCGGCCCGTACACGATGAAGGCCGAGGTCAAGGGCAACCAGCTGGTCCGCGCCGTCTTCACCAAGAACCCGCACTACAAGGGCGACCTCAAGCTGCAGAACGACAAGGTCGAACTGCGCACGTATCCCGACTCCCCGGCCATGGGCAAGGCACTCACCGACGGGAAGATCCACATGGTCTCCCGCACCCTGTCGCCCGCCCAGATCGCCGACTTCACCGCCCAGCCGCCCAAGGGCGTCAAGCTGGTCCCGATGCCCGGACTGGAGATCCGCTACCTCGGATTCAACACCGAGGCGCCGGTCGTCAAGGAGAAGGCCGTCCGCCAGGCCCTCGCCGCCGCCGTCGACCGCGGCCAGCTCATCTCCAAGGTCTACGGCAAGGCCGCCCAGCCGCTCTACTCGCTGGTCCCCACCACCGTGACGGGCCACGTCAACTCCTTCTACAACAAGTACGGCGACGCCAACACGCCCAAGGCCGCCGCACTGCTGAAGGAGGCCGGGATCAAGACCCCGGTCAAGCTGACCCTGCACTACACCAGCGACCACTACGGCGACGGCACGGCCGCCGAGTTCGAGGCACTCAAGGCCCAGCTGAACTCCACCCAGCTCTTCGACATCACCGTCCAGGGCAGCGAGTGGGCCGACTTCCGCCCCGCCCAGAAGAAGGGCGACCACGCCGCCTACGGGCTCGGCTGGTTCCCCGACTACCCGGACGCCGACAACTTCCTCGCCCCGTTCCTGGAGCAGGACAACTTCCTGGGCACGCCGTACGCCAACAACGCGGTGCGCAGCAGGCTCATCCCCGAATCCCGGCGCGCGGCCGACCGTAACGTCGCCGTCCCCGCGATCACGGAGATACAGGACATCGTCGCCGAGGACGTGCCCGTCCTGCCCCTGTGGCAGGGCAAGCAGTACGTCGCCGCACGCGACGGGATCACCGGAGTGGAGTGGTCGGTCAACGCCATCTCCGACCTCCAGCTGTGGGAGCTCGGCCGCGGCGTAAGCGGCTGAGAAAAGGCAATGACCGGCAGCGGGTGTCGCGGGCCGGAGCAACGAAACAGTTCGACTGTGAAGGACGTTCGCGTGAATCGACGTAACCAGTGGCTGGCGGCCCCGCTCGGCGCAGCCACCGCCGCCGCGCTGCTCAGCGGTTGCGGTTCGACCGATGGCTCCAATGCCGGCAGCGGCAAGGGCGTGGTCATGGGCATATCCGACAAGGTGAAGTCCGTCGACCCGGCATCGGGCTACGACCCGGGCTCCTGGCTGCTGTTCAACAACGTCTTCCAGTCGCTGCTGAGCTTCCCCAAGGGCGGTACCACCCCCGAGCCCGACGCCGCGCAGACCTGCGGCTTCGAGGGCGGTGACAGCAAGCTCTACAAGTGCACCCTGCGGACCGGGCTGAAGTTCAGCAACGGCCACAGCCTCACCTCGAAGGACGTCAAGTTCTCCTTCGAGCGCACGCTGAAGATCAACGACGAGAACGGCCCGGCCGTCATGCTCTCGTCGATCGCGGGCATCGACGCCCCCGACGACAAGACCGTCGTCTTCCGGCTCAAGACCTCCGACGCCACCTTCCCCAGCAAGATCGCGTCGGGCGCGGGCTCCATCGTCGACCACAGCGAGTACCCGGCCGACAAGTTGCGCACCGACAACAAGGCGATCGGCTCCGGCGTCTACAAGCTGGACTCGATCGGCGAGAAGAGCGCCAGCTTCTCGGTCAACGAGTCCTACACCGGCAAGGCCAAAGCCAAGAACACCGGCGTCACGCTGAAGTTCTTCAACGGCGACCAGGCCGGCCTCAAGAAGGTCCTGGAGAGCGGGGACGTCGACTTCGCGTTCCGCGGTCTCGCCGCCAAGGACATCGCCGCCCTCGCCGCGACCAAGACCGGCGACAACAAGGTCGACGTCGTCCAGGGCACCGGCGCCGAGGTCGAGCACATGGTGTTCAACGTCAGCGACCCCGTCGTCGGCAAGCTCCCCGTGCGCAAGGCCATCGCCTACCTCGTGGACCGCGAAGCCCTCGTCAAGGACGTGTACGCGGGTACCGCCACCGCGCTCTACTCCATCGTGCCGACCGGCATCGCCGGCCACACGACGCCGTTCTTCGACCGCTACGGCGGTTCCCCGCAGCCCGAGAAGGCCAAGGCCGTCCTCAAGGCCGCCGGCATCAACGGCAAGGTCAAGCTGACCCTGTACTCCACCCCGTCCCGCTACGGCCCCTCCACGGACCAGCAGTTCGAGGTCATCGCCAAGCAGCTCAACGACAGCGGACTCTTCGAGGCCGACGTCAAGTCCGTCGAGTACGAGCAGTACGAGAAGGACATCCAGGCCGGCAAGTACGGCGTCTACGTGAAGGGCTGGGTGCCCGACTACCCGGACGCCGACAACTTCACCCAGCCGTTCTTCGGCCCGGACAACGTCCTGCACAACAACTACGACAACAAGGAGATCACCGGGACCATCATCCCGTCGACCTCCGCCAAGTCCGACCGCACCGCGGCCAACACGGACTACAACCGCCTGCAGGACATCGTCGCCGACGAGCTCCCGATCCTCCCGCTCTGGCAGGGCAAGCAGTACGCCGTGACCCGCCAGAACGTGACCGGCCTGCAGTGGTCGCTCGACGCCTCGACGGTCTTCCGCTTCTGGGAGATCAGCAAGGGCTGACGCCGCGGCAACGCGTGAGGGGGCCGTACGTGCGCACACGTACGGCCCCCTCACGCATGTGCGCCGCCGGGTCCCTGCGTCCCTGCGCCCCCGGCGGCCCTACTGGGCCCCGGGGCGCACCAGACCGCTCTCGTACGCGTACACCGCCGCCTGGACCCGGTCCCGCAGCCCCAGCTTCGTCAGCACGTGCCCCACGTGCGTCTTGACCGTCGTCTCGCTCACGAACAGATCCGCCGCGATCTCCGCGTTCGACAACCCGCGGGAGACCAGCTTCAGCACCTCGACCTCACGCTCGGTCAGCGTTCCCAGCGTGTTGGGAAGGCTCTCCTCCCCCGACGGCAGGTGCCCCGCGTACTTGTCCAGCAGCCGCCGCGTGATGCTCGGTGCGAGCATCGCCTCACCCGCGGCGACCACCCGGATCGCCTGCACCAGCTCGTTCGCCGGGGCGTCCTTCAGCAGGAACCCGCTCGCCCCCGCGCGCAGCGCCTCCACCACGTACTCGTCCAGGTCGAAGGTGGTCAGCACCAGCACCTTCGCCGGCCCGTCGCGCTCCGGACCGGTGATCTGGCGGGTCGCCTCCACCCCGTCCATCCGCGGCATCCGGATGTCCATCAGCACCACGTCGGGCTGCAGCGCCCGCACCTGGTCCAGCGCCTGCAGACCGTCCCCGGCCTCGCCGACGACCGCCAGGTCCTCCTCCGCCTCCAGGATCATCCGGAAGCCGGTGCGCAGAAGTGGCTGGTCGTCGACCAGAAGGACGCGGATGGCCACGGGGTCTACCTCGTATTCGTCGGACGGCTACGGCGGGCGCGTCCATTCTGCCCTGGCACGATGATCAGGACTCCGCCGGGAGCTCCGCCACCGGCCGGGGGCTGATCAGCAGGGGATAGGGCGGGGGAGTTCCGCCGAACTCCGGACACACCGCCTGATGATCACACCAGCCGCACAGCTTCGTCGGCCGCGGCCGCCACTCACCCGTCTCCGTCGCCTCCCGGATCGCCTCCCACAACGCGTGCAGCTTGCGCTCCACCCGCTCCAGGTCCGCGACCACCGGGTCGTACGTCAACACGTCCCCGCTGCCCAGGTACACCAGCTGCAGCCGCCGCGGCACCACCTGCTTCAGCCGCCACACCACCAGCGCGTAGAACTTCATCTGGAACAGCGCACCCTCGGCGTACTCCGGCCGCGGCGCCTTGCCCGTCTTGTAGTCGACGATCCGCACCTCACCCGTCGGCGCCACGTCCACCCGGTCGATGATCCCGCGCAACCGCAGCCCCGACTCCAGCTCCGTCTCCACGAAGAACTCCCGCTCCACCGGCTCCAGCCGCGTCGGGTCCTCCAACGTGAACCACCGCTCGACCAGCGCCTCGGCCTCGGTCAGCCACCGCGCCAGCCCCGCCCCCTCGTCACCCTCCGGGAACAGCTCCGTCAGCTCCGGCTTCGACTCCAGCAACCGGTCCCACTGCCCCGGAACCAGCGCCTTCGCCCGCGGCGCCGTCCGCTCCGGCGCCGGATGGTCGAAGAGCCGCTCCAGCACCGCGTGCACCAGCGTCCCGCGCGTGGCCGCCGCACTCGGCTTCTCCGGCAGCTTGTCGATCACCCGGAACCGGTACAGCAGCGGGCACTGCATGAAATCGCTCGCCCGGGAAGGAGAGAGCGAAGTGGGCGCCACGGCGCTCCGCGCATCGGCATCGGCTGCACCAGGCACAGCACCGGGACTCGTCGTCATGGACAAAACCCTACGACCCATCACGGACAGCACGCGCATACCATCGACGCCAAGCCCCCTCGCACTGCATGATCGGAGCATCACGACCCGCTACAGCACCGCGCCGAACGCGCACAGAACGACACTGGAAACACCAGCACCGAACGAAGGAAAGCCGTGGCAGACACCGACGAGACCGGCGAGCGCGCAGGCAGGCGCTCCGGACCGGGCGGCGGACTCCTCATGGGCCGCCCCTTCGGCGTACCCGTCTACGTCTCGCCCAGCTGGTTTCTCGTCGCCGCCCTCATCACCTGGGTCTTCGGCGACCAGCTCGACCGCGTCCTGCCCGATCTGGGACCCGTCCGCTACCTCGTCTCGCTCTTCTTCGCCGTCGCCTTCTACGCCTCCGTGCTGGTCCACGAGCTCGCGCACACCGTCGCAGCCCTGCGCTTCAAGCTCCCCGTGCGCCGCATCCAGCTCCAGTTCTTCGGCGGAGTCTCCGAGATCGAAAAGGAATCCGAGACACCCGGCCGCGAATTCGTCCTCGCCTTCGTCGGCCCCCTGCTCTCCCTCCTCCTCGCCGGAGCCTTCTACCTCGGCATGAAGGCCGTCGACCCGGCCACCGTCCCGGGCGTCCTCCTCGCCGGCCTGATGATCTCCAACCTGCTCGTCGCCGCCTTCAACCTCCTCCCCGGCCTCCCCCTCGACGGCGGCCGCATGCTCCGCGCCGTCATCTGGGGCATCACCGGCAAGCCCATGGCCGGCACCGTCGCCGCCGCCTGGGTCGGCCGCGGCCTCGCCATCGCCGTCCTCCTCGGCCTCCCCCTCCTGACCCACACCGGAGTCCTCGGCAACCGCACCGCGGACATCGGCGGCATGAACACCGTCATGGACGCCCTGCTCGCCGCCATCCTCGCCGCCATCATCTGGACCGGCGCCGGCAACAGCCTGCGCATGGCCCGCCTGCGCGAACACCTCCCGGAACTGCGCGCCCGCACCCTCACCCGACGCGCCATCCCCGTCGAGAACGCCACCCCCCTCTCCGAGGCCCTGCGCCGCGCCAACGAAGCCGGAGCCCGCGCCCTCGTCGTCGTCGACGGACAGGGCGACCCCACCGCCATCGTCCGCGAAACGGCCATCGCCTCCGTCCCCGAACACCGCCGCCCCTGGGTCGCCGTCAGCACCCTCGCCCAGGACCTCACCGACGGCATGAAGGTTTCAGCGGACCTCACCGGCGAAGAACTCCTCGACCACCTCCGCGCCACCCCCGCCACCGAATACCTCGTCCTCGAACCCGGCGGCACCATCTACGGCGTCCTGTCCACCCTCGACGTCGAGAAGGCCTTCGTGAAGGCCATGGCACGGCCCCAGTCCTGAAGCCAATACACTGGTCACATGTCCGAACCGACCGGTGCCGCCCGCCGACGCGGGCCCTTCGAGGTCGGGGACCAGGTACAGCTCACCGACCCCAAGGGCCGCCACTACACGTTCACGCTCGAAGCCGGGAAGAATTTCCACACCCACAAGGGTTCCTTCCCGCACGACGAGCTGATCGGTGCTCCCGAAGGCAGCGTTGTCCGTACCACGGGCAACGTCGCATACCTCGCGCTGCGCCCCCTGCTCCCCGACTATGTCCTGTCCATGCCCCGCGGCGCCGCCGTGGTCTACCCCAAGGACGCGGGCCAGATCCTGGCCTTCGCCGACATCTTCCCCGGCGCCCGCGTCGTGGAAGCGGGAGTGGGCTCCGGCTCCCTGAGCAGCTTCCTGCTGCGCGCCATCGGCGACCAGGGCATGCTCCACAGCTACGAGCGCCGCGCGGACTTCGCCGAAATCGCCACCGCCAACGTCGAACGCTACTTCGGCGGACCCCACCCCGCGTGGCAGCTCACCGTCGGCGACCTCCAGGACAACCTGTCCGACACCGACGTCGACCGCGTCATCCTGGACATGCTCGCCCCCTGGGAGTGCCTGGAGGCCGTCTCCAAGGCCCTGGTCCCCGGCGGCATCCTCTGCTGCTACGTGGCCACCACCACCCAGCTGTCCAAGACCGTCGAGTCCATCCGCGAGATCGGCTGCTTCGCCGAGCCGCAGCCGTGGGAATCGATGATCCGCAACTGGCACGTGGAAGGCCTCGCCGTCCGCCCGGACCACCGGATGATCGGCCACACCGGCTTCCTCGTCACCGCCCGCCGCCTCGCGGACGGGGTCGAGCCCCCGATGCGCCGCCGCCGCCCCGCCAAGGGCGCCTACGGCGAGGACTACGACGGCCCCGGCAGCGACCGCTCCGCATAGCGGTCCGCCACAACGGCCCGAGCCCCGCGGACCCAACACGAAGGCGCTGTGGCGCAGTTCCCCCGAACACCCGGGAACTGCGCCACAGCGCCTTTTCGTTGTCCGTGCACCAGCTCCGGACCCAACCGTTCCACCGCCCTGTGAGGTGTGGCACGATGCTGGCTCCCCGTCACCCTTCGCACAGGAGACACCCCGCGTGCCGCACAGCCCCGCCGAGCCGGCCCCGATCCCGGAATCCCTGGCGCACAGCAGCACCAGGCCCCTCCACTGGCTCGCCACGGCCACCGCCATGGCCGCCGTCATAGCCGCCGCGGGACTCGTACAGCCCGCCACCGGCACCCCCGCGGCCGCCGGAGAACCCACGGCGAAGGGCCCCGAGGCCACCGCTCCCGACCCGGCCGGGGTCACCTACCCCCTCGACTGCCGGGGCGCCCCGCAGACCGTCACCACCAGCGCCCAGGGCGACCTCGACGGCGACGGCCGCCCCGAGACCGTCGCCGCCGTCCGCTGCGACGCCGGCTCCGGCACCCCGCCCCACGCGATCTACGTCCTCACCCGGGACCGGTCCGAAGGCGCCCGCCCCCGCGTCGTCGCCACCCTGCTCGACACCGCCCGGCGACAGACCGTCACCGACCTGACCGTGCGCGACGGACTCGCCACGGCCACCCTCGTCGGCTACTCCTCACCCGACGTACCGCGCTACAGCCCCGACACGAAACAGCTCGCCAAGTGGCGCTGGCGCGACGGAAAATTCCGCCAGGAGCTGACGGACTCGGCCGCCAGGAGTGTTTGAAACGTCACTCCGCGTCGGGACCGAAGACTTCCACCCTGTCCGAAACGCGCCTTACGTGAATGCAGTCCCCGGGACATTCCTTCGCCGAGTCGACCACGTCCTGGAGCAGCGTCAGCGGAACCGGAGTGCTCGCCCCCGCCTCCTGCAGCAGCTCGTCCTCGGCGCTCTTCACATACGCCAGACCATCGATGTCCAGCTCGAACACCTCAGGCGCGTACTGCACGCAGATGCCGTCCCCGGTGCACAGGTCCTGATCGATCCAGACCTCGAGCGGCTCGCCGGCCTCACCGGCACCACCCGTCGGAGCCTCCTGCTGCACGGTCATATCTCCTGCCGTTTCCTGCGCTGAGTGATCCATCCCGGTCACAAGCCGCAACAAGTCGCGCGGGCCCTGACGGGTGTTGAACAGTTCGACCTTACAACCGGCTGCTTCCGGAGTTTGATGGGTGGGTATTTCCTTGGCGTGAGGGAGTACGCAAGGGTGAAGATCGGACACACCTCTACCGTCTTTGTGATCTAGGGGTTTCAATCACCACCAGCCCAGGTAGGGTCAGGAAGCGTCCAGCTCCCCTTGGAGGAGGTGAGGACCGTGGCAGCCCACGACGACGACATCAACCGCGGCATCCGGCCCGCGCGAGGGTCCGAGGACCCCGCCGGCCAGGTTGCCTATCTCGAGCAGGAAATCGCCGTCCTGCGACGAAAGCTCGCCGACTCTCCGCGGCACACGAGGATTCTCGAAGAGCGGATCGTCGAGCTCCAGACAAATCTGGCCGGCGTATCCGCACAGAACGAACGACTCGCGAATACCCTCCGTGAGGCCCGAGACCAGATCGTGGCCCTCAAGGAAGAAGTCGACCGGCTCGCACAGCCGCCGGCCGGTTTCGGTGTCTTCCTGCAGGCGAACGAGGACGGCACCGTCGACATCTTCACCGGAGGCCGAAAGCTCCGCGTGAACGTCAGCCCCAGCGTCGACCCGGAAGACCTCCGGCGCGGCCAGGAGGTCATGCTCAACGAGGCCCTCAACGTGGTCGAGGCCATGGAATTCGAGCGGGCCGGGGACATCGTCACCCTCAAGGAGATCCTCGAGGACGGCGAGCGCGCCCTGGTTGTCGGGCACACCGACGAGGAGAGGGTGGTGAGGCTCGCCGAGCCGCTCCTGGACATCACCATCCGCCCCGGCGACGCCCTCCTGCTCGAACCCCGCTCCGGCTACGTCTACGAGGTCGTCCCCAAGAGCGAGGTCGAGGACCTGGTCCTCGAAGAGGTCCCGGACATCGACTACGACAAGATCGGCGGCCTGGGCGACCAAATCGAGCTGATCCGCGACGCGGTCGAGCTCCCGTACCTCTATCCCGACCTGTTCAAGGAACACGAACTGCGGCCCCCGAAGGGCATCCTGCTCTACGGCCCGCCCGGCTGCGGCAAGACGCTCATCGCCAAGGCCGTCGCCAACTCCCTTGCCAAGAAGGTCGCCGAGGTGACCGGGCAGGCCCAGGGAAAGTCGTACTTCCTGAACATCAAGGGACCCGAACTCCTCAACAAGTACGTCGGCGAGACCGAGCGGCACATCCGCCTCGTCTTCCAGCGTGCACGTGAGAAGGCCAGCGAGGGCACCCCCGTCATCGTCTTCTTCGACGAGATGGAATCCCTCTTCCGCACCCGCGGATCCGGAGTCAGCTCGGACGTGGAGAACACCATCGTCCCCCAGCTGCTCGCCGAGATCGACGGTGTGGAAGGCCTGGAGAACGTCATCGTCATCGGCGCCTCCAACCGCGAGGACATGATCGACCCGGCCATCCTGCGGCCCGGCCGTCTCGATGTGAAGATCAAGATCGAGCGTCCGGACGCCGAGGCCGCGAAGGACATCTTCGCGAAGTACCTCAAGGCCTCGCTGCCCCTGCACACGGACGACCTGTCCGAACACCAGGGCTCCCCGGCCGGCACCGTCCACAGCATGATCCAGACCGTCGTCGAGCAGATGTACGCCGAAACCGAGGAGAACCGCTTCCTCGAGGTCACGTACGCCAACGGCGACAAGGAAGTCCTCTACTTCAAGGACTTCAACTCGGGCGCGATGATCCAGAACATCGTCGACCGTGCCAAGAAGATGGCGATCAAGGCCTTCCTCGAGCACAACCAGAAGGGTCTGCGGGTGGCCCACCTGCTCCAGGCCTGCGTGGACGAGTTCAAGGAGAACGAGGACCTGCCCAACACCACCAACCCGGACGACTGGGCCCGCATCTCCGGAAAGAAGGGCGAGCGGATCGTATTCATCCGCACCCTCGTCACCGGAAAGCAAGGCGCGGACACCGGACGTTCCATCGACACGGTGGCGAACACCGGTCAGTACCTCTGACCCGGAGCGGCTGCGGATGCCTTCCCGGGCATCCGCAGCCGACTGCTTTACCCCACCGTTTCACCCCACCGCTCGACCGGCCGCTTTCAGCCGGTGACCAGGCGGATTCAATGACGGAAATGATCTCCCCACGAGCGCGCAGTGGTTCTAGGCTCTTCCGTACCGCCGGACGCGCAGTGCGGGGACGGGCACCGCACAGGCACACGCACCGGAGCACCAGCGGTACTTGAGCGCCGCTCCCGAAAGGGGAGCGCCGCCGGGCAAGGAGGGCCGCATGACCGTACGGCGAGTAATGGGGATCGAGACGGAGTACGGGATCTCCGTCCCGGGGCACCCGAACGCCAATGCCATGCTCACCTCGTCCCAGATCGTCAACGCCTACGCGGCGGCGATGCACCGGGCGCGCCGCGCCCGCTGGGACTTCGAGGAGGAGAATCCGCTGCGGGACGCCCGCGGCTTCGACCTCGCCCGCGAGGCCGCCGACAACAGCCAGCTGACCGACGAGGACATCGGCCTCGCCAACGTCATCCTCACGAACGGCGCACGGCTCTACGTCGACCACGCACACCCCGAATACAGCTCGCCGGAGATCACCAACCCGCTCGACGCCGTCCTCTGGGACAAGGCCGGCGAGCGGATCATGGCCGAGGCGGCCGTACGCGCCGCCCAGCTGCCCGGCGCCCAGCCGATCCACCTCTACAAGAACAACACCGACAACAAGGGCGCCTCCTACGGCACGCACGAGAACTACCTGATGAAGCGGGAGACCCCCTTCTCGGAGATCGTGCGCCACCTGACGCCCTTCTTCGTCTCGCGGCAGGTCGTGACCGGCGCGGGACGCGTGGGCATCGGCCAGGACGGCCGCGAACACGGCTTCCAGATCAGCCAGCGCGCGGACTACTTCGAGGTCGAGGTCGGCCTGGAGACCACCCTCAAGCGGCCCATCATCAACACGCGCGACGAGCCGCACTCGGACGCCGAGAAGTACCGCCGGCTGCACGTGATCATCGGCGACGCGAACCTCTCCGAGATCTCCACCTATCTGAAGCTCGGCACGACGGCACTTGTCCTGTCCATGATCGAGGACGGGTTCATCAACGTCGACCTGGCCGTCGACCAGCCCGTACGCACCCTGCACCAGGTCTCCCACGACCCGGACCTGCAGCACCTCATCACGCTGCGCAGCGGCCGGACCCTGACCGCCGTGCAACTCCAGATGGAGTACTTCGAGCTGGCGCGGAAGTACGTGGACGAACGTTTCGGGTCCGACGCCGACGAGCAGACCAAGGACGTGCTGGGCCGCTGGGAGGACGTGCTGGGCCGGCTCGAGAGCGACCCGATGAGCCTGTCGGGGGAGCTGGACTGGATCGCCAAGCGGGAGATCCTCGAGGGCTACCGGCGCCGGGACGGGCTGGGCTGGGACGCGGCGCGGCTGCACCTGGTCGACCTCCAGTACTCGGACGTACGGCCCGAGAAGGGCCTGTACAACCGCCTGGTGGCCCGCGGCAAGATGAAGCGGCTGGTGGAGGAGCCCGCGGTGGAGCGGGCTCAGAGCAAGCCTCCGGAGGACACCCGGGCCTACTTCCGCGGCCGCTGCCTGGAGCAGTACGCGGACGACGTCGCCGCGGCCTCCTGGGACTCGGTGATCTTCGACCTTCCCGGCCGCGACTCGCTCCAGCGGGTCCCGACGCTGGAACCCCTGCGGGGGACCCGCAACCACGTCAAGGAGCTCCTGGACCGCTGCCGCACGGCGGAGGACCTGGTCCGGGTGCTTTCGGGGCAGTGAGCGCGGCTGAAAGGCCTCCGGTCCGGGAATCATGAAGAGAGCCGGACGTTGCGCCGGAGCTTTTGAGCAACTGCGGGGACGAATGTCGGACCCTCCTTGTAGGGTCCGGCGTAGGGTCTGATCTTGGGAGATCCCGATCCGGGGTCTCTCTGTGTGAGCGTGCGAACCGAGCGGGGTGAGGTAGACATGGCGACCAAGGACACCGGCGGCGGACAGCAGAAGGCGACGCGCTCGACCGAGGAGGTCGAGGAGGCGGCGGTCGAGGAATCGACCGACCTCAAGGAGCGCCAGGAAAAGCTCTCCGACGACGTCGACTCCGTACTCGATGAAATCGATGATGTGCTCGAGGAGAACGCCGAGGACTTCGTGCGAAGCTTCGTTCAAAAGGGTGGCCAGTAAGGCCATTTGACCTACGAATCGAAGGTCGGGTAGGGAGCGGCGGGTCGGACGGTGCGGATACGGCATCCGTACCGTCCGGTCATGAGTGGTGCTCGCTCGCCGCTCGGGACGAGGTCCGGCCGCTCCGCCCATCGGGTTCGGCAGAGCATGTGGATCGCGATCATCAGACGGGTAAGGTCCGAGGCGTACGGTGCTTCAGCCGCAGAACGGCACCGGGCCAGTTCAAGGATCGGCCGGACGTCATGAGGCGTGCAGCCGCCTACGTGGAAGGAAACCTGTGGAACCCAACACTCGTAGCACAGGGCGTCTACCGGCAGCCTTCCTGACGCCGGGGTCCTCGTCCTTCATGGACTTCCTCGGGGCGCACTCGCCCGAGATGCTGCCCGGCAACCGCAAGCTGCCGGAGGGCGTCATCGAGGCGCCGCACGGGACGACCATCGTCGCCGCCACCTTCCCCGGTGGGGTCGTCCTCGCCGGTGACCGGCGGGCGACCATGGGGAACATGATCGCGCAGCGGGACATCGAGAAGGTGTTCCCCGCCGACGAGTACTCCGCCGTCGGTATCGCCGGTACGGCCGGCCTGGCCGTGGAGATGGTCAAGCTGTTCCAGCTGGAGCTGGAGCACTTCGAGAAGGTCGAGGGGACGACCCTGTCCCTGGAGGGCAAGGCGAACCGGCTCTCCACCATGATCCGCAGCAACCTCGGCATGGCGATGCAGGGGCTGGCCGTCGTGCCGCTGTTCGCCGGGTACGACGAGGGCAAGGAGAAGGGCCGGATCTTCTCCTACGACGTGACCGGCGGCCGTTCCGAGGAGCACGGGTACGCCGCCACCGGTTCCGGTTCGATCTTCGCCCGGGGCTCCATGAAGAAGCTCTACCGCCCCGATCTGACGGAGGAGCAGGCCACCACCCTGGTCGTCCAGGCGTTGTACGACGCCGCCGACGACGACTCGGCGACCGGTGGGCCGGACCTGTACCGCCACATCTACCCGATCGTCACCGTCATCACGGACGAGGGGTTCCGCAGGCTGACCGACGACGAGTCGCAGGAGCTCGCCCGTACGGTCACCAACCGTCGGCTGGAGCAGCCCGACGGCCCGCGCGCCGCCCTGCTCTGACCATCCGTCGCCCCGTAGGAGCCCAGAAGAAAGGGACGGACAGCCGGTGTCGACTCCGTTCTATGTGTCACCCCAGCAGGCCATGGCCGACCGGGCGGAATACGCCCGCAAGGGCATCGCCCGCGGTCGCAGCCTGGTCGTGCTGCAGTACGCCGACGGCATCGTGTTCGTCGGTGAGAACCCGTCCCGTGCGCTACACAAGTTCAGTGAGATCTACGACCGGATCGGCTTCGCGGCCGCCGGCAAGTACAACGAGTACGAGAACCTGCGGATCGGCGGTGTGCGGTACGCGGACCTGCGCGGATACACCTACGACCGTGACGATGTGACGGCCCGTGGGCTGGCGAACGTCTACGCGCAGACGCTCGGCACCATCTTCTCCTCGGCCGGCGAGAAGCCGTACGAGGTGGAGCTGGTGGTCGCGGAGGTCGGTGCGACCGCGGCCGGGGACCAGATCTACCGGCTGCCGCACGACGGGTCGATCGTGGACGAGCACGGTTCGGTCGCCGTCGGTGGCAACGCCGAGCAGATCAGTACCTTCCTGGACCAGCGTCACCGCGACGGGATGACCCTGTCGGAGGCGCTGAAGCTGGCGGTGCAGGCGCTGTCCAGTCAGGCCAACGGTGCGGACAAGGCGATTCCGGCGGAGCGCCTGGAGGTCGCGGTGCTGGACCGGACGCGGGCGCAGCAGCGCAAGTTCAAGCGGATCCGGGGCCGGCAGCTGTCGCGGTTGCTGGAGGCGGACGTGACGGCGGCGGTGCAGGCCGACGCCGTGTCGAACGACGAGGCGCCGGAGGACGACGCCGAGTAGGTCCCGTGGTGCGAGAGCCCCGGTCCGCCGTTCCGGCGGGCCGGGGCTTCGTCGTGTCCGGGGGTGGGTCAGGGGGTGGGGGCCGGGCCCGAGGAGTCGCGGACGACGAGCCGGACGGGGAGGTCGGGGGCGGTCCAGGCGGTGCCTTCGAGGACGGCGAGGAGGGCGGTCATGCCCTGTTCGCCGACGCGCTCGGCGGGGAGGTGGACGGTGGTGAGTTCGGGTTCGACGGCGGTGGCGAGGGCGAGGTCGTCGAAGCCGGTGACGGAGAGGTCCTCGGGGATGCGCAGGCCGAGGCGGCGGGCGGCCTTGCAGGCGCCGGCGGCCAGGATGTCGTCGTCGCAGACGATGGCGGTGGGCCGGTCCCGGGGGGTGGCCAGGGCGGCCTCCAGGGCCGTACGGGCGCCGTCGACGGTGAGGGGGGACCGTACGGTGCGCAGCTCGGTGCCGGGGCCCAGGAGGGCGCTGAGGGCTTCGGCGCGGGTGTCGAAGGTCCAGGAGTCGACGGCGGAGGCGAGGTGGAGGAAGCGCCGGTGACCGAGGGCGAGGAGGTGTTCGGTGATCTGGCGCATGCCGTCGGCCATGGCGAGGTTGACGTGGGCGGCGGCGGTGCCGGCGCGGGGGTCGCTGTCGAGCATGACGAGGGGGAGGGTGTCGCCGCCGATGGCGGCGAGGGCGTCGGCGGCCATGGAGGAGGCGATGACCCCGTCCAGGGCCGCGCGCGCGGAGGCGAAGGGGTCGCGGGCGGGGCCGGTGCCGTCGGGGGACGGGTAGAGGACGACGCCGAAGCCGTGTTCGGCGGCGACGCGGGCGGCTCCGGTGTAGACGCGGGCGAAGAACTCGTTGGTGAGGGCGGGGACGACGAGGAGGGCGGTGCGGGTGGTTCCGAGGCGGAGGTTGCGGGCGGCGAGGTTGGGCCGGTAGCCGAGGCGGGTGGCGGTCTCGCGGACGTGGGTGGCGGTGCGTTCGGAGACGCGGCCGGGCCATTTGCCGCCGAGGACGAGGGAGACGGTGGCCTGGGAGACCCCGGCGGCGGTGGCCACGTCGCGACTGGTGGGTCTCGTCACACGGGGCTCCTGAAGTGCGAGGTCGGGGGGTGCGGCCGGCTCCGTGGGGTGGACCGGCGGACTGCGCCCATGGTACGTATGACGGGACACGTTATACGTATTACTTGGGTTACTCCCGGCTGGATCCGGGCAGAAGGGGGCCGTCATGGCCGCGGGATACGCGGAGCTGCTCAGGACCCGGCACGCCGCGAGGCTGCTGGTGGGCACGCTCGTGGGCCGGCTGCCCAACGCCACCGGGCCGATCGCCATCGTGCTGTTCACGCGGGCCGAGGGCGGCAGCTACAGCCTGGCGGGGGCGCTGGCCGCCGCGTACGGACTGGCGAACGCCGTGGGCCAGCCGCTGCTGGGGAGGGCCGTGGACCTGTTCGGGCAGCCGCGGGTCCAGCTCCCGGCCGCGGTGGTCTCCGCGCTCGGCATGGTGTGGCTGGCGCTCGCGGGTACCGGCTCGGCGGTGGCCGCGTACGCCGCGGTGGTGGTCGCGGGGCTCTTCACACCGCCCCTGGAGGGCGGGCTGCGGGCGCTGTGGCCGGGTGTGCTCGGTGGCCGTGAGGAGAAGGTGCACGCCGCGTACGCGATGGACGCGGTGGCCCAGGAGGTCATGTTCACGGTCGGTCCGCTGCTCGTGACGCTGTTCGTGGCGATGTGGTCTCCGGCGGGGGCGCTGCTGGCGCTGAACGCGATCGGCGTGCTGGGCGCGCTGTCCGTGGTGGTCAGCGAGCCGTCCCGGAAGTGGCGTTCGGCGCCGCGGGAGGCGCACTGGCTGGGGGCGCTGCGTTCGCGCGGGCTGCTGGCGCTGCTCGGGGCGTTCTTCTTCGTGGGCACGGCGCTGGGCTCGATCACGGTGGCCGGTGTGGCGTACGCGGACGAGCACGGCGGTCAGGCGGTGTACGGCTGGCTGATGGCGGCGCTGGGCCTGGGCGCGCTGATCGGTGGCGTGTTCTACGGCGCCCGGCAGTGGGCCGGTGCGCCCGAGCGGCGGCTGCGGCTGCTGGTGGGCCTGCTGGCGGTCTGCTACCTGCCGCTGATGCTGGTTCCGGGGCCGGTGGCGATGACGGGGCTGGCGGCGCTGTCGGGTGTGTTCCTGGCGCCCGCGCTGGCGTGTGCGTTCATCGTCGTGGACCGGCACGCTCCGGCGGGCACGGTGACGGAGGCGTTCTCGTGGCTGGTGACGTTCTTCGGCGTGGGCGCGGCGATCGGTACGGCGGCGGCGGGCCCCGCGGTGGAGCTGGGCGGTACCGCGGCGGGCTTCGGGGTGGCGAGCGTGGCGGGCGCCTCGGCGCTGCTGGTTCTGATGGTGACTCAGCGGGTGCTGGCCACGGGGGGCCGCAGTCGCGCGGTGGCGACCTCGTCTGACGGTGTGTCGGACGGCTCCGGTGACGTGCCGTCGGAAGCCGCGTCGGCGTCCTGATCGGGGGGTGCGCCGGATGGGCCGATCGGGCCGAGATCGGACCGTGGATCGGCCCGTTGCGGGGAACTGATCGAAACGGCGCTCCCGAACCCGGTTTCAGAAGAGGGCAGAAGGCGTAATGTTCAGTCATGGACCGCCGCATTTTCGGGCTGGAGAACGAGTACGGCGTCACGTGCACGTTCAGGGGACAGCGCCGACTGTCTCCTGACGAAGTGGCGCGCTACCTCTTCCGCCGTGTTGTGTCATGGGGCCGCAGCAGCAATGTCTTCCTGCGGAACGGCGCCCGCCTGTACCTCGACGTGGGTTCGCATCCGGAATATGCAACTCCCGAATGCGACAACCTGACCGAGCTGGTGACTCACGACAAAGCAGGCGAGCGCATTCTCGAAGGTCTGCTCGTCGACGCCGAACGCCGCCTGCACGAGGAGGGAATCGCGGGCGACGTCTATCTCTTCAAGAACAACACCGACTCGGCGGGCAACTCGTACGGATGCCACGAGAACTACCTGGTGGCCCGGCACGGGGAATTCTCCCGCCTGGCGGACATTCTCATTCCGTTCCTTGTCACGCGGCAGCTGATCTGCGGCGCCGGCAAGGTGCTGCAGACGCCGCGGGGTGCGGTCTACTGCGTGAGTCAGCGGGCCGAGCACATCTGGGAGGGCGTCAGCTCTGCCACGACCCGCTCGCGTCCGATCATCAACACCCGGGACGAGCCGCACGCGGACGCCGAGCGCTACCGCAGGCTGCACGTCATCGTGGGTGACTCGAACATGTCCGAGACGACCATGCTGCTCAAGGTCGGGGCCACCGACCTGGTGCTGCGCATGATCGAGGCGGGCACGGTGATGCGGGACCTGACCCTGGAGAACCCGATCCGGGCGATCCGCGAGGTCAGCCACGACATCACGGGTCAGCGCAAGGTGCGGCTGGCGAGCGGCCGGGAGGCCTCGGCGCTGGAGATCCAGCGGGAGTACTACGACAAGGCCGTGGACTTCGCCGAGCGCCGGGGCATCCGTACCGGCGTGGTGGACCAGGTGCTGGAACTGTGGGGTCGCACGCTCGACGCGATCGACGCGGAGGACCTGGACCGGATCGGGACCGAGATCGACTGGGTCATGAAGTACCAGCTGATCGAGCGGTACCGGGCCAAGCACAACATGACCATGTCGAATCCGCGGGTGGCTCAGATAGACCTCGCGTATCACGACATCCACCGCCGGCGCGGGCTGTACTACCTGCTGGAACGCAAGGGGCAGGCGGCACGGATCTGCAACGACCTCAAGATCTTCGAGGGCAAGTCGGTGCCCCCGCAGACGACGCGGGCGCGGCTGCGCGGGGACTTCATCCGCCGGGCGCAGGAGCAGCGGCGGGACTTCACGGTCGACTGGGTGCACCTGAAGCTCAATGACCAGGCGCAGCGGACGGTGCTGTGTAAGGACCCGTTCCGGTCGGTGGACGACCGGGTGGAGAAGCTGATCGCCGGCATGTAGGACCGCAGAGTGACCGCAGTGTGACATCGCACTCCTCGCCAGGGCCTCGTACGTCTCTCGTACGGGGCCCTGTGCACGGCTTAGAGTGGCGAGCGACCGCTTTGCCGTCTGAGATCTGAGGAACCCGTGCGCCGACTTGCCGGCCTGCTTGTCGTACCCCTCCTGCTGCTGACGACCGCAGCGTGTGGCGACGACAGCGGCTCCGACTCCGCCCAGATGAAGAACGGGGCCCCCGCGATCACCAAGGGAGCCGCGTTCGGGGAGACGCCCACCCTGTCGAAGGGCAAGGGCACCCCGCCCAAGGAGCTGAAGGTGGTGACCGTCAGCGAGGGCACCGGGCAGGTGCTGAAGAAGAACGACATCGCGCAGGTCAACTACCTCGGCCAGGTGTGGGACGGCAAGGAGCCCTTCGACCAGAGCTTCGGGCGGCCCGCGCCGTTCGACGTGACCATCGGCGCCGGCGCCGTCATCAAGGGCTGGGACCAGGGCCTGGAGGGGCAGAAGGTCGGCAGCCGTGTCGAGCTGGTGATCCCGCCGGAGCTCGGTTACGGGGCGCAGGGCTCGCCCCCGAAGATCCCGGCGAACGCCACGCTGGTCTTCGTCGTGGACATCGTCAAGGGCGCGACCGTTCCGGCCTCGGCCACGGGCAAGGAAGTCGCCCAGGAGAACAAGGACCTGCCCAAGGTCGGCACGAACGCGGACGGCCAGGAAGTCTCCGTCACCGTTCCGAAGGACACGGCCGAGCCCACCAAGCTGGTCTCGAACTACGTCCTCGAGGGCGACGGCGCGGTCGTGAAGGACACCGACAGCGTCGTGGTCAAGTTCAACGGCAAGACGTGGAAGGACGACAAGTCCTTCGAGAGCACCTACACCAGCGGCCAGACGGTCACCTGGCCCCTGGGCGAGCTCTCGGTCAAGGGCCTGAAGGAAGGCATCGTCGGCAAGAAGGTCGGCAGCCGCATCCTGCTGGTCATCCCGCCGGACATGGGGTTCGGTGACAAGGAACAGGGCACCATCCCGGCCAAGTCGACGCTGGTCTTCAGCCTCGACATCCTCGCGGTGATGTAAGACTGTTCCGGTTGACCGTTTCGTACGTATGAGGAGAAGTTCCGTGAGTGACCTCCAGAAGCCCGAGATCGACTTCCCCGAGGGCGAGGCCCCCAAGGACCTCGTGATCGAGGACATCTGGCTGGGCGACGGCGCCGAGGCCAAGAAGGGCGACCGGGTCTCCGTCCACTACGTGGGTGTGGCCTTCTCCACCGGCGAGGAGTTCGACGCCTCCTGGAACCGCGGTTCCGCGCTCCAGTTCCAGCTCGGTGTCGGTCAGGTCATCTCCGGCTGGGACCAGGGTGTCCAGGGCATGAAGGTCGGCGGCCGCCGCAAGCTGGTCATCCCGGCCCACCTCGCCTACGGCGACCGCGGCGCGGGCGGCGCGATCGCCCCGGGCGAGACGCTGATCTTCGTCTGCGACCTGGTCAAGGTCGGCTGATCCGGACATCCCGATCAGTTGAGGGGCCCCCGCCGGCCGGCGGGGGCCCCTCGCTTTTGCCCGGGCGCGCCGGGGCGGTACGGTCACGGTCACGGATCCGTCCGCAACCGGTCGCGGCCCGTGTGACGGTTCGACGGATGTGCAGGCGGAGAAGGGCGGAAGGGCGTCGATGGCGATTGCCAAGGCCGAGCGGCTGATGAATCTGGCGCTGTGTCTGCTGGGGACCCGCCGGCCGCTCAGCAAGCGCGAGTTGCGCGGTTCCATCGAGGCCTACATGGAGGCCGGCAACGACGACTCCTTCAACCGCATGTTCGAGCGGGACAAGGACGACCTCCGCGAACTCGGCCTCGTCATCGAGACGGTGGAGAACCTGGACGGCGAGACCGGCTACTTGGCGCGCCGCGACAGCAACCGGCTGCCTCCCGTCTCGCTGGACGCCGAGGAGGCCGCCGCCCTGGGGCTGGCGGCCAAGGTCTGGCAGCAGGCCCGCCTGGCGGGAGCGGCCAGCGGGGCCCTGCAGAAGCTGCGCGCGGGCGGGATGCCCGAGGCGGAGGACCCGTACGAGGGCCAGCACAGTGCCATCGAGCCGCGCATCCCGGTCCACGAGGCGGCCTTCGAGCCGCTGATGCTGGCCTGCCGGGACCGTCGGCCGGTGGTCTTCGACTACCGCAAGTCCACCGCCGCCCGGCCCGAGGCCCGGCAGGTCGAGCCCTGGGCGCTGGAGTGCTGGCGCGGCCACTGGTACCTGGCCGGCTACGACCGCGACCGCGGGGCGGAGCGGGTCTTCCGGCTCTCCCGGATCACCGGCAAGGTGCGCTCGCGGGCCGCGAAGTACACCGCGGAGGTGCCGGACGTGGTGACCGTACGGGAGACCGTGGCCAGCTGGGCCGGGGAGGGCGCGGACCGTTCCGCGCTGATCCGGCTGCGGGCCGGGGCGGGCTACCCGCTGCGGGCCAAGGCCACCGCGGTGTGCGAGGGCGGGGACGGCTGGGACGAGCTGGAGATCCCGTACGGGCACGGGCTGGACGCCTGGCTGGTGGAGTTCGGGCCCGATGTCGTGGTGGTCGGTCCCGCCGACCTGCGGGCGGACGTGGTGGACCGGCTGCGGGCCGTGGCCGGCGCCTGACCGGGGACCGTGTGCCCGGCGGCCGACCCGCGGCCGCACCGTTCGACAACAGCGACAACAGCGACAACAGCGACGTCCACGGACGTGCCCTGAGGGGGAGACGTACCAGCATGGCTGCCAACGCCATCGACCAGACCCGCCGGATGCTGTCCCTGGTGACCTACCTGCGCGAGCGCCCCGGTGCGCACGTTGCGGACGTCGCGCGCGCCTTCGGGATCACCGAGGACGAGCTGATCTCGGACCTCGACGTGCTGCCCATGTGCGGGACGAGCTTCCGGGGCGGGGACCTGCTCGACATCGACACCGACGGGGAGCGCATCTGGTGGCGCAACCCCGACGCCTCGGGGGAGTCCACCGCCGAGCCGCTGCGGCTGGCCGCCGACGAGGCGACCGCGCTGCTGGTGGCCGCGCGCGCCGTGGCGACCCTGCCCGGGCTGCGCGAGAGCGACCGGGACGCCCTGCTGCGGGCCACGGCCAAGCTGGAGGCGGCCGCGGGCGAGGTGGCCGGGGCCAGCTCCCGGCTGTCGGTGACCTTCGAGTCGGAGGGCGGGGTCTTCGCGGACGTCGACCGGGCCATCGCGGAGCGCCGCCGGCTGTGGCTGCGCTACTACTCGCCCGCGCGGGACGAGCTCACCGAGCGCAAGGTCGATCCGATCCGGCTCTTCGCGGTGGGGCACACCTACATGGAGGGCTGGTGTCACCTCTCCGAGGCCCGGCGCACCTTCCGCCTCGACCGTGTCGCGGAGATCCGGCTGCTGGACGAGCGGGCCGAGCCGCCCGCCATCGAGCCGCGCGACCTGTCCGAGGGCCTGGTCCAGCCGGCCGCCGAGGACCCGGAGGTCGTGGTCGAGGTCGGGCCCGGCGGGCGCTGGGTCGCCGAGTACTACCCCCACGACAGTGCCGAGGAACTGGCCGGGGGCGGCCTGCGGATCACGCTGCGCAGCCCCGACCCGGCGTCGTTGCGGCGGCTCGCGCTGCGGCTCGGGCGCGAGGGGCGGATCGTCGCTCCCGCAGAGCTGGCGGAGAGCGCGCGGAGCGCCGCTCGAGAAGCACTCGCGGGGTACGGGGAACAGGTCTGAGGGGAGGGCGGTCGATGTCGCCAACGTCCGGGCCCGTCGCCTTCAAGGCATCCTGTCCCGACTGCCACGCCCGCTTCGAGCTGAACGCGGGCGCCCTCCGGCTGGCCATCGGGGGTAGCCGGCGTACCACTTTCTATTCCTTTACCTGTCCTGAATGTGGTGCCGCCGTCCGCAAACCGGCTGGTGAGCGCATCGTGGAACTGCTGACCGGTGGCGGCGTGAGCACCCTGCGCAGCATCTGATCCGGCCGGTGGCCTAGGCTCGGGCCATGCTGTGGCCGATGTTCGCAATTGCCCTGGGTTTCCTCGGAGTGGCCGTGCTCGCCGTGCTGGCCGTGCGGGTGTTCCTGGAGGTGCGCAGACTGGCCTCGCAGGTGGCGCAGGCCAGCCGCCGGATCACCGATGCCTCGGCGGATCTCGAGCGGGCGGCGGCGGACCTGGCCCGGACGGGACACGGCGTACGTCCCTGACAACGGGACGAATGTGTGTGACCAGGGCATTGACTACAGGCCAGGGCGCAAGCGCGGGGACCCCCGGGGATTGCCGGGCGTTAACCCCCTGGGGTTACGATCCTCGTTAGACAGTCCTAGGCGCCCGTGCCGTGTGCTGTGAACCTCGGAGAAAAGGAAGATACCTATGGGCAACCTCAGGGGTTGGGAAATCCTCGTCATTGTCGGGGTCATCATCCTGCTGTTCGGCGCCAAGAAGCTTCCCGACATGGCCCGCTCCCTCGGCAAGTCGGCCCGCATCCTCAAGAGCGAGGCCAAGGCCATGAAGAAGGACGGCGAGGGCGACGAAACCGCCACCGCCGCGCCCGCGGACCAGGCCGCGCAGCAGCCGGTCGCCCCGCGCACGATCCAGGCCGCGCCCGGTGACGTCAGCAGCTCCCGTCCGGTCAGCGAGCCGAACCGCACCGCCCAGGGCTGACACCCGCCGTACACGCCAGTCATCTGCAACGAGACAAGGGACGTGGGTTGCTCAAGTCTGCCCGCAAGCAGGAGAAGAAGGAACGACAGGCAAAGGACGCCGAAGGGCGTATGCCTCTCGTCGAGCACCTGCGTGAGCTGCGAAACCGCCTGCTGAAGTCGGTCCTGGCGATCCTGGTGATCACGATCGTCGCTGCCTTCTTCTACCGGGACATCATCAACTTCCTGTTGAAGCCGATGCTCGACTCCGTCGGCTGCACCAACGGTGTGGTGACCCAGCGCAACGGCCACCCCTGCGCCGACATGACCGTGAACGGCCTGATCTCCGCGTTCTCGATCGCCCTGAAGGTCTCGCTGATGGCCGGTGTGGTGCTCTCCGCGCCGGTGTGGCTGTACCAGCTGTGGGCGTTCGCCGCGCCCGGGCTGCACAGCCACGAGAAGAAGTACGCGCGGAGTTTCGTCGCGGTCGGGGCGCCCCTCTTCCTGACCGGCGCGGTGCTCGCGTACAAGATCCTCCCGCAGACCGCGACGATCATGCTCGAGTTCACCCCCGATCACGCGCGCAACCTGCTGCCCGTCGACGACTACCTCGACCTGGTCGCCCGCATGGTGCTCGTCTTCGGTCTGGCCTTCGAGCTGCCGCTGCTGCTGATCCTGCTGAACTTCACCGGCGTGCTCACCGGCAAGCGGCTGGCGAGCTGGTGGCGGGGCATGGTCCTCGGCATCACGATCTTCGCCGCCTTCGCGACCCCCACCGGTGACCCGCCGACCATGCTCGCGCTGGCCCTGCCCATCGTGGCCCTCTACTTCGCCGCCCTCGGCCTCTGCCTCCTCAACGACCGCAGGCGCCGGCGCAACGACCCCGACGCGGGGCTGAGCGACGACGAGGCCGCCGAGCTGGACCTCACCCCGGAGGCGATCGGCTCGCTGGAACCGGTCCCGGCTCCCGCGGCCCTGCCCGAGCAGGCCGACGGCGGACGCCAGCGGATCAACGGTTACGACGACGCCACCTGACAGGTACATTCCGGTGGTGAGTCACGAGGTCACCCTCTTCGTCAATCCCACCGCCGGACGCGGCCGGGGCGCGCACGCCGCGCAGCCGGCCGCTTCGGCTGTCCGGGCAGCCGGTTTCTCCGTACGGACCGTGGTGGGCGCCGACGCGCCGGACGCGCTGGCCCGGCTGACGGCCGCCGTCCGTGAGGGCACCGGCGCGGTGATCGCGGTGGGCGGCGACGGGATGGTCTCCCTGGCGCTCCAGGCCCTCGCCGGCACCCCGGTGCCGCTCGGGGTCGTCGCGGTGGGCACCGGCAACGACTTCGCGCGGGCCATGGGACTGCCCGTACGGGAGCCGGCCCGCGCCGGGCGGCTGGCCGCCGAAGCCGTCAAGGAGGGCCGGATCCGGGAGATCGACCTCGGGCGGGTGGGCGGCGCCGACCGCGGGGCATGGTTCGGGACCGTGCTGTGCTCCGGCTTCGACTCGCGGGTCAACGACCGGGGCAACCGGATGCGGCTGCCGGCCGGCCGGTTCAAGTACGACCTGGCGATGCTCGCCGAGCTGGCCGCCTTCCGGCCCTACCCGTACCGGATCACCCTGGACGACGGCCCGGTGATCGAGACCGAGGCGACGCTGGTGGCCGTCGGTAACGGATCCTCCTACGGCGGGGGCATGCGCATCTGCGCGGACGCCGTCCCCGACGACGGGCTCTTCGACGTCACGGTGGTCGGCGACTGCAGCCGGGCCACCTTGCTGAAGGTGTTCCCGCAGGTCTACAAGGGCCGGCACCTGAGCCACCCGAAGGTGACCGTCCACCGCGCCCGGAAGATCACCCTGGCGGCGGCGGGCCTGACCGCCTACGCGGACGGCGAGCCGCTCGGGGTGCTGCCGGTGACCGCCGAGTGCGTGCCCCGGGCCGTCCGCCTGCTCACTTAAATGATCGCGACTGTTGTCAGAGGTGGCGGGTAGGCTCGACAGCAAGATGACCGAAGAACTCTCACCCGCCGAGCGGTACGCCGCTGCCCGGATCCGCGCCGCCGAAGAGGCCTCCGCCCTGGCCCCCTTCCGCGAGATGTACGAATTCGATCTGGACCCGTATCAGGTCGAGGCCTGCAAGGCACTGGAGGCCGGCAAAGGCGTCCTCGTCGCCGCCCCGACCGGCTCGGGCAAGACCATCGTCGGCGAGTTCGCCGTGCACCTGGCCCTCCAGCAGGGCCGCAAGTGCTTCTACACCACGCCCATCAAGGCGCTGTCGAACCAGAAGTACGCCGACCTCGTCAAGCGCTACGGCGCCGACAAGGTGGGCCTGCTGACGGGCGACAACAGCGTCAACTCCGAGGCGCCGGTGGTCGTGATGACCACCGAGGTGCTCCGCAACATGCTGTACGCGGGCTCGCAGTCGCTGCGCGGCCTCGGCTACGTCGTGATGGACGAGGTCCACTACCTCTCCGACCGGTTCCGCGGGGCCGTCTGGGAGGAAGTGATCATCCACCTCCCCGAGTCGGTGACCCTGGTCTCCCTGTCGGCCACCGTGTCCAACGCCGAGGAGTTCGGCGACTGGCTGGACACCGTGCGCGGGGACACCGAGGTGATCGTCTCCGAGGAGCGGCCCGTACCGCTGTGGCAGCACGTCATGGCCGGCCGCAAGATCTACGACCTCTTCGAGGAGGAGTCCGACCACGGCGGCCGCGGCTCCGCGCGCCGGGAGGTCAATCCCGACCTGCTGCGCATGGCGCGCGAGGAGAACAGCCGCACGTACAGTCCGAAGGACCGGCGGCGCGGCAAGATGGTCCGCGAGGCCGACCGCGAGCGCGAGCGGCGCTCCCGCGGCCGGATCTGGACGCCCTCCCGCCCCGAGGTCATCGCCCGCCTCGACAACGACGGGCTGCTGCCCGCCATCAACTTCATCTTCAGCCGGGCCGGCTGCGAGGCCGCGGTCCAGCAGTGCCTGTACGCGGGCCTGCGTCTCAACGACGAGTCCGCGCGGCTCAGGGTCCGTGAGATCGTCGAGTCGCGGACCGCCTCCATCCCCACCGAGGACCTGCACGTCCTGGGGTACTACGAATGGCTCGAAGGCCTGGAGCGGGGCATCGCCGCGCACCACGCGGGCATGCTGCCCACCTTCAAGGAGGTCGTGGAGGAGCTCTTCGTACGCGGCCTGGTGAAGGCCGTCTTCGCCACGGAGACCCTGGCGCTGGGCATCAACATGCCCGCGCGCACGGTGATCCTGGAGAAGCTCGTCAAGTGGAACGGCGAGCAGCACGCCGACATCACCCCCGGCGAGTACACGCAGCTGACCGGCCGGGCCGGGCGGCGCGGCATCGACGTCGAGGGTCACGCGGTGGTGCTCTGGCAGCGCGGCATGGACCCGGCGGGGCTCGCCGGGCTCGCGGGTACCCGTACGTATCCGCTGCGTTCCAGCTTCAAGCCCTCCTACAACATGGCCGTGAACCTGGTCAGCCAGTTCGGGCGGCACCGCTCGCGCGAACTGCTGGAGACCTCCTTCGCGCAGTTCCAGGCCGACCGCTCGGTCGTCGGGATCTCCCGGCAGGTGCAGCGCAACGAGGAGGGCCTGGAGGGCTACCTGGAGGGCATGACCTGCCACCTGGGGAACTTCGAGGAGTACGCGCAGCTGCGCCGTGACCTCAAGGACCGTGAGACGGACCTGGCCAAGCAGGGTGCGGCGCAGCGGCGGGTGCAGGCGGCCAGTTCGCTGGAGAAGCTCAAGCCGGGCGACATCATCCACGTGCCGACGGGCAAGTTCGCCGGGCTCGCGCTGGTCCTGGACCCGGGTGTGCCGGCCGGGCGGGTCAACGGGCACCGTGGGTACGAGTACGCAGAGGGCCCGCGTCCGCTGGTGCTCACCGCCGAGCGGCAGGTCAAGCGGCTCGCCGCGATCGACTTCCCGGTCCCGGTGGAGGCCCTGGACCGGATGCGGATCCCGAAGACCTTCAACGCGCGCTCACCGCAGTCCCGCCGGGACCTGGCGTCCCAGTTGCGGACCAAGGCCGGGCACATCACGCCGGAGCGGCGCTCCCGCGGCCGGGCCGAGGCCGCCGACGACCGTGAGATCGCCCGGCTGCGCAGCGAGCTGCGGGCGCATCCCTGCCACGGCTGTGACGAGCGCGAGGACCACGCCCGCTGGGCGGAGCGCTACCACCGGCTCAAGCGGGACACCCAGCAGCTGGAGCGGCGGATCGAGGGCCGGACGAACACCATCGCCCGCACCTTCGACCGGATCCACGCGCTGCTGACCGAGCTGGACTACCTGCGCGAGGACGAGGTCACCGTGCACGGCAAGCGGCTCGCCCGGCTGTACGGGGAGCTGGACCTGCTGGCCTCCGAATGCCTGCGTGCCAAGGTGTGGGAGGGCCTGAGCCCGGCCGAACTGGCCGCCTGCGTCTCGGCGCTGGTCTTCGAGGCGCGCCAGTCCGACGACGCGGTCGCGCCGAAGGTACCCGGCGGCGCCGCGAAGGAGGCGCTGGGCGAGATGATCCGGATCTGGGGCCGGCTCGACGCGCTGGAGGAGGAGCACCGCATCAACCAGACGGAAGGCGTGGGCCAGCGCGAGCCGGACCTCGGCTTCGCCTGGGCGGTGTACCAGTGGGCCTCCGACAAGAGCCTGGACGAGGTCCTGCGCGAGGCGGAGATGCCGGCCGGTGACTTCGTGCGCTGGTGCAAGCAGGTCATCGACGTGCTCGGGCAGGTGGCGGCGGCGGCTCCGGCGGCCTCCGGTGACAGCGGGAGCACGGTGGCGCGCAATGCCCGTAAGGCCGTGGATGCCCTGCTTCGCGGTGTGGTGGCCTACAGCTCGGTCGGCTAGGCGGATTTGGTGATTCCTCCTAGGGCGGGCCTGGCCTGATCTCATCTCTTGCCATGATCGGATGGGCGTGCTCTGTGCGACGATCGATGGCATGAGTGGGGGAGCGGACGAAGGTCCGAGACGCGTCGGTCGGCCACGTGCCGACCGGCTGCGACCGGAGAGCGGCCGGCCGCCGCGCGAGGAACTCCTTTGCGCGGCGGCCGAGTTGTTCACCGTCCAGGGGTACGCGGCGACCACCACGCGGGCCGTCGCCGAACGGGCCGGGATGCGCCAGGCCACGATGTACCACTACTTCGCAGGCAAGGAGGAGCTCCTCGCCGAGCTGCTGGAGTCCACGGTCGCACCCTCGCTGGTACTGGCTCGGCAGCTGCTCGCCGATGACGGGCGGCCGGCCGCGCGGCGGCTGTGGGAGCTGTGCCGCTCCGACGTGCTGCTGTTGTGCGGGGGACCGCACAACCTGGGGGCGCTGTATCTGCTGCCCGAGGTGGGCGGTTCGCGGTTCACGCGGTTCCGCCGGATGCGCGGGGAACTCAAGGACGCCTACCGGGCGTTGCTCGCCGGGACCTGCGTCGGCGCCCGGCTGGCCGGGGACAAGGCCGGGTTGACCCTCCGGGGTGACCTGGTCTTCGGGCTCATCGAGGGCGTCATGCTGATCCACCGCACGGATCCGGCGCGGCCGGTGACGGCCTTCGCGGAGGCCACCGCCGACGCGGCGCTGCGGATCGCGGGCGTCGGCCATCCGGAGGAGACGGCCGGTGACTAGGGGGATCTTGCCGATCAGGCCGAGCCCTGCGGATCGGCAAGACGCCCCCTAGCGGCCGGACCCCGCCTCCCAGCCCGCGCGGTCGTCCCAGGCCTGGAGCGTGCGGCGGCTCTCGAAGCGGTGCGCGGCTCCGCTGACCGGGTCGGTGAACTCCAGTACCCGGGCCAGGAGTTGCAGCGGTCTGCGGTAGTCGTCCGGGGCCGGATCGGTGACCTGCGGATACACCGGGTCGCCCAGGATGGGCAGGCCCAGGCTGTTCATGTGGACCCGCAGCTGGTGGGTGCGGCCGGTGCGCGGGGTCAGCCGGTAGCGGCCCAGAGCGCCCCGGGCGTCGAGGAGTTCGACCAGGCTCTCGGCGTTGGGCTCGCCGCCGGGCACCTCGACCGCCGCGATGACCCCGCGGGCCTTCTCGATCCGGCTGCGGACCGTGCGCGGCAGGGCCGGGGCGAGCGCCGGGTCGTGGGGCGCGAGGGCCTCGTACTCCTTGTGGACCTCGCGCCGCTGGAAGAGGAGCTGGTAGGCGCCGCGGTCCCCGGGCCGGATGCTGAACATCACCAGTCCCGCCGTCAGCCGGTCCAGGCGGTGCGCCGGACTCAGCTCGGGCAGGTCCAGCTCCTCGCGGAGCCGGGCCAGGGCGGTCTCGGTGATGTGACTGCCGCGCGGGGTGGTCGCCAGGAAGTGCGGCTTGTCCACGACGAGCAGGTGCGGGTCCCGGTGGACGACGGAGATCGGGAAGGGCACCCGCGGCTCCGGCTCCATGTCCCGGTGGAACCACAGGTAGGCGCCCGGCTCGTACGGGTCCTGCGCGCTCAGCACCCGCCCGCCGGGGCCGAGCACCCGGCCCGCGGCCAGCAGGTGGGCCACGGAGTCGGCGCCGCGGGTGCCGGCGTAGCGCGCGGCGAGGAAGTCGCCGAGGTCCGGCCACGCGCCCTCCGGGTCGGGGGGCAGTCGCAGCCGGACCGCATCGATGCCGGCGCGCTGGGGGAGGGGCGAGGGGGGCGGCTGGGCTCTGCGTCTCATCGGGATCAGGCTAAGGGCTGTCCCGCAATCCCCGGTGGATCAGCGCACGGCGTCAGATGCGGCGGAGGAGCGTCCTCATACTGTGCGTATTCGGGCGTTCCGACAACGCAGCGAGGTGCCGTAGCTGTCGTCGTGCGCCCGCCGGGGATTACGGGACAGCCCTTGTGCGGCTACTGCTGGGTGAAGGTGCCCAGGTGCTCGGCGTCGAGGTACTCGATGCGGAGGGTGCCGTCGGCGAAGATCACCCCGGTGCGGCCGGCCGCGTTCTCGCCGGCGGTGACGAAACTGAAGGTGTCGCCGTCGTAGTGGGTGAGCGGGAAGCGCAGGGGCCCCGGACCGAGGGCCAGGGTGAGCGCGCCCTTGTCGTCCGCGGTGACGGTGGCCTTGCCGTAGTAGGGGTTGTCGTAGGTCCCGGTGTACGCGGCGCTGTCCTGGGCCGGTTGCGCGCCGGTGGGCGGGTGGGCGTAGTCGGTGGTCGGCCCGTTGGAGGGTTCGAGAGCCGCGGCATAGGCGGAGGCGGCCAGGGCGAGCCAGTCGGTCGAGACCTTGCCGTGTTCGGCGTAGTCGAAGAAGTCCAGGGCCACGGCGTCCGGGAGGCCGACCGGGGCGCCGTTGGTCAGGACGACGATGCCGAGCTTCTCCAGCGGGAGCATGGTGACGTTGGTGTTGGCGCCGAGGTCGAAGGCTCCGGAGTGGCTCAGGCGTACGCGGCCGGCGCTGTCGTAGCTGACGTTCCAGCCCAGGCCGTAGAAATCGGTGGTGCCGACGGCGTTGGCCGGCTGCGACACGATTTCGGGCAGGTGGGTCCGGGCGAGCGTGTCGGCGGGGATGATGCGCTTCCCGTCGAGGGTGCCGCCGGCCAGCTGCAGCCGCAGCCAGCGGGCCATGTCGGTGGCGGTGGAGCTGACACCGCCGGCCGGGGCCTGGGCGTCCGGGTCGCGGACGAAGCGCGGACTCCAGGTGCCGTCCGGGTTCTTGACGTGGGTGGCGGCGTGGTCGGGGGAGTTGACGAACGCGGAGAACTCGGTGCTCGTACGGGTCATGCCGGCGGGCTTGAAGAGGGTGTCCGCGGCGAGCTTCTGCCAGCTGCTGCCCTTGGCGCGGGCGACGGCCTCGGCGGCCGCGGTGAACCCGAAGTTGGTGTAGGCGTAGCTCGCCCGGAAGGGGGCCAGGGGCTCCAGGCGCAGGTGGTCGAGGATGTACGCCTGGTCGTAGCCGAGGTCTTCGAGGAGGTCGCCGGCGTGATCGGGAAGGCCGCTGCGGTGGGAGAACAGGTCGGCGGTCGCGACGTGGTCGGTGACCCAGGGGTCCTTGAGGGAGAACCCGGGCAGGACGGTGCGGCGGTCCCACTCGGCGGGATCGGTGAGGGTGCCGGCCACGACCGTCGAGGACACCGGCTTGGAGAGCGAGGCGATCTGGAAGACGGTGTCGGGGCCGACCTCGGCGCTCTCGCCGGTTCTGCGGAGTCCGTAGCCCTTGATGTGGACGACCTTGTCGTCGTGGACGACGGCCACGGAGACGCCGGGGACGCCGGTGCGGCGCATCATGTCCTCGACCGTGCGGTCGAGGCGGGCGACGGCCTTGTCGACGGCGGCGTCCGTGATCAGGGGCTTCGGGGCGGGGGGCGGGGTGGGCGCGGCCGTTGCCGGCATCGCCGCCGTCGCGGTCAGGAGGACCGCGGCCCCTGCTGCCCCGAGGGTGGGGAGCGTACGCATGGGGCCATTGTCCTGCCGGGGGCCGCGGAACGCGCGGCGCGGCCGCCGCCGGGGTGCGGGTGGGCGGATGCGGCGCCGTTGCGGGGGGCGCTGCCCCCGGACCCCCCGCCCCGAACGCCGGCGAGGCGAACCGTTACGCCGCTGCGCGGTGCTCCTGTTCGGCCTCGACCGAGGCGTTCCAGTCGCGCTTGATCGCGCGCCAGCCCTCGTCCGTCTCGCCCAGGCGCCAGTAGCCCGAGATCGACAGGCGTTCGCGCGGGATGCCGCGCTCCATGCGGAGGTGGCGGCGCAGGTCCTTCACGAAGCCGGCCTCGCCGTGGACGAAGGCGTGGACGTCCTTCGAGGGGAACTCGAGCGAGGTGACGGCCTCCACCAGGGCCTCGCCGACCGGGCGGTCGCCGCGGTGCAGCCAGACCGGGAGGACGCCGTCCGGGGTGGCGACCTTCAGTTCGTCGTCCGGGCCGTCGACCTCGATGATCGCGTGGACCCGCGCACCCGCCGGCATCCGCTCCATCGCGGCGGCGATCGCCGGCAGGGCGCTCTCGTCACCGACCAGGAGGTGCCAGTCGGCGACCGGGTCCGGGGCGTAGGCGCCGCCCGGGCCGAGGAAGCGTACGAGCTCGCCCGGCTTCACCCGCGCCGCCCAGGGGCCGGCCAGGCCCTCGTCGCCGTGGACGACGAAGTCGAGGGTCAGCTCCAGGTGCGCCGGGTCCCAGCTCCGTACCGTGTACGCGCGCTGCCGCGGCCACTGCGCGCGGGGGAAGTCCGCCCGGATCTGCTCCAGGTCCCACGGCGCGGGGTAGCTGACGCCCGTCGGCGCGAACAGCAGCTTGACGTATTGGTCGGTGTACTCGCCCGCGCCGAACTCCCGGAGGCCCTCACCGCCCAGCACGAGCCGCACCATGTGCGGCGACAGCCGCTCGGTGCGTACGACGACGGCGGTGCCGACGGTGCGGGCGCGTCCTTCTGCCACGGTGACTCCCCTGACTCCATGAAACTTAGCCTTACCTAAGTTATCACCTCAGTGGCGCAGCACGCTGCTCAGGCGGGCGACTGCGCCTCCCAGACCCCACCGATGGGCTAGCGCCTCCACCAGTTCGGGCTGCGCCGGAGCCGCCGGAAGGGCCGGATCGAACGCCGGCAGCGGGACGTCCGAGGCCACCTGGACCACCTTCGGAGCCACCGCCAGATACGGCCGGGACTCGTCGAGCCTCTTGCGCTGGGTGGGGGTCAGCTTCGACTTCGGATCGTCGATCGCCGCGATGATCCCGGCCAGGGTGCCGTAGGCGTCCAGGAGTTTGGCGGCCGTCTTCTCGCCGATGCCGGGGACGCCCGGCAGGCCGTCGCTCGGGTCGCCGCGCAGCAGCGCCAGGTCCGCGTAACCGGGGCCGTCCACCCCGTACTTCTCGCGGAGCCACGCCTCGTCCGTCACCTGTAGGGAGCCCACGCCCTTGAGGGGGTACAGGACCCGGCGCTGCCGGGCGTCGTCCACGAGCTGGTAGAGGTCGCGGTCGCCGGTGACGATGTCCACCGGTCCTCGAGCGCGGGCCGTTAGCGTTCCGATCACGTCGTCCGCCTCGTACCCTGCGACGCCCACCCGGGCGATGCCGAAGGCGTCCAGTGCGGTCTCGATGATCGGGACCTGGGGGGCGAGGGTGTCCGGGGTCTCCTCGACGTCGGGTCCGCTCTCGGTCTCCACGGCGACCCGGTGGGCCTTGTAGGAGGGGATCAGCTCCACCCGCCAGTGCGGGCGCCAGTCGGCGTCCATGCACGCGACCAGATCGTCCGGCCGGTGGTCCTGGACGAGCCGGCCGATGAAGTCGAGCAGGCCGCGCACGGCGTTGACCGGGGTGCCGTCGGGGGCCTTCACCGAGTCCGGCACCCCGAAGTAGGCGCGGTAGTAGAGGGAGGCGGTGTCCAGGAGCATCAGGCGTCGTGTCGTCACGGGGTCGATGATGCCGCAACACGCTCCGGCGGTTGTCCCGGCCACCGGGACGCCGGCGCCGCGACGGACGGTGACCGCACGGGTACGGGAAGAGCCGTGCACGCGAAACCGGAGGCGGTTGCTGCGTAAGGTGCTTACAGCACACCGATGTGCGACAGACATGGGGAGGGCAGCCCCGACATGAACGACAGGGACGGCACCGACGGCACCGATGGCACGAACAGCACGAACAGCACGAACAGCACGGACGGACCGAGCGGCAAGCTGATCGACGGCGACGACAAGGGCAAGGACAAGGACGGCAAGGAGCCGCTTCGGGTGGGCGTGGCCGTGCGCAAGCGGCGCCGCGCACTCCACCTCACGCTCGCCGCCGTGTCGGCGCGCAGCGGTCTGTCGGTGCCCTTCCTGAGCCAGATAGAGAACGAGCGGGCCCGGCCCAGCATGCGGTCCCTGGAACGAGTCGCGGACGCGCTGGAGACCACGGCCGTCGAACTGCTGGCCGCCTCCGACACCGCGCGGACGGTGGACCTCGTACGGGCCGGTGACGCCTCCGTCCTCACCCTGCTCCCGGGAGTACGGCCCCTCGTGCGCGGCCACCACCAGCTGCACGCGATGGAGTTCACCGGGGACCAGGACGCCGGACGCGAGTACCAGCACCGCAACGACGAACTGATGTACGTGGTCGAGGGTGCCTGCCAGGTCGAGGCGGAGGGGCGGGCGTACCGGCTGGAGAGCGGGGACGCGCTGTTCCTGTCCGGAGGGGTGCGCCACCGCTGGCGGGCGGTCACCGAGGACACCCGGATCCTGGTCGTCGCGGTGGGCGAGCACATCCACGCGACCTCCGAGCCCCCGTCGCCGGGACACTGAGCGGCATGCGGCGGGTCGTCTCGCTGGTGCCCTCGCTGACCGAGGCGGTGGCCGTGAGCGCGCCGGGGCTGCTGGTCGGGGTCACGGACTGGTGCACGCACCCCGAGGACCTCACGGACGGGCACGGGGACGTGGCGCGGATCGGGGGGACGAAGAATCCCGACGTGCGGCGGATCGCGGAGCTCCGGCCGGACCTGGTGATCGCCAACGAGGAGGAGAACCGGGCCCCCGACCTGTCGGCGCTGCGCGCCGCCGGGGTGGAGGTGCTGGTCACCGAGGTCCGGGACCTGCCGCAGGCGCTGCGGGAGCTGGACCGGGTGCTGGTGGGGGCGCTGGGGCTGACGAGGCCGGGGTGGCTGTCGGACGCGGAGGCCGCGTGGGCCCGGGTGGAGCCGGCCGGCGCGCGCACCGCCTTCGTGCCCGTATGGCGGCGGCCGTGGATGGTGCTGGGCCGGGACACCTTCGCCGGGGACCTCCTGGCACGCCTCGGCGTGCGCAACGTCTACGCGGGGCACCCGGAGCGGTACCCGAGGATCCCGGCGGCGGAGCTCGCGGCCGGCGGCTGCGACCTGGTGGTCCTCCCGGACGAGCCGTACCGCTTCACGGCCGGGGACGGCCCGGAGGCCTTCCCCGACCTGCCCGCCGCGCTGATCAGCGGGCGGCACCTGACCTGGTACGGGCCCTCGCTGGCCGAGGCGCCGACCGTACTGGCCCAGGCCCTGCGCGCTGCGCGCTGAGCCGTCCCTCGTACCCTGCGGGCCCGGCAAGATCCGGAAGAGACGGCCTAGCCGGCGAGCAGCCGGCCGGTGAACAGGCCGTGCAGGGTGTGGGCCGCGGCCAGGAGCCAGGTGGTCAGCAGCACCAGGAAGAGGGCGGCGGCGAGCCAGGCGAAGGCGGTCAGGCCCGTGTGGTGGGCGAGGCCCGTGGCGCCGGTGACGCAGGTGCCGACGGGGAAGGTCAGGGCCCACCAGGTCATCGCGAATCCCATGCCGTTACGGGCCGCCCGGACCAGCATGGCCACGGCCAGGGCCAGCCACAGCAGGGCGAATCCCATCACGGGGACCCCGTAGACGACGGCGAAGGCGCCCAGCGCGCCCGCGAGGGTGCCGTCGACCGACTGCGGGGCGACATCGGCGAGCTGGTTCACGGCGGTGGTCGACTGGCCGAGGGGGCCGAGGACCAGGAACAGGGTGGGGGTCAGGACCAGCGGCAGCGGGCCGCCCACCAGCAGCCGCCCGAAGATCAGGGGGAGCATCAGCAGGGTGGCGAGCAGGCTGATGCCGAACATGGCGTAGCAGGCGAGGAGCAGGGCCTCGCGGGGCTGGCCGGCGGGCAGGTGGGGTATCAGCAGCGGGCCGAGGGCGGCGGAGACCATGGGGGCGACCAGGGGGAGCAGCCAGACGGGAGTGGCCTGCCCGGCCTCGACCTTGTGGCGTACGACCATCAGGTAGGGCACGGCCACGGCCATGACCAGGCCGATCGCGGTACCGGCGGTGAAGAGCGCGGCGTCCACGGCGACGGCGGCGCCGGTCCCGATGAGGTCCTTGCCGACGATGAGGGTGCCGCCGCCGACGGCCAGCAGCGCCATCGACAGGCAGCCGTAGAAGGGCGCGACGGCCGGGTCGAGGAGATGGGCGCGGGCCTGGTCGCGGTGGTGGAGCCAGTGCCCGGCGCGGGCCGTGAGCAGGGCGGCGAGGGCGACGGCGGACAGCGCCCAGACGAGCTGGCAGGCCACGCGCTGGCCGGGGAGCTGGTAGGGCAGGGTTGCGCCGGCGTTGGCGACGATCGCCGTGCCCATGACGGAGGCGTACCAGTTGGGGCCGAGATGCCGCAGCGAGGGGGCCTTGTGGGCCCGTACTGCGGGTGTGACGTGGGTGCGGGGTCGCACGAGGGTGGTGGCCATGGACCCAGCCTCGCGCCGGGACGGGTGGGGCGGCAGAGGTCATCTCCCTATGAGGCCATAAACTGATGTTATGGGTAATGACGAGTGGGTTCCGCTGGCGCACCGGGTACCGGACCTGGGCGCGATGGAACTGCTGCTCGCGGTCGCGCGGGTCGGCAGCCTGAGCGGCGCGGCCCGGCGCCTGGGCATCACGCAGCCCGCCGCGAGCAGCCGGATCCGGGCGATGGAGACCCGGCTCGGCGTGGCCCTGGTCGACCGTTCCCCGCGCGGCTCGACGCTGACGGCCGAAGGCGCGCTGGTCACGGACTGGGCCCGGCGGGTGGTGGAGGCGGCGGAGGCCTTCGACGCGGGGGCGCAGGCGCTGCGCGGCCGGCGGGACTCGAGGCTGCGAGTGGCCGCCAGCATGACCATCGCGGAGTACCTGCTGCCGGGCTGGCTGATCGCCCTGCGCGGGCAGCGCCCGGACACGGCGGTGTCCCTGCACGCCGGGAACTCGGCGGCGGTCGCCGAACGGGTCCTCGCGCACGAGGCCGACCTCGGGTTCGTGGAGGGGCTGACCGTGCCCGAAGGCCTGGACTCGGCGGTGATCGCCCAGGACCGCCTGGTGGTGGCGGTGGCCCCGGGCCATGCGTGGGCGCGGCGGGCGCGGGGGGTGGAGGCGGCGGAACTGGCCTCGACCCCGCTGATCCTGCGCGAGCGGGGCTCCGGGACGCGGCAGGTCCTGGACGCCGCGCTGGCCTCGGCGGGCGGGCTGGCCGCGCCGCTGCTGGAACTGGCGTCGACCACCGCGGTGAAGGCGGCGGCGCTGAGCGGTGCGGGTCCGTGCGTGCTGTCGGAGCTGGCGGTGGGGGACGAGCTGGGCGCGCGGCGGCTGGTGGAGGTCCCGGTGTCGGGCGCGCCGCTCGACCGGGCGCTGCGGGCGGTCTGGCCGACGGGCTCCCGCCCGGCGGGCCCGGCCCGCGACCTGCTGTCCCTGACCCGCCGCCGCATCTAGAGGAGGGGGTGTCCGGGCCGGCCGGCTGGGCCGATCGGGCGAGGAGGGATCGATTCGGCGGTGGTCGGCCGGTGACCGGGCCGGGGCACTGCGGGAAAGGTGGTGCCTGCACGTTTTGGCTCTCCCGAGGAGAACACCTGATGCGTCTTCGCAACGCCGCCGTCGCCGCCTGTGGCGCCTTCACCCTCCTGCTGACCGTACCGACGTCGGCCTCGGCCGCGACGGGCGAGTTCCGGTACACGTACGTCGGCCTCGACGGCAGCCCGCAGGTCGCGGTCATCGAGAACCCGGTGGGCCGGGAGTGCTTCACCCTGCCCGAGGTGCAGGACCCGGGCGCCAGCGCGCCCGCCCACTCGCCGCGCAACCGGACCGACGCGACGGCCACGGTGTTCACCGAGCCCGACTGCGAGGGTGACCACTTCACCCTGCGGCCGTTCACGGGCCGCGGTTCGGAGCGGCTGGAGCTCCGGTCGGTCGTCTTCAGCCACTGATCAGCGTCGCGCCGGGGGGCGGTCGCGGAGGGCGTCAGGTGGATTCCCGGCCGCTCCGCGACCCGAGGGCCTTCGTCAGGAGCGAGCCCACGACGATCAGGGCGACACCCAGCCACCACATGTCGTCGAAGACGAGGACGGCGATCCCGACCGGGATCAGCAGGCCCGCCAGCGGCAGCAACAGCGCGGCCCTGCCGGGCGGTTCGGGGCCCTCGCCGGTGGCCTCGCGGACCGCCCGGGCGCGGACGACGTCCGGGTACCAGACCGTGAACTTCACCGCGGCGACGATGGCCAGGATCTGGATGATCCAGCCGGTCCAGATGTTGTCCGGGTTGTGCAGGACGAGGTCCCCGTAGGCGCCCGCGGCGGCCGCCACCAGGAAAGCGACGCCCCACGCGCCCGTGATCATGTAGTTGGTGCGCAGGAAGCCCCGGGCGTGCCAGAGCGACGGATCGACCTGCTCGCGGGCGTACTGCAGGGTGAAGGGCATCCGCACGGCCATCGAGCCGAAGGCGATCACGGCCAGCGCGATATTGGAGACCTCGCCGGCGTACGTCTCCAGCCAGCGCCTCGTGCCCTCGCTCGCCAGGAGCCCGACGACGGCCATGGAGGCGAAGAACACCACGTCGGCCAGTTCCAGCAGCTTCCAGGACGTGCCCCGGTTGACCAGGCGGCTCACCGCGATCAGCGCGAGTGCCGCGACCAGTGCCAGCGTGACCGCGAGCTCGAACCGCCCCGGTCCGACCAGCAGCGAGAAGATGATCCACGGCGCCATTCCGACGATCGGGTTCTCCAGGAACCCGGCCACCGGGCCGGACGCCGTGCCCTTTGGCTCGGTCCGCATCCTTCCAGCGTGCGCGCCCGGCGGGAGCCCGGCCAATCGTGCACCGGCCGCCGCCGGGCCGCCGCCGGGCCGCCGCCGGGCCGCCGCCGGGCCGCCGCCGGGCCGCCGCCGGGCCGCCACCGGGGCGCCACCGGGGCGCGGGGCCCCGGGATCAGCCCACCGGTACCGCGGTGCGCACGGAGGCCGCCTCGATCAGGGAGGACATCACCCTCGTGTCCGTGTCCCGCTCCGGGTGCCACTGGACGCCGAGCACCCACCGCTCCGGTTCGGGCAGTTCGATCGCCTCCACCGTGCCGTCGACCGCGTGGGCCGAGACGACCAGGCCGCGGCCCAGCCGGTCGACGGCCTGGTGGTGGTAGGTCGGGACCTGCGCCTCCTCCGGGACCAGGTCCGCGTACCGGGTACCCGGGACCGGGCGGACCGGGTGCCAGGAGATGGCGCCCGGGGTCTCGAAGTGGCCGTCGATGTGCTGGATCAGCGTGCCGCCCAGGGCCACGTTCAGCGCCTGCATGCCCCGGCAGATGCCGAGCACGGGCACGTCCGCGTCCAGCGCGGCGCCGATCAGGGCCAGCTCCCAGTGGTCGCGTACGGTGGCGGGGGCGCCCGTACGGGAGTCGCGCGCGGCTCCGTAGTGCACCGGGTCCACGTCCGGGCCGCCCGCGACGACCAGGCCGTCCACCCGGCTCAGCACCTCCGCCGCCGCCCCGGGTTCGTCCGGCGGGAGCAGCACGGCAGCGCCGCCCGCCGCCTGGACGAGTTCGTAGTACCCGGTCGGTACGAGGGATGTCGGGAGGTCCCACACGCCGTAGCGGGTGGAGTCCTCGACGTAGGTGGTGATGCCGATGAGCGGCCTGGGCACGTTCGTTACCTCCAGCAGGGGGTAGGGCGGGGCAGGAACAGGCTTTCAGTCGCGGGTCAGTTCCGCCTCGGCTTCCGCCAGAGCCGCGAACTCCTCCTCCGGGGCCGAGGCCACCAGGTGGTGCCGACTGTAGATCGCGAAGTAGGCCAGGGCGACGGCGTACACGGCCAGGGCGATGAATGCCGCGTCCTTGTCCACCAGGAAGGTGGCGACCAGGGCCGACAGGGCGAGTGCGAAGGCCACCGAGGAGGTCAGGATCCCGCCCGGGGTGCGGTACGGACGTTCGAGGTCCGGCTCCCGGCGGCGCAGCACGATGTGCGAGAGGGCCATCAGCGCGTAGGAGATGGTCGCGCCGAACACCGCGATGTTGAGCATGCGGGCCCCGTCGCCGGTGGCCGCGGCGAGGGCGAAGCCGATGGCGCCGGGGATGACGAGACCCAGGTACGGGGCCTTGCGCTTCGAGGTGAGCGAGAGGAATCGGGGCAGGTAACCGGCCCGCGAGAGGGCGAAGAGCTGGCGCGAGCCGGCGTAGATGAGGGAGAAGAAGGAGGCCACCAGGCCGGCCAGGCCCGCGTAGTTCACGAAGCGGCTCAGCGCGGTCGGGCCGCCGTCTCCCTCCAGGGCCACGACCAGCGGGTTGCCGGCGTCCTTGACGGCGTCGGCGCCCTGGGCGCCCGTCGCGGCGAAGAAGGTGATCAGCGCGAGCAGGGCGAGGATGCCCATGGAGATGGAGAGGGCCTTGGGCATGGAGCGGACCGGGTCCTTGGCCTCCTCGGCCGCCAGCGGTACGCCCTCCACGCCGAGGAAGAACCACATGCCGAAGGGGAACGCGGCCCAGATGCCCAGCAGGCCCAGCGGCAGCCAGGAGTTCGAGCCGAAGGCCTCCGCGTCGACGGGGATGTCGTTGAGGCCGGAGGCGTCGAACTCGGTCAGGGCCCCCACCGCGAAGATCAGCAGCGCGGCGACGGCGATGGCGGTCACGACGAGGCTGAAGCGGAGAGCCTCGCCGACGCCCCAGAGGTGGACCCCGATGAAGATCACGAAGCAGCCGAGGTAGACCGGCCAGCTGGAGGTGAGGCCGAAGAGGCCGAGTGATTCGACGTAGTCGCCGATGAAGATGACGATCGCGGCCGGGGCCAGGATGTACTCGATGAGGATGGCGGTACCGGTGAGGAAGCCGCCCCAGGGGCCGAGCGCGCGGCGGGCGAAACCGTAGCCGCCGCCGGCCGTCGGCAGGATGGTGGACAGTTCGGCGAGGGAGAAGACCAGGCAGGCGTACATCGCGCCCATGAGGACGGTGGCGATGGCGAGGCCGCCGAAGCCGCCCTTGTCGAGGCCGACGTTCCAGCCGGAGAAGTCCCCGGAGACGACGTACGCGACGCCGAGGCCGGTGAGGAGCAGCCAGCCGGCGCTGCCGCGGCGCAGCGTCCGGCGCGCGAGGTACTCGTCGGTGCCGTCCCCGCCGTCGGGGGACTTGGTGGGTGCGGGTACGGCGCTCAGCCGTGCCTCGATGTCGTCGGCCATCGTGCGCTCCTGCCTCGGGGCAATGGTTGTGGGGCGTACCTTTGCCTTAGAGGAGTGGAGTGCGCAAGACCTCTGCGTTAAACAGAAGTTACGAAACCCTCCCGGCCGCCCCCGGAACCGCTCAGGCCAGGAAGCCCCGCAGCAGCGCCGCCGTGCCGCAGCAGTGCTCGCGCATGGTCTCGCGCGCCCCGGCCGCGTCCCCCTCCAGCACCGCCTCCACCAGCGTGCTGTGCTGCTGCTGGGAGTGCTCCAGGTTCCGCACGAGCAGCGGGATGCAGTCCAGCAGGTCGTTGACGGAGGCCCGGACGGCCGCGTACTGGGCCGTCAGGGTGGCGGACCCGGCCAGTTCGCACAGGGTGAGGTGGAAGAGCGTGTCCTGGCGGCGATAGTCGGCGAGCGGGGCGTCGTGGGTGGCGGCCAGCGCGGCGAGCAGCCGCTCGGTGCCCCCGTCGGGCAGGCCCTGGGAGGCGCACAGTCCGGCCGCCCCCACCTCCAGGACCTCGCGGAACCGCAGAACGTCCTCGATGTCCACGCCCGCGACGCGCCGGCGCAGCTCTTCTTCGGCGCGACCGGCCGGGGTGTCGGCGCGGGGCAGCACAAACGTTCCGCCGTACCGTCCGCGCCGGGCCTCCACCAGCCCCTGGTCCTGCAGCACCTTGAGCACCTCGCGCAGGGTGACCCGGCTGATCCCCATCCGCTCCGCCAGTTCCCGCTCGGGCGGCAGCCGTTCACCGCCGGGCACCAGCCCCAGCCGGACCACCTGGAGGATCTGCTCCAGTGCTTCCTCGAAACCGTTGCCCGCCCGTACCTGGCGCAGCACGGGATTCAGTCGCGCGAGGGCGTCGCCCTCGCTCGCCGTATCGGTCATCTCGGCTCCTCCCCTTCCCAAGCAATGGTTCTATTCAATACCTTAGGCCTCCTCGGCTCACCGAAGGAGAGATTCCAGTGGTAGACCGCAAGCCGCCGCTCGCGCCCGAGGAGCTCCGCTCCCTCGTCGCCAGCGGCGAGATCGACACAGTCGTCCTGGCCTTCCCCGACATGCAGGGGCGGCTCCAGGGCAAGCGGTTCGCCGCACAGTTCTTCCTCGACGAGGTCCTCGAGCACGGTACCGAGGGCTGCAACTACCTTCTTGCCGTCGATACCGACATGAACACCGTCGACGGCTACGAGATGTCCTCGTGGGACCGGGGCTACGGCGACTTCGCCATGCACCCCGACCTCGCCACCCTGCGCCGCATCCCCTGGAACCCCGGCAGCGTCTTCCTCCTCGCCGACCTCGCGTGGAACGACGGCTCGCCCGTCGTCGCCGCGCCCCGGCAGATCCTGCGCCGCCAGCTGGAGCGCCTGGCCGAGGCCGGGTACACCGCGATGGTCGGCACCGAGCTGGAGTTCATGGTCTTCCAGGACACCTACGAGCAGGCCTGGAACTCGGGCTACCGCGGCCTGACGCCGGCCAACCAGTACAACATCGACTACTCCGTCCTCGGGACCGGCCGCATCGAGCCCCTGCTGCGCCGGATCCGCAACGAGATGCAGGCCGCCGGCCTGATCGTCGAGTCGGCCAAGGGCGAGTGCAACCTCGGCCAGCACGAGATCGCCTTCCGCTACGACGAGGCGCTCACCACCTGCGACCAGCACTCCGTCTACAAGACCGGGGCGAAGGAGATCGCCTCCCAGGAAGGTGTCTCGCTCACCTTCATGGCCAAGTTCGACGAGCGCGAGGGCAACTCCTGTCACATCCACCTCTCGCTGGCCGACTCCGACGGACAGAACGCCATGGCCGGAGACGGGCCCGGCGGAATGTCACCGGTGATGCGGCACTTCCTGGCCGGCCAACTGGCCGCACTGCGCGACTTCTCCCTCCTCTACGCCCCCAACATCAACTCGTACAAGCGTTTCCGGCCGGGATCCTTCGCGCCGACCGCCGTCGCCTGGGGCGTGGACAACCGGACCTGCGCCCTGCGGGTCGTCGGGCACGGCCGTTCCATGCGCTTCGAGAACCGCCTCCCCGGCGGCGACGTCAACCCGTACCTCGCCGTCGCCGGCCTGGTCGCGGCCGGGCTCTACGGCATCGAGAACCGCCTCGAGCTCCCCGAGGCCTGCGGCGGGAACGCGTACACCGCCGACTACGCCCACGTCCCGGCCACCCTGCGCGAGGCCGCCGAACTCT
Organism: Streptomyces sp. NPDC048257; assembly: GCF_043201855.1. Lineage (NCBI taxonomy): Bacteria > Bacillati > Actinomycetota > Actinomycetes > Kitasatosporales > Streptomycetaceae > Streptomyces > Streptomyces sp. NPDC048257. The sequence continues at coordinate 137,107 of NZ_JBICZI010000014.1, forward strand.
GGGAGAACAGCGAGATCGCCAAGGCCGCCTTCGGCCCCGAAGTGGTCGCGCACTACCGGAACATGGCCCGCGTCGAGCTCGACGCCTACGACTCCGCGGTGACCGACTGGGAGCTGCGCCGCTCCTTCGAACGCCTGTAGCCACCGCACGCCACCGAACGAAACTGTGAGGCACCACGTGTCCGATGCGCTGGCCCCTTTGAATCTGAGAGTGCTCAATCCGGCCACCGAGGAAACCGTCGCCATCGTCCCGGCCGCCACACGGGACGATGTCGACGCCGCCGTCGCCCGGGCCGCCGCGGCCCAGCGTGCCTGGGCGGCGGCCGCCCCCGCCGACCGGGCCCGGCTGCTGCGCCGCTTCGCCGCGGTCGTCGACGGCCACATCGAGGAACTGGCCCAGCTGGAGGTCCGCGAAGCCGGCCACACCATCGGCAACGCGCGCTGGGAAGCCGGCAACGTACGCGACCTCCTCGACTTCGCGGCCGGGGGAGTGGAACGGCTCTCCGGCCGCCAGATCCCCGTGGCCGGCGGCATCGACGTCACCTTCCTCGAACCCCTCGGCGTCATCGGCGTGATCGCCCCCTGGAACTTCCCGATGCCGATCGCGGCCTGGGGCCTGGCCCCGGCCCTCGCCGCCGGCAACGCCGTCATCCTCAAGCCCGCCGAGACCACCCCGCTGACCGCGCTGCGCCTCGCCGAACTCGCCCTCGAGGCCGGGATCCCCGAGCACCTCTTCCAGGTGCTGCCCGGCCGCGGGGACGTCACGGGCGACGCACTCGTCGAACACCCCGGCGTCGCGAAGATCGTCTTCACCGGGTCCACCCGCGTCGGCAAGCAGATCATGGCCAAGTGCGCCGACCGGGTGAAGCGCGTCACCCTCGAACTCGGCGGCAAGAGCCCCAACATCGTCTTCGCCGACGCCGACCTCGAAGCAGCCGCGGCCGCCGCCCCCATGGCCTTCCTCGACAACACCGGCCAGGACTGCTGCGCCCGCACCCGGATCCTCGTACAGCGCTCCGCCTACGACCGCTTCCTGGAGCTCGTCGCCCCCGGCATCGCGGCCGTCGCCGTCGGCGACCCGCTCGACGAGAAGACGCAGATGGGCCCGCTGATCTCACGGACCCAGCTGGACCGCGTACGGTCCTTCGTCACCGACGACCTCACCGCGATCCGCGGCACGGCCCCCGAGGGCCCCGGCTTCTGGTACCCGCCCACCCTCGTCACGGACGTCGCCCCCACCGCCCCCGTGGCCGCCGAGGAGGTCTTCGGGCCGGTCGCCGTCGTCCTGCCCTTCGAGGACGAGGAGGACGCCGTACGCCTGGCCAACGCGACCGAGTACGGCCTGTCCGGCTCCCTGTGGACCCGCGATATCGGCCGCGCGCTGCGCGTCTCGCGCGCCGTCGCAGCCGGCAACCTGTCCGTCAACTCCCACAGCAGCGTCCGCTACTGGACCCCCTTCGGCGGCTACAAGCAGTCCGGACTCGGCCGCGAGCTCGGACCCGACGCCCTCACCGCTTTCACCGAGACCAAGAACGTCTTCATCAGCACGGAGGCCTGAACCCACATGTCGAACGAAGAGATCATCTGCCGCCGCCTGGTCGGCCGTACCGCCGTCATCACCGGAGCGGGCAGCGGCATCGGGCTCGCGACGGCCCGCCGCCTGGCCTCCGAGGGAGCCAACATCGTCTGCGGCGACATCGACGAGACGGCCGGCAAGGCCGCCGCCGAGGAGGTCGGCGGCACCTTCGTCAAGGTCGACGTCACCAGCCCCGAGGAGGTCGAGGCGCTCTTCAAGACGGCCTTCGACACCTACGGATCCGTGGACATCGCCTTCAACAACGCGGGCATCTCGCCCCCGGACGATGACTCCATCCTGACCACCGGCCTGGAGGCCTGGAAGCGCGTCCAGGACGTCAACCTCACCTCCGTCTACCTGTGCTGCAAGGCCGCCCTGCCCTACATGCAGCGCCAGGGACGCGGCTCCATCATCAACACCGCCTCCTTCGTCGCCATCATGGGCGCCGCCACCTCCCAGATCTCGTACACGGCCTCCAAGGGCGGCGTCCTCGCCATGTCCCGCGAGCTCGGCGTGCAGTTCGCCCGCGAGGGCATCCGCGTCAACGCCCTGTGCCCGGGCCCCGTCAACACCCCGCTGCTGCAGGAACTGTTCGCCAAGGACCCGGAGCGCGCCGCCCGCCGGCTCGTGCACATCCCGCTGGGCCGCTTCGCCGAGCCCACCGAGATCGCCGCCGCCGTCGCCTTCCTCGCCAGCGACGACTCCTCCTTCATCAACGCCACCGACTTCCTCGTCGACGGCGGCATCTCCGGTGCGTACGTGACCCCCCTGTAGGCCCGGCACACCACCACCCCGTCCCGGCCGGCCGGGCGCCGCAAGGTGCCCGGCCGCTCTCCTGCCCCTCCCCGATCCCCGAGCCCCCCGGATTCCCCGAAGGAGCAGCATGCAGAGAAAGTGGGCGGCCCCCCTCGCCCTCCTGGCGCTCGCCGCATCGAGTCTTCTGGCCGCCCCACCGGCCCAGGCGTCGCACACACCCTGTGCCCGGGTCACGGTCGGCTCCGGCTGGTACGGGGACAACCGGGCCCGCCTCCAGGAGCTCGTCGACCGGTACGGCGACTGCGACCCCCACCGCCCCGGCCGCACCAGGCCCGTCGCCGTCTTCGACTGGGACAACACCGTCGTCAAGAACGACGTCGGCGACGCGACCATGTTCTGGCTGCTGCGCAACAACCGCATCCGCCGGCCCGCCGCCGGGGACTGGTCCACCACCAGCCGCCACCTCACCCCGGCCGCCACGAAGGCCCTGGCCGACGCCTGCTCCGCCCTCGCCCGCCCCGGCGCCCCGCTGCCCACCGGCACCCCCGCGGGAGCCGCCTGCGCCGACGAGATCAACGCCGTCTACGGCACCGCTGCGACCCGTACCGGAGCCCCCGCCTTCGCCGGCTGGGACCGCCGCACCACCGAGCCCTCGTACGCCTGGCTGTCCCAGCTGATGCAGGGCTGGACCGCCCGCGAGATCCGCGGCTTCGCCGCCGCGGCCCGCACTGAGAACCTCGCCGCGCCCGTCGGCGCCACGCAGCGGGTCGGCACCACGACCACCGCCACCGGCTGGGTCCGCTACTACGACCAGCAGCAGGACCTGATCGAGGGCCTCCGGAAGGCCGGCTTCGACGTGTGGATCAGCTCAGCCTCCCCGCAGCCCGTGGTCGAGGTCTGGGCCCAGGGCGTCGGCATCGAGGCCGACCACGTCATAGGCATCCGCAACACCACCACCCACGGCGGGAAGTTCACCACCCACCTCCAGGGCTGCGGATCCGTCAAGGACGGCGCGGACACGATGATCACCTACATCGACGGCAAGCGCTGCTGGATCAACAAGGAGATCTTCGCAGTACGCGGCGCGGCCGCCGAGAAGATCCAGCCCGCCGCCCGCCGCCAGGTGTTCGCCGCCGGAGACTCCGACACCGACATCTCCTTCCTGCGCGACGCCACCGCCCTGCGGCTCGTCGTGAACCGCAACAAGAACGAGCTGATGTGCCGCGCGTACGACAACAGCGACGGCCGCTGGATCGTCAACCCCATGTTCATCGAACCGAAGAAACAGAAGACCGACCCCTACCCGTGCGCGACGACCGGCTACGTCGAGCGCGACGGCACCAAGGGGCCGGTCCTGCGGGGCGACCGGAGCGTCGTCCCGGACCAGACGGACTCCGTGTACCAGGTGGATTAGGGGTGTCCTGCCGATCAGGCCGGGCGCCGCGAGCCCGGCCTGATCGGCAAGACGCCCCTAGAGGAAGGTCCGGCCCTCTCCCCGGTAAGTCGGCACGGTGTCGGTGACCCGGTCGCCCTCGACGAGGTGCAGGGTGTCGAACCGCTCGCACAGCTCGCCCGCCTTCGCATGGCGGAACCAGACCCGGTCGCCGATCAGCAGGTCGTCGGCCGGGCTCCCCAGCAGCGGGGTCTGCACCTCGCCCGCGCCCTCCTGGGGGTCGTAGCGCAGCCCCTGGGGCAGGTACGGAACCGGCAGCCGGTCCGGCCCGGCCGCGCCGGAGGCCGGGTAGCCGCCGCCGAGCACGGTCACCACCCCCACCCCGGGCCTGCGGACGACGGGCTGGGCGAACAGGGCCGCCGGACGCCCGCTGAACGACGTGTAGTTGTCGAAGAGCCGGGGCACGTACAGGCCCGAACCCGCGGCGATCTCGGTCACCGCGTCCTCGGCGGCCGTCTGCTGCACGCTGCCGGTGCCACCGCCGTTGACGAACTGCAGATCCGGTACGACGGCCCGCACGGCCCGCACCACCTCGGCCCGGCGCGCCGCCAGCTCCCGGCGGGCCGCGCCCTGCATCAGCCGGATGGCCCGGGACCGCAGCGGGCGGCCGGCCAGCGCGTCCCCGACCCCGGCGACATGACCCTCGTACGCCATCAGTCCCACGACCCGGAATCCGGGACGTGCGGCCACCGCCCGGGCCAGCCCGGCCAGCTGGGCGGGCTCGCGCAGCGGAGAACGGCGCGCCCCGACCCGTACCCGGCCGCCGAGCAACTGCAGGGCCGTGTCCAGCTCCAGACAGACCCGGACCTCCTCGGCACCGCCGTCCCGGGCCCCGTCGATCAGGTCCAGCTGCGCGGGATCGTCGACCATCACCGTGACGGCGGCGGCGAGCTTGGCGTCGTTCGCCAGCTCACCGAATCCGGCGCGGTCGGCGGAGGGATAGGCGAGGAGCACGTCCTCGAAGCCGGAGCGGGCCAGCCAGAGCGACTCGGCGAGGGTGTACGACATGATCCCGGCGAACCCGGGCCGGGCGAGGACCCGTTCGAGCAGGGCGCGGCACCGGACCGACTTGCTGGCCACCCGGATCGGCTTGCCGGCGGCGCGGCGGACGAGGTCGTCGGCGTTGGCGTCGAAGGCCTCGAGATCCACGATGGCCAGCGGCGCGTCCAGGTGCGCGGTCGCCCGGTCGTACCGGGCGCGGTCGGTGGCGGGGGAGTTCATGGGCGGCAGCTTGCCAGAGGTCTGTACCGGTGGGTAGTGGTTCCCCGCCCCGCCCTTTCGCCGTTTCCCGAGGCGCTGCCCCGGACCCCCGCGCCTCAATCGCCGGCGGGGCTGGAGGTGGCGCGGCGGGTCGGCCGGTGCGGCTCGTGGAACGGGGCTCCGCCCCGGGCCCCGCGCCTCAATCGCCGGCGGGGCTGGGGTGGTGCGCCTCCATCGGCGGTGGGGCTGGGCCGGGGGTGCGCTTCGAACGCCGGGCGGGCGGGGTGGTGCGGCTCGACCGCCGGGCGGGCGGGGTGGTGCGGCTGGACCGCCGGGCGGGCGGGGTGGTGCGGCTCGATCGGTGGTGGGGATGGGGGGTGTCGGCGGGACGCCGTAGAGTACGGGCAGGCAGCCGTACGGAACGGGGGGCGGAGCCGCCGGATGACCACGACGACACCGCGGACCGCGATCCTGGGCGAGCCCGAACCGACCCCGCCCGCGCACACGCCCCCGCGCCGCCGACCCGGGCGGGTCCTCGCCGCCGTGCTCTGCGTCCTCCTCGGCAGCGGCCTCGTCGGCGGAGCCACCCTCACCACCTGGGCCGAGCACCGCGCCGCGAACCGCCCCCTCCCCGCCGACGCCGCCTACCGCAAGGCCGAGTCGCTGTGGCGTGCCGCCCCCGTCGACAGCCTCCTCCCGCCCGTCCTGACCGGCCCCTCCGCCGGCCCCGGCGGCGCCGACCGCAGCTGGACCCGGATCGCGCTCGCCCCCGACGCCGAGTGCCCGGCCGCCCTCGCCGCCGACTGGCGGGCCCTGCTGGCCGCCACCGGCTGCACCCGCGTGCTCCGCGCCACCTACACCGACGCCACCCGCAGCTCCCTGATCACCGTCGGCATGGTCTTCACCCCCGCCGACGCCCCCACGATGAACGCCCTCAAGGGCCGGATCCCCGCCCCGCCCGCGTACGGGTTCGCCGACGCCCAGCGCGCCGCCTGGGCCACCTCCGTACTCGCCGAGGCCCCCGTCGTCGTCTACACCGTCTCCGCCTTCGCCGACGGCCGCCCCCTGGAGGCACCCCGCCCGGCCGAGGACCTGATGAAGAAGGACGCCACCGGAGCCGCCGCCCGGGCCGGACTCGGCCACGAGGCCCGGGCCGTCGCCGACCGCATCGGCCACAACATGGCGTTCCTCGCCGCACCGCCCGCCGCGACCACCGCACGCACCCCGGAGCCCACCCGATGAACCGCCGGGCGTTCGGGCGGGCGGGCGCCGCCCTGCTCGCCGCGACCCTCCTCGTCCCCGCCACCGCGACCCCCGCCGCCGCCGACACCATCCGAGACCGCCAGTGGGGCCTGCTCTCGCTCCGCGCCGAAGAGGCCTGGGGCACCACCCGGGGCGACGGAGTGACGGTCGCGGTCCTCGACACCGGCGTCGACGACTCCCACCCCGACCTCACCGGACAGGTCCTCGAAGGCACCGACCTCATCGGCATGGGCGCCGGCCGCGGCGACCGCGCCTGGGCCCGCCACGGCACCGCCATGGCGAGCATCATCGCCGGGCACGGCCACGGCCCCAGCCGCGGCCAGGGCGTCCTCGGCATCGCCCCGCAGGCACGGATCCTGCCGGTCCGGGTCATCCTCGAAGAGGGCGACCCGGGCCGCGCCAAGGCCCGCGACAGCAAGGGCGGCGCCCTCGCCGAGGGCATCCGGTGGGCCGCCGATCACGGCGCCGACGTGATCAACCTGTCCCTCGGCGACGACAGCGACTCCGCCCATCACGAGGCGGGCGAGGACGAGGCCGTCCAGTACGCCCTCGCCAAGGGCGTGGTCGTCGTGGCCTCCGCGGGCAACGGCGGCGAGGCGGGCGACCGCGTCTCCTACCCGGCCGCCTATCCCGGGGTCATCGCCGTCACCGCCGTCGACCGCCGTGGCAGGAAGGCCAAGTTCTCCACCAGCAACTGGTACGCCACCGTCAGCGCCCCCGGCGTCGACGTCGTCATCGCGGACCCCGACCGCGACTACTACGAGGGCTGGGGCACCAGCGCGGCGGCGGCCTTCGTCTCCGGAGCCGTGGCCCTCGTCCGCGCCGCGAACCCGGACCTGTCCCCGGCCCAGGTCAAGAAGGTGCTGGAGGCCACCGCCGCCGACTCCCCGGCCGGCGGCCGCGACGACGCCCGCGGTCACGGGCTGGTCGACCCCGTCGCCGCCCTCCAGGCCGCCGAGGCCATGCGCCCGGAGGCTCCGGTGCCCGCGGCCGCCGCGGCCGGCACCACGTACTTCGGCCCCGGCCCCGAACCGGTCCGCCCGCACGAGCGCGGCGCCCGGCTGGGGGCCCCGGCGGCAGCGGTCGCGGGGGCGGTGCTGCTCGTACTGGCCGCCGTACTGGCGCGACGCCCGCGGCGGGGCACCCGGGGCTGCGGCCGCGGGCCCCTGACGGAACCGCCGGACGCGGCACAGTAGGGTCGGGTAACTGTGGCGAACATGGCGAACAAGAACATTCCCGACCCGGGCTTCTCCGACGACGACGGCTCGGCCGATCCCCGGCTGACCGCGGCCCTGGCCGCCTGGTCCGAGGACAGGGCGAAGGAGCCGCAGGTGCTGGCGGCACTGAAGGGCGCCCGCCTGCTGGTCCCCGTGGTCGCCGTCCTCGGCGAGGTGGAGACCGACCCGGAGACGGGCCTGAAGCGCGAGAAGACCAGCGACATGGCCGTCCCGACCCTGCGGGCGGGCGACCGGCGGGCCCTGCCCGCCTTCACCTCGATCGCCTCGCTCGCGCTGTGGGACCCGGCGGCCCGGCCGGTGGCCGTCCCGCTGCACCAGGCGCTGGCCGCCGCCGCGCACGAGAAGGCCGACACCGTGGTCCTGGACCTGGCCGGCCCCGTCACGTACCAGCTGACCGGCTCCGCGCTGCTCGCGCTCGCCGAGGGCCGCACCGACGCGGGCCCGCTGGCCGATCCCGCCGTCCGGGAGGCCGTACGGGCCGCCGTGTCCGCGGAGCCGGCCGTCCTGCGCGCCCACCTCGGCCCGGGCGGCGCGGACGCCGACGGCACCCTGGCGATCGTGCTGGCCGAGGGCGCGCAGGCCGCTGGGGCGGCCCGTCGCGTCGCCGAGGCACTGGCGGCGGACACCACCCTGCGGGCGCGGCTGGTCCGCGGGCTGGACCTGGCGCTGCTGCCGTCGGACGCTCCGGCTCCGCCCGGCGAGCCCCTGTTCGCCCGCTGACCGGGAGACGGTTCCACGCTTCCGCGGTTCCACGCTGCCGCGCTTCCGCGGGTCCCCGGACACGACGACGGCCGGTGCACCCCGCTCGGGGTGCACCGGCCGTCGCCGTCGTTCTCGTCCGCCGTTGCGGGCTCAGCCGAAGACGGGGCCCGTGAACTTCTCGCCCGGCCCCTGGCCCGGCTCGTCCGGCACGATCGAGGCCTCGCGGAAGGCCAGCTGGAGCGACTTCAGGCCGTCGCGCAGCGGGGCGGCGTGGAAGGAGCTGATCTCGGTGGCGCTCGCGGTGACCAGGCCGGCCAGGGCCGTGATCAGCTTGCGGGCCTCGTCGAGGTCCTTGTGCTCGGAGTCCGGCTTGTCCAGACCCAGGTTGACCGCCGCGGCGCTCAGCAGGTGCACGGCCACCGTGGTGATCACCTCGACGGCGGGCACGTCCGCGATGTCGCGGGTCATGGTGTCGTAGTCGGGGGCGCCGTCGGCAGCGGGGTCGGTGGGGGGTGTCGCGTCAGTCATGCGCCCCACGATATGCCGTGCGGCGGGCTTGCGGCGCGGGTGCTAGTATGTACTTCGACCGGCCGGACACTTCTGTGCCCGGCCCACAAGTGGAGGCTCCGTTCTCCCACCTGACTGCCCTCCGGGGCGGCGGGTCACCGGTCAGGCGGTATCCATCGTTCCGTACGGACGATGGAAAGCTGCCCGATTTTACGCCCCGCGTTCGCACGCGACGGTGTTCCGGTTGTTTTTGGAGCCCCTGCCTGTGCCCGGCGGGGCTTTTTTCATTCTCCCGCTGCGGTCGGTCTGACGGAAATACACGTCAGCGGCTGTCTGCCAGGCAGCCGTGTGGTGCTACCGAGGAGGATCCATCAGCACCGAGCCCCGCATCAACGACCGGATTCGCGTTCCCGAGGTACGGCTTGTCGGTCCCAGCGGCGAGCAGGTCGGCATCGTGCCGCTTGCCAAGGCGCTTGAGCTCGCGCAGGAGTACGACCTCGACCTGGTCGAGGTCGCGGCGTCCGCACGCCCGCCGGTCTGCAAGCTCATGGACTACGGCAAGTTCAAGTACGAGTCGGCCATGAAGGCCCGTGAGGCGCGCAAGAACCAGGCGCACACGGTCATCAAGGAAATGAAGCTCCGGCCGAAGATCGACCCGCACGACTATGACACCAAGAAGGGTCACGTCGTTCGGTTCCTCAAGCAGGGCGACAAGGTCAAGATCACGATCATGTTCCGTGGTCGCGAGCAGTCCCGGCCGGAACTCGGCTACCGACTGCTGCAGCGTCTCGCTTCGGACGTCGAGGACCTCGGGTTCATCGAGTCGAACCCGAAGCAGGACGGCCGAAACATGATCATGGTTCTCGGTCCGCACAAGAAGAAGACCGAGGCGATGGCCGAAGCCCGCGAGGCGCAGGCCGCCCGCAAGGCGGAGCGCCAGGGTGTCGCCCACACCGATGACGAGGCTCCTTCCGAGGACGCCGCCGTCGAGGTCGATGACACCACCGAGGTCGCCTCTGCCGAGGCCACCGAGGCCGCTGCCGACGAGGCGCCGGCCGACGAGGCGAACGCCGAGGCCTGATTCCGGGGCAGCCCGTCTCGGAATCACCGACACAATATGACGCTCCCGTAAGCCGGTCCCGCATCGGACCGGTGGGAGCGCCACCGACGAGGAGATAACGGCGCTATGCCGAAGAACAAGACGCACAGCGGTTCCAAGAAGCGCTTCAAGATCACCGGCTCCGGCAAGGTGCTCCGTGAGCGCGCCGGCAAGCGCCACCTGCTCGAGCACAAGTCGTCCCGTGTCACCCGCCGCCTGACCGGCACCGCGGAGATGGCCCCCGGCGACGCCGCGAAGATCAAGAAGCTTCTCGGCAAGTGACGTCCTCCGCTCCCGGTTCGGGAGCGGGACGTCAAGACCGGGACCCCATCGAATTCGGGCCGTGTGAAGACACCCACGGCCCCGCTACAAGGAGTTAAAAAGTGGCACGCGTCAAGCGGGCAGTAAACGCCCACAAGAAGCGCCGGGCGATCCTCGAGGCGGCCTCCGGCTACCGCGGTCAGCGTTCGCGCCTGTACCGCAAGGCCAAGGAGCAGGTCACCCACTCGCTGGTCTACAACTTCAACGACCGCAAGAAGCGCAAGGGCGACTTCCGTCAGCTGTGGATCCAGCGCATCAACGCCGCTGCCCGCCAGAACGGCATGACGTACAACCGCCTCATCCAGGGTCTGAAGGCCGCCAACATCGAGGTGGACCGCAAGATCCTCGCGGAGCTGGCCGTCAACGACGCCAACGCGTTCGCCGCGCTCGTCGAGGTCGCGCAGAAGGCGCTTCCGGCCGACGTCAACGCCCCCAAGGCCGCTGCGTAAGGCCTGGCCGGCCGCGTAAGCAGCCGGCACCCTCGGACCCGCAGGCGATTCGCCTGCGGGTCCGAGTGCTTTTCCCGCACCGTGGGGGCGCACCGCCCGTACCGCCCGCGCTCCGCGCGTTCCGTACCGCCCGCGCCCGCGCGCCCCGCACCCCCGAGAGAGAACCGCAGAGACCATGGCTGACCTGGGTCACCCCGACGAGCTGATCTCCCCCCGCTCCCCGCGGGTGGCCGCCGCCCGGCGACTGGCGAGGCGCAACTTCCGCACCAAGGAGCGCCGCTTCATCGCCGAGGGCCCGCAGGCCGTCCGTGAGGCCGTCGAGCACCGCGGTCCCACCGGGGCGTCGACCCTGATCGAGCTGTTCGCCACCGTCGAGGCCGCCGAGCGCTACTCCGGGATCATCGAGGCCGCCCTGGACGCGGGCGCCCGCGTCCACTACGCCTCCGACGAGGTGCTCGCCGAGGTCTCGCAGACCGTCACCCCGCAGGGCCTGGTCGGCGTCTGCCACTTCCTGGACTCCCCCTTCGAGGAGATCCTCAAGGCCGAGCCCAAGCTCGTCGCCGTCCTCGCGCACGTCCGCGACCCCGGCAACGCCGGTACGGTGCTGCGCTGCGCGGACGCCGCCGGCGCCGACGCGGTGGTGCTGACCGACGCCTCCGTGGACCTCTACAACCCGAAGTCCGTACGGGCCTCCGTGGGCTCCCTCTTCCACCTCCCGGTCGCGGTCGGCGTTCCGGTGGAACAGGCCGTCGAGGGACTCCGGGCGGCAGGCGTACGGATCCTCGCGGCTGACGGCGCGGGCGAGGACGACCTCGACGCCGAGCTGGACGCGGGCACCATGGGCGGCCCCTCGGCCTGGGTCTTCGGCAACGAGGCCTGGGGCCTGCCCGAGGAAACCAGGGCCCTGGCGGACGCCGTCGTACGGGTCCCGATCCACGGAAAGGCCGAGAGTCTGAACCTCGCAACGGCCGCCGCCGTGTGCCTCTACGCGTCCGCCCGTGCACAGCGGGCGCCCGGAGGGTGCCGCTCCGTGACCCCCAGCTAGTAATGTGGCGGCCCGGGGGCCCACTGCGCTACTCGGAGATGTGGGGTACGGGGACATGACCGTCGGTACGAACAGCTCACCGGGGGCCGCGGACGCGGCCGAGGAGCGGTTCCGGGACGTCCCCGAAGCCGCGGCCGCCGCCGCGGGACTGCGCGGCGTACCACCGCAGGCGGTGGACTCCGCCCGCGACCGGGCACCGGCCGGATCGGCCGCACCGCCCCCCGCCGTCGCCACCGCCCCCGGCGAAGGCCCGGGCCTCGATCCGGACGAGCTGCCCGACGGGCTCGTCATCGCCGACGACACCGGGCGCGTGATCTGCTTCAACGCCGCCGCCGCACGGATCACTGCACTCGCCGCCGGCCAGGCGCTCGGCGCCCGCATCGACCACGCGCTCCCGCTGGAGGACCTCGAAGGCCGCCGCTGGTGGGCGCTGACCGACCCGTACGGCGGCCTCGCCACCCGCCGTGGACAGCCCGAGCGGAACCTACTGCTCCCGGGCGGCCGCGAGGTGCTGGTCTCCGCCAGCTACGTCCGTACGCATCCCACCGGCCCCCTGCGCCGTCTCGTGGTCACCCTCCGCGGCACCGAGGCCCGCCGCCGCACCGAGCGCAGCCACGCCGAGCTGATCGCCACCGTCGCCCACGAGCTGCGCTCCCCGCTGACCTCCGTCAAGGGGTTCACCGCCACCCTGCTCGCCAAGTGGGAGCGGTTCACCGACGACCAGAAGCGGCTGATGCTGGAGACGGTCGACGCCGACGCCAACCGGGTCACCCGCCTCATCGCCGAACTGCTCGACATCTCCCGCATCGACTCCGGCCGCCTGGAGGTGCGGCGGCAGCCGGTGGACATCGCCACCGCCGTAGGCCGCCACGTACAGGCGCTCACGGCGAACGGGCAGGCACCCGAGCGGTTCCTCGTGAGCGTCAGCCGCCCGCTCCCCGATCTGTGGGCCGATCCGGACAAGATCGACCAGATCCTCGGCAACCTCCTGGAAAATGCGGTGCGCCACGGAGAGGGAACGGTCACCATCGGTGTGTCGCCGCATGAGAAGGGAACCGCCGTCACCGTGACCGACGAAGGCCCCGGGATCCCCGAGGAGTCGATGGGCCGCGTCTTCACCCGCTTCTGGCGGGGGAGCAAGCGCGGCGGCACCGGCCTGGGCCTGTACATCGTCAAGGGCATCGTGGAGGCCCACGGCGGGACCATCACGGTCGGCCGCGGCCCCGGCGGCGGCGCCGAGTTCCGATTTATCCTGCCCGTGAGCGCCCCCGCGTACCTCACGCAGTAGCCCTGCGGAGGGTCCCGGCAGGTGGCCCACGGGCTCCTTCACCCCCAGCGACCTTTAGACTCGTCCTTTGGCACCTTTGTGTCCTTGTGCTGAGCGCGTCCTGCGCGTCGCGCGGGGGACCCAACCAGCCAGCCATCGGAAGTACGGGAAGAGATGTCGGCACCGAACAAGTCGTACGACCCTGTCGAGGTCGAGGCACTGAAACCGGAAGAGATCGAGCGCATGCGGGACGAGGCGCTCGCCGCCTTCGCGTCCGCCGGCGACCTCGACGCGCTGCGTGAGGCGAAGACCGCGCACATGGGCGACCGCTCGCCCCTGGCGCTCGCCAACCGCGAGATCGGCGCGCTGCCCCCGCAGGCCAAGGCCGAGGCGGGCAAGCGCGTGGGCCAGGCCCGGGGCGCCGTGAACAAGGCCTTCGGGGCCCGCACGGTCGCGCTCGAGGCGGAGCGCGACGAGCGGGTGCTGGTCGAGGAGGCCGTGGACGTCACACTGCCCTACGACCGCGTCCCCGCCGGCGCCCGGCACCCCTTGACCACGCTGATGGACCGCATCGCGGACATCTTCGTGGGCATGGGGTACGAGGTCGCCGAGGGGCCGGAGGTGGAGGCCGAGTGGTTCAACTTCGACGCGCTCAACTTCACGCCCGACCACCCGGCGCGCCAGATGCAGGACACCTTCTTCGTCCAGGGGCCCGAGGGCACCCAGGGCGACGAGTCCGGCGTCGTGCTGCGCACCCACACCTCCCCGGTGCAGGCGCGCTCGCTGCTGGAGCGCAAGCCCCCCGTCTACATCGTCTGCCCGGGCCGGGTGTACCGCACCGACGAGCTCGACGCGACGCACACCCCGGTCTTCCACCAGGTCGAGCTGCTCGCGGTGGACGAGGGCCTGACCATGGCGGACCTCAAGGGCACCATGGACCACATGGTCCAGGAGCTGTTCGGCGAGGGCACCACCACGCGCCTGCGCCCGCACTTCTTCCCCTTCACCGAGCCGTCCGCCGAGATGGACATGCAGTGCTACGTGTGCCGCGGCGAATCGGTGGGCAACCCCGACCGCCCGTGCCGTACCTGCTCCAGCGAGGGCTGGATCGAGCTCGGCGGCTGCGGCATGGTCAACCCCAAGGTGCTCATCGCCTGCGGTGTGGACCCCGAGAAGTACAGCGGGTTCGCCTTCGGGTTCGGCATCGAACGGATGCTGATGTTCCGCCACAACGTCGAAGACATGCGAGACATGGTCGAGGGTGACGTTCGCTTCACCCGGCCGTTCGGGAGTGAGATCTGATGCGCGTCCCGCTTTCCTGGCTGCGGGAGTACGTCGACCTTCCCGCGGGTGAAACCGGTCGCGACGTCGCGGCCAAGCTGGTCGACGCCGGCCTCGAGGTCGAGACCGTCGAGCAGCTCGGCGGCGGCCTCAAGGGTCCGCTCGTCGTCGGTCAGGTGCTGACCATCGAGGAGCTGGAGGGCTTCCGCAAGCCGATCCGCTTCTGCACGGTCAACGTCGGTCAGGCCAACGGCACCGGTGAGCCGCAGGAGATCGTCTGCGGTGCCCGGAACTTCTCCGTCGGCGACAAGGTCGTCGTGGTGCTGCCCGGCGCGGTCCTGCCGGGCGACTTCGCGATCGCCTCGCGCAAGACCTACGGCCGCACCTCGCACGGCATGATCTGCTCCGGCGACGAGCTGGGCATGGGCGACGACGGCACGCACGGCATCATCGTGCTGCCGCCCGAGCACGAGGTCGGCACCGACGCGATCGAGCTGCTCCAGCTCGTCGACGAGGTCCTCGACATCGACATCACCCCGGACCGCGGCTACTGCATGTCCATGCGCGGTGTCGCCCGCGAGGCGGCGACCGCGTACGGCCTGCCGCTGCGCGACCCGGCACTGCTCGACGTGCCCGCGCCGAACTCGTACGGCTACCCGGTCAAGGTCGATGACCCGGCCGGCTGCGACCGGTTCACCGCCCGCACGGTGACCGGTCTCGACCCCGACGCGCGCTCGCCGATCTGGCTCACCCGCCGCCTGCAGAAGGCGGGCATGCGCCCGATCTCGCTCGCCGTGGACGTCACCAACTACGTGATGCTGGAGCTCGGCCAGCCGCTGCACGCCTACGACCGCTCCAGCATCGAGGGCACCATCGGTGTCCGCCGTGCCGAGCAGGGCGAGAAGTTCACCACCCTCGACGGGGTCAAGCGCACGCTCGACGCCGAGGACCTGGTGATCACCGACCACAGCGGGCCGATCGGTCTCGCCGGTGTCATGGGCGGCGCCAACACCGAGATCGCCGACTCCCTCACCGACCCCGAGACCGGACAGGTCACCGGGACCACGGACGTCGTCATCGAGGCCGCGCACTTCGACTCCGTGTCGATCTCGCGCACCGCCCGCCGCCTGAAGCTCTCCTCCGAGGCCTCCAAGCGCTTCGAGCGGGGCGTCGACCCGCAGGCCGCCGCCGCGGCCGCGCAGCGGACCGTCGACCTGCTCGTGCTCCTCGCGGGCGGTACCGCGGAGGCCGGTGTCACCCAGTTCCTCGCCCCGGGTGCCCCGCGCACCGTCGCGATGAGCGCGGACCACCCCGACCGGGTCGCGGGCATGGAGTACGGCCGCGAGACCGTCGTACGCCGGCTCCAGGAGATCGGCTGCGACGTCTACGGCCAGGACGAGCTCGTCGTCACCGTCCCGTCGTGGCGGCCCGACCTCGCCGAGCCCAACGACCTCGCCGAGGAAGTCATCCGGCTGGAGGGCTACGGGAACCTCCCGTCGACCCTCCCCCAGGTGCCCTCCGGCCGCGGTCTGACCGCCCGGCAGCAGCTGCACCGCCGGGTCGGCCGCGCGCTGGCCGGCGCGGGCTACGTCGAGGCGCTCAGCTACCCGTTCATCGGTGAGGGCGTCTTCGACCAGCTCCAGCTCCCGGCGCACGACATCGCCCGTCAGGTGGTCAAGCTGGTCAACCCGATCTCCGACGAGGAGCCGGCGCTGCGCACCACGCTGCTGCCGGGTCTGCTCGGCGCGCTGCGCCGCAACGACAGCCGGGGCAGCCACGACCTCGCGCTCTTCGAGACCGGTTCGGTCTTCCGTGCCGCCGCCCGGCCGGGTGTCGCCGTACGGCTGCCCGTCGACCGGCGTCCCACGGACGAGGAGATCGCCACCCTGAACGCGGCCCTGCCCGCGCAGCCGCGGTACGCCGCGGTCGTGCTGGCCGGTGCGCGCGAGCAGGCCGGCTGGTGGGGCAAGGGCCGCCCGGCCGACTGGGCGGACGCGGTCCAGGCCGCCCGTGCGCTCGCCGTCGAGGCCGGCACCGAGCTCGTCGTCCGCCAGGGCCAGTACGGCCCCTGGCACCCGGGCCGCTGCGCCGAGCTGGTCGTCACCGTCGACGGCGTCGAGCAGGTCATCGGCCACGCCGGTGAACTGCACCCGCGCGTGGTCAAGGCGATGGGCCTGCCGGCCCGCACCAGCGCGATGGAGCTCGACCTGGACCGCCTCGCGGCGGCCGGTGGCGAGGCCCTCCAGGCGCCCCGGATCTCCTCCTTCCCGGTGGCGACCCAGGACGTGGCGCTGATCGTCGACGCGTCGGTCCCGGCGTCCTCGGTGGAGGCCGCTCTGCGCAAGGGCGCGGGCGAACTCCTGGAATCGCTGCGGCTGTTCGACGTGTTCACCGGTGAGCAGGTCGGCGAGGGCAAGAAGTCCCTGGCCTACGCGCTGCGCTTCCGCGCGGCCGACCGGACGCTGACCGCCGAGGAGTCCACGGCCGCGCGCGACGCGGCGGTGGCGCTGGCGGGCGAGCGGACCGGGGCGGTGCTCCGGGGCGCGTAACCGCTTCGCACACGAGTGAGGGGCGCATCCGGACCACCGGATGCGCCCCTCACTCGTTCGGGTGAGAAGTCGGGGGGCGAAGGCCACGCGCGCCGGGCCCGGTGGATGAGCCCGGCACGCGTTCGGCCCGGTCCCTGCCGGGGCGCGGCGACCAACCGGGCGCCGGCGGAACGGGAACGCGCCGCCCGCCTGCCATGGAGTGTCGGGCAGACAGCAGGACGGGCGGCGCGGTGACGGGTCGTCGCACTGTACGAGGGGGAGCCGACGACCCGAGCTACCTCTTGGCGAGGCTCTTCAGTGAAGCGCCCCGAGGGGTCCTTGCGGCAGAGTGCGCGTCGCATTTATGCGCGTTCTCGGTTCACACCCCGTGTGAACCGCGCACCCACTAGCCTGAGACGGACGAGCCCCAGGAGCGGCCCATGCAGCCCAATGTCCTGCTCGACGCCCTCCTCGCCGAGGCGGGCATGTCCCACGCCGGACTCGCCGCCTACGTGAACCAGGCAGGCCGCACCCGCGGACTCGCCCTGCGCTACGAACACACCGCCGTGACGCGGTGGCTGAAGGGCCAGCGGCCCCGGGGCCAGGTGCCCGACCTGATCTGCGAGGTGCTCGGCGGCCGGCTGCGGCGGCCCCTCGGACTGGACGACATCGGGCTCGGCGCGGCCGACCGGCCCGTCCCGCTGCACGCCTCTCCGCTCAGCGGTTTCGTGGACCGGGCCGCCGCCCTGTGGCGCTCCGACGGCCAGGCCCGGCCCCAGCTGCTCGCCGCCGAGGCGGTCACCGGGACGCCCGCCGTCATCCCGGTGTGGGAGTGGGAGAATCCGCCCGAGGACGCCGACGTCTCCCGTGAGGGATCGAACCCGATCGGGCCCGAGCACATCGAGATCCTGAAGTCCGCCCGCGCCCACTACGAGCTGATGTACCGCCGGGCCGGCGGACTGGCCACGCGGGACCGGATCGTCCGCTTCCTTGGCAGTGAGACCGCGCCCATGCTGCGCGGAAGGTACTCCGACGACCTCGGCCGCCGCCTGCACCGGGCCACCGGGTCCCTGGTGGCGGTGGCGGGCATCTGCGCGTACGACTCGGACGCCCACGGGCTGGCCCAGCGCTACTTCCACCAGGCCCTGCGCCTGGCCAAGGCGAGCGGGGACCGCGGGCTCGGGGCGTACGTCGTCGCGCTGATCGTCAACCAGTCCCTGCACCTGCGGGAGTACCGCCAGGCCGTTGCCTTCGCCGAGGCCGCACTGCGCGCCGCCGGCCGGCACACCACCCCGGCGCTGACGGCGGACCTGTACGCCATGCAGGCCAAGGCGTACGCGCAACTCGGCGACACCCGGGCCGCGCTGGCCTGCATCCGCAAGGCGGAGGCGGCCGCCGAGCGGATCCGCCCGGGCAGCGAACCGGACGAGACCGGCTATGTCCAGCCGGGTCTGGTCAACGTCCAGGTCGCCGAGGCACTGCTCAGTCTGGGCGATCTGGAGGCGGCTGGGGTCCAGGCGACCGCCGCCGTCGGCACCCCCGCGCACGACCGCGGCCGGGTGCACCGGCTGGCGATGCTGTGCGAGATCCAGCTGCGTCAGGGAGAGGCGGACCGGGCGGCGGCGTCCGCCGCCGAGATGGCCGAGCGGGCCAAGGGCATGGAGTCGCTGCGGCTGCGCGACCGGCTGCGGACGGTCCGCGAACAGCTTCTGACCAGCGGTTGTACGGGCGCGGAGGAGACCGCGAGGCTCATCGACGGGGCGCTGCGCGTTCCGCTGTGACGGGTCAGCTGCTGCCATGTTTGCCACCTACTCGAAAGGAAGGTGGCACTGCCGTGCAGTGGATGAACCTGAGTGAGCAGACTGTGTACAAGAACCGTTGGTTCGATGTGAATCTCGCCGATGTGGAACTTCCCGACGGCCGGCACCTGGACCACTTCGTGATCCGGCTGCGTCCGGTCGCCGTCGCCACGGCCGTCAACGAGGCCAACGAGGTGCTGCTGCTCTGGCGGCACCGCTTCATCACCGACAGCTGGGGCTGGGAACTGCCCGCCGGGGTGGTCGAGGACGGCGAGGACATCGCGGTCGCGGCGGCCCGCGAGATGGAGGAGGAGTCGGGCTGGCGGCCCGGACCGCTCCACCACCTGATGACCGTCGAGCCGGCCAACGGACTCACCGATGCCCGGCACCACCTCTACTGGGCGGACGGGGCCACCCACATCGGCCATCCCGAGGACGATTTCGAGTCCTCGCGCCGGGAGTGGGTCCCGCTGGGGCTCGTGCCGGACATGATCGCCCGCGGGGAGATCCCGGCCGCCAACATGGCGGCCGGGCTGCTCCTGCTGCACCACCTGCGGCTCGGCCGGCCGTAGGGATCAGCCGTACGGGTAGAAGCCCGCGCCCGTCTTGCGACCCAGGCGGCCGGCGTCGACCATGCGCTGGAGCAGCGGGGGAGCGGCGTACAGCGGCTCCTTGTACTCGGCGTACATCGAGTCGGCGATCGAGGCGATGGTGTCCAGGCCGATCAGGTCGGACAGCTTGAGCGGGCCCATCGGGTGGGCGCAGCCCAGCTCCATGCCGTTGTCGATGTCCTCGCGGCTCGCGATGCCGGACTCGAACATCCGGATCGCGGAGAGCAGGTACGGGACGAGGAGCGCGTTGACGACGAAGCCCGAGCGGTCCTGGGCGCGGACCGCGTGCTTGCCCAGCACGTTCCGCACCAGGGCCTCGGCCCGCTTGACCGTCTCCTCGCCCGTGGTCAGCGCGGGGATCAGCTCCACGAGCTTCTGCACCGGCGCCGGGTTGAAGAAGTGGATGCCGATGACCTGGTCGGGCCGCGAGGTCGCGACGGCCAGCTTGACCAGCGGGATCGAGGAGGTGTTGGAGGCCAGGATCGCGTCCGGGCGGGTGATCACCTGGTCGAGGACCTGGAAGATCTCCGTCTTGACCTGCTCGTTCTCGACGACCGCCTCGATGACGAGGTCACGGTCGGCGAACTCGCCGAGGTCGGTGGTGAAGGTGAGGCGGGCCAGCGTGGCGTCCCGCTCCTCCTCGCTGATCTTGCCGCGTTCGGCGGCCTTGGTCAGGGAGTTGTGCAGCCGGGTACGGCCGATCTCCAGGGCTTCGCCGGTGGTCTCGGCGACCTTGACCTCAAGGCCACTGCGGGCGCACACCTCGGCGATACCCGCGCCCATCTGGCCACAGCCCACTACGCCGACCCGTGTGATGTCGGAAGGGAGGTCAGTCACTTCGTGCCTTTCGCAGCTCATCCGTCGGCGGGTCCCCCGTACGATTCCGGCGCCCGCCACGCCCCCCGACGTTACTCCCGACCTTGCGCGGGGCGGGGGGCCGGGGCGGGCATGCTGAGCGCACATCGTCCACTGTCACTCAGTGAAACGGAGCTGTCACATGACGTATATCGGTCGACGGGCGCTACTCGCCGGAGCCGTGGGGGTGATCGCCGCCGCCACGGCTGCCACGACCGGCCCGGCCGCGGCGGCGGCGCGGCGGACCGGGACGCCCGCCCGGGTCGGCGCCGTCGACTTCCGCGGGATGTGGATCGCCTCCGTGGCGAACGTGGACTGGCCCTCCGAGAGCGGACTCTCCGCCGCGCGCCAGCGCACGGAGCTGCTCGGTCTTCTCGACACCGCGGTGGAGCGGCGCCTCGGCGCGGTGATCCTCCAGGTCCGGCCGGCCGCGGACGCGTTCTGGCCCTCGAAGCTGGAGCCCTGGTCGCAGTGGCTGACCGGGGAGCAGGGGGTCGACCCCGGCTGGGACCCGCTGGGCACGGCCGTCACCGAGGCGCACGCGCGCGGGCTGGAGCTGCACGCCTGGTTCAACCCCTACCGCGTGGCCAACCACACCGACCTCGACCGGCTGGCGCCCACGCACCCGGCGCGGCGCAACTCCGGCTGGACGGTGGAGTACGGCGGCAAGCTCTACTACAACCCGGGTGTGCCCGAGGTACGGCGCTTCGTGCAGGAGGCCATGCTCGACGCCGTGACCCGCTACCCGGTGGACGCGGTGCACTGGGACGACTACTTCTACCCCTACCCGGTGGCGGGCGAGTACTTCGACGACGACGACGCCTTCGAGGAGTACGGCGGCGCCTTCGGCTCCCGTGCCGCCTGGCGCCGCAACAACACCGACACCCTGGTCCGCGAGATGTCCGAGCGGCTGCGCACGGTCCGGCCGGCCGCTCGCTTCGGCATCAGCCCGTTCGCCGTCTGGCGCAACTCCGACCGGGACCCCACGGGTTCACCGACGCGCGCGGGCCTCGGGACCTACGACGACCTCTACGCGGACACCCGCAAGTGGGTCAAGGAGGGCTGGATCGACTACATCGTGCCGCAGGCCTACTGGCACATCGGGCACGAGACCGCCGACTACGCCGACGTCGTGCCCTGGTGGGCGCGGACCGTCGCGGGTACGGACGTCCAGCTGTACGTGGGGGAGGCCCTGTACCGCTGCGACGAGGACAGCCCCGTCGCCGCCTGGCGCGATCCGGGGGAGCTGTCGAAGCACGTGCGGTTCGCCCGGGGCTACCCGGAGGTCCGCGGCCACGTCTACTTCTCGGCGAAGCAGGTGGCCGCGGACCCCAACGGGGCGATGGCCCGGGTGGTCGCCGACCACTACCGGTCGGCGGCGGCCCCGCGCCGAATTCAGTGAGGGGGCTCTGAGGGGTGGCGGACCGTGCAGTCGGGTCCGGGAGCCATCAGTGCCTCGTGTCCGTCCTGGAAGCGGACCCGGTACGGGGGGGTTCCGTTCTCGCCCAGAACCTGGGTGATCTCGCCCACCTTGTCCTGCTGTCCCACGATCCTGCCGTGCTGCACCAGCTGGTCGCCCTCGGTCGCGCGCATAACTGACCTCCTCGGTGGCGGTCCGATCCGGTGCTAGCAGTTTAGGTCGTCATGGGGCTATTTGACCCGTTGGGTCACCGCGATGCAGACGAGTACCGCGCAGGCGGCGGCCGGTGCGGCGGGGGAGAGGTGCTCGCCCAGCAGGGCCACCGACCACACGAGGGTCAGCAGCGGCTGGGCGAGCTGGAGCTGGCTGGCCCGCGGAGCGCCGATCTCGGCCATGCCCCGGTACCAGACGTACAGGCCGAGGAAGGTGGAGCCGGCCGCCGCCCAGATCAGCCCGGCGAGCCCGTGGCCGCTGAGGTGCACCGGCTCGTAAGCGAGCCCGATAGCGGAGCCGGCCAGGCTGAGCGGCAGGCACAGGACCAGCGCCCAGCCGATCACCTGCCAGCCGGGCAGCATCCGGGCGAGCCGGCCGCCCTCGGTGTACCCGGCGGCGCACACGAGCAGGGCGCCGAACAGGTAGGCGTCCCCCGCGGAGAGGGCGCCGCCGCTCTGCGCGAGCGTGAAGCCCAGCACGACCGCGGCCCCGGCGAGAGCCGCGGCCCAGAAGGCGCGCGAGGGGCGGGCTCCGGTGCGCAGCGCGGACAGCGCAGCCGTGGTGAGCGGCAGGAGGCCGACCACCACGGCGGCGTGCGAGGTCGTCGAGGTGGTCAGCGCGAGGGTGGTGAGCATCGGGAAGCCGACGACCACCCCGGCGGCGACGACGGCGAGTCCCGCCCAGTGCTCACGGGCGGGCAGCGGGACCCGCCGGGCCAGCAGGAAGGCCCCGGCGATGGCGGCGGCGAGGACACTGCGCAGCGCGACCAGCGACCACGGGCCGAAGCTCTCCAGCCCCCACGCGGTGGCGGGGAAGGTCAGCGAGAAGGCGACGACGCCGAGCATGGCGAGGGCGGTACCCCGGCGTACCGGGTTCTTGACCGCTATCGTGGTCGGGAGAGTAGCGCTATTCTGTGCTGTCATGTACGAGCGTAGCAGTGTGGCGGAACTGGCCGAATCCCTGAGGTCCGAACTCAACCGCTACTCGGTGGGTGGAAAGCTCCCGTCGAGCCGGGCTCTGGTCGAGCGCTATCGGGTCAGCCCCGTCACCGTCTCCCGGGCCCTCGCGCAGCTCGCCGCCGAGGGGCTCGTGGTCACCCGGCCCGGCGCGGGGGTCTTCCGCGCCGCACCGCGCACGGCGGCCCCTGCCGTCGGGGACACCTCCTGGCAGGAGGTCGCCCTCAGCGCCGAGGGGGCCGGGGAGGTCGTCCCGCGGTCCGTCGACGCCACCGGAGTGCTGGGCTCGCTGGCCGCGCCGCCGACCGGGGTGATCGAGCTCAACAGCGGCTACCTGCACCCCTCCCTGCAGCCCGAGCGGGCCATGGCGGCCGCGCTGGCCCGGGCCGGGCGGCGGCCCGGAGCCTGGGGCCGGCCACCCCTGGAGGGACTGCCCGAGCTGCGCGACTGGTTCGCCCGGGAGATCGGCGGCGCGGTCGTCGCCGCCGACGTGCTGGTCACCGCGGGCGGGCAGAGCGCGCTGGCCACCGCCCTGCGGGCGCTCGCCCCGCCCGGTGCGCCGATCCTGGTGGAGTCCCCGACCTACCCCGGACTGCTGGCCATCGCCCGTGCCTCCGGGTGCCGGCCCGTGCCGGTCCCGGTGGACGCCGACGGGGTCCGGCCGGAGCTGCTGGCCGCCGCCTTCGAAGCGACCGGCGCACGGGTCTTCGTATGCCAGCCGCTCTTCCAGAACCCCACCGGGGCGGTCCTGGCCCCGGGGCGGCGGGCCGAGGTGCTGGGCATCGCCCGGGCCGCCGGGGCCTTCGTGGTCGAGGACGACTACGCCCGGGCCCTGGCCCACGAGGACGCCGGTCCGCTGCCCGCGACCCTGGCCGCCCAGGACGAGGACGGGGTGGTGGTGCACGTCAGGTCGCTCACCAAGTCCACCTCGCCCAGCCTGCGGGTCGGCGCGCTGGCCGCCCGCGGCCCGGTGGTCGACCGGCTGCGCGCCATCCAGATCGTCGACACCTTCTTCGTGTCCCGGCCGCTCCAGGAGGCCGCCCTGGAGCTGGTCGGCGCGCCCGCCTGGCCGCGCCACCTGCGCACCGTCGCCGCCGAGCTGCGCCACCGCCGGGACGTGCTCGCGGGGGCCCTGCGCCGGGACCTGCCCGAGCTGGAACTGCCGCATCTGCCGTCCGGCGGATACCAGTTGTGGGTCCGGCCGACCGGGGGCGGTGACGACACCGCCTTCGCGGCGGCGGCCCTGCGCGCCGGGGTGGCGGTGGCGCCCGGCCGCCCGTACTTCTGCGCGGAACCGCCGGGGCCGCACGTCCGGCTGAGCTTCGCCGGGGTCGCCGGCCCCGGGGAACTGGTCGAGGCCGTCCAGCGGCTGCGCACCGGCCTGGTGGACGGCCTCGGTCCGAACGCTTGACCGCACGCGGTCCGCGGATCACCATCGCCGCATGCATGTTCGGGTTTCGCTCGTCGCCGCAGCCCGTAGTACCTCGCTGCTCACCGAGCGCTTCGACGACGACCGCCCGCTGGACGGAGCCGGCTGGCGGTCGGTGGAGTCCGCCGCGCGGGGGCTCGTACCCCTGGGCTCGGCCGAGCTGCGCTACTGCTCGCCGACTCCGCGCAGCCGTGCCACCGGCGAGGCCCTCGGGTACGCGCCGCTGGCGCAGCCCGCCCTGCGCGAGTGCGACATGGGCCGCTGGCGGGGGCTGACCCTGGCCGAGGTGACCGCCCACGAGCCCGGCGCGGTGGACCTGTGGCTGAGTGATCCGCGCTCCGCCCCGCACGGGGGCGAGTCCCTGCTCGCCTTCATCTCCCGGATCGGCGGCTGGCTCGACACCCGGCCCGCCGACGACGGGGGTGCGATCGTGGCGGTGGCGGAGCCCTCGGTGGTCCGGGCCGCCCTGGTGTACGCGCTGAAGGCGCCCCCGCTGACGTACTGGAACGTGGACGTCCGGCCGCTGTCCACGATCACCCTGACCGGCTGGTCCGGTCACTGGTACCTCTCCCTGCAGGCCCCTGCGTAGGCCGCTGCGGAAGCCCCAGGGCAGGGGCCGCCGGACGTCGTCTCGTCGACGGGACGCACCGCCGCGCCGACCGGCCGTTTCCGCCCGTGTCCGCCCGAATCACCGGCGGAACGGGATCTTTCCTGCTAGACATCTTCCAGGGGCCGCCGCTGCCGTCCGGCCCCGTTGTCGTACCCCCTCCCACCAGACCCGGACATTGCATAAACGTGCGTAAGTACGTATGGTCATGCCATCGATGAGGAGGGTCCGATGGTGGTACGTGTAGCGGTGGCCGGAGCGAGCGGGTACGCGGGCGGGGAAGCCCTGCGCCTCCTGCTCTCGCACCCCGAGGTGGAGATCGGCGCCCTGACCGGCAACTCCAACGCCGGACAGCTCTTCGGCTCCCTGCAACCGCACCTCGTGCCGCTCGCGGGACGCACCCTGGAGGCGACCACCCCCGAGGTCCTCGCCGGCCACGACGTCGTCTTCCTCGCCCTCCCGCACGGCCAGTCCGCCGCCGTCGCCGCCCAGCTCGGCGACGACGTCCTCGTCGTCGACATGGGCGCCGACCACCGGCTCAAGGACTCCGCCGACTGGGACGCCTTCTACGGCGCCCCGCACGCCGGGACCTGGCCCTACGGACTCCCCGAACTGCCGGGCGCCCGCGCCGCCCTGGAGGGCACCAAGCGCATCGCCGTCCCCGGCTGCTTCCCCACCGCCGTCTCCCTCGCGCTCTTCCCCGCCTACGCGGAGCAGCTCGCCGAGCCCGAGGCCGTGATCGTCGCCGCCACCGGCACCTCCGGCGCGGGCAAGGCGCTCAAGACGAACCTGCTCGGCTCCGAGGTCATGGGCTCCGTGAGCCCGTACGGCGTCGGCGGCGGCCACCGCCACACGCCCGAGATGGTGCAGAACCTCTCCCCGCTGGCCGGGCAGCGCGTCAGCGTCTCCTTCACGCCGACCCTCGTGCCCATGGCGCGCGGCATCCTCGCCACCTGCTCCGCGAAGGCCCTCCCCGGCACCACCGCCCAGTCGCTGCGCGCCGCCTACGAGAAAGCGTACGCCGACGAGCCCTTCGTCCGGCTGCTCCCCGAGGGGCAGTGGCCGGCCACAAAGTCCGTGAACGGTTCCAACGCCGTCCACGTCCAGGTCGCGTACGACCCGTCCGCCCGGCGGATCATCGCCGTCAGCGCCATCGACAACCTGACCAAGGGCACCGCCGGCGGCGCGGTGCAGAGCATGAACATCGCCCTCGGGCTCCCCGAGCAGCTCGGCCTTTCCACGATCGGAGTCGCACCGTGAGCGTCACGGCAGCACAGGGATTCACGGCAGCGGGCATCGCCGCCGGAATCAAGGCGAACGGCAACCCGGACCTGGCCCTCGTGGTCAACAACGGGCCGCGACTTGCCGCCGCGGGCGTCTTCACCTCCAACCGCGTCAAGGCAGCCCCCGTGCACTGGTCCGAGCAGGTCCTGCGCGGCGCCGCCGTGGGCGCGGTCGTCCTGAACTCCGGCGGCGCCAACGCCTGTACCGGACCCAAGGGCTTCCAGGACACCCACGCCACCGCGGAGAAGGTCGCGGCCACGCTCAACGGACTCGGACTCGGCAGCGAGTTCAACGCCGGCGAGATCGCGGTCGCCTCCACCGGCCTGATCGGCGTCCTGCTCCCCATGGACAAGCTGCTCCCCGGCATCGAGACCGCGGCCGCGGCCCTGTCCGCGGACGGCGGCGAGGCCGCCGCCATCGCCATCAAGACCACCGACACCGTGCACAAGACGGCCACCGTCTCCCAGGGCGGCTGGACCGTCGGCGGCATGGCCAAGGGCGCCGGCATGCTCGCCCCGGGCCTGGCCACCATGCTCGTCGTCCTCACCACCGACGCCGACCTGGACAGCGCCACCCTCGACAAGGCGCTGCGCGCGGCCACCCGCACCACCTTCGACCGGGTCGACTCCGACGGCTGCATGTCCACCAACGACACGGTGCTGCTGCTCGCCTCCGGCGCCTCCGGCCAGGTGCCGGCGTACGAGGACTTCGCGGAGGCCGTGCGCAAGGTCTGCGACGACCTGGCCCGCCAGCTGATCGGCGACGCCGAGGGCGCCAGCAAGGACATCCGCATCGAGGTCATCGGCGCGGCCAGCGAGGACGACGCGGTCGAGGTCGGCCGGTCCATCGCCCGGAACAACCTGCTCAAGTGCGCCATCCACGGCGAGGACCCCAACTGGGGCCGGGTGCTCTCCGCGATCGGCACGACCAAGGCCGGATTCGACCCGGACCGGCTGGGCGTCGCCATCAACGGCGTCTGGGTCTGCAAGAACGGATCGGTCGGCGAGGACCGCGACCTGGTCTCGATGAAGGACCGCGAGGTCCGCATCACCGCCGATCTGTCCAACGGCAGCGAGTCCGCGGTCATCTGGGCGAACGACCTGACCGCCGACTACGTCCACGAGAACAGCGCGTACTCCTCATGAGCGACGAGAAGGCCGGCCAGCCCGGCACCTGCGGCGGCACCGCCCGCAAGCACACCGCCCTGCCCAAGGCACAGATCCTCATCGAGGCCCTGCCGTGGCTCACCCGCCACAACGGCAAGATCGTCGTCATCAAGTTCGGCGGCAACGCCATGATCGACGAGGACCTCAAGGCCGCCTTCGCCCAGGACGTGGTCTTCCTGCGCCAGGCCGGCCTGAAGCCGGTCGTCGTGCACGGCGGCGGCCCCCAGATCAACGCCCAGCTCGACAAGCAGGGCCTGGTCAGCGAGTTCAAGGCGGGGCTGCGCGTCACGACCCCCGAGGCCATGGACGTCGTACGGATGGTCCTGGCGGGCCACGTCCAGCGCGAGCTGGTCGGACTGCTCAACCAGCACGGTCCGCTCGCCGTCGGCATGACCGGCGAGGACGCCCGCACCATCATCGCGACCAAGCACAGCCCGGAGATCGGCGGCGAGGTCATCGACATCGGCCGGGTCGGAGAGATCACCTCCATCGACACCGGCGCGATCGAGGCGCTGCTGGCGGACGGCCGGATCCCGGTCATCTCCTCCATCGCGGGCAGCGCGGACGACCACCACGTCTACAACGTCAACGCCGACACGGCGGCCGCGGCCCTCGCCGCCGCCCTGGGCGCCGAGACGCTGATGGTCCTCACCGACGTCGAGGGGCTGTACGCGGACTGGCCGCACAGCGACGAGGTCATCAGCCGGCTCACGGTCAGCGAGCTGGAGAAGCTGCTGCCCGATCTGTCCAGCGGCATGGTGCCCAAGATGGAGGGCTGCCTGCACGCCGTACGCAACGGCGTGAACACCGCCCGCGTGCTCGACGGGCGGGTCCAGCACTCGATCCTGCTGGAGATCTTCACGGACTCCGGCATCGGCACGATGGTCGTGCCCGACGGCCAGTCAGGGGGAACGCAATGACGCAGGGCACCGGCAACCAGGAGTACGCCGCCCGCTGGCAGGGTGCGCTGAGCAACAACTACGGCACCCCCGCGGTCGCGCTGGTACGCGGCGAGGGCGCCCAGGTGTGGGACGCCGACGGGAAGCAGTACACCGACTTCGTCGGCGGCATCGCCGTCAACGCCCTCGGTCACGCCCACCCGGCGATCGTGGCGGCCGTCACCGGCCAGATCTCCACGCTCGGCCACGTCTCCAACCTGTTCGTCTCCGAGCCGGTCGTCGCGCTCGGCGAGCGGCTGCTCCAGCTCTTCGGCCGCCCCGGCAAGGTCTTCTTCTGCAACTCGGGCGCCGAGTCCATCGAGGCCGCCTTCAAGATCGGCCGGCTGACCGGGCGGACCCACATGGTCGCCACCGACGGCGGCTTCCACGGCCGGACCATGGGCGCCCTCGCGCTCACCGGCCAGCCGAAGAAGCAGGAGCCCTTCCGGCCGCTGCCGGGCGACGTCACGCACGTCCCGTTCGGTGACGTGGAGGCCCTGCGGGCCGCCGTCACCGAGGAGACCGCGCTCGTCGTCATCGAGCCCATCCAGGGCGAGAACGGCGTCGTCGTGCCCCCCGCCGGGTACCTGACGGCCGCCCGCGAGATCACCCGCGCCACCGGCACCCTGCTCGTCCTCGACGAGGTCCAGACCGGCATCGGCCGGTGCGGCCAGTGGTTCGAGCACCAGGCGCACGAGGACGTCGAGCCCGACATCGTCACCCTCGCCAAGGGGCTGGGCGGCGGCCTGCCCATCGGCGCGGTGGTCGCCTTCGGCCCCGTGGGCGACCTGCTCCAGCCGGGCCAGCACGGCACCACCTTCGGCGGGAACCCGGTCGCCTGCGCCGCCGGCCTCGCCGTCATCGACACGATCGCCGCCCAGGGGCTGCTCGACCAGGTCAAGGCCCGGGGCGAACGGCTGCGCTCCGGCATCGAGGGCACGGACCACGCCCTGGTCTCCCACGTCCGGGGCTCCGGTCTGCTGCTGGGTATCGTGCTGACCGAGCCGCTCGCCGCCCGGGTGCAGCAGGCGGCTCAGGATGCCGGCTTCCTGGTCAACGCGCCCGCCCCCGACGTCGTACGGCTCATGCCCCCGTACGTACTCACCGAGGCAGAGGCGGACGCGTTCGTCCGGGCGCTGCCCGGCATCCTCGACGCAGCAGGCGGGGACGGATCCGGAGAATGAGACGACGATGAGTCAGGCGCAGGACAACGAGCAAGGCGGCCAGGCCGTCCCGCAGACCCGCACCGCGCGTCACCGCCGGATCGTGGACATCCTCAACCGGCAGCCGGTCCGCTCCCAGAGCCAGTTGGCCAAGCTGCTCGCCGACGACGGGCTGAGCGTCACCCAGGCGACGCTCTCGCGCGACCTCGACGAGCTGGGCGCGGTGAAGATCCGCAACACCGGCGGCGAGCTGATCTACGCGGTACCCAGCGAGGGCGGCTTCCGCACCCCGCAGGCCCCGCTCGGCGAGTCCGCGAAGGAGGAGCGCATGCGGCGCCTCTCCGGGGAACTGCTGATCTCGGCGGAGGCCTCCGCGAACCTCGTGGTCCTGCGCACCCCGCCCGGTGCGGCGCAGTTCCTCGCCTCGGCGATCGACCAGGCCGAGCTCCGCGCGATCCTCGGCACGATCGCGGGCGACGACACCCTGATGCTGATCAGCCGGGACCCGGCGGGCGGCCAGGCCCTCGCCGACCACCTGCTGCGTCTGGCGCAGAAGGAGAGCTAGTCCGGGGGCTCAGTAGCGGGTCACGGCCAGGGCCCCCGACTCCGTGCCGATCGCGATGTGCGGACGACGGTCCGGATCGGCCCAGCGCAGGATCGCCCGCATGGCCCGCTCCGGCACGGACACGCAACCGGCCGTCGCGCCCTTGCCGTTGACGTGCAGGAAGATCCCGGCGCCCCGGCCGCGTACGGGCTCGTCGTAGTTGAAGGCGATGACCAGGGCGTGCGCGTACTGCTTCTCGTACGTCACCAGGTGCTCGGCCTCGCCCGGCGCGCAGTCCGCCGGCAGTGGTTCGACCCAGCGGTTGTAGTGGGCGGACGCGTTGTCCTGGCACCACCAGGAGTCCGCGGTCACCCGCCGGTAGTCGTGGTCCGTACCGGCCGGTGCCCGCCGGATCCCGAAGGCGTAGGGGAGTTCGTACAGGCCGGTGGGCGTGGTGTTGGTGCCCTGGGTCCGGGTCGCCCCCTCGGTGAGGCCGTTCGCCCCGAAGCGGGCGGGCGCGCTCCCGGACTCGTGCCACCGGCCCGCCCACCGCTCCCACCAGACCACCTTGCCGGTGGTGGCTCCGGGTGCGGGCGCGACGGCGGTGATCAGCTGACTTCCGCCGCCGGTGTCGGCGAGCCGGTCCGGCAGGGGCGCGGGACCCTGCGGGAGCAGGGTCGTGACGATCAGTGAGACGGTGACTACAGCGGTACGCAGCACATGTCAGACGGTACGGGGCGGAAGGGGCAGCGGCAGCGCAGGCAGGCCGTCGAGGCTCGATCCGATGAACTCCTTCTTCTCGCAGTACGCGGCGAACTCCTCGTCCGTCTTGCGGCCGAAGTACTCCGCGTGCAGGGTCCGCTCGCCCTGGTACTCCATGAGCGGGACGGCGTACCCGCAGACATCGGAGATCCGGCGGGCGTGGACCAGGACGACGGCCCGCGCCGACGGCCCGTCGGCCTCGCCGAACAGGGCGACCAGTTCGCCCCAGCGGGGATCGTCGCGGAAAACCACCTCGCCTTCGCCGTGGATGCGCACGATGTTGGGCGGCCCGCTGAACGCGCACCACATGAGGGTGATCCGGCCGTTCTCGCGGACGTGGGCGATGGTCTCGGCGCCGCTGCCCCCGAAGTCCAGGTAGGCCAGGGTCTGCTCGTCGATGACGACGAGGGTTCCGGCGCGGCCCTTGGGGGAGAGGTTGACGTGTCCGTCACCGGTGAGCGGAGCGGTGGCGGTGAAGAAGATCGGCTGCTCCTCGATGAACGTGCGCAGGCGGCCGTCTATGCGTTCGTAGAGCTTTCCCATACGGATCAGTATCCGTCGGCCGGGGCCGAGCACTGCGGAAGTCCGAGCTGCGCGCGCATCTGCCGCATGACGTAGTCGCTGAACAGGTCCGTGCACCGGTCCAGGAGGGCGCCGACCTCCGGGTCCCGCGCCGGCAGCTCCGGCGGCCGGTACGGCGACCACATGCTCCGGACGCGCTGCGCGGCGACCGTCCGCAGGGCCGGGTCACGGTCCGTCAGCAGTTCGACGGAGGCCCGTAGTCCGGCCACCCCGCCCCGGGCGAACAGCAGCCGGTAGGCGGCCCGGCGGGTGTGCGGCGGCCGCTCGGGCGCGATGCGGGCCCACAGCCAGTCGCCGGGCAGCTGCCCGGCGGAGGCGCTCAGGCTGCGTGCCGCCTCGCGGGCCACCGCCGGCGCGGGGTCGTCCAGCAGCGGCCGCAGCAGCTCGACGTCCGTGACGTCCAGCAGGCGCAGCCCGGCGACGGCCGCCGCCCGCACCGGACCGGCGGGGTGCTCCAGCAGCGTGCGCAGCAGCGGTGCGTCCTCGCGGCGGGCGCACTCGGCGAAGCCGATCACCGCGTACGGGGTCACGCGCGCGGGCTCGGCCAGCAACTGGAGGGAGAGCGGGTACGGGTCGCCGCCGCCCTGGCGGACCAGCCAGCGGGCGCAGGCCCGAACCAGTCCGGAGCGGTCGGCGAGGTGTCCGGCGGCCTCAGCCGTGCGGCCGGCGCCGCGCAGGGCGGTGACCCCGCCGGCGCGGACCATCGGGCCGCGGCCGCCGCGCAGGGCGTCGATCGCCTCGTCGTCCGGCCCGTCGCAGGCCAGGGCGGCCAGCGTCGCGTCCGTCCACAGCCGGCTCGTCAGCGGATCGTGCTCGCGGGCTGCCAGCCGGGCCAGCTCCCGTACGCCGAGCAGCCCGGCGTCGAGGGTCTGCCGCGCGGCGAACCGCCGGGTCGGCGGATCCGCGCTCTCGCGGAGCTCGGCGAGGAGGGTGCGGTCCTCGTTCAGCACGTCCTCGAAGCGTTCCAGCGCCCATGCGCCCTGTTCGCGCCGGCCGAGCCGGATGACGAGCGGTGTCAGCCGGCGCAGCGTGCCCGCGCGGTCGTCGGCCAGGGCCGCGGCCAAAACCTGCCGGGCCCGCTCGCGTACGGCCGGGACCCAGTCCGCGCACCGGATCGCGACGAGCTCGGGCAGCGGCTCGGGCGCCCGGAGGGCAGCCTCCCGGATCCGGCCGTTCGAGTGGCACAGCCGCACCGCCGGCGGCGCGCCGAGGGGGCTCGCGTGCGACCAGTAGTAGGTCTGCCGGACGGCGTGGTCGAAGTCGATCCACGCGGTCGCCGGGCTCCCGGGCGGCGGGATCTGCGTCTGCGTGCCGGTGTCCATAGGTCCTCCCCGTGACTGGTGGTCCTGATCGTAGGCAGCCGGGCCGTCGCCTCGCCTCTCATATATCCGCAGGTCAGGCGGTGGAGGTGGGGGGCGCGCCGGAGCCGCCCGCGCGACCGATTGACGAAACATACGGAGTAGTGCATAGTTATGCCTGTCGTTGAATGCACCGTAAGGAGAAACCCGTGACCGAGCGCGTCGTACTCGCCTACTCGGGCGGCCTGGACACCTCCGTCGCCATCGGCTGGATCGCCGAGGAGACGGGCGCCGAGGTCATCGCCGTTGCCGTGGACGTCGGCCAGGGCGGCGAGGACCTGGACGTCATCCGCAAGCGCGCGCTCGACTGCGGTGCGGTCGAGGCCGAGGTCGCCGACGCCTCGGACGAGTTCGCCAACGAGTACTGCCTCCCGGCGATCAAGGCGAACGCCCTCTACATGGACCGGTACCCGCTGGTCTCGGCGCTCTCCCGGCCGGCCATCGTCAAGCACCTGGTCGCCGCGGCCAAGAAGCACGGCGCCACGACCGTCGCCCACGGCTGCACCGGCAAGGGCAACGACCAGGTCCGCTTCGAGGCGGGCATCGTCGCCCTCGCCCCGGACCTCAAGTGCATCGCCCCGGTCCGTGACTACGCGATGACCCGGGACAAGGCGATCGCCTTCTGCGAGGAGAAGCAGCTCCCGATCGCGACCACCAAGAAGTCCCCGTACTCCATCGACCAGAACGTCTTCGGGCGCGCCGTCGAGACGGGCTTCCTGGAGGACATCTGGAACGCGCCGATCGAGGACATCTACGAGTACACCTCGAACCCGGCCCTGCCGCGCGAGGCCGACGAGGTCGTCATCTCCTTCAAGGAGGGCGTCCCGGTCGCCATCGACGGCAAGCCCGTCACCGTGCTCCAGGCCATCCAGCAGCTGAACGACCGCGCCGGCGCCCAGGGCATCGGCCGGATCGACATCGTCGAGGACCGTCTCGTGGGCATCAAGTCCCGTGAGGTGTACGAGGCCCCGGGCGCGATCGCGCTGATCACGGCCCACCAGGAGCTGGAGAACGTCACCGTCGAGCGCGAGCTGGCCCGCTACAAGCGGCAGGTGGAGCAGCGCTGGGGCGAGATGGTCTACGACGGCCTGTGGTTCTCCCCGCTCAAGCGGGCGCTGGACGGCTTCATCAACGAGGCCAACCAGCACGTCACCGGTGACATCCGGATGACCCTGCACGGCGGCCGCGCCGTGGTCACCGGCCGGAAGTCGGACGAGTCGCTGTACGACTTCAACCTCGCGACCTACGACTCGGGCGACACCTTCGACCAGTCCAAGGCCCAGGGCTTCATCGAGATCTTCGGTCTCTCCTCGAAGATCGCGGCCCGCCGCGACCTCGCCTGACCGATCAGCAGTCCGGACCGCCTCCCCGTTACCTCCGCGGCGGGGAGGCGGTTGCACATCCGAAGCCCGACAGGCCGCCGAGGCCCTGGGGCGTCGGAGCCTTACCCGCAGTCAAAGCCATGCAGTCTTGAGGAGCAGTAGCTGTGAGCAGCAACAAGGGTGACGTCCGGCTCTGGGGCGGCCGGTTCGCCGACGGTCCTTCGGAGGCGCTGGCCCTGCTGTCGGCGTCGGTCCACTTCGACTGGCGCCTCGCGCCGTACGACATCGCCGGCTCCCGCGCCCACGCCCGCGTGCTCCACAAGGCGGGCCTGCTCACGGCCGAAGAGCTCGACCGCATGATCGCCGGACTCGACCAGCTCGAGGCCGACGTGGCGAGCGGCTCCTTCACCGGGACCATCGCCGACGAGGACGTGCACACCGCCCTGGAGCGCGGCCTGCTGGAGCGGCTGGGCCCCGACCTCGGTGGCAAGCTGCGCGCCGGCCGGTCCCGCAACGACCAGGTGGCCACCCTCTTCCGGATGTACCTGCGCGACCACGGCCGGATCATCGGCGGCCTGATCGCGGACCTCCAGGACGCGCTGGTCGGCCTCGCCGAGACCCACCACGACGTGGCGATGCCGGGCCGGACCCACCTCCAGCACGCGCAGCCGGTGCTCTTCGCCCACCACGTACTGGCCCACGTGCAGTCCCTGTCCCGGGACGCGGAGCGGCTGCGCCAGTGGGACACCCGGACCGCGGTCTCCCCGTACGGCTCGGGCGCCCTGGCCGGCTCCTCGCTGGGCCTGGACCCGGAGGCGGTCGCCGCCGACCTGGGCTTCGAGCGGGGCTCGGTCGGCAATTCGATCGACGGCACGGCCTCGCGCGACTTCGTGGCCGAGTTCGCCTTCATCACCGCGATGATCGGGATCAACCTGTCCCGGATCGCGGAGGAGATCATCATCTGGAACACGAAGGAGTTCTCCTTCGTGACCCTGCACGACGCCTTCTCGACCGGGTCGTCGATCATGCCGCAGAAGAAGAACCCGGACATCGCGGAGCTGGCGCGCGGCAAGTCGGGCCGTCTCATCGGCAACCTGACGGGCCTGCTCGCGACCCTCAAGGCGCTGCCCCTGGCGTACAACCGGGACCTCCAGGAGGACAAGGAGCCCGTCTTCGACTCCTGCGACACCCTCGAGGTCCTGCTGCCGGCCTTCACCGGCATGATGGCGACCCTCACGGTCAACCGGGAGCGGATGGAGGAGCTGGCACCGGCGGGCTTCTCGCTCGCCACCGACATCGCCGAATGGCTGGTCAAGCAGGGTGTGCCCTTCCGGGTGGCGCACGAAGTGGCCGGCGAGTGCGTCAAGGTCTGCGAGGGCGAGGGCATCGAGCTCGACCAACTGACGGACGACCAGTTCGCGAAGATCTCGGAGCACCTGACCCCGGAGGTCCGGACGGTCCTGAACGTCGAGGGCGCCCTGGCCTCGCGCAGCGGCCGCGGCGGCACCGCCCCGTCGGCGGTCGCGACCCAGCTCACCGAGCTGAAGGCCGACCTGGTCATCCAGCACGCCTGGGCGGCCCACAAGCAGTAACCCGCCGTGCCCGCAGGGGCGGGGGGGGGGGGGGGCGGCGCCCCCCCCCCCCCCCGCGGGGGGGGGCCCCCCCCCCGCGGGGGGGACCGGGGTGGGTGGGGGGCACGAGCCCCCCCGGGGCAAGTCCCA
>NZ_JBICZI010000015.1:0-168028 GCF_043201855.1 Streptomyces sp. NPDC048257
GTTCGTCGACCTTGGGGTTGGCCAGGGCCCAGGCGATGGGCAGGCCGCCGGGTGTGCAGAGCAGGTGCAGGCGCAGGCCCCAGAAGTACCGTGAGTGGGAGGGGCAGTAGCCGTATCCGGCCCAGCCGGCGAGGTTGGAGCGTTTGACGGTGGGGCGTGAGCGGGCGCATTCCACGGGTGTGGAGTCCACGATCCACACGTCGTCGTGCCACAGGTCGGTGTCCCGGGCGAGGGTGCGGATGAATCGGCTGATCAGCGTGTTCGCGGCCCGCAGGCGCTTGTTGTAGCCGGATTGTTCGGGCAGGTAGGGAAACTCGGCGGCCAGATGGGAGCGGGCGAACCGCAGCCAGCGCGTTTCGGAGGCGAAGCCGAGGACGGCCTGCA
Source organism: Streptomyces sp. NPDC048257 (assembly GCF_043201855.1). NCBI lineage: Bacteria > Bacillati > Actinomycetota > Actinomycetes > Kitasatosporales > Streptomycetaceae > Streptomyces > Streptomyces sp. NPDC048257. Next base: position 385 of record NZ_JBICZI010000015.1, read on the forward strand.
TGACCGCAAGCGTCAACAGCTCGGCATCCGTCAGCCTCGGCGGACGACCCGATCGCCGCGTTCCTGCCAGAGAGTCATCGATCCTCACGTAGAGTGCAGTGGCGAGGGTCTTGAGGTTTGTCGTCACAAACGAACCAACGAGACCCTCGCTTCATGCGCGCGAAGACTTCGGACTTACTCGTCTAGGGGTTGAGCTTGTTCACGGCCTTGGTCGTCGTCTTCTTGAACGCGGCGACCGGCGCCTGGGACAGGCTGCCCATCTCGCCCCACTGCACGACGGTCACGGTGGAGCCGTCGCGCCCGATCCCGAAGAGGTGCACCCCGGGCTCGGAGTCGGGGATCGAGGTGTGGACCCCGTAGACGTGCGCGCCCTCCTCGACCGGGAGCGTGCCGTAGTCCTGCCAGGAGGCGGTGCCGCCCGGGGTCGTCCGCAGCCAGTCGGCGGCGCAGGCGGCGACCTTGCGCTCCAGGGCGGTGACGAGCTTCGCCGCGGCGGAGGGCGAGGCGGACCGTACGGAGACCTGCTCGGCGCCGGTGTCGTACTCGGTGCCGAAGGTGCGGTGCCAGCTGCCCGCGGCCGGAAGCGCGCCCTCCAGGCAGAACGGCGCGAACTCGGGCAGCCCCTTGGTGACCGCGCCGGCATACCAGGGCGAGCCGGCGTGCGGCGGAAGGTCGGCGCCGCCCAGGAAGCCGGGTGCGGTGGCGGCGGAGGCGGAGGTGGAGGCGGTCAGGACGAGCGCGGCCGCTGCCGCGACGACGGCGGTGACGAGCGTGGCGGCGGTGTCGGAACGTCGGAACATGGTCGGTTCTCCCCGTGAGTGCTGTGGTGTGCCCGACGAGCCTGTTCCCCGGACGGCGTGGCGGGCGACGGATTGGCGCGAATCCGGGACGCTGGAACGGCCGTACGTGCCGTCACCTGGGGGAACACCTCATGCATGGAACGCCGTCGCGGGACGCGGAACGGGGGAGAGCGTGAGCGAGGCCGAGAATTTCGCGCGGCTGCTGCGGGAGCTGAAGGAGCGTGCCGGGCTCAGTTACGGGGCCCTGGCGCGCCGTCTGCACACGAGTACGTCGACGCTGCACCGGTACTGCAACGGGGAGGCGCTGCCGGCGGAGTTCGCGGTGGTGGACCGCTTCGCCCGGGCCTGCGGGGCAACGCAGGGGGAGGCGGTGGACCTGCACCGGGCGTGGCTGCTGGCGGACGCGCGGCGGCGGGCGGGGGCCGCGCCGGATCCTGACCCGGTGCCGGTGCCGGTGCCGGTGCCGGTGCCCGCGCCCGCGCCCGATCCTGAGCCCGATCCCGATCCGGTGGTGGTCGTGGTGCCGGAGCCGGTGGTCCGGGGCGCCTGGTACCGGCGACGGGCGGCCGTGGTCGCCGCCGCGGGGGTGACCGCCGGGGCGGTGGCCGTGGCGCTGCTGGCGGCGGCCGGCCCCGAGACCCGCGCGCCGCACGCACAGGGCGGTGGGAGTGAGAGTACGAGCCCGGGTACGAGTACGCAGCCCGCCCGATCGGCGCCTCCCTCGGGACAGACGGCCCCCGGCGCACCGGAACCGACGCCACCGCCGGGGTCGACGGACCCGGCGCCCGCCCCGCCCTCCGCCTCGCCGCCGGTGCCCGCCCCGGGCCGGGCCCCGGTCGCGCCACTCAAGGCGGCGGTGCGCTCGCACGTGTGGACCGCGGGCTGTGACCACGCCTACCTGGCCGAGCGGGGCCCCGGCTCGGTGCCCCCGCCGCCGGTGGAGGCGGACGCGCCCGCCTGGGCGTCGGCGCAGCGCGCCGTGCACGCCGGATCGCAGATCGTGGAGGTCACGCTGCACGGCACGGGCCCGGGCGCCGTGGTGCTGGAGGACCTGGAGGTGCGGGTGGCCGCGCGCCGCAAGCCGCCGGCCTGGAACGTCTACCAGATGTCGCAGGGCTGCGGCGGCGGGCTCACCCCTGCCGTGTTCGCCGTCAATCTGGACGCGCCGCGCCCGCTGGCCCGGCCCGTCGCCGGGAACCACGGCGGGAACCCGCTGCCCGCCCCCGCCTTCCCCCTGCGCGTCTCGGCCGCCGAGCCGGTCGTCCTGCGAGTGGAGGCGGCCACCACGGGATGCGACTGCGACTGGTCCCTCGACCTCCGGTGGACCGGCCCGTCCGGGTCGGGCACCCTGCGCATCGACGACGAGGGACGGCCGCTGCGCACGAGCGCCGCGACCGGCCGGCCGGTGTACGGGTACGCGTTGGAACAGGGCCGCTGGGCCCGCTGAAGTGCAGGTCGGAGGCGTTGTCGGTGGCCGCGCCTAGACTCGTCGGCAGAGGGGACCGGCAGATGCGCAGGACACCGACGGGGAGGGGGACACACCATGGCACCGCAGCCGCAGCACCTGTTGCAGGCACAGGCACAGGCGCAGTCGCAGGCACAGCCGCAGCAGCAGCCGCCGCGGGCAACCGCGCTGCTGCGCCATGCCGCGGTCTTCCTGCCCGCCGCCGTCCCCCGCGAAGGGCGGGTCGCCTTCTGGGCACCCGACGGGGACGCCCTGCCCGAGGCGGGGGAGCCCGGGCCGCTCACCGTCGTACGCCCGCACGGCGACGGGGTCCGCAGCCGGACCGTGCCCGCGGTGACCTTCTCCGTGACCGCCGCCCTGCCGCTGCTCGCCCGTGCACCCCACAGCCCCGCCGCGCATCCCGCCACCCGTGCCTGGGGCACCGCCGCCCGGCAGGCGCTCACCCTCGCCGCCCGGGGCCGGCTCCTGCCCGGGCTCACCCCCGAGGGCGTCGACGCCTGGCGCGCCGGGCCGCTGGACGCCGCCGACATCGACCATCTGCGCGCGGTCGCCGCCGCGCTGCCCCACGAGGGATATGCCACGCCCTTGGCCGGGCGCCGCCCGCTCCAGCTGCCCGAACCGGAGGCACTGGTCCGCGCGTTCCTCGACGCCGTAGCCGACAGCCTGCCCCGCACCCCCGCCGCGGGCGTGGCCGCCGGGCGCCCGTTCGCCGCGCGGGAGCCGCAGCAGGTGCCCGGGATACAGGACTGGGCCGCGCAGGTCGCGGCCGGGTCCGACACCGGCGTCGGGATCTCGCTGCGGCTCGACCTGTCCTCCTTCCGGCTCTTCGACGAGGCCGAGGCAGCCGACGTCCGGCGCGCGGGAGCCGCCGTCGTCCAGGTGCACAGCCTCGCCGATCCGACCCTGGTCACCGATGCCGGGCAGCTGTGGGCGGGCACCGCGGCGGGCGGCTTCGGCCCGCGCGCCCGGATCGACGCCGTGCTCGCGCTCCGCCGGGCCGCACGGGTGTGGCCGCCCCTGCTGCGCCTGCTGGACCAGCCGGTGCCCGACGCCCTCGCCCTGTCCGACCCGGAGCTGGAGGACCTGCTGGGGGTGGCTGCGAGCCGGCTGGCCGCCGCCGGGGTCCTGGTCCACTGGCCGCGCGAGCTGGCTCGTACGCTGTCCGCGACCGCCGTCGTACGGTCCACCGCGCCCGGTTCCGCGACCGACGGGACCGCCTTCTTCGACGCCGAGCACCTCTTCGCCTTCTCCTGGGAGCTGGCGCTGGGCGGCGACCGGCTCACCCCGGGGGAGATGGACGCGCTGGCCCAGGCGCACCGGCCCGTGGTGCGGCTGCGGGACCAGTGGGTGCGGGTCGATCCGGAGCTGGTGCGCAAGGCGCGCAAGCGGGAGCTGGGCGTGCTGGACCCGGTGGACGCGCTGGCCACCGTACTGTCGGGGACGGCCGAGGTGGACGGCGAGCCCGTCGAGGCCGTGCCGGTCGGTGCGCTGGCCGCCCTGCGGGACCGGCTGACGGGCGAGCAGGCGCCGCTGCCGCAGCCCGCCGCCCTCAAGGCCACCCTGCGGGACTACCAGGCGCGCGGCCTGGCCTGGCTGGACCTGATGACCTCCCTCGGTCTCGGCGGCTGCCTCGCCGACGACATGGGCCTGGGCAAGACCGTCACGCTGATCGCGCTGCACCTGCACCGGGACCGGCCCGAGCCGACGCTCGTCGTGTGCCCCGCGTCCCTCCTCGGCAACTGGCAGCGGGAGATCGAGAAGTTCGCCCCCGGCACGCCCGTGCGCCGCTTCCACGGCGGCAGCCGCAGCATCGAGGACCTGACGTCGTGCGCGGGAGGGTTCGTCCTCACCACGTACGGGACGATGCGGGCCAGCGCCCCCCTGCTCGCCGGGCAGAGCTGGGGCATGGTCGTCGCCGATGAGGCGCAGCACGTCAAGAACCCGCATTCGGCGACGGCCAAGGCGCTGCGCACGGTTCCGGCGCCGGCCCGGGTGGCGCTGACCGGCACCCCGGTGGAGAACAACCTCTCCGAGCTGTGGGCGCTGCTCGACTGGACCACGCCGGGGCTGCTGGGTCCGCTCACCGCCTTCCGGGCCCGCCACGCCCGCCCGGTGGAGCACCAGCAGGAGGAGGACGGCGGCAACGAGGCGGCGGTCGCCCGGCTGTCCGCGCTCGTGCGGCCGTTCCTGCTGCGCCGCAAGAAGTCCGACCCCGGCATCGCGCCCGAGCTCCCGCCGAAGACGGAGACCGACCACCCCGTCTCCCTCACCCGGGAGCAGGCCTCGCTCTACCAGGCGGCGGTGGACGAGGCGATGGCCGTGATCGAGTCGAGCGAGGGCATGGAACGGCGCGGCATGATCATGAAGCTGCTGGCCTCGCTCAAGCAGATCTGCAACCACCCCGCCCAGTACCTGAAGGAGGAGCAGCCCCGGATCCCGCACCGCTCGGGCAAGCTCGCCCTGCTGGACGAGCTGCTGGACACCATCCTGGCCGAGGGCGGCTCGGTGCTGGTCTTCACCCAGTACGTGACGATGGCCCGTCTCATCGAACGGCACCTGTCGGCCCGGGGGATCTCCTCGCAGCTCCTGCACGGCGGGACGCCGGTGCCGCGCCGCGAGGAGCTCGTCGACCGCTTCCAGGCGGGTGAGGTGCCGGTCTTCCTGCTGTCCCTGAAGGCGGCGGGCACGGGCCTGAACCTCACCCGGGCCGGGCACGTCATCCACTTCGACCGCTGGTGGAACCCGGCGGTGGAGGAACAGGCCACCGACCGCGCCTACCGCATCGGCCAGACCCAGCCCGTACAGGTCCACCGGATCATCGCCGAGGGCACCGTCGAGGACCGGATCGCCGAGATGCTGGAGGCGAAGCGGGCCCTGGCGGACGCCGTCCTGGGCTCCGGCGAGTCGGCGCTGACCGAGCTGACCGACCGCGAGCTCGCTGACCTCGTCTCCCTGCGGAGGCCCGGATGATCACCGCGCGGGACGACCGCCGCCGCACCTTCGAGACCGTGCCCGCCGGGGCCGAGGCGGTGAGCTGGTGGGGCCGGGCCTGGGTGTCGGCGCTGGAGGAGGTCTCCCGCGATGCGGCCCGGCTGGCCCGCGGGCGTACGTACGCGGAGGGAGGGCACGTCGACGCCGTCACCGTCACCCCCGGCCGGATCGTGGCGTACGTCCGGGGCAGCCGGCCCCGCCCGTACCGCACCGAGCTGATCCTGCCCGCCTTCGCGGACCCGGAGTGGAACGAGCTGCTGGAGGAGGTCGCGGCCGACCCCGGGGCGCTCGCCTCCCTGCTGGAGCGGGAGGTCCCGCAGTCGCTGGCGGGGGCCGTCCTGCCCGGTGCGGGCGAGCTCGTCCCGCACTGCTCCTGCCCGGACTTCGGGCGTCCGCCGTGCAAGCACGCGGCGGCCCTCTGCTACCGGGCGGCCCGCCTGCTGGACGAGGACCCCTTCGTCCTGCTGCTGCTGCGCGGTCGGGGGGAGCGGGAGCTCCTCGACGAGCTCACCCGCCGCAATGCCGCCCACGCCGCGCGCGAACAGCCCGACGCGGCGCCCGGCTTCCCCGGCGTCCCGGCCCGGTCGGCGCTCGCCCGCACCAGCCTGCCGCTGCTGCCCGCGCCGCTCCCGGCGCCGGCGGACGTGGGCCTTCCGCCCGCCTACCCGGCCGACCCGGCGGCCCCGGACCCGCTGGCCCTCGACCAGCTCGCCTCCGACGCGGCCGCCCGGGCCCTCGCCCTCTTGACCACCGGCGAGGATCCGATCGCCGGGCTCAGCGTGTGGCAGGACGCCGTCCGGCTGGCCTCCGCGCACCCCACGGCCGGTCTGACGGGCGCGGCCCGCACCCTCTACCGGGACCTGGCCCGCGCCACCGGCCGCTCCACCACCGACCTCGCGCGGGCCGCAGCGGCCTGGCGCCAGGGCGGCCGCCCGGCCCTCGATGCCCTCGAAGAGCCCTGGGACCCCCCGGCGGGCCCCTTCGACCGGGCCCGCCCGCTCCTGCTCGCCGCCGGCCAGGACTCCTTCCGCCCCGACCGCAACCGCCTGACGGCCCGCACCCGCCAGCTCCGCCTCGGCCGCGACGGCCTCTGGTACTGCTACGAGAACCGCCTGGGGGACGACGACTGGTGGCCCAAGGGCCGCCCCTCACCGGACCCGGTCACCGCTCTGCTGGGCTGAGCCCGGCCGCCCAGGTGGTCAGGGCGGTGAAGTCGCGGTCCCGCAGGCCGTGGCGCGGGTGGATGCGCAGGAGGAGGGCCGGGGCGGGGTGATGGGCGGCGACCCAGGCCCGGTCGCGCGGGGTGATCATGTCGTCGACCCAGGCGAAGGGACGGCCGGCCGCCCAGTCGCGGAGGTGGCGGGTCTTCCAGGAGAGCCCGTCGGGGTCCTCGGCGAAGAGTTCCGGCCACTCGACGACGGACAGGTCCCCCGGGAGTCCGATGTGCGGCGAGATCATCGTGTTGGCCTCGTGCGTCCAGGCGGTGGCCCAGGTGAGCTCGAAGGGCAGGGCCAGCAGCCGGGCGCCGTGGGAGGGGTGGAGGCGCACCCGGGCACCGCGCCGGGCCTTGCGGGACTCCGGGTCGCGGTAGGAGAGCCAGACGTCGGGCCACATCCGGTGGCTCCGGTATCCGCGCAGGCCGGCCAGGGGAGACCGGAACGGGTTGAGAGGGCCGTCCACGTCGAGGAGGAGCCGCGGTCGCTCTGTCATGAAGTACCCAGTACCCAGTACACGATTGAGTGAAATGTCTACTGCCTCTATAACCCGAATGGGGTCAGCGCGTTGTTTCCGGTGCGGGGACAACACCCGCGAACTTCTCCGGAAGGCAGGAAAACTGATGCGTCACAGTCGTCGGAATGGCTTGATCGCGGCGGTGGTTGCGGGAGGCGGACTGGCGGTCGCGGGTGTGGGCGGACTCGCCCACGCGGACGCGGACGCGAGTGGCCGGGCCGAGCGCTCGCCGGGTCTGCTGTCCGGAAACCTCGTGCAACTGCCGGTGCACGTCCCGGTGAACGCCTGCGGGAACACGGTGAGCGTGGTCGGCCTGCTCAACTCGGCCGCGGGGAACCGCTGTGCCAACGAGTCCTCGGGGGGTGGCGGTGGGCATGCCGGATCGAGGTCCGCGGATGTCGCGAACCCAGGATCCGGGAACGGCGGAGGGGCCGTCGCCGAGGGTGGCGGAAAGGATTCACCGGGGGTGCTCTCCGGCAACGGGCTCCAGCTCCCGGTCGAACTCCCGCTGAACATCAGCGGCAATGCGGTGAGCGTGGTCGGCGTCGGGAACTCCTCGCACGGCAACACCTCCGTCAACGGTGAGACGCCCACGGAGGGCAAGCCGGTCCAGCCGCCGGTCGTCGAGCAGCCGGTGACCCCGCCCCCGACGCTGCCCCCGGCCCCGGCCCCGGTTCCTGTCCCGACCGCGCCGCCGCGGCACAGTGAGGCGCTCGCCCACACCGGGGCCGACGGCGCCGGCTACCTGCTGCCGAGCGGCGGCGCGCTCCTCCTCGGCGGGGTCCTCCTCTACCGGCGCTTCCGCCTCAACTGAGGAGCCCGGGCCACGCGGCCACAGGGGTACGGCCCACACGGGCTCGTCCGGGCGGACGAGGGGGCAGAGTGTGGGCCGGAGTGGCCGGAACGGGCGGAGCGGCCGGCTCCCCCGCTCTACGAGCCTGTCAGCACCACGTCGGCGGTCCACGCGTCACCGAACGTGTGGCCACGATCCTTGCCGACTCCCGAATGGATCCCCTGGACGCTCAGCTTGGCGCCGGGTTCCGCGGGTTCGAGGATGTCGCACAACTCGGGGAACGAGGACACGGTCTCCCCGTTCACCGTGGTGATCACGGCGCCCTGCTGGATCTTGGCCTTCTGGGCCGCTGAGGCATCGCGGACGTTGAGAACGAAGAGGCCGTCAGTTCCTTCGTCCTGAAGGCGCTTCTGAGCCTTCTGCAACGAGCTCTTGTCGATCCCGGTGGTCGCAGACCGTAGCGCGAGGTCCGGATCCGACACGGCGCCGAGCCACCATCCGGGATCGTTCTTCATCGATCCGGCAGCCAGACCGGGAAGTTGGGACTTTGCCTGGTTGCTGCTGATGGCCTCCGCCTTATTGCGCGCTTCGCCCGTCGAATCATCTTCCACTATTCCCCCCGTGTTGATGCCGACCACTTCGCCGTCCTTGTTCAATACCGGCCCTCCGAGGGTTCCGGTCTTCATCTGAACGGAATGGTGGATCAAGGAAGGGTAGTCGGGACTCGACAGGTGAATGACATTGTCGACGGGCTCGGACGCCGCCCCGGATACGGCAACCACATCCGCGCCGGTGTCGCCTGCGTCCGGGTAGCCGAGGGAAATGACGACGTCACCGGGAGACAGCAGATCGCTGTCCCCGAACTGCAGGCTCTTCGTTCCCGTCGGTGGAGATTTCGCCTTGAGCACGGCCAGATCCTGGCAGAGGTCGCTTCCCAGCAACTGGGCGGAGATCGGACGCTTTCCCTCTGCGATCACTTCCAGGCCGCTCTCCCCTGCGACGACGTTCGCGGTGGTGGCAATCAGACCGCTGCCGGCATCATAAACAAAGCCGGTACCGGCTCCGGAGTTGCCCATCACTTGGACGACAGCCGCCTTGGCCTGTTCCCGGTTTCCTGGAGAGGGTTCGTCCGCCGTCGCCCCCGTGGCCCCGCACATCGAGATCAGAAGGGCCGACGCCGCGAAAAGACTGACATGCGCACTCACCGAGGACCTCCTTCTGGGCAGGTGGTCGTCCTCCTGTGGCAGATCCCTTTTTCGGCGGGGCTCATCCGCCCATCGCCTCTCTTTTCACCGTAGCTCCGCGCCCTCCGGGTGTCCTGGTGACGACTCATCCGCCGTACGCCACCCGTCCAGGATGGCGTCGATCCGCGCGGCCAGCCGGGCGCGGGCTGCGAACCGGGGGACTCCCGCCATCAGCAGGGCGTCGTACTCGGTGTCGGTGTGCCGCACGGCGGCGCGTACCGCCACCGAGACTGCCTGTTCGTCGAGCGCGCGGCCGGCCGCGGTGCGCCCCACCCGGCCACTGCCACGCACCGAGGCATGGGTGGCGATCGCCACGGCCCGGCCGGCCGGGCACCCGGGGAACAGCCGTACGATCTCGGCGGCGAACGCCGCCGTGAACCGGGTGTCCTCGACCGCACGGCGCCGCCGGTCGCGCTCCCGACGGCGCGCCCGCGCCTCGGAGTCGGCGAGACAGGCGTGCTCCGCACGGGCCAGGGCGGCCTCCTCGACGAGCAGTCCCAGACGCTCGTAGCGATGGCGGCGCTTGTCGAAGCGCACGACGACGGCGCAGAGCGAACTGGCCTCGCGGGCACGGCGGGTGAGCGCCGTGTCCCCCCGCGGGAGATAGACGAGATGGCCGAGATCCGTACAGTCCAGGCAGCGGGGTACGCCGGACTCGCGCACGAGGTGCCGGAGCGGGCCCTGCCGGCAGTCGGCGCAGTGGATCTGCTTCAGCGACGCAAAAACCACCAGGCTCATACAGGTGTGATACCGCGGTATGACCCTCATATCACCTGGTGAAGAAGGGATGTTGATGTTTCATCGACTGTTCCTGGATGTCCCGCGGCCCTTCTACGGTGGAGCCGTGGACCTTGGGAGGTCCGCCGAGGAGGGGTACATGGGTGGGCAGCAGACGATGACGGCGGGGCCGGGCGGGGCGTGCGTCGCCGCGTTCCCGCATGGCCGGGAGATAGTCATCCCGCCGGGCGGTTGCACCGGCTGGCACTTCCACGGGGTCCGGCTGGACGCGGTGGTCCTGGCAGGGACCCTGACCCGGGTCCTGCACGACCGCACCGTCGAGGTACATCCGGCCGGGACCACCTTCGTGGAACCCGCGGGCATCCGGCACATACACCTCGGCCACAACCTCGGTACCGAGCCGGTGGTGCTCCACGTGACTCCCGCGCTCCCGGAGGAGACCCCCTTCTCGATACCCACGGCCGCCCCGCCGGGTGCCACGCCGGCGGTCTGCGGGGAGCACACCCCCTGAACCCGGCCCCGGCCGGGCCGGTCGACGGGCGCCTCACACCAGCCGGCGTATCTCCCCGCGGACCCGGTAGAAGCCGCCCGAGGCCGGGTGCAGCCCGTCCACCACGTACCGGGCGCCCGCCTCCCGTATCCCGCGCGGGAACTGCACGTTCCACGAGGGGTCGAAGCCGCCCGACACGACCTGCACCCGCATCCGGCCGCCCTGCTGGACGCACTCCACCACCACGCCGCCCGCCGGGGCCGCGGCCACCGAAACCGTCGCCACCGCCGAGGCCGACGCGGCCGGGGTGAACACCGGCAGCGCCGCCGCCGACTTCACGTCCATCGGCGCGGGCACCGAGCCCTGCTGGGCCGCCGCGATGGCCTGCTCGGTCGCATCCACGCACACCAGCGACCCGTCCGTGGTCACCAGGTACAGCCGCCCGTCCAGGTACTGCATGGACAGCGCCGACCCGCCGCCCGTGCCCAGCTTCCACAACCGCCGGCCGTCGGCGTCGAAGCAGTAGACCGAGGAGGAGGAGTCCCCGGCGAAGACGTGCCGTCCGTCGGGCGAGGTCGCGCACGAGTACACCGCCGCGTCGCACGCGTAGGAGGCCTCCACCGCCCCCGTCGCCTTCGACAGCCGCTGCACCGTGTTGCGGACCGTGCCCGCGTACACCGCGCGCTCCTCCTGCCAGCCGAAGAGCACCCCGCCGGGGGTCTTGGTGTGCCACAACTGCCCGGTGCCGTCGGCCGCGTAGGCCGTCACACCGCCGCTGTGCCCGTGGAAGACCGCCCGCTCGTCCGCCCGGACCATCCAGGCGCCGGTGCCGGAGGACTTCCGCGACCACTGGTGCTCGTCCTCGTGGTCGATGACGGTCAGGCCGCCGTTCGCGTCGGAGACGTTCAGCACGCCCTCGTGGATGTCGAGCCAGTAGATGTCCACGTCCGCCGCGATCGCGTAGGCCCCGAAGGGAACCTTCGACGACAGGTCGTACACCGTGCCGTCGTCACAGCCCGCGTATATCCAGAACTCGTCCGCCACCAGGCACTTCACCCCGTCCGGCAGCGAGTACCGGGCCAGCACCTCACCGCCGTGGCTCAGCGTGTAGACGTCGCCCGCCTGGTTGCCGACCCAGCAGCGGTCCTCGTCCACGTGGATGCCGAAGGCCGACGAACCGGTGCGGAAACGCCACAGCACCGGAGCCACCGCCCGCGCCGTCGACGGCGCCGAGGTCACCTGGCGGCGGGTCACCGACCGGGCGGCGCGCTGCCCCTGCACGGCCGGCGCGTACCCCTTGCGGACCTTCTCGCCGATCTTCTTCGCGGCGGCCGCGCGGGCCTTCTCGGCGGTCGGGAACGAGGAGATCTGCAACTGGCCGTCCGCGCCGATGCGTCCGTACCGCACGGAGACGGCCGTGCCGTCCACGGTGACCTCGTAGAACTTGTGCGCCCCGCCGCTGTCCTGCGACAGCTCCAAATACGTCGTCTCGCGAGCCATGACAAACCCCTCCCCAAGGCGGGGCCGCCGACCCCCTTTCGGCCGGTGATCCCTCGTGAAAAACGCTAAGGCCCACCACTGACAATGGGCCGGTGCAGTGGGAAGCGATCACATGGCAGCGGATGGCCGAGCGGCTCGCCGGTCACCTCGACGACCCCGGCAACGCCCCCGGGGAGGGCAGCTGGCAGCGGGTGGGCATCGACGGAGCCCCCGCCGCCGGGACCGGCGTGCTCGCCGGTCAACTCGCCGACTCGCTGCGGGTGCGCGGCCGCCCGGCCCTGGTGGTGCCGACCGACGGCTTCCTGCGGCCGGCCTCCCTCCGTTTCGAGTTCGGCCGCCAGGACGTGGACGCGTACCTCGGCGGCTGGTACGACACGGCCGCGCTCTGGCGGGAGGTGTTCGGCCCGACCGACCCGGGTGGCACCGGGCAGGTGCTGCCGGACCTCTGGGACCCGGTGACCGACCGGGCGACCCGCAGCCCGTACGCCGAACTCCCGCCCGGCGGAGTGCTGATCGTGCACGGACCGCTGCTGCTCGGCCACTGGTTCCCCTTCGACCTGAGCGTCCACATCCGGCTCTCCGCGGGGGCGCTCGCCCGCCGCACCGAGGAGCCGGCACGCTGGACGCTGCCCGCCTTCGCGCGCTACGAGGCCGACACCGATCCGGCGTCGGCCGCCGACGCGGTGGTCCGGGCCGACGACCCCCGCCATCCCGCCTGGACCGGCCTGCGGAGCCGGTGACCGGCGCGAACGGGGACGGCCTACGGCCGCCCGCCCGGCCGGGTCACCGCCAGGGCCGCGGCCCGGCACCCCGCGCGGGCGGCCTCCGCCGGGTCCGCGCCCTCCAGCCGGGCCGCGAGGAAGCCGCCGGTGAAGGCATCCCCGGCGCCCGTGGAGTCCACCGCTTCGGCCGGCTCCGCCTCGACCTCGGCGGTGATCCGGCCGCGTTCGGCGATCAGCGCCCCGGCCGCGCCCCGGGTCACCACCACCAGTGGCACCCGCCGGCTGAGCTCCGCCGCCGCCCGTGCCACCCCCGCCGGCCCCGGCAGCCCGGCCAGCAGCCGGGCCTCGTCCTCGTTGGGCAGCAGTACGCCCGCCCCGGCCACGGCGTCCAGGAAGCGCTGCGGCCCGAGGCCCGCCAGGAATCCGGCCGAGGCGGGATCCACGCTCACCGTCACCCCCCGCGTCCGGGCCGCCCGGAGCGCCACCATGGCCAGCTCCCGGCTGCTGTCGGCGAAGAACAGATAACCGGACAGGTGGAGGTGGGCCGCCCCGTCCAGCAGGGACGGGGTCCAGTCGGCGGGGCACAGGCGCAGCGAGGCCCCGCTGTCGGTCAGGAACGTCCGCTCCGCGTCCTTGCCGACCAGCGCCACCACCGTCCCGGTCGGCTCCTGCGCGTCGATCACCAGCCGTGGCCGCACCCCCGCGTCCACCAGCGCCCGCTCGTGCCAGCGCGCCGATTCGGCGCCCACCCGCGCCAGCAGCCGTACCTCCGCGGTCCCCGTACGGGCCGCCCAGCACGCCGCGTTCCCCCCGGCCCCGCCCGGCAGGGTGCGGATGCGGGCCGTCGTGTCGGTGGCCGGAGCCAGTGGCTCCGAATGTATGGCCACCACGTCCGTCACCACGTCCCCGACGACCAGCAACGCCCCCGGCCCGGTCATGCCCGCGCCGCCCAGGCCCCCGCGATCCGGGCCCCGAGCCGCACGTTGCCCCGTACCGCCGCCAGGTTCGCCTCCAGCGAGGCCCCGTCCGTCGCCCGTACCAGGAACCCCAGCAGGAACGGCGTCACCGCCTGCCCCGTGATGCCGCGCGCGCGGCACTCGGCGAGGGCCTCCGCCAGCACCCGGTCGTGCAGCTCCGGATCCAGTTGCGCCTCCCGCGCCACCGGATTGGCCACCAGCAGCGCCGACTCCGCACCACCCAGCGCGTCCTGAGCGGCCATCACCGCCGCGACCTCCTCGGGCCGGTGCACGGTCCAGTCCACCGGTTCGCCGGAGTCGGCCAGATAGAAGCCGGGGAAGCGGTCGGTCCCGTAGCCGAGCACCGCCACCCCCAGCGTCTCCAGCCGCTGCAGCGTGCCCGGCACGTCCAGGATCGACTTCACCCCCGCGCACACCACCGTGATCCGCGTCCGCGCCAGCAGCGCCAGATCCGCCGACTCGTCCTGCGTCCGGGCCCACTCCCGGTGTACGCCGCCGAGCCCGCCCGTGGCGAAGACCCGCAGGCCGGCCCGGGCGGCGAGGAAGGCCGTCGCGGACACCGTCGTCGCCCCGGTCGCCCCCGTCGCCAGCGCGGGCGCCAGGTCCCGTTGGCCGAGCTTGCGCACGCCGTCGCCGCCCGCGATCCGCTCCAGCTGTTCCTTGTCCAGGCCCGCGTACGCCACTCCGTCCACGACCGCGATCGTCGCCGGAACCGCGCCCTCCGCGCGGACCAGGGCCTCCAGTTCGAGGCCCACCACCAGGTTGCGGGGGCGGGGCAGACCGTGCGCGATGATCGTCGACTCCAGGGCCACGACGGGCTTCCCCCGGGCGAGTGCCTCGCGTACTTCCGCCGACAGGACCGGTCCACCGGACGAGGGTGCAGTTGCTCTGTGCTGTGACATGTCCCCATCCATGGCACCGGATCGGCGCCCCCAAACGCACTCCCGCCACACCCGTCCCCACCTGTCCGAGTAGCGTTCCCCCGTGGACACGCGCCGCTTCTACGACGAGTTGGCCGGCCGGTACGACCTCATCTACGCGGACTGGGACGCGAGCACCGCCCGCCAGGGCCGGGCCCTCGACACCCGGCTCACCGCCGCGCTCGGCCCGGGACCGCACACGGTGCTCGACAACGCCTGCGGCATCGGAACCCAGGCGCTGGGCCTCGCCGCGCTCGGCCACCGGGTCACCGGAACCGACCTCAGCGGCGCCTGCGTCGCCCGCGCCGCCCAGGAGGCCGCGCAGCGCGGGCTCGCCCTGCCCGTCGCCGCCGCCGACATGCGCGCCCTGCCCTTCGCGGACGCCACCTTCGACGCCCTGGTCTGCGCCGACAACGCCCTGCCGCACCTGCTGACCGCCCGGGACGTGGGCGCGGCCCTGGCCGAAACCCTGCGGGTGCTGCGCCCCGGCGGTCTGCTGCTGCTCTCCACGCGCCCCTACGGGCAGCTGCGCCGGGCCCGTCCGCACAGCGAGCCGCCGCACGTCCACCAGGGCCCCGACGGGCGGACGCTGACCTTCCAGCTGTGGCACTGGCACGCCGACGGGGAGCGGTACGACCTGGAGCTCTTCCAGCTGCTGCCGACCGGCGACACCTGGACCACGCGGGTGTCGAGCGCGACGTACTGGGCGCTGCCGGAGGAGGAGACGGCCGAGTACGCCCGGCGGGCCGGCTTCACCGACCCGCTCTGGCACGCACCGGTGGACACCGGCTTCCACCAGCCGCTCCTGGCCGCCAGGCGCCCGGGCCGCTGGACAGGGTGACTCGTCCGGCGGGCCGTTGCTGGACGCTGTGGCCACCGCGCCGCGCGGGGGGCCGCACTAGGCTGGCGCGCCATGAGCACCAGTGATCACTCAGCCACGCCCGCCGCCCCCGCTTCCTTCTCCGTCTCCGTCGCGGACGTCGAACTGGAGGCCGACGACCTCGACCCCGGGCAGATCGTCTCCGGCGAGCCGGTCGTGACGGGCAAGGTGCTGTGGGAGTCGGCGGACGGCAAGCAGGTGCGCGGGATCTGGCAGATCACCCCGGGTGTGGTCACCGACGTCGAGGCCGACGAGCTCTTCGTGGTGGTCAGCGGCCGCGCCACCGTCGAGGTCGAGGGCGGCCAGACGCTGGAGGTCGGACCCGGCTCCGCCTGCGTGCTCCGGGAGGGCGACCGCACGACCTGGACCGTCCACGAGACGCTGCGCAAGGCCTACCACATCAGCTACTGACGCCCTTCGCGGGAGCGGGAGAGGGAGCGGGCGAGGTCGAGCTCGCGGGCGCGGGGTGGCGGCGCGCCGTGAACAGCGCGAGCGCCGCCATCGGCAGCAGCAGCGCGGCGCCGACGGCGTTCAGCCAGCCGTAGCCCGCCCGGGACATGATCAGCCCGGCGGCCGCGCCGCCCACGCCCGCGGCCGCGTTCATCGTGAGGTCGCTCAGGCCCTGGACGGCGGCCCGCGCGGCCTGCGGTACCGAGTCCGTCAGCAGGGCCGAGCCGGACACCATCCCGGCGGACCAGCCGAGGCCGAGCAGGAAGAGTCCGAGCGCGCTGCGGCCGTGGCTGGGCCCGGCCGTCCCGGCGAGCAGCGCGGCGACCGACAGGAGCCCGGCGGCCAGTCCGATCACGGAGAGCCGGCCGAGCCGGTCCGCGAGCCAGCCCATGACGGGGGAGAAGGCGAACATGCCCGCGATGTGACCGCTGATCACCAGCCCGATGAGCTCCAGCCCGGCGCCGTGGTGGCCCAGGTCCATCGGGGTCATCACCATGATCGAGACCATGACGGTGTGCGACACGGCGACGGTGAGGAGGGCGAGCCGGGCCCGCGGCGAGGCCTTCACGGCGGCGAACCCGGCCCGCAGCGAGCGGCCCTCGCGGGTCTGCTCCTCGGGCCCGGCCAGCGCCCGGGCCGTCAGCAGCGGGTCGGGGCGCAGGAGTACGCCGACCAGCGTGCCCGTGAGCAGGAAGACGGCGGCGGCCCAGACGAAGGGGCCGGCCGTCTCCGGTATGGAGGTGCCGGCGAAGCTGTGGCTGGCCGGCGCGGACAGGTTGGGTCCGAGCACCGCGCCGATGGTCGACGCCCACACCACGATCGAGATGGCCCGGGCGCGGTGGTCCGGGGCCGCGAGGTCCGCGGCGGCGAACCGGGCCTGCAGGTTGCCCGAGGAGGCGGCGCCGAAGGCGGCCATGCCGAGCAGCAGCAGCGGGAAGCTCTTGATCGTGGCGGCCAGGACGACCAGACCCGCCCCGACGGCGCCGATCGCGTAGGCCAGGACCAGTCCGGGGCGGCGGCCGCGCGCGGTCATCAGTGCGGCGAGCGGCAGTGAGAACAGGCCGGCGCCGATCACCGCGGCGGTGGAGGCGACGCCGGACATCGCCTCGGAGCCGCTGACCTCGGTGGCGAGTACGGGGGCCAGGGCGATGCTGATGGGCACGCCGAGGCCGCCGAGGACCTGGCCGGCGATGAGGACGCGCGAGGTACGCCGCTGCAGCCGGGCCAGCTCGGGCAGGCCGAGGGGGTGTGCCGGCCGGTCGGTGCCGGACGAGGCGGTCATGGCGTACACCGGCGGCGCGGGTGCGTGGCACGGGGCGCGGGGGACGCGGGGAGGCCGGGTGCGGAGGCAGGAGTAGTCACCGCCGCAGTGTGCCAGCCCTTACCGCCCGGCGGAACCGCGCCGGAGCCGGCCGGGCGCGAGCTCCGGCCCGCAGGCAGTGTTCGCAGGTCAGGGCCCCGCCCCGGGCTCAGAACAGCGGCTGCGGGAGCACGCCCTCCCACGCGAGCAGCTGCCGCTTGGTCTCCACCCCGCCGCCGAATCCCCCGATGCCCCCGTCGTTCTCCACCACCCGGTGACAGGCCACCACCAGCGGCAGTGGGTTGGAGCCCATGGCATTGCCCACGGCCTGGGCGGCGCCGGGCTGTCCGACGCGGGCGGCCAGCTCCCCGTAGCCGACGACCGATCCGTACGGCACGGAACGGTCCAGTTCCTGGAGCACCTGCCGGTTGAAGCCGGAGCTCAGGC
This sequence comes from Streptomyces sp. NPDC048257, assembly GCF_043201855.1. Lineage (NCBI taxonomy): Bacteria > Bacillati > Actinomycetota > Actinomycetes > Kitasatosporales > Streptomycetaceae > Streptomyces > Streptomyces sp. NPDC048257. Next base: position 17,833 of record NZ_JBICZI010000015.1, read on the forward strand.
GCCAGTCCAGCGGCAGCTCGAAGCGGCGCAGCGAGCCCGCGAAGTACGCGGTGAGCTGGCGTATCGGCTCGGCCAGCAGTACCTCCTCGCCCGGCGCGGGCTGCCGGGCGTCGGCGCCGAGCCGGGAGACGAGCGGGCCGATCATCCGGTCGACCCGGTCCGGCTCGGCATGGAACTCGACCCGGACCAGACCTTCCGGAGTCGCGGCCAGGAGCAGGGGACCGATGTCGCTGGCGACGACGGTCCATTCGAGGTGCGGCCCGCGGGGCCGCTCGGTGCTGTCCACGCCTCCACGGTACGGCCGGGCGCCGACAACGCCGACAGAGTCGTCGCCGCCTCGGAGGTCAGAACCCGCCGACCGCGTCCTGGACCACGTCCGGGGCGTTGGTGATGATCCCGTCCACCCCCATCGCCTGCACCTTCCGGGCGGTCGCCGGGTCGTCCACGATCCAGGTGTCCACCTCCATGGCCTTGCCGTGGGCGCCGAGCAGGCCGTGCACGGCCGAGACCCAGTCGGCCGAGATCGTGGTGTGCCACGGGTTGATCCGGTCGGTGAACTCCGCGTACCGGGGCAGGTCCGCCACGGTGGGGGTGCCCAGGAAAGCCGTCACCAGGTCCGGACGCAGGCCGTGGACGATGCGTACCGAGTCGGCGCTGAAGCTCTGCACCACCAGGCGCCGCGTGACGTGGCGCTCGTCGAGCCAGCCGGCCTCGTCCAGCACCTTCAGGGTCTGCTCCTCGATCCCGGGGTAGAGCTCCGGCTTCTTGATCTCCAGCAGCAGCCGCTGCTGGTTGCGCTGGACCCGGTCGAGGTACTGCCGCAGGGTCGGCACGGAGGCGCCCGCGTACATGTCGCCGAACCAGCTGCCCGCGTCCAGCCGGGCGATCTCGGCCCACGTGAAGTCCTGGACCTTCCAGGGCGCCCGGCCCGGGAACTGCTGCTCGACGTCGGTGGTCCGGGCCAGGGTGTCGTCGTGGATCACCACCAGCACACCGTCCTTGGTGCGCTGCACGTCGTTCTCGACCCAGGCGAAGCCCATCTGCATGGCCAGGTCGATCGCGTCGAGGGTGTTCTCCGGGGCGTAGGCCGAGGCGCCCCGGTGGGCGTACACGACCGGGCCCCCCAGCGCTGCCCGGCCGGTACCGGTGCCGGTACGGGTGTCGGTGCCGGGTCCGGTGCCGGATCCGGGTCCGGTGGCGGATCCGGGCCCGGTGGCGGCGTACGAGGCCGTCCCGCCCAGCAGGGTGAGGGTGAAGCCCAGGAATGCGGCGGCTGCCGCGGCGGCGGGTCGGACGTACATGTGCGTTCTCCTCGGGTCGTGAGCCCTGTTCCTGCGTCAGACGGGTGCGGAGCGGCAGACGTTGTGGCGATGCACTTCACCGCGATCATGGGGTTGAAGATCACTGAGCCGCCACCGAACTACGACAAACGGACCAGAACGAATGACAGCGGTCCGGGCGGCCACAACCGCCCGGACCGCGCGGCCGACCGGCGGGGACGCGTGAGTGTCAGTGGAGGGTCGTACGGTTGACCCATGCGGCCCGTATCGAAGATCGAACGCACGGTGGCGCCTTTCGAGGTCGTCAGCCCCTACCAGCCCAGCGGCGACCAGCCGGCGGCCATCGCCGAGCTGGAGAAGCGCATCCGTGCAGGTGAGAAGGATGTCGTCCTGCTGGGTGCGACCGGCACCGGCAAGTCGGCGACCACTGCCTGGATGATCGAGAAGCTCCAGCGCCCCACCCTGGTCATGGCGCCGAACAAGACGCTCGCCGCCCAGCTGGCGAACGAATTCCGCGAGCTCCTGCCGAACAACGCCGTCGAGTACTTCGTCTCGTACTACGACTACTACCAGCCCGAGGCGTACGTACCGCAGTCGGACACGTACATCGAGAAGGACTCCTCGATCAACGAGGAGGTGGAGCGGCTGCGCCACTCCGCGACCAACTCGCTGCTGACCCGGCGGGACGTGATCGTCGTCGCCTCCGTGTCCTGTATCTACGGCCTCGGTACCCCGCAGGAGTACGTCGACCGGATGGTCTCCCTCAAGGTGGGCGAGGAGATCGACCGGGACCAGCTGCTGCGCCGCTTCGTGGACATCCAGTACACGCGCAACGACGTGGCCTTCACCCGCGGCACGTTCCGGGTGCGCGGCGACACCATCGAGATCTTCCCGGTCTACGAGGAACTGGCCGTCCGCATCGAAATGTTCGGCGACGAGATCGAGGCCCTCTCCACCCTGCACCCGCTGACCGGCGAGGTCATCAGCGAGGACCGCGATCTGTACGTCTTCCCCGCCAGCCACTACGTCGCCGGCCCCGAGCGCATGGAGAAGGCGGTCCGCGGCATCGAGGCGGAGCTGGCCGAACGCCTCGCCGAGCTGGAGAAGCAGGGCAAGATGCTGGAGGCGCAGCGGCTGCGCATGCGCACCACGTACGACCTGGAGATGATGCGCCAGATCGGCTCCTGCTCCGGCATCGAGAACTACTCGCTGCACATGGACGACCGCGAGCGCGGCTCGGCGCCCAACACCCTCATCGACTACTTCCCGGAGGACTTCCTCCTGGTCATCGACGAGTCGCACGTCACCGTGCCGCAGATCGGCGCCATGTACGAGGGCGACGCCTCCCGCAAGCGGACCCTCGTCGACCACGGGTTCCGGCTGCCGTCCGCGCTCGACAACCGGCCGCTGAAGTGGGAGGAGTTCCAGGAGCGGATCGGCCAGACCGTCTACCTGTCGGCGACCCCAGGAAAGTACGAGCTCTCGCGCGGCGACGGCTTCGTCGAGCAGATCATCCGCCCCACCGGTCTCATCGACCCCGAGGTCGTGGTCAAGCCCACCGAGGGGCAGATCGACGACCTGGTCCACGAGATCCGCCAGCGCGTCGAGAAGGACGAGCGGATCCTCGTCACCACCCTCACCAAGAAGATGTCCGAGGACCTCACGGACTACTTCCTGGAGCTCGGCATCCAGGTCCGCTACCTGCACAGCGACGTGGACACCCTGCGCCGCATCGAGCTGCTGCGCGAGCTGCGGGCCGGCGAGTACGACGTCCTGGTCGGCATCAACCTGCTCCGCGAGGGCCTCGACCTGCCCGAGGTGTCCCTGGTGGCGATCCTCGACGCCGACAAGGAGGGCTTCCTGCGCTCGGGGACCTCCCTGATCCAGACCATCGGCCGCGCGGCGCGCAACGTGTCCGGCCAGGTCCACATGTACGCGGACAAGATGACCCCGGCGATGGAGAAGGCCATCGACGAGACCAACCGGCGCCGGGAGAAGCAGATCGCCTACAACACGGCGAACGGGATCGACCCGCAGCCGCTGCGCAAGAAGATCAACGACATCGTCGCCACCATCGCCCGCGAGGAACTGGACACCGAGGAGCTCCTCGGCACCGGATACCGGCAGGCGAAGGACGGCAAGGGGCCCAAGGCCCCGGTGCCGGCGCTCGGCGGCCGGGCGGCCACGGCCAAGACGGGCGGAAAGAGTGCGAAGGGTGCGAAGGGTGCCAAGGGCGGCGCGGCCGCCGAAGTGCTCACCGATCGTCCCGCAGCCGAACTGGCCGCGCTCATCGAGCAGATGACCGAGCGCATGCGCGGGGCGGCCGCCGAGCTCCAGTTCGAGGTCGCGGCCCGGATCCGGGACGAGGTGGGCGAGCTGAAGAAGGAGTTGCGGCAGATGAAGGAAGCGGGCCTCGCCTGACCGGAGGCCGGTCAGTAGGGTTGGGTCTCAGCCGCAGGTACACGCTGCACGCTCGTCATGGGGCGGGCCAGGGAGAGGGGACAGTACGTGACGGTCAACATGACCAAGGGTCAGGCCATCAGTCTGCAGAAGGCGGACGGAGGCACGCTGACCGCGGTCCGGATGGGCCTCGGCTGGCAGGCGGCGAAGCGCCGCGGGCTGTTCGGCTCGCGGACGCGGGAGATCGACCTCGACGCCTCGGCGGTGCTCTTCGCCGACAAGCAGCCCGTGGACGTGGTCTTCTTCCGGCACCTGCAGAGCGACGACGGCTCGGTGCGCCACACCGGTGACAACCTCGTCGGCGGTGTCGGCCAGGGCGGCGACGACGAGGCGATCCTCGTCGACCTCCAGCGCGTGCCGGTGCACATCGACCAGATCGTCTTCACGGTGAACTCCTTCACCGGCCAGACCTTCCAGGAAGTGCAGAACGCGTTCTGCCGCATCGTCGACGAGACCAACGGCCAGGAGCTGGCCCGCTACACCCTCGACGGCGGCGGTCAGTACACCGCGCAGATCATGGCCAAGGTGTCGCGCGCGGGCGCCGGCTGGCAGATGACGGCCCTCGGAAACCCGGCCAACGGCCGCACCTTCCAGGACCTCATGCCGGCGATCCTGCCGCACCTGTAGCAAGACCGGACGAAGAGAAGAAGGCACGGGGGAGGGGCTGCACGATGACGGCCGAACTGGTCCGGGGGCAGAACCACCCCGTGTCCCGGAGCCGGGTGGAGATCAGGGTCTCGGCGGGCACACCCGTGCTCGCCCTGGCCTCGTTCGCCGACGAACAGGGCCGGTTCTCCGGCAACGGGATACTGGCCCACCCGGGCGCCAGGTCCCTCCCCGGCGTGCAGTCGCCGGGCGGGCTCGCCGAACGGCACACCTTCGCCGTCGACCTCGACGAGGTCGCGGCGGACGTCCACCGGCTCGGTGTACTGCTCGTCCTGCCGCCCGGCGGTCCGGTCCGCTTCGGTGCGGTGCCGGCCTCCTACGTGGCCGTGGCCGACCCGGAGGGCGCCGAGCTCGCCGGGTACACCCTGACCGGGCTCGACGCCGAGACCGCCGTGGTCGCCCTGGAGCTGTACCGGCGCCAGGGTGCCTGGAAGGTCCGCGCCGTGGGCCAGGGCTACGCGGAGGGCCTCGGCGCCCTGCTCACCGACGGCGGGCTGCCCGCACCGGCCGCCGCCGAGCTGGCCGCCGCCGCGCTGGGTACGACCCCCCGTACCGCGGGGGCGGACGCCACCCTCGCCACGATGCCGACCCTCGTCGGTGACCTGCGGCCCCCGCAAACCCCGGCCCAGGCCCCCGCGGCCGCCCCCGAGCCGCCGGACCCGGTCCCCGTCTCCGGGCACCCGTACGCCGGTGCGCCCGGACCCGTACCCACCGGCGACACCACGGGCGCCCCGCCCACCATCAGCTACGCCCACCCGCGCCGCCGCCGCACCAGCACCGAGCCGCCCGAGCCCGCGCCGCGGCCCGCCGCGCCGCAGGAGCCCGGACAGACCCCGCGCCCCGTCGCCGGGGACGCCAGCGGCTGGTCCATGGAGGAGCGGCTCTACAACCAGGTCTGGGGGATGTTCGAGGACCTGGCCCGCACGGTCGCCGCCTACCGCGGCGCCGTCGAGTTCGCCGACTCCCGCATGGACCGCGAGCTCGACGAGGCCCTGTCCGACCCGCGCCACCGCCTCGGTGGCTCCGGGAACGCCGCCCGCGACACCGCGCGGGCCCGCCGCGAGGAGCTCGTCGCCCAGGCCCAGGCGGTCCTCGACCGGGACCTGGCGCAGCTGATCGCCGAGTCGGAGGTCGTCGAACCCGCGCTGCCGGCCGCGTACGCCCGCTGGGACAACCCCGTCTGGCACGGTCACCGCACGCCCGAGGAGAGCCCGCTGGCCCTGCGCCTGGGGGACCTGCACCTGCCCGAGCGGCCCGATCTGCGCATCCCCATGCTGACCCGGGTCCCGCTGGAGCGCGGACTCTGGATCGACAACGGCCGGACCGGCTCAGAGGCCGCGATGACCATGGACACCGACCGGCTGCGCCGGGCCGCCATGGACATGGCCGTCGCCCTGGCGGTCCGGCTGCTCGCGGCCCACCCCGCCGACCGGTTCTCCGTCCACGTCATCGACGCGGCCGGGGCCGGGACCGCGTCCCTGGCGCCCCTCGTACGCGCCGGGGTGCTGGCCGGGCCGCCCGCCGCCGGGGCCACCGGGGTCACCGAGACCCTGGCGCGGCTGACCCGGCGCGTGGACCTCGTACAGATGGCGCTGCGGGCCGGCGCTCCCGAGGACCTGCCCCCGGACGTGGACACGGCCGATCAGCTGCTGATCGTGCACGACTTCCCGCACGGCTTCGACGACCGCGCCGTCACCCAGCTGCGCTACCTCGCCGACGAGGGCTCGGCGGTCGGCGTGCACCTGCTGATGGTCGCGGACCGCGACGAGGCCTCGGCCTACGGGCCGCTGCTCGACCCGCTGTGGCGCTCCCTGATGCGGCTGTCCCCGGTGCCGGACAACCATCTCGCCGACCCCTGGGTCCACCACGCCTGGACCTTCGAACCGGACCTGCCGCCGCAGGGCAGCCGGGTCCTCGACCAGGCACTGGAGCGGGTGGCGGAGGCCCGGCGCACTACCCGCCCGTGACCATTCTTTGGGACTCTCTTTACCCAAAGCGCCCTTGATGGGTATGCTCGGGTGTGCGGAGGGGAGTATTCCTGCTTTCCTGCTACGGCGTACCCGTCAATACGGACAACTTCGGCCGAAAGAGGACGAAGCCGGTCCCGGGGCGCCGGCCCACGGCCTCCAGGCCGCCCGGGTGGAAGAGACCTCCGGCAGCGATGACGCTGACGAAGTGCTGAGCCATCCGCCGGAGGCGTGTACACCATGGAAGTTTCCTGGGCCCTTTGGGTGCTGACCATTCTCGGTCTCTCCCTCCTGATCGGCGCCGATTTCTTCATCGGCCGCAAACCGCACGACGTGTCCATCAAGGAAGCGGGCATCTGGACGGTCGTCTGGATCGTCCTCGCCGCACTCTTCGGCCTCGGCCTGTGGTTCTTCGGGAGCGGCCAGGCCTCCCAGGAGTTCTTCGCGGGCTTCATCACCGAGAAGTCGCTGAGCGTCGACAACCTCTTCGTCTTCGTCCTGATCATGGCGAAGTTCGCGGTGCCCTCCCACCTCCAGCAGCGGGTGCTGCTCGTGGGCGTGCTCATCGCCCTCGTCCTGCGCGCGATCTTCATCGCGGCCGGCGCCGCGATCATCGCCAGCTTCTCCTGGGTTTTCTACATCTTCGGCGCGTTCCTGATCTACACCGCGTGGAAGCTGATCCAGGAGGCCCGCAAGGACGAGGAGGACGAGGAGTTCGAGGAGAACCGCCTCCTGAAGTCCGTCGAGAAGAAGTTCGGCGTCGCCGACCGCTACCACGGCACCAAGCTCTTCATCCAGAGCAACGGCAAGCGCGTGCTGACCCCGCTGATGGTCGTCATGCTCGCCATCGGCACCACCGACGTGCTGTTCGCCCTGGACTCCATCCCCGCGATCTTCGGCCTCACCCAGGACCCGTACATCGTCTTCACGGCCAACGCCTTCGCGCTGATGGGTCTGCGCCAGCTGTACTTCCTCATCGGCGGCCTGCTGAAGAAGCTGGTCCACCTCAGCTACGGCCTGTCGATCATCCTCGGCTTCATCGGCATCAAGCTGGTGCTGCACGCCCTGCACGAGTCCGGGGTGCACGTCCCGGTGATCTCGATCCCGGTCTCCCTGGGCGTCATCTGCGGTGTCCTCGTCATCACCACGATCACCAGCCTGATGGCCTCGAAGAAGCAGGCGGCGGCCGAGGCCGCCGCCCGCCCGGAGAACATCGACGCATAACCGGATCGACGGATCCACGGATCCACAGTCCTGCGGATCCACGGATCTACGCGGGGGCGGCCGCTTCGGCCGCCCCCGTTTCCGTGCCCCGGCCCGCGGCCGCCCTCCTCCGTACGGCCGCCGGACCGGTCTCCGGCAGCAGCGCGAAACAGACCAGGCTGACCAGGGAGATCCCGGTCAGGTACAGCGCGACGCCCCACGGCGGACCGGAGCCGTCCGCCAGCGCCGTCGCCACGATCGGGGTCAGCGCCCCGCCCAGCACGCCGCCCAGGTTGTAGCCGACCGCCGCGCCCGTGCAGCGGATCCGCGGCGCGTACAGCTCGGGCAGGTACGCGGCCACCACCGAGAACATCGTCACCATGCCCAGCAGCGCCCCGACGAAGCCCACCGTCATCAGCAGCGGATCCGCCGTCCGCAACAGCGCCACCAGCGGGAACATCCACACGGCGCACATCGCGCACCCGGCCAGGCACAGCGGCCGCCGCCCGTAGCGGTCGCCGAGCAGCGCGATCAGCGGGGTCACCAGCCCCTTGATCGCGACCGCGGCCATGATGCAGGCCAGCATGACCGTGCGGCTCACCGTGAGGTGCTCGGTGGCGTACGCGAGGGACCAGGTGGTGACCGCGTAGAAGACGGCGTACCCCACGGCGAGCGCCCCGCCGGTCAGCAGGAGCAGCCGCCAGTGGCCCCGGAACACCTCGGCCAGCGGGGCCTCGGCGCGCCGGCCCGTCGCGGCGAGCGCCCGGAACTGCGGGGTCTCCTCCACCGAGTGCCGCAGCCACAGACCGGCCAGGGCCAGCGCCCCGGCCGCCCAGAACGGCACCCGCCACCCCCAGGAGGTGAACTGGCCGTCGGTCAGGGACGCGGAGAGTCCCAGCACCAGGCCGTTGGCGAGCAGGAAGCCCACCGCCGGGCCCATCTGCGGGAAGCTCGACCACAGCCCGCGCCGCCCCTCGGGGGCGTGCTCGGCGGTCAGCAGCACGGCGCCGCCCCACTCACCGCCGAGCCCGAGGCCCTGCAGGAAGCGCAGCAGGAGCAGGAGGACCGGAGCGGCCACGCCGATCGAGCCGTACGTGGGCACGCAGCCGACGGCGACCGTCGCGAGGCCGGTGAGCAGCAGCGAGGCGAGCAGGACCGGACGCCGGCCGTAGCGGTCGCCGATGTGGCCGAAGACCGCCGAACCGAGCGGGCGGGCGAGGAAGCCGACGCCGAAGGTGCCGAAGGCGGCGAGGGTTCCGGCGAGCGGGGAGAAGGAGGGGAAGAAGAGCGGGCCGAGCACGAGGGCGGCGGCCGTCCCGTAGACGAAGAAGTCGTAGAACTCGATGGCGGTCCCGGCGAGGGAGGCCGTGGCCAGCCGCAGCATGCCGGGGCCGGTGGAGCCGTCGGCGTCGTCGGCGGGCAGAGGAGTCGGGGAGGGGGCGGGGGAGGCCTCGGGGGCGGAGGAGGCGAGGGGTGGGGAGGGGTCGTGTGGCATGCCGCACCAAATACCCGTTCCCCGCCCCTCGGGACGTGAGTTCGGTCGTAAGCGACCGGAAGGAGTGCGTCGCGTCGCGAAGTTGACGCGTTGCCGCGCCTACCAGCCGCGCTCGCGCCATTCGGCCAGGTGCGGACGCTCGGCGCCGAGCATGGTGTCGTTGCCGTGTCCCGGGTAGACCCAGGTCTCGTCCGGCAGCTGCTCGAAGAGCTTGTGCTGGACGTCGTCGATCAGGCTGGCGAAGGCCTTGGGGTCGTCCCAGGTGTTGCCGACGCCGCCCGGGAAGAGGCAGTCGCCGGTGAACACGTGCGGGTGCCCGTGCGGGTCGTCGTAGATCAGGGCGATCGAGCCGGGGGTGTGCCCGACCAGGTGGCGGGCGGTCAGGCTGACCCGTCCGACCGTGACCGTGTCCCCGTCGGCGACGAGCACGTCCGTCGCCACCGGGATGCCCTCGGCGTCGAAGGTGCCCGCGTACGTGCGCGCGCCGGTCGCCTCGACGACGGCCGCGAGCGCGCCCCAGTGGTCGCCGTGCCGGTGGGTGGTGACCACGGAGGTGATGCCGTCGTCGCCGATCAGGCTGAGCAGGGTGTCGGCCTCGGCGGCCGCGTCGATGAGCAGCTGCTCGTCGGTGGCGCGGCAGCGCAGCAGGTAGGCGTTGTTGTTCATCGGGCCCACTGCGACCTTGGAAATCATCAGGTCCGCGAGTTCGTGCACGTCGGCCGGACCGCCGACCTTGACCTCTCCGGTGTACGTCATGCCTTGATCCTAGAGCGGGGGGAGCTCGGGCAGGCCGTCGCCGGCCACGACCGTGAGGTGGGCGCCCCGGAGGCCGCGTCCGGCCAGCCAGCCGAGCAGTTCGTCCTTGGGGCCTTCCAGGACCACCGGGGTGCCCTCCGCGCCGCCGGTGTGCCAGACCGCGTCGGGCGTGGCCCGGAGGGTGACCGGCGGTACCTCCGGACGCCCGGACCAGCGGTCGGCGAGGAAGGCGATCTCGCGGTCGGTGAACTCCTCCGGGAGGTCGGAGAGCTCGTAGCCGATGTTCAGGTCGACGTGGTGCAGATCGGCCTCGACCCAGCGGCGGAAGGGCACGTTGGCGGCGAGGTCGGTGACGCCGTTGCGCAGCTCGACCGTGCGGGACCAGTCCTGGTCGTGCTCGGTGGTGGCCATGAAGCGGGCCGCGGAATCACGGAGGTCCGCCAGGTGTTCTTCCAGAGGCCGGCCGGCGTCGCGCTCGATGTCCGCGTCGCGCGCCGAGGCGCTCTCGTACATCGGGCGTCCCTGGAAGACGTTGACGAGCGCGTCCGCGTTGCGTGCGAGGTGGGCCAGGATGTGGCCGCGGGTCCAGCCCGGGAGGTGTGACTCCTCGGCGAGGGCTGCGTTGTCCAGTTTCGCGACAGCGGTCAGCAGCCGGTCCGTGGCTTCACGTACAGATCGCAGGTCGTGCACATGATCAGTCATGACGGCGAGCCTAGTGGCTCACCGCGCACGGCCACACGATTGGGTGAAGCGGTCTGCGGAGTGCCGTAAATCGAATGTGCGTGCTATACGCTCGGAAGTCCAAGGATCAAGTCCATCGCAGAGGCGCCCCCCATACCCTGGGACGGGGGCCCGTGCCCCCGCTCTCTCAAGAAAGGTGCGGACCGGCGTGACCGACCGTCTCATCGTTCGTGGCGCTCGCGAGCACAACCTGAAGAACGTCTCGCTCGACCTGCCCCGCGACTCACTCATCGTCTTCACCGGACTCTCCGGGTCGGGCAAGTCCTCCCTGGCCTTCGACACGATCTTCGCCGAGGGCCAGCGCCGCTACGTCGAGTCGCTCTCGTCGTACGCCCGGCAGTTCCTCGGGCAGATGGACAAGCCCGACGTCGACTTCATCGAGGGCCTCTCCCCGGCCGTCTCGATCGACCAGAAGTCGACCTCGCGCAACCCGCGGTCGACCGTGGGCACCATCACCGAGGTCTACGACTACCTCCGCCTCCTCTTCGCCCGCATCGGCAAGCCGCACTGCCCCGAGTGCCGCCGTCCCATCTCGCGGCAGTCGCCGCAGGCGATCGTCGACAAGGTGCTCGCCCTCCCCGAGGGCAGCCGCTTCCAGGTGCTCTCGCCGCTGGTGCGCGAGCGCAAGGGCGAGTTCGTCGACCTCTTCTCCGACCTCCAGACCAAGGGCTACAGCCGGGCGCGGGTGGACGGGGAGACCATCCAGCTCTCCGAGCCGCCCACGCTGAAGAAGCAGGAGAAGCACACCATCGAGGTGGTCATCGACCGCCTCACCGTCAAGGAGAGCGCCAAGCGCCGGCTCACGGACTCCGTGGAGACCGCCCTCGGACTCTCCGGCGGCATGGTGATCCTGGACTTCGTCGACCTCGCCGAGGACGACCCCGAGCGTGAGCGGATGTATTCCGAGCACCTCTACTGCCCCTACGACGACCTGTCCTTCGAGGAGCTGGAGCCGCGCTCCTTCTCCTTCAACTCGCCCTTCGGCGCCTGCCCCGAGTGCACCGGTATCGGTACGCGCATGGAGGTGGACCCCGAGCTGATCATTCCGGACGAGGACAAGTCCCTGGACGAGGGCGCGATCTCCCCGTGGTCGCTCGGCCACACCAAGGACTACTTCCAGCGGCTGATCGGCGCGCTCGCCGGGGAGCTCGGCTTCCGCACCGACATCGCGTGGGCCGGGCTGCCGGTGCGCGCGAGGAAGGCCCTGCTGTACGGGCACAAGACGCAGATCGAGGTCCGCTACCGCAACCGGTACGGGCGGGAGCGCGCGTACACGACGGCCTTCGAGGGCGCCGTGCCGTTCGTCAAGCGGCGGCACGCGGAGTCGGAGAGCGACGCCAGCCGCGAGCGCTTCGAGGGCTACATGCGCGAAGTGCCCTGCCCGACCTGTGAGGGCACCCGCCTCAAGCCGATCGTGCTCGCCGTGACGGTGATGGAGAAGTCCATCGCCGAGGTCGCCGCCATGTCGATCAGCGAGTGCGCGGACTTCCTGGGGCGGCTGCGCCTCGACGCCCGCGACAAGAAGATCGCCGAGCGGGTCCTGAAGGAGGTCAACGAGCGGCTCCGCTTCCTCGTCGACGTCGGTCTCGACTACCTCTCGCTCAACCGGGCCGCCGGCACCCTGTCCGGCGGCGAGGCCCAGCGCATCCGGCTCGCCACCCAGATCGGCTCCGGCCTGGTCGGCGTGCTCTACGTGCTGGACGAGCCCTCCATCGGCCTGCACCAGCGGGACAACCACCGGCTGATCGAGACCCTGGTGCGACTGCGCGACATGGGCAACACGCTCATCGTGGTCGAGCACGACGAGGACACCATCAAGGTGGCCGACTGGGTCGTGGACATCGGTCCGGGCGCGGGCGAGCACGGCGGCAAGGTGGTGCACAGCGGTTCGCTGAAGGACCTGCTGAAGAACACCGAGTCGATGACCGGTCAGTACCTCTCGGGCAAGAAGTCCATCGAGATCCCGGACGTGCGCCGGCCCGTGAACGGGGAGCGCAAGCTGACCGTCCACGGCGCCAAGGAGAACAACCTGCGGGACATCGACGTGTCCTTCCCGCTGGGCGTCCTGACGGCCGTCACCGGCGTGTCGGGCTCGGGCAAGTCGACGCTGGTCAACGACATCCTCTACACACACCTGGCGCGCGAGCTGAACGGCGCGCGCTCGGTGCCCGGGCGGCACACGCGGGTGGACGGCGACGACCTCGTCGACAAGGTCGTGCACGTCGACCAGTCGCCGATCGGCCGGACCCCGCGGTCCAACCCGGCGACGTACACGGGTGTCTTCGACCACGTGCGCAGGCTCTTCGCGGAGACGATGGAGGCGAAGGTGCGCGGCTATCTGCCGGGCCGCTTCTCCTTCAACGTGAAGGGCGGCCGGTGCGAGAACTGCGCCGGCGACGGCACGATCAAGATCGAGATGAACTTCCTGCCGGACGTCTACGTCCCGTGCGAGGTCTGCCACGGCGACCGGTACAACCGGGAGACGCTGGAGGTCCACTACAAGGGCAAGTCCATCGCGGAAGTCCTGAACATGCCGATCGAGGAGGCGCTGGGGTTCTTCGAGGCGGTGCCGACGATCGCGCGTCACCTCAAGACGCTCAACGAGGTCGGGCTGGGCTACGTCCGCCTCGGCCAGTCCGCGCCGACCCTTTCCGGTGGTGAGGCGCAGCGCGTGAAGCTGGCCTCCGAGCTGCAGAAGCGGTCGACGGGCCGGACGGTCTACGTGCTGGACGAGCCGACCACGGGTCTGCACTTCGAGGACATCTCGAAGCTGATCAAGGTGCTGTCAGGGCTGGTGGACAAGGGGAACTCGGTGATCGTCATCGAGCACAACCTGGACGTCATCAAGACCGCGGACTGGGTCATCGACATGGGCCCCGAGGGCGGCTACGGCGGCGGTCTGGTCGTGGCCGAAGGCACGCCGGAGGCGGTGGCTTCGGTGGGTGCGAGCCACACGGGCAAGTTCCTGAGGGACGTCCTGGGCGCGGACCGCGTCTCGGACGGGGCGCCCGTGGCGCGGTCGGCGGTCAAGAAGGCCCCGGCGAAGAAGGCCCCGGCGAAGAAGGCCCCGGTGAAGAAGACGGCGGCCACCAAGACCGCCGCCGCGAAGAAGGCGGCGCCGGCGAAGAAGACGACGGCCCGGGCGCGCAAGGCGTAGCCGCGGCGCCGACTTCGACGGGAGGGCCCGGCCGCCGGCCGGGCCCTCCCGTGGTCGTTCTACGAGGCGACGCCCACCGCGCGGCCGGTGCAGGCCGGGTCCGTCAGGGCGGTCAGGAGGGCGTCCGCGACGTCCGCGCGCGGAATGACGCGGCCACCGCGCACGTTGGCGCCGATCGCCCGGCGGTAGCTACCGGTGCGCGGCTTGTTCTGGAGCTTCGGCGGCCGCACGACCGTCCACTGCGTATCGCTCGCGGCCATCACCTCCTCCATGACCGCGAGGTCCGCGTACAGGTCCCGGAGCAGTCTGCGCAGCAGCGGGTAGACCACGGCGCGGGTGAACACCCCCTCGCCCTCCGGCAGCGGGGCGACCGGTGCGGCGCTCACGGCCGACAGCCGGCGCACTCCCGCACGGTCCATGGCCGAGGTGATCGCGCGGAGGGCCGGGCCCGCGACGGGAGTCTGCCTGGCCTGCTTGTTGCTCGCCGCGCCCAGCGCGGAGACCACCGCGTCCTGCCCGCTCACCGCGGACAGCACCGCCTCCCGGTCGGTCACGTCGGCCACCGTGGCCACGTGCAGCCGCTCGTGGGCGGGGACCGGCAGCCGCGCCGGGTCCCGGACGACCGCGGTCACCTCGTGTCCCGCGGCGAGTGCCTGCCGGACGACCTCGCGGCCGACGCCGCCCGTGGCCCCGAACACCGTGATCTTCATTGTCAAACCCCCGCGACAAGAGGTGGGTGAGTGCTTACTCACCCCTGGTTCCGCTAGGGTGAGTGAATGCTCACCCCCAAGTCAAGCCGCCCCACTCCCGAGCGGCTGCTCGACGCCGCCGAGAAGCTGATGCGCACCAGCGGCCTGGCCAACGTCACCACCAAGGCCATCGCCCGCGAGGCCGGCTGCTCGGAGGCCGCGCTCTACAAGTACTTCGCGAACAAGGAAGAACTCTTCGTCCGCGTGCTGATGGAGCGCACCCCCAACGCCGGCCCGCTCATGGCTGCCCTGCACGCCGAACCGGGGGCGACGGGAGGCGAGGAGGGGGCCGGACCGGGAGCCGGGCAGGGGGGTGAGCAGGGGGGTGAGCAGGGGGTCGAGGAAGGGCTCGTCGCCATCGCCCGGCACGCCTCGCTCTTCTACGCCGACGCCATGCCCCTGGCCGCCTCGCTCTTCGCCGAGCCCGCCCTGCTCACCCGCCACCGCGAGGGCGTCCAGGAGATCGGGGCCGGACCGCACCTGGTCCTGGACGCGCTGGCCGGGCGGCTGAGGCGCGAGCTCGAAGCCGGCCGGCTGCGATCCGACGCCGATCCGCGGGCCGCCGCGGCCCTGCTGCTCGGCGCCTGTTTCCAGCGGGCCTTCTTCCTGCACTTCTCCGGGGCGCACGTGGTCCAGCCCGTGGAGGAGTTCGCCCCGGCCGTGGCCCGTACCGTCTGGGCCGCGCTGCGCTGACCCGTCAGAGCTCCGCCGCGTACGGCGGTTCCGCGCCCGCCCGTGTGCAGGTCAGCGCCGCCGCATGGGCGGCATGGGCCAGCACCTCCGGCCAGTCCACCGGCCGCCCCGGCGCGGCGGTGAGCCGGTGCAGCAGGGCGGCGTTGACGGTGTCCCCGGCCCCGATCGTGTCCACCACCGCCACCGGGCGGGCCGCCGCCGAGTACTCCGCGCCCTCCCGCGTCCGGACCGTCAGGCCCGCCGCGCCCCGGGTCAGCACCACCGCCGACGGTCCGGCCGCCAGCCAGTCCTCGACCCGGCCGCCCAGCCAGGCCGCGTCCTCCTCCGACAGCTTGAGCACGCTGGTGTGCGGCAGCAGCCGCTCCAGCAAACGTGCGCGGTACGCCGCCGGGTCGGCGATCAGGGCCGGCCGGATGTTGGGGTCCAGCAGGGTCAGCAGCCCGCGCCGGGACTCCCGGCGCAGCAGGGCCTCGTACGCGCTCGCGCCCGGTTCCAGGACCAGCGAGCAGGTGCCGAGGGCCAGGGCCCGTATCCCCTCCGGGAGGGCCGGCGGCAGCGTGAACAGCCGGTCCGCGGTGCCCTCGACGTAGAAGCCGTACGCGGCCGAGCCGTCCGGGGCCAGCGAGGGCACGGCGAGCGTGGTCGGCTCCGGTCCGCGCTGGACCAGCGACAGGTCCACCCCCGCCGCCCGCAGCCCGGCCAGCAGGCTCTCGCCGAAGCCGTCCGAGGACACCCGGGAGCAGAAGGCCACCTCGGCGCCGAGCCGCCCCAGCGCGAGCGCGGTGTTGTACGGTCCGCCGCCCGGCCGGGGCAGCAGGGCGCCGGGCGGCCGCGCCACGGGCACCAGGTCGATGAGGGCTTCTCCGCCGACGACGATCACGCGGGGGAAGCTACCTCATGGGGCGGCGGTATCGTCGGGTGGGCCGGTGCCCGGCCGGGTTCCGGCCCGCGTCGGCCGCCGTCGGACCGGGGCCCCGCCCCCGCACCCGCCGCCACCGCCCCGCACCCGCACCCGCCCCGCACCCGTCCCGTAGCCCAGGAGAACCGCATGCCCGCGCCGCAGTCGCCCGCCCGCCGTACCGTCCTCAGGGGCGCCGCCGCGCTCGCCGGGGCCACCGGTGCCGGGGTGACCCTCGCGGCCTGCTCGACCGCGACGAACAGCGGGGCCGGCACCCCCACCGCGCCGGTGGACCTGGGCGCCGCGGCCGATGTCCCGGTGGGCGGCGCGAAGCTGTACCGGGAGGAGAAGCTGCTCATCAGCTGCCCGGCGGAGGGCCAGTACAAGGCGTTCAGCGCCCAGTGCACGCACGCCGGCTGCGTCCTGGACAAGATCGTCGAAGGCCAGGGGAACTGCCCCTGCCACGGCAGCCGCTTCGACGTGACCACCGGCAAGGTCCTGCGCGGCCCGGCCTCCGACCCGCTGCCCGCCGTCCCCGTCCGGGCCGAGAACGGCAAGCTCGTCGCGGGCTGACGCGCGAGCGGCACCCGTCCCGGCGGACCTCAGTCCCAGTCCCAGGCGATCCCGAGGATCCCGCGCCGCACCGACTCCTCCACCAGGTGCACCGCCCGGTGCCGGCCGCTGGGCGTCAGGTCCACCAGGCCGGTGCGCGGGGCCGCGGGCCCACCGCGGACGAAGCGCCGGCAGCGCACCGGCAGGGCCGCCTCGTCGAAGGCGACCTGGAGCATGTACTGGCCGCCGGCGTAGCTGAAGCCGCGCACGTACTCGCTGCTGCGGGCGCCCGTGCCGTCCTCGATCCCGTAGCCGAAGACGTGGGTGTCCCCGCGCCGCAGCCGCGCGTCGAAGAGCAGCTCCGCGACGAGCAGCCCGGACTCCGGGTGGCACCGGATCCGGCCGGTGCGGCAGTTCTCGTACGCGATCACGCGCATCCGGGTCACGTCGCAGCCCGGGTCGCCGTGGTGGACGGCGAGGTAGCGGTCGACGCCGTCGCGGTGCGCCCGGACGATCTGCTGCGACTCGCGGACCAGCAGCTCGCCCGCCGGCCCTATGCGGACCCGCTCGTGGTGTCCGACCGAGTGCAGTCCGCCGTCCGGCGGGAGGTCCATCCCGTCCAGCAGCCGTTCCACCGTGCCGCCCAGGCTGAACAGGGCCCGGTACGAGCGGGTGGGCGGACGGCCGGCGGACGGGGGGCCCGGTTCCGGGGCGGCCAGCAGGCGCAGGAGGGCGCCCTCGGGCAGCTCCAGGATCCGCTCCAGGGCGCTGACCGCCCGCAGCGACTCGGGATGACGTGGCCGCCGGGCGCCCTGCTGCCAGTAACTGAGACTGGTGACACCGACCTTGATGCCCTGCGCCGCGAGCCGGTGCTGCACCCGGTGCAGGGGCAGTCCCCGCGCGGCGAGGGCTGCGCGCAGGGCGAGGTGGAAGGGGCCGCCGCGCAGCAACCGGCCGAGTTCCGCCGTGTCGCCGGTCGGTCGCATGGCGACTCCTCTGTGAACGTTCACACGGGCCGGTGCGGGGGATCGTGGCGGCGGCCCCGGGGGACCAGGTGACACGACAGCAACCGTTCACACCGCAGCCCCACCGTTCACACCGCAATGTCACCGCGTATTGAAGCGTGTTGACCTGATCGCGACAACTCCCTGATGCTCCTGAACAGCGTCCGGACGCGCTCCTCCACCCCCCATTCCCCACATTGGGAGGAACGCGATGCGCAACCGAAACCGGCGGCTCTCCCCAGCCGCCTCGCTCACCGCCGTGCTCACCGCCCTGCTGTTCGCCCTGCCCCTCGGCACCGGCACCGCCGCCGCTGCCGATGCGGGCACCGACTCCGCGCTCGCCGCCAAGCGCCTGAACATCACCATGCAGGCGCAGACGAAGACCAACTGGTGCTGGGCCGCGGGCGGCAACACCATCGCCACCTGGTTCGGCCGGA
Organism: Streptomyces sp. NPDC048257; assembly: GCF_043201855.1. Taxonomy (NCBI): domain Bacteria; kingdom Bacillati; phylum Actinomycetota; class Actinomycetes; order Kitasatosporales; family Streptomycetaceae; genus Streptomyces; species Streptomyces sp. NPDC048257. Next base: position 35,891 of record NZ_JBICZI010000015.1, read on the forward strand.
ACTACAGCCAGAACCAGTTCTGCAACGCCGCCTTCAACCGTCAGCAGGGCAGCGAATGCCCCAACAACCAGGCCACCCTCGGCAACGTCCAGACCGGACTGCGCTGGGCGGGCATCAACCCCGGCTCGTACGTCACCGGCTGGCTCCAGTACTCCACCGTCCAGACCGAGATCAACGCCAACCGCCCGATCGAGACGCGGATCCAGTGGTCGAACGGCGGCGGCCACATGCACGTCGTCTACGGCTACGACACCGCGAACAACTGGGTCTACTGGGGCGACCCCTGGCCCTCCAGCGACCGCTACAACTGGGCCTCGCACGCCTGGTACGTGAACAACAACACCTTCTCCTGGACCCACTCGCTCTACCGGATCGGGGCGTGACCGCCATGACCCTGCGCGCCACCGCCGCCGCCGCGGTCCTCGCCGCCGCCCTCCTCGGCCTCGCCCCGCAGGCCGCCGCGGCCCCGGGGGCTCCTGCGGCTCCCGTGCCGCAGCCCCGGTCCGCCACCGCGGAGAACAAGGCCGCCGCCGCGCAGGCGGCCACCGCCCCCGACACCATGGCCACCCTCTCCCGGTTCTTCGCCCGGGAGGGCAAGGTCTCCCCGACGGCCGCGCAGCCGCGGATCGAGGGGGAGGCGATACCGGTCAACCACCTCTCCCCGGAGTTCGTCGCGGGGAAGGCGGGGGCGTCCGTCGCCCGCCTGGAGTTCCTCGCCAGCAAGGCCGTCTCCTCCGACGGGCAGCAGGCCGCGCTGTGGACGGCGCGGACGGAGGCGGGCTGGCAGGTGGTGAACATCGCCACCGGCGACGACGAGTTCCGCTACGCGCAGCTCGGCGCGGCGAAGCTGCCCGGTGGGACGGTGTTCCGGGAACCGCAGATCGACGCGTGGTACGTGGCCGGCGGGAGCAGGGTGCTGCCGCTGGACGAGGACGCCGTGCGGGCCGTGGGCGCCGGGGGCACGACCCTGGCCGCCTACCGGGCCCGGGTGGCCGGGGCCTACGGGGACAAGCTGCCCGGGTCGGCCTATGCCGAGGGCGGTAGGGCGGGCGGCTACGCCGAGGGCGTTGCCGAGCCCGCGGGGACGCCGGCTGCGGTGGTCGCCGGAGGCGCCGCGGCGCTGGCGCTGGGCGGAGCCGGGGTGCTGGTCCTGCGGCGCCGCCGGGCCGGGGCCGCGGCCGCGGCGTAGCCCCCGCACCCGCAGGGCCCGGCTCCCGCCGGACGCCGGGCCCTGCGGGCACCCCGCCCCGCCCCGCCCCCTTCGCCGCTTCCCGGGCATCCGGACCGGGTCCGGGCGGAGCCCGGGAAGCTCCGCGCAGCGGACCGGCCGGATCCGCAGACCGGGCCCGGAGGGCTACGGCCCGTTGTCGGTGGGCGCAAGTAGGGTGGTTGGCATGGCCGACCCTTCCAGTTACCGTCCCGCAGCGGGACAGGTCCCCGACTCCCCGGGGGTCTACAAGTTCCGCGACGAGCACCGACGGGTGATCTACGTCGGGAAGGCCAAGAGCCTGCGCCAGCGCCTGGCCAGCTACTTCCAGGACGTCGCCGGCCTGCACCCCCGTACTGCCACGATGGTGACCACGGCCGCATCCGTCGAGTGGACCGTGGTGTCCACCGAGGTCGAGGCGCTCCAGCTGGAGTACTCGTGGATCAAGGAGTACGACCCCCGGTTCAACGTCAAGTACCGGGACGACAAGAGCTACCCCTCCCTCGCCGTCACCCTCAACGAGGAGTACCCGCGGGTCCAGGTCATGCGGGGGCCCAAGAAGAAGGGCGTGCGCTACTTCGGTCCGTACGGACACGCCTGGGCGATCCGCGAGACCGTCGACCTGATGCTCCGGGTGTTCCCGGTACGGACCTGCTCCGCGGGCGTGTTCAAGCGCTCCGCCCAGATCGGCCGGCCCTGCCTGCTCGGCTACATCGGCAAGTGCTCCGCCCCCTGCGTCGGCCGGGTCACCCCCGAGGAGCACCGCGAACTGGCCGAGGACTTCTGCGACTTCATGGCCGGCCGCACCGGCACCTACCTCTCCCGGCTGGAGAAGGAGATGCACGCCGCGGCCGAGGAGATGGAGTACGAGAAGGCCGCCCGGCTGCGCGACGACATGGGGGCGCTGCGCCGGGCGATGGAGAAGAACGCCGTGGTGCTCGCCGACGCCACCGACGCCGACCTGATCGCCGTGGCCGAGGACGAGCTCGAGGCCGCGGTGCAGATCTTCCACGTGCGAGGCGGCCGGGTCCGCGGCCAGCGCGGCTGGGTCACCGACAAGGTCGAGGCCGTCGACACGGCCGGACTCGTCGAGCACGCCCTCCAGCAGCTGTACGGCGAGGAGAAGGGCGAGGCCGTCCCCAAGGAGGTGCTGGTCCCGGCGCTCCCCGAGGACACGCCGGCGCTGAACCAGTGGCTCGCCGAGCGCCGCGGGTCCCAGGTCAGCCTGCGGATACCGCAGCGGGGCGACAAGAAGGCCCTCATGGAGACCGTCCACCGCAACGCGCTGCAGTCCCTCGCCCTGCACAAGACCAAGCGCGCCAGCGACCTCACCACCCGCTCCCGGGCCCTGGAGGAGATCGCCGAGGCCCTGGACCTCGACAGCGCCCCGCTGCGCATCGAGTGCTTCGACATCTCCCACCTGCAGGGTGACGACGTCGTCGCGTCGATGGTCGTCTTCGAGGACGGGCTGGCCCGCAAGGGCGAGTACCGGCGCTTCCAGATCAAGTCCTTCGAGGGCCAGGACGACGTCCGGTCCATGCACGAGGTGGTCTCCCGGCGCTTCCGCCGCTATCTCCAGGAGAAGCTGAAGACGGGGGAGTGGGACCCCGAGGACGCCGAGGCAGGGGCCGGGGAGGTGCCCGAGGACGACGGGCGGCCCAAGCGCTTCGCGTACCCGCCCCAGCTCGTCGTGGTGGACGGCGGGCAGCCGCAGGTCGCCGCCGCCAAGCGGGCCCTGGAGGAGCTCGGGATCGACGACGTCGCCGTGTGCGGCCTGGCGAAGCGGCTGGAGGAGGTCTGGCTGCCCGGCGAGGACGACCCGGTCGTGCTGCCACGCACCAGCGAGGGCCTCTACCTGCTCCAGCGGGTCCGTGACGAAGCCCACCGGTTCGCCATCCAGTACCAGCGGAACAAGCGCGGCAAGCGGCTGAAATCCGGGCCGCTGGACGAGGTGCCCGGCCTCGGCGAGAGCCGCAAGCAGGCCCTCGTCAAGCACTTCGGTTCGGTGAAGAAGCTGAGACAGGCGACAATCGACCAGATCTGCGAGGTCCCGGGCATAGGCCGTAAGACGGCCGAGACCGTGGCCGCGGCCCTCGCCCGGGCGGTTCCCGCCGGTCCTGCCGTCAACACGGCGACAGGAGAGATCATTGAGGATGAGACCCCCGCGCCAGCGGGAGCATCGTCCGAACGGGGGACCGAGCAATGACCGAGCACGAGACCACGCACGACCGAGACGGAGCACAGGTGAGTACGGGCACGACAGTGGAGCCCGGCGAGACCGCCGAGGCGGCCATCCCCGAGCTGGTGATCATCTCCGGCATGTCCGGGGCCGGCCGCAGTACGGCGGCCAAGTGTCTGGAGGACCTCGGCTGGTTCGTCGTCGACAACCTCCCGCCGGCCCTGATCCCGACCATGGTCGAGCTCGGTGCCCGCTCCCAGGGCAACGTGGCGCGCATCGCCGTCGTCGTCGACGTCCGCGGCCGCCAGTTCTTCGACGCCCTGCGCGAGTCCCTCGCCGACCTCGACAGCAAGGGCGTCACCCGCCGCATCGTCTTCCTCGAGTCCTCCGACGACGCGCTGGTCCGCCGCTTCGAGTCCGTCCGCCGCCCGCACCCGCTCCAGGGCGACGGGCGCATCACCGACGGCATCGCCGCCGAGCGCGACCTGCTGCGCGAGCTGCGCGGCGACGCCGACCTGGTGATCGACACCTCCAGCCTCAACGTGCACGAGCTGCGCGCGAAGATGGACGCCCAGTTCGCCGGGGACGAGGAGCCCGAGCTGCGGGCCACCGTCATGTCCTTCGGCTACAAGTACGGCCTCCCGGTCGACGCCGACCTCGTCGTCGACTGCCGCTTCATCCCCAACCCGCACTGGGTCCCGGAGCTGCGCCCCTTCACCGGGCTCAACGAGGAGGTGTCGGGGTACGTCTTCAGCCAGCCCGGCGCCAAGGAGTTCCTCGACCGCTACACCGAGCTGCTCCAGCTCATCGCCACCGGCTACCGCCGCGAGGGCAAGCGGTACGTGACCATCGCGGTCGGCTGCACGGGCGGCAAGCACCGCAGCGTGGCCATGTCCGAGAAGCTCGCCGCCCGCCTCGCCTCCGAGGGAGTCGAGACCGTCGTAGTCCACCGGGACATGGGGCGCGAGTGACCGCACGGACCCCGCGGCTGAGCCGCCTGCGCCGCCTCACCCCGGGACGGGGCGAGGACGGTGCGGGCCGCTCCGGCCGCCGGCGCGGCGCCACGCCCAAGGTGGTGGCCCTCGGCGGAGGCCAGGGCCTGTCGGCCTCCCTCGCCGCCCTGCGCCGCATCACCGGTGACCTCACCGCCGTGGTCACCGTCGCCGACGACGGCGGCTCCAGCGGCCGGCTCCGGGAGGAGCTCGGCGTGCTGCCGCCCGGCGACCTGCGCAAGGCGCTGGCCGCGCTGTGCGGCGACGACGACTGGGGCCAGACCTGGGCGCGGGTCATCCAGCACCGCTTCCAGTCCGAGGGCGACCTGCACGGGCACGCGGTCGGCAACCTGCTGATCGTCGCCCTGTGGGAACAGCTCGGCGACCCCGTCCAGGCCCTCGACCTGGTCGGGAAGCTGCTCGGCGCCCAGGGCCGCGTGCTGCCGATGTCGGCGGTGCCGCTGGAGCTCCAGGCCCTGGTCAGGGGGCACGACCCGGCCCGCCCCGAGGACGTGGACACCGTCCGCGGGCAGGCCACGGTGGCCCTGACCCCGGGCGAGGTGCTCTCCGTACAGGTGGTGCCGAGCGACCCGCCGGCCGTGCCGGAGGCCGTGGCCGCGGTCCTGGACGCCGACTGGGTGGTGCTCGGTCCGGGGTCCTGGTTCTCCTCGGTCATTCCGCACCTGCTGGTGCCGGAACTGCTCGACGCGCTGATGGAAACGAAGGCCCGCCGGGTGCTCTCGTTGAACCTCGCACCGCAGCCCGGCGAAACAGAGGGCTTCTCTCCGCAGCGTCATTTGGAGGTTTTGGCCCGACACGCCCCTAAACTCGCCCTGGACGTGGTGCTGGCCGACGAGGCCGCCGTGCCCGACCGCGAGTCCCTCTCCGATGCCGCGAAACGGTTCGGTGCCGCGGTCGAGCTGGCTCCCGTGGCCAGGCAGGACGGTTCTCCGAAGCACGATCCGGAGCTGCTGGCCGCCGCGTACGACCGTATTTTTCGGATGCATGGAAGGATCGGCCCATGGCGATGACGCCTGCGGTGAAGGATGAGATCTCCCGCCTGCCCGTCACCCGGACCTGCTGCAGGAAGGCGGAGGTTTCGGCGATCCTTCGGTTCGCGGGCGGGCTGCACCTGGTGAGCGGGCGCATCGTCATCGAGGCGGAGCTCGACACGGGCATCGCGGCCAGACGTCTGCGCAAGGACATCCTGGAGATCTTCGGCCATTCCTCGGACCTGGTGGTGATGGCGCCCGGCGGACTGCGCCGCGGCAGCCGCTACGTGGTCCGGGTCGTGGCCGGCGGTGACCAGCTGGCGCGCCAGACCGGACTCGTGGACGGCCGCGGGCGCCCCATCCGGGGTCTTCCCCCGCAGGTGGTCTCCGGGGCCACCTGTGACGCCGAGGCGGCCTGGCGCGGCGCCTTCCTGGCCCACGGCTCGCTCACCGAGCCGGGCCGGTCCTCCTCCCTGGAGGTCACCTGCCCCGGCCCGGAGGCCGCCCTGGCCCTGGTGGGCGCCGCCCGCAGGCTGTCCATCGCCGCCAAGGCGCGCGAGGTGCGCGGCGTGGACCGGGTCGTGGTCCGCGACGGCGACGCGATCGGAGCCCTGCTGACCCGGCTCGGCGCGCACGAGTCGGTGCTGGCTTGGGAAGAACGGCGGATGCGGCGCGAGGTGCGCGCCACCGCCAACCGCCTGGCCAACTTCGACGACGCCAACCTGCGGCGCTCGGCGCGCGCCGCGGTGGCCGCCGGAGCCCGCGTGCAGCGCGCCCTGGAGATCCTCGGCGAGGAGGTCCCCGAGCACCTCGCCGCCGCCGGCCGGCTGCGCATGGAGCACAAGCAGGCCTCCCTGGAGGAGCTGGGCGCGCTCGCCGACCCGCCGCTGACCAAGGACGCGGTCGCCGGCCGGATCCGCCGCCTGCTGGCGATGGCCGACAAGCGGGCCCAGGACCTCGGCATCCCGGGCACCGAGTCGAACCTCGACCTGAGCGAGGAGATGGCCGACAACATGGCCGGCTAGCAACGGGTACAGGCGTCCCGATTCGGCCGAAGGGGCCCGCGCGATCACTCGTGCGGGCCCCTTTGCCGCACGCCCCATTGACATGAGCATGGGCCGGTCTTGAGTCTGGCGTCCGAACGCTTTCGTGGCAGACGACGCCCAGGGGGGCACATGAGTCACCGCGCGAGATCGATCCTCGCCGCAAGCGCACTCGTCTTCGGAACCACCCTCGCCGTGCTACCCGCCGCGGCGCAGGCCCAGCCGGGACCCGGCGCCGCATCAGGCGCCGACGAGGTACGGGTCTACGACGCGGACATCACCCGGGAACAGGTCCCGCTCGTCCTCGCCGCGGGGCAGGACGCGCACGAGCTCACCGAGCGGGCCCCGGAGACCGGGACCGCCCGCGTCGAGCTCTTCCTCAGCGGCAGCCAGGCCGGGGAACTCGCAGCCCAGGGCGTCAAGCTGGCCGAGCGCAAGGTTCCCGCCCAGGGCCTGGCCCGGGCCAGGGCCGCCGGCGACGGCGTGTTCCGCCCGTACAGCGGCAAGGGCGGCCTCCAGGAGGAGATCCTGCGGACCGCACAGGAGAACCCGGGACTCACCAAGGTCGTCTCCATCGGCAAGACCGTGCAGGGCAAGGACATCCTCGCCCTCAAGGTCAGCAAGAACGCCAAGAAGACCAAGGACGGCGACAAGCCGTCGGTCCTCTACATGTCCAACCAGCACGCCCGTGAGTGGATCACCCCCGAGATGACCCGGCGGCTGATGCACCACACGCTCGACAACTACGGCAAGGACCAGCGGATCACCAAGCTGGTCGACTCCAGCGAACTGTGGTTCCTGCTCTCCGCCAACCCGGACGGGTACGACTACACGCACGCGGCCGACGGCCAGCGGCTGTGGCGCAAGAACCTGCGCGACAACAACGGCGACGGCAAGACGGGCTCCGGCGACGGCGTCGACCTCAACCGGAACTTCGCCTTCAAGTGGGGCTACGACAACGAGGGTTCCTCGCCGAGTCAGGCGAGCGAGACCTACCGCGGCCCGAGCGCCTCCTCCGAGCCCGAGACCACAGCCCTCGACCGCTTCGAGAAGCGCATCGGCTTCGAGTACGCCATCAACTACCACTCCGCGGCCGAGCTGCTCCTCTACGGCGTGGGCTGGCAGGTGGCCACCCCCACCCCCGACGACGTCGCCTACAAGGCGCTCGCCGGCACCCCGGAGAACCCGGCCGTCCCGGGCTACTACCCGCAGGTCTCCTCCGAGCTCTACACCACCAACGGCGAGGCCGACGGCCACGCCTCCAACGTCAACGGCATCATGATGTTCACGCCGGAGATGACCACCTGCCAGACCGCCTCGGCGAGCGACCCGAACGACCAGTGGAAGCCCGAGGACTGCGCCTCCGGCTTCAACTTCCCGGACGACGAGAAGCTCATCCAGGCGGAGTTCGCCAAGAACGTCCCCTTCGCGCTTTCGGTCGGCGAGAGCGCCGCGCACCCGGACCGTCCGGCCTCCCCGGTGGGCCTGAGCGCCGCGGACTTCACGGTGGACGCCTTCGCCACCTCCTACGTGGCCCGCGGCGAGGACCAGACGGTCTCCGTCACGGCCCGCAAGGCGCTGAAGGACAAGGAGGTCAACTTCAGGATCAACGGCGGCCGCACGCACGACGAGGACCTGAAGCCCTGGAAGGGCGGCGACGTCTACGGCGGCGACGACAACAACTGGTTCGACGAGTACCGCGCCGAGGTCGACGGCGCGAAGCCCGGCGACAAGGTCGAGGTCTGGTTCACCGGCCGCGACCGCTCCGGCAAGCAGGTCTCCAGCGAGCACTTCACGTACACGGTGGCCGAGCGGCCCCGCGCGGACGTCCTGGTGATCGCCGAGGAAGGGGCCAAGGCTCAGCACGCCCAGACCTACGTCGACGCCCTGTGCGCCAACGGGAGGTCCGCGGCGGTCTGGGACGTTGCGGTCCAGGGCGCCCCGCACCACCTCGGCGTCCTCTCCCACTTCGGTACGGCCGTCCACTACACGGGAGCCAAGTCTCCCGGCGGCGAGACCCAGTTGGCGGTGCGCGACTTCCTGAACGAGGGCGGCAAGCTGATCGAGGCCGGTGAGCTGGCGGGCGGCAACGCCCAGGTCGGCCGCGCCGTGACCAACGACTTCAGCCAGTACTGGCTCGGCGCCTACGGCCGTACGAGTGCCACCGGAGCCACCGGCTTCGCCGGCGCCGGCGCCCTGAACGGGGCCCGGGGCAACGTCGGGGACGCCGCGGGCAACCCGCTGAACGCCCCCGGCGCGTACACGGTGACCTCCGACACCCTGGCGCCCGCGCAGTTCCCGCAGTTCAGGAGCGCCCAGGCGGGCAGCTTCGCCGGAGTCGTGAACCCGTACGCCCCCTACGCCGGCGCCGGCATGGCCTCGGCCCTGCACACCGACGACGATTGGAAGCGCCTCGTGCGCACGGTCGACCTCACCGGGGTCACCGCGGCCGACCAGCCCCAGCTGAAGCTCGCGCTCAACTGGAACACCGAGGAGGGCTACGACCACGCCGCCCTGGAGGCCCGGACCGCCGGCGGCGACGACTGGACCACCCTGGCGGACAAGGGCGGTCTGAGCAGCACCACCGTCCCGGAGGAGTGCGCGGCCGGATTCTTCATGAACGGCCACCCGTTCCTGCGCCGCTACCTCACGCTCGACTCCGGCGGCTGCACCCCGCAGGGCACCAGCGGCCAGTGGAACAGCTTCACCGGTTCCTCCGGCGGCTGGAAGCAGGTCTCCTTCGACCTGAGCGCCTACGCGGGCAAGACCGTCGAGCTCTCGCTCTCCTACATCACCGACCCGGGTTCGGGCGGCCGCGGAGTCTTCGCGGACGACGCACGCCTCTCCGTCAAGGGCGCGGACCAGCCCGTGGAGGGATTCGAGACGTCGCTCGGCGTCTGGACGGCCCAGGGCGCACCGGCCGGAAGTCCCGACGTACCGGGCGACTGGTCCCGGACCGGGGAGCTGTTCACGTCCTACGCGGCCGTCACCACGCGTGACACGGTGCTGCTGGGCTTCGGCCTGGAACACATGCCCACCGCGGCGGACCGTGCCCTACTCGTCGGTAAGGCGCTTCGCACGCTGCACCGCTGAGCAGAACCCCGGCAGTTGCTCACCCTGAGTGACGGCGACCAAAGTCCCGGGGTCCCGTTCCGGAGCGTCCGGAACGGGACCCCGGCGGGTTACCCCCGTGAAGTAGGGGGAGTGTCAGGTCCCGACCGATGTCACCCAAAAGCTCACGGAGAGGTAGGGTCGTAAGCGGTCGGGGACATCCCATACAGCTCGCCGGCGCTCTTACCGGCGCACCAACGAGGAGATCGGTTCGTGACGATCCGCGTAGGCATCAACGGTTTTGGCCGCATTGGCCGTAACTATTTCCGGGCGCTCCTGGAGCAGGGAGCGGACATCGAGATCGTCGGTGTCAACGACCTGACTGACAACGCGACCCTGGTGCATCTGCTCAAGTACGACACCATCCTGGGCCGCCTCAAGGCCGAGGTCTCCCACACCGCCGACAGCATCACCGTCGGCGGCCAGACCTTCAAGACCTTCGCCGAGCGTGACCCCGCCAACCTCCCCTGGGGTGAGCTGGGCGCCGACATCGTCATCGAGTCGACCGGCATCTTCACCAAGAAGGCCGACGCCGCCAAGCACATCGCCGCGGGCGCGAAGAAGGTCCTCATCTCGGCTCCGGCCAAGGACGAGGACATCACCATCGTGATGGGCGTCAACCACGACAAGTACGACGCGGCCAACCACCATGTCATCTCCAACGCCTCCTGCACCACCAACTGTGTGGCGCCGATGGCCAAGGTCCTCGACGAGAACTTCGGCATCGTCAAGGGCATGATGACGACGGTCCATGCGTACACGAACGACCAGCGCATCCTGGACTTCCCGCACTCGGACCTGCGCCGCGCGCGTGCCGCCGCCGAGAACATCATCCCGACCTCCACCGGTGCCGCCAAGGCCACCGCGCTGGTCCTCCCGCAGCTCAAGGGCAAGCTGGACGGCATCGCCATGCGCGTCCCGGTCCCGACCGGCTCGGTCACCGACCTGGTCCTGGAGCTCTCCCGGGAGACCACGGTCGAGGAGATCAACGCGGCCTTCCAGAAGGCTTCGGAGGGGCAGCTCAAGGGCATCCTCGACTACACCGAGGACGCGATCGTCTCCTCCGACATCGTGAACTGGCCCGCGTCCTGCACCTTCGACTCCTCACTGACCATGGTTCAGGACGGTACGCAGGTCAAGGTCGTCGGCTGGTACGACAACGAGTGGGGCTACTCCAACCGTCTCGTCGACCTCACCGTCTTCGTCGGCGGTCAGCTCTAAGAACGTAGGGCAAGGCACCACGATGTGAGTACAGGGTCCGAGCAGCGCAACGAAGCGCCGCACGGGCCCTGTTGCTTGCCTCGTCTTTTCCTTCCTCGCCCTTCGAGTGAAGGCTCAAAGGAGTAGAAATACATGAAGACGATCGATGAACTGCTCGCCGAAGGCGTCAAGGGCAAGCGGGTCTTCGTCCGCGCGGACCTGAACGTCCCGCTGGCCGAGGGCGCCATCACCGACGACGGCCGCATCCGCGCCGTCCAGCCGACGATCGCGAAGCTCGCCGAAGCCGGCGCCCGCGTCATCGTGGCCTCGCACCTGGGCCGCCCGAAGGGCACCGGCGTGGAGCCGGCGTTCTCGCTGGCCCCGGCCGCCGCGCGCCTCGGCGAACTCCTCGGTGCGGACGTCGCGTTCGCCACCGACACCGTCGGCGCCTCCGCCAAGGAGACCGTCGCGGCCCTCACCGACGGCCGGGTCGCCGTCATCGAGAACCTGCGCTTCAATGCCGGCGAGACGTCCAAGGACGACGCCGAGCGCGGCGCCTTCGCGGACCAGCTCGCGGAGCTCGCCGACGTCTACGTGGGCGACGGTTTCGGCGCCGTGCACCGCAAGCACGCCTCGGTCTTCGACCTGCCCGCGCGCCTCCCGCACGCGGCCGGGTACCTGATCGCCACCGAGGTCGGCGTCCTGAAGAAGCTGACCGCCGAGGTCGAGCGCCCGTACGTGGTGGTCCTCGGCGGCGCCAAGGTCTCCGACAAGCTGGCCGTCATCGACGAGCTGCTCGGCAAGGCCGACCGCATCCTCATCGGCGGCGGCATGGCCTACACCTTCCTCCACGCCAAGGGCTACGAGGTCGGCATCTCCCTGCTCCAGAAGGACCAGGTGGACAAGGTCAAGGAGTACATGGAGCGCGCCGAGAAGACCGGCGTCGAGCTGGTCCTCCCGGTCGACGTGCTGGTCTCCTCGGAGTTCCCGGACCTCAAGGGCAAGACCCCGGCCGACTTCGACACCGACGACGCGGACAAGATCCCCGCCGACAAGGAGGGTCTGGACATCGGCCCCCGGACGCGCGAGCTGTACGCGTCGAAGATCGCCGATGCGAAGACCGTCTTCTGGAACGGCCCGGTGGGCGTCTTCGAGCACCCCGACTACGCCGGAGGCACCTCGGCGATCGCCCAGGCCCTGCTCGACAGCAGCGCCTTCACCGTCGTCGGCGGCGGCGACAGTGCCGCCGCGGTCCGCATCCTGGGCTTCGACGAGAATGCATTCGGCCACATCTCGACCGGTGGCGGCGCCTCCCTCGAATACCTCGAGGGCAAGACGCTCCCCGGCCTCGCCGCCCTGGAGGGCTGAACCCGTATGACCACGCGCACCCCGCTCATGGCGGGCAACTGGAAGATGAACCTCAACCACCTCGAGGCCATCGCCCACGTCCAGAAGCTCGCCTTCGCCCTCGCGGACAAGGACTACGACGCCGTCGAGGTCGCGGTCCTGCCGCCCTTCGTCGACCTGCGTTCGGTCCAGACCCTGGTCGACGGCGACAAGCTGAAGATCAAGTACGGCGCCCAGGACATCGCGGCGCACGACTCCGGTGCCTACACCGGTGAGATCTCCGGCCCGATGCTGTCGAAGCTGAAGTGCACGTACGTGGCCGTCGGCCACAGCGAGCGCCGCCAGTACCACGGCGAGAGCGACGAGATCTGCAACGCCAAGGTGAAGGCCGCCTTCCGGCACGGGATCACCCCGATCCTGTGCGTGGGCGAGGGCCTGGACGTCCGCAAGGCCGGCCAGCAGGTCCCGTACACGCTGAGCCAGCTCGACGGCGGCCTGGCGGGCGTCCCCGCCGAGCAGGTCGAGTCCATCGTGATCGCGTACGAGCCCGTCTGGGCCATCGGGACCGGCGAGGTCGCCACCCCCGACGACGCCCAGGAGGTCTGCGGGGCGATCCGCGGCCGTCTCGCCGAGCTGTACTCGCAGGAGCTGGCCGACAAGGTCCGCATCCAGTACGGCGGCTCCGTGAAGTCCGGGAACATCGCGGCGATCATGGCCCAGCCCGACGTCGACGGCGCCCTGATCGGCGGCGCGGCGCTGGACGCGGAGGAGTTCGTCAAGATCGTCCGCTTCCGCGACCAGTGAGTATGCGGTAGGGCCGATCCGTCGTACCCTTGCGGGGGCCAGGGGCTGAACCATCAGCCGCTGGCCCCCGCGCACATCCCCGCAAAGCCGGAAAGCCTGAAAAGCCAGAAAGTAGGAATCAGCCGTGATTATGGGGTTCTCGATCGCCCTGATCGTCTTCAGCGCCCTGCTGATGCTGCTCGTGCTGATGCACAAGGGCAAGGGCGGCGGCCTCTCCGACATGTTCGGCGGCGGTATGCAGTCGTCGGTCGGCGGTTCCTCCGTCGCGGAGCGCAACCTGGACCGCATCACCGTGGTCGTCGGTCTGCTGTGGTTCGCGTGCATCGTCGCGCTCGGCCTGCTGATGAAGTCGAGCAGCTGACCGTTCTGGCCATTCCGGCAGTCCGGTCGGCACCACCCGGCCTATCATGGGGGTCGGCGTTCATGGCGTGGAATCAGTAACTCCGCTCACTGGACGTGCGTTGGGCCTTACGTAGACTTGGGCGCTCCGCGGCGGGAAATCCACACACACTCCGCGGCACCATCACGCAGGGAGTTACGACCGTGGCAAGTGGCAACGCGATCCGTGGTAGCCGGGTCGGAGCGGGGCCGATGGGTGAGGCAGAGCGCGGCGAGTCCGCGCCCCGCCTGCGCATCTCCTTCTGGTGCTCGAACGGGCACGAGACGCAGCCGAGCTTCGCCAGCGACGCGCAGGTGCCGGACACATGGGACTGCCCGCGCTGCGGGTTCCCGGCCGGCCAGGACCGGGACAGCCCGCCCGCGCCGCCGCGCACCGAGCCCTACAAGACGCACCTGGCGTACGTACGGGAACGGCGCTCGGACGCCGACGGCGAGGCGATCCTCGCCGAGGCGCTCGCCAAGCTCCGCGGCGAGATCTGAGACGGCCCGAAGAGCGTGACACGAGGCCCGGTCCCACAGGAACTTCTCCTGTCGGACCGGGCCTCTTTGTGTGCGTTCTGCCGCTTGTGATCCCTTAAGTTGGAGAACGGCGGGGCACGACAGGACGGAAGAAGTGGGTTGATGTCCGAGATGAATGCAGGCAGCCGTACGAAGCTCAACCGGACGCCCGAGTGGCTGGCACTCGGCAAGCACCGGGAGGAGCTCGGGCAGACGCACCTGCGGGAGCTGTTCGAGGAGAATCCGGGCCGCGGCGCCGGCTACACCCTGCAGGTCGGCGACCTGCACATCGACTACTCGAAGCACCTCGTCACCGACGAGACGCTCACGCTGCTCCGCGAACTGGCCGAGGCCACCGGGGTGGCCGAGCTGCGCGAGGCGATGTTCCGTGGCGACAAGATCAACACGACCGAGGGCCGGGCGGTGCTGCACACCGCCCTGCGCGCACCGGCGAACGCGGTCGTCGAGGTGGACGGCGAGAACGTCGTCCCCGAGGTGCACGCCGTGCTCGACAAGATGGCCGCCTTCTCCGACCGGATCCGGTCGGGGGCGTGGACCGGCTTCACCGGCAAGCGGATCAGGAACGTCGTCAACATCGGCATCGGGGGCTCCGACCTGGGCCCGGCCATGGCGTACGAGGCCCTGCGCGCCTTCACCGACCGCGATCTGACGGTGCGCTTCGTCTCCAACGTCGACGGCGCGGACCTGCACGAGGCCGTGCGGGACCTGGACCCGGCCGAGACGCTGTTCATCATCGCCTCCAAGACCTTCACCACCGTCGAGACCATCACCAACGCCACTTCGGCGCGCGGCTGGCTGCTGGCCGGGCTCGGCGGCGACCAGGCCGCCGTGGCACGGCACTTCGTGGCACTGTCGACCAACGCCGAGAAGGTCACCGACTTCGGCATCGATCCGGCCAACATGTTCGAGTTCTGGGACTGGGTCGGCGGACGCTACTCCTTCGACTCGGCCATCGGCCTCTCGCTGATGATCGCGATCGGCCCGGCCGCCTTCCGGGAGCTGCTCGGCGGCTTCCACACCATGGACGAGCACTTCCGTACGGCGCCCGCGCACGAGAACGTCCCGCTGCTGATGGGCCTGTTGGGGATCTGGTACATCGCCTTCTTCGACGCCCAGTCGCACGCGGTGCTCCCCTACAGCCACTACCTCTCGCGCTTCACGGCGTACTTGCAGCAGCTCGACATGGAGTCCAACGGCAAGTCCGTGGACCGCGACGGCAATCCGGTGGACTGGCAGACGGGCCCGGTGGTCTGGGGCACGCCCGGCACCAACGGGCAGCACGCCTACTACCAGCTCATCCACCAGGGCACCCGGGTGATCCCCGCGGACTTCATCGGCTTCGCCCGGCCGGTCGCGGAACTGGAGGCGGCCCCGGCGGCCCAGCACGACCTGCTGATGGCGAACTTCTTCGCGCAGACCCAGGCGCTGGCCTTCGGCAAGACGGCGGACGAGGTGCGCGCCGAGGGCGCCCCGGAGTCGCTGGTCCCGCACAAGACCTTCCACGGGAACCACCCGACCACCACCATCCTGGCCGGCGAGCTCTCCCCGGCGGTGCTGGGCCAGCTCGTCGCGCTCTACGAGCACAAGGTGTTCGTCCAGGGCGCGGTCTGGAACATCGACTCCTTCGACCAGTGGGGCGTCGAGCTCGGCAAGGTGCTCGCCAAGCGCATCGAGCCCGCGCTGAGCGAGGGCGCGGACGTGCCGGGGCTGGACGCCTCGACGAAGGCCCTCGTGGCCACGTACCGCACGCTGCGCGGCCGTAGCTGACCCAGGTGCGAGAAGGGCCCGCCTCCCGGGATCGGGGGGGCGGGCCCTTCTGCGTCGGCCGTCGTCAGGAGGAGGCCGGGGGGTACATGCCGGTCGGGAGCTTGGCCGCGGCCGCCCGGTCCAGGAGCCACAGGGTGCGCGAGCGGCCGTACGCCTCCGCGGCCGGGGCCTGGACCCCGCCCGCGCCGCCGAGGGCCAGGGAGACCGCGCCGGCCTTGTCCTCGCCCGCGGCCAGCAGCCAGACCTCACGGGCCGCCCGGATCGCCGGGAGCGTGAGTGAGATCCGGGTGGGCGGCGGCTTGGGGGCGCCGTGCACGCCGACCACCGTGCGCTCGGTCTCGCGGGCCGCCGGGTGCTCCGGGAAGAGCGAGGCCACGTGCGTGTCCGGGCCCACGCCCAGCATCAGCACGTCGAAGCGGGGGACCGGGCCGTGGTCCTCGGGGCCGGCCGCCTTCGCCAGCTCGGCCGCGTAGGAGGCCGCCGCGGCGTCCACGTCGGCCCCGTACGGGCCGTCCGAGGCGGGCATCACGTGCACACGGGCGGGGTCCACCGGGACCGCGTCCAGGAGGGCCTCGCGGGCCTGGGTGTGGTTGCGCTCGGGGTCCTCGGCGGGGACGTACCGCTCGTCGCCCCACCACAGGTCCAGCCGGGCCCAGTCGATCGCGTCCCGCGCCGGGGCGGCGGCCAGCGCCGCGAGCAGGCCGTTGCCGTTGCGTCCGCCGGTGAGGACGACGGACGCGGTGCCGCGGGCCGCCTGCGCGTCCACGACCTTCGTGATGAGCCGGGCCGCGGTGGCCTGGGCCATCAGTTCCTTGTCCCGGTGGACGACGACCTGGGGAGTCGTCATACCCATGTGCTGCCGCCTTGTCGGTAGGTCTGGGGTGCGGGTGCCGCTGCGCGGACCCGGTCCTCAAACGCCGGACGGGCTGGGAATCCAGCCTCGCCCGGCGTTTTGGGGCGCGGGGTCTGGGGCGGAGCCCCAGTACGGTCCCGCAGGAGCCGCTACTTGGCCGGGGCCTTCTTCGCCGGCTTGGCGGCCGGCTTGGCCGCGGGTTTCGGGGCCGGTGCCGCCTCGGCCGGAGCCGCCTGCGCCGGGGTCTGCGCCGCCGCAGGCTCCGTGGAGGCCTCCAGCCTCGCCACGCCGAACTTCAGCGAGGCCTCGTACGTGTTGTCCGGATCCAGCCTGCGCAGCTCCTCCGCCAGAAGCTCGGCCGTGTCGCGGCGCTTGAGCGCCACCGCACGGTCGGGCTGTCCCGGCATGCACAGGGTGGCCAGCGCGCCGTCCGCCCGGTCCAGGACGATGTCGCCGTCCTTGGTGGACAGCCGGACGGCCGTCAGGCCCGGGCCCGACGACAGCGTGCGCTTGACGGGGACCTGGAGCCGGTCCGCCAGCCACATGGCCAGCAGCTCACAGCTCGGGTTCTCGTCCTCGCCCTCGACGGTCGCCGAGACGACCGACAGGGCCTGCTGGTCCAGTGCCGCCGCCAGCATGGAGCGCCACGGGGTGATCCGGGTCCACGACAGGTCCGTGTCCCCTGGGGCGTACGCGGCCGCCCGTCCGCTGAGCGCCCTGATCGGGTCCTCGCAGGAGTACGTGTCCGTGATCCGGCGCTGTCCCAGCGCACCCAGCGGATCGCCCGCCAGGTCCGCGGGGGCACCGTCCGGCCACCAGACGACCACGGGGGCGTCCGGCAGGAGCAGCGGGAGAACCACCGACTGGGCGTGGTCGACCAGTTCGCCGTGAAGGCGGAGCACAACCGTTTCACCACTGCCGGCGTCCGCCCCGACGCGGACTTCCGCGTCGAGCCGGGCGTCGCGGCGGCTGCGCGGCGAGCGGCTGACCCGCTTGATGACGACGACGATCCGCGAGGGGTGTTCGTGGGACGCGTCGTTCGCCGACTTGAGCGCGTCGTACGCGTTCTCCTCGTCGGTCACGATCACCAGCGTGAGGACCATGCCGATGGCCGGCGTGCCGATGTCCCGGCGTGCCTGCACCATCGCGGCATTGATCTTGCTGGAGTTGGTCTCCGTGAGGTCGATCTTCATGGCCGGCGCCAGCTCCGTCCGTCTCGTGCGAGCATCTCGTCCGCCTCGACCGGCCCCCAGGTGCCCGCCGGGTACTGCGCGGGCTTGCCGTGCTTGTCCCAGTACTCCTCGATCGGGTCGAGGATGTTCCAGGACAGTTCGACTTCCTGGTGACGCGGGAAGAGGTTCGCGTCGCCGAGGAGCACGTCGAGGATGAGCCGCTCGTACGCCTCGGGGCTCGACTCCGTGAAGGACTCGCCGTAGGCGAAGTCCATCGTGACGTCCCGGACCTCCATGGAGGTGCCCGGAACCTTGGAGCCGAAGCGGACCGTCACGCCCTCGTCCGGCTGGACCCGGATGACCAGGGCGTTCTGCCCCAGCTCCTCGGTCGCGCCCGACTCGAACGGCAGGTACGGGGCCCGCTTGAAGACGACCGCGATCTCGGTCACCCGGCGGCCCAGGCGCTTGCCGGTCCGCAGGTAGAACGGGACGCCCGCCCAGCGGCGGTTGTTGATCTCCAGCCGGATGGCCGCGTAGGTGTCGGTCTTCGACTTGGGGTCGATGCCGTCCTCTTCGAGGTACCCGACGACCTTCTCGCCGCCCTGCCACGCGGCCGCGTACTGGCCGCGCACCGTGTGCTTGCCCAGGTCCTCCGGCAGCTGCACCGCCGTCAGCACCTTGAGCTTCTCGGCCACCAGCGCCTTGGGGTGGAAGGAGCCGGGCTCCTCCATCGCGGTCAGCGCGAGCAGCTGCAGCAGGTGGTTCTGGATGACGTCACGGGCCGCACCGATGCCGTCGTAGTACCCGGCCCGGCCGCCGATGCCGATGTCCTCGGCCATGGTGATCTGTACGTGGTCGACGTACGACCGGTTCCAGATCGGCTCGAACATCGTGTTGGCGAAACGGAGCGCCAGGATGTTCTGGACGGTCTCCTTGCCGAGGTAGTGGTCGATCCGGAAGACCTCGTCACGCGGGAAGACCTCGTGGACGACCTTGTTGAGTTCCTCGGCGCTCTTCAGGTCGTGTCCGAAGGGCTTCTCGATGACGGCACGCCGCCAGGAGCCCTCCTTCTGCGCCAGCCCGTGGTCCTTGAGCTGCTGGACCACCTTGGGGAAGAACTTGGGCGGGACGGACAGGTAGAAGGCGAAGTTGCCGCCCGTGCCCTGTGCCTTGTCCAGCTCCTCTATGGTCGCCTTCAGGGTCTCGAAGGCGGCGTCGTCGTCGAAGTCGCCCGAGACGAAACGGCAGCCCTGCACGAGCTGCTGCCACACTTCCTCGCGGAAAGGCGTCCGGGAGTGCTCCTTGACCGCGTCGTGGACCTCCTGTGCGAAGTCCTCGTCCTGCCACTCGCGGCGGGCGAACCCGATCAGCGAGAAGCCCGGCGGGAGCAGGCCGCGGTTGGCCAGGTCGTAGACGGCAGGCATCAGCTTCTTGCGCGACAGGTCACCCGTAACGCCGAAAATGACCAGGCCGGACGGCCCCGCGATACGCGGGAGCCGCCGGTCCTGTGCGTCACGAAGCGGGTTCGCTCCGTTTACAGACAAGGTGTTCAGGCCTCCGTGGGGGCGAGGCGCTCAAGCTCCGCCTCGGTCGACTTCAGCAGGTCGTTCCAGGACGCCTCGAACTTCTCGACGCCCTCGTCCTCGAGCAGCTGCACCACATCGTCGTACGAGATGCCGAGCTTCGCGACCGCGTCGAGCTCGGCGCGCGCCTGCTCGTAGGTGCCGCGCACGGTGTCGCCCGTGATCTGCCCGTGGTCCGCGGTGGCCTCCAGAGTGGCCTCCGGCATGGTGTTCACCGTGTTCGGGGCGACCAGGTCGTCCACGTACAGGGTGTCCTTGTACGCCGGGTCCTTGACGCCGGTCGAGGCCCACAGCGGACGCTGCTTGTTGGCTCCGACGCGCTCCAGGGCGGTCCAGCGGTCCGAGGAGAAGACCTCTTCGTAGGCCTCGTAGGCCAGACGGGCGTTGGCGAGCGCCGCCTTGCCCTTGAGGGCCTTCGCCTCGTCGGTGCCGACGGCGTCCAGACGCTTGTCGATCTCCGAGTCCACGCGGGACACGAAGAAGGAGGCGACCGAGTGGATCAGGGAGAGGTCCAGGCCGGCGGCCTTGGCCTTCTCCAGACCCGCCAGGTACGCGTCCATGACCTCGCGGTAGCGCTGCAGCGAGAAGATCAGCGTGACGTTGACGCTGATGCCCTTGCCGATGACCTCGGTGATCGCCGGCAGACCGGCCTTGGTCGCCGGGATCTTGATGAGCGTGTTCGGGCGGTCCACCAGCCACGCGAGCTGCTTGGCCTCGGCGACGGTCGCCGGGGTGCTGTGCGCCAGGCGCGGGTCGACCTCGATCGACACGCGGCCGTCCTGGCCGTCGGTGCGGTCGTAGACCGGGCGCAGGATGTCGGCGGCGTCTCGGACGTCCGCCGTCGTGATCATGCGCAGGGCCTCTTCCACGGTGACCCTGCGGGTCGCGAGGTCGGTGAGCTGCTGCTCGTAGCCCTCGCCGCCGCTGATGGCCTTCTGGAAGATCGCCGGGTTGGTGGTGACACCGACCACGTGCGACTGGTCGATGAGCTCGGCCAGGTTGCCGGACGTGATGCGCTTGCGGGACAGGTCGTCCAGCCAGATCGCGACGCCTTCGTCGGAGAGGCGCTTGAGTGCGTCTGTCATGGGATTACATCTCCTACTTGGTCGGTACCGGCGTCAGCGCGCGGCGGCTTCGAGGGATTCCTTCGCTGCGGCCGCCACGTTCTCGGCGGTGAAGCCGAACTCGCGGAAGAGCACCTTCGCGTCGGCCGAGGCACCGAAGTGCTCCAGCGACACGATCCGGCCGGCGTCGCCGACGTAGCGGTGCCAGGTCAGGCCGATGCCCGCCTCGACCGCGACGCGGGCCTTCACCGACGGCGGCAGGACGCTCTCCTTGTACTCCTGGTCCTGCTCCTCGAACCACTCGACGGACGGCATCGAGACGACCCGGGTGGGGACGCCCTGGGCCTGGAGCTGCTCGCGGGCCTCGACGGCCAGGTGCACCTCGGAGCCGGTGCCGATGAGGAGGACCTGCGCCGGGCCGCCCTCGGCCTCGAACAGGACGTACCCGCCCTTGGCGGCGGCCTCGTTGCGCTCGTACGTCGGCACGCCCTGGCGGGTCAGCGCGAGGCCGTGCGGGGCACCCTTGCCGAAGACCTTGGTGTGGCGGCGCAGGATCTCGCGCCAGGCGACGGCGGTCTCGTTGGCGTCGGCCGGGCGGACGACGTTCAGGCCCGGGATCGCGCGCAGCGAGGCGAGGTGCTCGACCGGCTGGTGGGTGGGGCCGTCCTCGCCGAGACCGATGGAGTCGTGCGTCCACACGTAGGTGACCGGCACGTGCATCAGCGCGGACAGGCGGACGGCGTTGCGCATGTAGTCGGAGAACACCAGGAAGGTGCCGCCGTAGATGCGGGTGTGGCCGTGCAGGGCGATGCCGTTCATGGCCGCGGCCATGGCGTGCTCGCGGATGCCGAAGTGGATGGTGCGGCCGTACGGGTCGGCCTCCGGCAGGGGGTTGCCCACCGGCAGGAACGAGGAGTCCTTGTCGATGGTGGTGTTGTTGGAGCCGGCGAGGTCGGCCGAGCCGCCCCACAGCTCCGGGATGACCGCGCCGAGCGCCTGGAGCACCTTGCCGGAGGCGGCGCGGGTGGCGAGGCCCTTGCCGGGCTCGAAGGAGGGGAGCTTGTCCTCCCAGCCCGCGGGCAGCTCGTTGGCGTTGATGCGGTCGAACTCGGCGGCGCGCTCCGGATTGGCGGTGCGCCAGGCGGAGAAGTCCTTCTCCCACGCGGCGCGGGCGTCGCGGCCGCGGTCCAGGGCCTTGCGGGTGTGCGCGATGACCTCGTCGGAGACCTCGAAGGTCTTCTCCGGGTCGAAGCCGAGGACACGCTTGGTGGCCGCGACCTCGTCGTCGCCGAGCGCCGAGCCGTGCGCGGCCTCGGTGCCCTGGGCGTCCGGGGCGGGCCAGGCGATGATCGAGCGGGCCGCGATGAAGGACGGGCGGCCGGTCTCGGCCTTGGCGGCCTGGAGGGCCTTGAACAGCGCCTTCGGGTCGAGGTCGCCGTTCTCCTGCTGCGCGACGCGCTGGACGTGCCAGCCGTACGCCTCGTAGCGCTTCAGGGTGTCCTCGGAGACGGCCGTCTCCGTGTCGCCCTCGATGGAGATGTGGTTGTCGTCCCAGAGCAGGACGAGGTTGCCGAGCTTCTGGTGGCCGGCCAGCGCGGACGCCTCGTGGGAGATGCCCTCCTGGAGGCAGCCGTCGCCCGCGATCGCGTAGATCATGTGGTCGAACGGCGAGGCGCCCTGCGGGGCCTCGGGGTCGAACAGGCCGCGCTCGTAGCGGGAGGCCATGGCCATGCCCACCGCGTTGGCGATGCCCTGGCCGAGGGGGCCGGTGGTGGTCTCGACGCCGGCCGTGTGGCCGTACTCCGGGTGGCCGGGGGTCTTGGAGCCCCAGGTGCGGAACGCCTCGAGGTCCTCCAGCTCCAGCCCGAACCCGCCGAGGTACAGCTGGGTGTAGAGCGTCAGGGACGAGTGCCCCGCGGAGAGCACGAAGCGGTCGCGGCCCACCCACTCGGGGTCCGCCGGGTCGTGCCGCATCACCTTCTGGAAGAGGGTGTACGCGGCGGGGGCCAGGCTCATCGCCGTACCGGGGTGGCCGTTTCCGACCTTCTGGACCGCGTCAGCGGCCAGGATGCGGGCGGTGTCGACGGCCCGCTGGTCCAGTTCGGTCCACTCGAGCTCTGTGGTGGTCGGCTTGGTGCTCACCGTGGGTCAGGGCTCCTCTCCACATGTATGAATCCCGGTGACGAACGGTGCACCGGCGCGATTCCGAGCCTACCCCTGCAACGGCGTGCAGCTATTCGAGTGCAGGCAGTCCGTCACCGCGCCGCCGGCCCTTGTTCACCCGCCCACCGGCGCCCGGCGAGGCCCGCGCCCCGTATGTATGCACGGTCCGATCGGCCCAACACGAAGCGACCCCGGCGCAGGGCGACGTAAGTGCAACGTCTACAGTGGCGTGGTACGCGCAAGCCTTAACCGGGCCTTCATGTTGTGGGCGGTCCGAGTCGGAGCTTGCTGGATTCTCTCTCAGGGGTGTGCGTGACGGCCGTCGAATCCCGTCCAGCGGGGGTGCTCGGGACGAGCCCCGGTCACCGGCCGCTCGGGACCCGCGTCATGGCTTTCGTGGCATTGACCAAGCCGCGGATCATCGAACTTCTGCTGATCACCACAGTGCCGGTGATGTTCCTTGCCGAGCAGGGTGTTCCGTCGTTGCGGCTGGTCCTCGTGACCTGCCTCGGCGGCTACTTGTCCGCGGGCGGCGCCAACGCGCTGAACATGTACATCGACCGCGACATCGACGCGCTGATGGACCGGACCTCGCAGCGCCCGCTGGTGACCGGCATGGTCAGCCCGCGGGAGTGCCTGGCCTTCGGCCTCACCCTTGCGGTCGTCTCCACCCTCTTCTTCGGCCTGCTGGTCAACTGGCTGTCGGCGGCGCTGTCGCTCGGTGCGCTCCTCTTCTACGTCGTGGTCTACACGATGCTGCTGAAGCGGCGCACCGCGCAGAACATCGTCTGGGGCGGCATCGCGGGCTGCATGCCGGTGCTCATCGGCTGGTCGGCCGTCACGAACGAGGTCTCCTGGGCCGCGGTCATCCTCTTCCTCGTCATCTTCTTCTGGACGCCGCCGCACTACTGGCCGCTGTCGATGAAGGTCAAGGACGACTACGCGCGGGCCGGCGTGCCGATGCTCCCGGTCGTCGCGGGCAACCAGGCCGTGGCACGCCAGATCGTCCTCTACAGCTGGGTGATGGTGGCGGTCTCCCTGCTGCTGACCCCGCTGGGCTACACCGGCTGGTTCTACACCGCGGTCGCGCTGGTCTCGGGCGGCTGGTGGCTGTGGGAGGCGCACACGCTGCACGCACGGGCCAAGGCGGGCATCACGGGTGTGAAGCTCAAGGAGATGCGGCTGTTCCACTGGTCGATCACCTACGTGTCGCTGCTGTTCGTGGCGGTGGCCGTGGATCCCTTCCTCCGCTGATTACTCGCCGGTAGCATGCCTTCCATGGGAGACACCGAAGACACCGCCGCCGCGGACACCGCAGGCGCCGCGGACAAGAAGCAGGACCGCAGGGCCGCCAAGCTGGCCCGGCAGATCGGCGCGTTCGCCAAGCAGCACGGCGGCGCCGAGGGCCAGCTCGCCCACATCGGCCAGGCCGGCACCCGGATCGTGCTCGTGGGCACGGACGGCGGCTGGGGCGACCTGGTCGCCCCCACCTTCGCGGTGGCGCAGCTGGCCGCGGAGAAGGCCGGGCTGACCCTGCACGACGAGTTCGACGGGGAGTTCGCCGCGCGCGTGCGCACGGGCCCGTACGAGTGGACGCGGATGGCCGGCATCCAGCTCGGCGGACGCCGGAACCCGGCGGCCTGAGCCCGGTACGGCGTCCGGGGGACCCGGGAGTGCCGTCTCGGTCAACAGCCCGAGCAACACCTCACACCCCGCTCACCCGTTAGGACGTGTGGAAGCCCCTTCCTCACGTCCGCAACGGGATGCCCGGATGATCGAAACGCCGCACCTGGTGGACCAGTACTGCCACGGAGTACTCCGTACGGAGCTGGGCCTGGGCACCTTCGAGGCCCAGCTGACGCGCTCGGCGGGCCCGCCCGCCGCGGGCACCACCTTCTTCGACACGCAGACCGGCTTCGCGGTGCGCCGCTGGTGCCCGCCGTTGCTGGGGCTGGAGCCGCACGCCACCCCCGCCCGCTATCTGGCGCGGCGGCGCGAGCTGGGCGCGGCCGAGACCGCGCGGCGGCTGCTGAGGGGATCCGGGGTCGCCGCCTACCTGGTCGACACCGGGCCGGCCGGGGACCTCACCGGGCCCAAGGAGCTGGCGCTCGCCGGGGACGCCGAGGTCTTCGAGACGGTCCGGCTGGAGTTGCTGGCCGAGCAGGTCGCCGACACCTCCGGAACGGTGGGCGCCTTCCTCTCCAATCTCGCCGAGGCCGTCCACCACGCCGCCGCCGGGGCCGCGGCCTTCACCTGTGCCACGGCCTTCACCTGCACGGACGCCCCGGCCTTCGAGCCCGATCCGCCCGGTCCCGGCGCGGTGCGCGGGGCGGCCGGGCGGTGGCTGGCCCGGCGGCCGAGGGGCGGAGCCGTCCGGGACCCCGTACTCCTGGCGCACCTGCTGTGGAGCGCGGTGGCGTCGGGGCTGCCGCTCCAGCTGCACACGGGCGCGGTCGACTCCGCGCCGCTGACCGGGTTCGTACGGGCCACCGCGGGCCTGGGCACGCGGCTCGTGCTGCTCGGCGGCTATCCGGACCAGCGCCGCGCCGCGCAACTGGCGGCGGCCTTCCCGCACGTCTACGCGGACACGGGCGCGGCCCTCGGGCAGACCGGGGCGCGGGCCGCGGCGGTCCTGGCGGAGCTGCTGGAACTCGCGCCGTTCGGGAAGGTGCTGTTCTCCAGCGGCGGCCGTCGGCTGCCCGAACTGCACGCGGTGGGCGCCCTGGTGTTCCGCGAGGCGCTCGGCCGGGTGCTGGGCGGCTGGGTCGCCGAGGGTGCCTGGTCCTGGCGGGACGCGGAACGGGTGGCGGCGATGGTCGCGGCGGGCAACGCCCGCCGCCTCTACCGCCTGGATCCGCCCTAGACGGCGGAGAGCTGCGGGTCGCCCTGGGAGGGGGCCTCGGCCTGCTCGGCCGGCCGCTCGCGCAGGCTCAGGGCGATCCGGAGCGCGGCGATCCAGACCAGGCAGGAGCCGAACATGTGGGCGGCGACCAGGGCCTCGGGGACCTGGGTGGCGTACTGCACGTAGCCGATGGCGCCCTGGGCGAGCAGCACGATCAGCAGGTCCCGGGCGCGCGCCCGGGTGTCGGCGGGGGCGTCCACGACGCGCAGCACCAGCCACATCGCGACGGCGAGCGCGCACACCAGCCAGGCGGCGACGGCGTGCAGGTGGGCGGTGGTGTCCCAGTCGAAGGGCATGCGCCTGATCTCGCTGCTGTCACCGGCGTGCGGACCGGAGCCGGTCACGACGGTGCCCGCCGCGATCAGAACGAGGGTGGTCGCGAGCAGTGCCCACGACAGCTTGCGCACCGGGCCGGGCACGCGGGGCCGGGGGGCGCCGTCGCCCTCGCGGGTGCGCTGCCAGGTGACCGTCGTCACGGCGATCAGGGCGGTGGCGAGCAGGAAGTGCCCGGCGACGCTGTAGGGGTTGAGCCCGGTGAGGACGGTGATGCCGCCGAGCACCGCGTTCGCCATCACGATCACGAACTGGACCCAGCCGAGCTGCGTCAGGGAGTGCCGCCAGGGCTTGGCCGAGCGGGCGGCGATGATCCCCCAGCCGACGGCCGCGCTGAGCACGTAGGTCAGCATGCGGTTGCCGAACTCGATGACGCCGTGGAAGCCCTGCTCCTGCGTCACGATCAGGCTGTCGTCGGTGCACTTGGGCCACGTGTCGCAGCCGAGGCCTGATCCGGTGAGCCGTACCGCGCCGCCGGTGACGACGATGACCACGCTCATGACGAGCGCGGCGAGTGCGGCCCGCTGGACGGCCCGGGGTGACGGGGTCCAGCGGCGAGCGATGTGGGCGAGGGGGTTCAACACGCCCCATATCGTAGGCGACCCCTTGTGCAAAGTTTCACGAGGGGTCGGTCATGGGGGCGTCCGGGCCGGCGAGCAGCCGGAACCGGGCCCCCGCGAGGTCGCCCTCCTCGTGCCACCACAGGTGGACGCGCCAATGGCCACCCTCGCCCGGGTAGTCCGCGGAGCTGACGAAGCCGCGTAGCAAATCGTCCGCTACGTCCTTGGCCGTCCGATTCCTTACTTCTGTGGCGCTGTGCCAGGGATGTTCCAGTACGTTCCACAGTCCGTCACTTCCCCGCACCTCGAAGCGCCACACGGCGAGCCAGGGCGTGACCTCCAGCATCGTGCGCACCTGCTCGACGCCGAGCCCCAGCCCGGCCGCGATCCCCGCCTCCGGCACCCCCTGGATACGGGCGGCCACCACGGCTTGGGGCAGCAGCCGTTCGGGCAGCAGACCCTGCGTGCGCAGACTGGCCAGGGAGTCGAAGGCCAGGAAGCGCAGGCGCAGTTCCAGCTGGCGGCCGATGTGGTCGAGGGCCTCCTCGGCGTCCCCGGACTCCTCGGCGGCCGGGTCCGCGAGCAGCAGCTGCCGGAAGTCGGACTCGGCGGCCACGGCCCAGGCCACGGCCTCCTCGGCGGACCCCAGCTCGGCGAGGCGGTCCCCGAGGAACACCTTGGCCTGGGCCAGGCCCCGCCGGTTGACCGGATCCTGCTGGTCCAGGCCCGCCCACACCTCCACCGCGGTCCGGGTCAGATCGCGGGCGCGCTCACCGGCCGCCCGCTCCATGGCGCTCGGCCCCGCGCCGGCCGCCGGACCCAGCGGGTGCCTCGGCAGCCGGGCCCCGTCGCTCAGCGGCCAGGCCAGCCAGACCCCGTGGTTGATCAGCCCGCGGGCGTACCAGCGGGCGAACTCGGGGGAGTGCCCGGCCGCACGCTCGGAGCTGCGCAGCCCCTCCTCGATCGTGGCGAGGGCGCCCGCGCGGTCCCCCGCGGCGAACCGCAGGGTGGCCCGGTCGGCGAGGCGCAGCCCGAGCAGGGCGGTGCACCGCGGGTCGTCGTCGAAGGGGCGCAGCGCCCCGATCAGCTCGTCGAGGAGCCGCTCGCGCTCCCCGGGCTCCGTGTGCTCCTCCCCCGAGCGCACCCGTGCCCATTGCTCGTCCAGCCGTAGAACGGCTTCCCGCTGCACCATGTCCGCCCCCCGGCTTCATGTGTGAGGGGCCCATCCTCGCGGCTGCGCCGCCGCGGGGGGAGGGGTTTCATTCCCAGCGGAAGAGCCGCGCGGCGGCGCCCAGACCGAGTACGGCCCAGCCCGCCAGTACGGCCGCGTCGCCCCACGGCAGCGTCGCCCCGTGCTGGAGCACCTCGCGCAGCCCGTCGGACAGGGCGGAGATCGGCAGCAGCCCCAGTACGGTCTGCACCGTCTCCGGGAACTTCTCCAGCGGCACGATCACCCCGCCGCCGACCAGCAGCAGCAGGAAGACCAGATTGGCGGCGGCCAGGGTCATCTCGGCCTTGAGGGTGCCCGCCATCAGCAGCCCGAGCCCGGAGAAGGCGGCGGTGCCCAGCAGGATCAGCGCGGCGACCGACAGCGGGTCGCCCTGCGGGGACCAGCCCAGCGCGAGGGCGATCACCGTCAGCAGGGCGATCTGCAGCACCTCGGTGACCAGCACCGACAGGGTCTTGGCGGCCATCAGCGCCCAGCGGGGCAGGGGGGAGGCCCCGAGCCGCTTGAGGACCCCGTAGCGGCGGTCGAAACCGGTGGCGATGGCCTGGCCGGTGAAGGCGGTGGACATCACGGCGAGCGCCAGGATCCCCGGCGCGAGGAAGTCGACGGACTTCCCGCTGCCCCCCTCATCGACGGGCACGGTCACGATGTCCACCGCCGAGAAGAGGGTCAGCAGCAACGCCGGGATGATCACGGTCAGCAGCAGCTGTTCCCCGTTGCGCAGCAGCATCCGGGTTTCGAGGGCCGTCTGCGCGAGGATCATGCGGGACACGGGAGCGGCCCCCGGGCGGGGGGTGAACGTACCGGCGCTCATGCGCGCAGCTCCTTGCCTGTGAGCTCGAGGAAGACGTCTTCGAGGGTGTGCCGCTCCACCGTGAGGCTGTCCGGCATCACGCCGTGCTGCGCGCACCAGGAGGCGACGGTGGCCAGCAGCTGCGGATGGACGTCCCCGGTGACCCGGTAGACGCCCGGGGTGAGCTCGGCGGCCTGGGTGCCGTCGGGCAGCGCCTTGAGCAGCGAGGCGAGGTCGAGGGAGGGGCGGCCGGTGAACCGCAGGGTGTTCTCGGCGCCGCCCCGGCACAGCTGCTCGGGGCTGCCGTGGACGATGACCCGGCCCGCGTCCACGATGGCGACCTCGTCCGCGAGCTGCTCGGCCTCGTCCATGTGGTGGGTGGTGAGGACGACGGTGACGCCGTCGGTGCGCAGCTCCCGTACGAGGTCCCAGGTCGCGCGGCGGGCGTGCGGGTCCAGGCCGGCGGTGGGCTCGTCGAGGAAGACCAGTTCGGGGCGGCCCACCACGGCCATGGCGAGGGCGAGGCGCTGCTGCTGGCCGCCGGAGAGCCTGCGGTAGGGGGTGCGGCCGCAGCCGCCGAGTCCGAGGCGTTCCACCAGGGTGTCGACCTCGAGCGGGGCGGCGTACAGCTTGGCCATGTGGCGCAGCATCTCGACGGCGCGGGCTCCGGAGTAGACGCCTCCGGACTGCAGCATCACGCCGATCCGCGGGCGCAGGGCCCCGGCCTGCGCGACCGGGTCGAGGCCGAGGACGCGGACGGTGCCGGCGTCGGGCCGGTGGTACCCCTCGCAGGTCTCCACCATGGTTGTCTTGCCCGCGCCGTTGGGACCGAGGACCGCGGTGACGGAGCCGCTCCGGACGGTGAGGTCCAGGCCGTCCACCGCGGTCTTGGCGCCGTACCGCTTCACCAGTCCGCGGATGTCCACGGCGGGGTCGTTGCTCATGAGGGGTGAGTCTACGGAGCGCGGGGAGGGGGCCCAGGTCCCGGGGTCGGGCCGGCCACGCGCAGCGGGAGTCGCCGTGGCAGTCGCCGTGAGATTCGAACACCGCGAAGTGAATACGGCTTTTTCAGTCGGTTGGCCCTGCGCGGATCGGCATGTTTCCGTGATCTTTTCCGGAACCCGGTGTTTACGGCGCCGGGAGAACCTCTCGGGTGGAGGTGTGCTGGTGGGAGCCGTCCTCGGGGCCGGCGGAGGGGGCCGGAAAGATAGCGGACTACTCCCCTCCGAATAACTCTCCGTCGATAAATTAGGTAACCCTTAGTGATGGAGGCCACCAGGGGTGGCGTCCATCACGGCTTGTCGCCGCTCGGTTAATTACGCAACAATGGCGTTGTGAAATACGGCGAACGGCAGATCGACACCCCTCACGGGGAGCTCGGCACCGGGGAGCGGTCAACCCGCAACCGGGTGGCGCGCTCGATCCTGGACCACGGTCCGTCCACCGTCGCCGACCTCGCCCAGCGCCTCGGCCTCACCCAGGCCGCCGTCCGCCGCCACCTCGACACGCTCGTCAACGACGACGTGGTCGAACCCCGTGAGCAGCGTGTGTACGGTGCGCGGACCCGGGGCCGGCCCGCCAAGGTCTTCGCGCTCACCGACTGCGGCCGCGACGCCTTCGACCAGTCCTACGACACGCTCGCCGCGGACGCCCTGCGCTGGATCGCGCAGTCGGTCGGCGGCGGCGAACAGGGCGAGGTGGCCGTGGCCGCCTTCGCCAGGTCGCGGATGGAGGCGCAGGCGCAGGCCTACAAGGTGGCCGTCGAGGCCGCCGCCCCGCAGGAACGGGCGGAGGCCCTTGCCAGGGCGTTGACCGTGGACGGGTACGCTGCTACGGCGAAGAGCGCTCCCGGTCCGCACAGCGGTGAACAGCTCTGCCAGCACCACTGCCCGGTCGCACACGTCGCCGAGCAGTTCCCGCAGCTCTGCGAGGCGGAGACCGAGGTCTTCTCCCGCCTGCTCGGGACCCATGTGCAGCGCCTCGCCACGATCGCCCACGGCGACGGGGTGTGCACGACGTTCATTCCGCGTAGCGCGAGCACCACACAGACCGACACATCAGTATCTGCAAGTACGGCCGGGAGGAACCCCGCATGACCACGGAGATCGCTCACCCTGAGCTCGATGGCCTGGGCACCTACGAATACGGCTGGGCCGACTCCGACGCGGCCGGTGCCGCTGCCAAGCGGGGTCTGTCCGAAGAGGTCGTCCGCGACATCTCGGCGAAGAAGTCCGAGCCGGAGTGGATGCTCAACCTCCGCCTCAAGGGCCTGAAGCTGTTCGACAAGAAGCCCATGCCGAACTGGGGCTCGGACCTCAGCGGCATCGACTTCGACAACATCAAGTACTTCGTGCGTTCCACCGAGAAGCAGGCCGCTTCGTGGGAGGACCTGCCCGAGGACATCAAGAACACGTACGACAAGCTCGGCATCCCGGAGGCGGAGAAGCAGCGCCTCGTCGCCGGTGTCGCGGCCCAGTACGAGTCCGAGGTCGTCTACCACCAGATCCGTGAGGACCTGGAGGAGCAGGGCGTCATCTTCCTCGACACGGACACCGCGCTCAAGGAGCACCCGGAGCTCTTCCAGGAGTACTTCGGCACGGTCATCCCGGTCGGCGACAACAAGTTCGCGTCGCTGAACAGCGCGGTGTGGTCCGGCGGCTCCTTCATCTACGTCCCCAAGGGCGTGAAGGTCGACATCCCGCTCCAGGCCTACTTCCGTATCAACACGGAGAACATGGGCCAGTTCGAGCGGACGCTGATCATCGTCGACGAGGACGCCTACGTCCACTACGTCGAGGGCTGCACCGCCCCGATCTACTCCTCGGACTCGCTGCACAGCGCCGTGGTCGAGATCATCGTCAAGAAGGGCGGCCGCTGCCGCTACACGACGATCCAGAACTGGTCGAACAACGTCTACAACCTGGTCACTAAGCGCGCCGTGGCGTACGAGGGCGCGACCATGGAGTGGGTCGACGGCAACATCGGTTCCAAGGTCACCATGAAGTACCCGGCCGTCTACCTGATGGGCGAGCACGCCAAGGGCGAGACCCTGTCCATCGCCTTCGCGGGCGAGGGCCAGCACCAGGACGCCGGCTCCAAGATGGTCCACATGGCGCCGAACACCTCCTCGAACATCGTCTCCAAGTCGGTGGCGCGAGGCGGCGGCCGGACCTCCTACCGAGGCCTGGTCGAGATCGGCGAGGGCGCCCACGGCTCGAAGTCCAACGTGCTGTGCGACGCGCTCCTGGTCGACACCATCTCCCGTTCGGACACGTACCCCTACGTGGACGTGCGCGAGGACGACGTCTCCATGGGCCACGAGGCCACCGTCTCCAAGGTCTCCGACGACCAGCTCTTCTACCTGATGAGCCGCGGTCTGACGGAGTTCGAGGCGATGGCCATGATCGTGCGCGGCTTCGTCGAGCCCATCGCGCGCGAGCTGCCCATGGAGTACGCCCTCGAGCTGAACCGGCTGATCGAACTGCAGATGGAGGGATCGGTCGGCTGACCCCGGCCACGCGGCATCCCCGCCGCACATCCTTTGACGTAGGCAGTGTTCTTTAAAGAGAGTGAGCAAGACGACAGCCATGGCTGAGGCTCAGAACATTCCGGCGGGTTCGACCACCGCCGGCGCGATCGCGGTGGCCGCCGAGTCCACCGTTGCCACCCGGATGAGTGCGCCCCCGTCCTTCGACGTGGCGGACTTCCCGGTTCCGAACGGCCGCGAGGAGGAGTGGCGGTTCACCCCGCTCGCCCGCCTCAAGGGCCTGCACGACGGCACCGCGGTCGCCAACGGCACCATGAAGGCCCAGATCGACGCGCCCGAGGGCGTCACGGTCGAGTCGGTGGAGCGCGGCGACGCGCGCATCGGCAAGGCCGGCACCCCGGTGGACCGGATCGCCGCGCAGGCGTACTCGGCCTTCGCCAAGGCCACGGTCGTCACCGTGCCCAAGGAGACGGTGCTCACCGAGCCGGTGCGCGTGACGCTGCACGGCGAGGGCGGCACCACCTTCGGGCACACCGTCTTCGACGTCGAGGCCTTCGCCGAGGCCGTCGTCGTCATCGACCACACCGGTGACGGCGTGCGCGCCGCCAACGTCGACTTCCTCGTCGGCGACGGCGCCAAGCTCACCGTCGTCTCCGTGCAGGACTGGGACGACACCGCCGTCCACGTGTCCCAGCACAACGCACTGATCGGCCGCGACGCCACCTTCAAGTCGATCGTCGTCACCTTCGGCGGAGACCTCGTACGCCTCCACCCGCGCGTGACCTACGCCGGCCCCGGCGGCGAGGCCGAGCTCTTCGGCCTGTACTTCACGGACGCCGGCCAGCACCAGGAGCACCGCCTCCTGGTCGACCACAGCGCCCCGCACTGCAAGTCGAACGTGGTCTACAAGGGCGCGCTGCAGGGCCAGGACGCCCACGCGGTCTGGATCGGTGACGTGCTCATCGAGAAGACCGCCGAGGGCACCGACACCTACGAGATGAACCGCAACCTCGTCCTCACGGACGGCGCGCGGGTCGACTCGGTGCCGAACCTGGAGATCGAGACCGGCGAGATCGTCGGCGCCGGCCACGCCTCCGCGACCGGCCGCTTCGACGACGAGCAGCTCTTCTACCTGCAGGCCCGTGGTATCCCGGCCGACGAGGCTCGCCGCCTGGTCGTCCGCGGCTTCTTCGCGGAGCTCGTCCAGCAGATCGGTGTCGACGACATCGAGGAGCGCCTGCTCACCAAGATCGAGACCGAGCTCCAGGGTTCCGTCTGATGAATTACGTCAAGGCCTGTGCGCTCAGCGAGCTGGAGGAGAACACCCCGAAGCGGGTGGAACTCGACGGCACGCCGGTGTCCATCATCTCCACCGAGGGGGAGGTGTTCGCGATCAACGACATCTGCTCGCACGCGAACGTCTCGCTCTCGGAGGGCGAGGTCGAAGACTGCATGATCGAGTGCTGGCTGCACGGGTCGGCCTTCGACCTGCGCACCGGCAAGCCCTCGGGTCTGCCCGCGACGCGCCCCGTACCCGTATACCCCGTAAAGATCGAAGGGGACGACGTGCTCGTCTCCCTCACCCAGGAGTCCTGAGGTATCCATGGCAACGCTTGAAATCCACGACCTGCACGTCTCCGTCGAGGCCGAGAACGGCGCCCGCGAGATCCTCAAGGGCGTCGACCTCACCGTCAAGCAGGGTGAGACGCACGCCATCATGGGTCCGAACGGCTCCGGCAAGTCCACCCTGGCCTACTCGCTCGCCGGTCACCCGAAGTACACCATCACCGGTGGCACCGTGACCCTCGACGGCGAGGACGTCCTGGAGATGTCCGTCGACGAGCGCGCCCGCGCCGGCGTCTTCCTCGCCATGCAGTACCCGGTCGAGGTCCCCGGTGTCTCGGTCTCCAACTTCCTGCGTACGTCGGCCACCGCCATCCGCGGCGAGGCGCCGAAGCTGCGTACCTGGGTGAAGGAGGTCAAGTCCGCGATGGAGCAGCTCCACATGGACCCGGCCTTCGCCGAGCGCAACGTCAACGAGGGCTTCTCCGGCGGTGAGAAGAAGCGCCACGAGATCCTGCAGCTGGAGCTCCTGAAGCCGAAGATCGCGATCCTCGACGAGACCGACTCCGGCCTGGACGTCGACGCGCTGCGCATCGTCTCCGAGGGCGTCAACCGTGTCCGCGAGACGGGCGAGGTCGGCACCCTGCTGATCACGCACTACACGCGCATCCTGCGCTACATCAAGCCCGACTTCGTGCACGTGTTCGCGAACGGCCGTATCGCCGAGTCCGGTGGCGCCGAGCTCGCCGACCAGCTGGAGGCCGAGGGTTACGACAAGTACGTGAAGGGTGGCGCGACCGCGTGACACAGCTGCCTGGCCTCCTCGACATCGAGGCGATCCGCAAGGACTTCCCCCTGCTGGATCGTGTGGTCCACGACGGGAAGAAGATCGTTTATCTGGACAACGCGGCGACTTCGCAGAAGCCGCGCCAGGTGCTCGACGCGCTGAACGAGTACTACGAGCAGCACAACGCCAACGTCCACCGTGGCGTGCACGTGCTCGCCGAGGAGGCCACGGCGCTGTACGAGGGCGCTCGCGACAAGGTCGCCGCCTTCATCAACGCGCCGAGCCGCGACGAGGTGATCTTCACCAAGAACGCCTCGGAGTCGCTCAACCTGGTCGCGAACATGCTCGGCTGGGCGGACGAGCCCTACCGGGTCGACCGTGAGACCGAGATCGCCATCACGGAGATGGAGCACCACTCCAACATCGTGCCGTGGCAGCTGCTCTCGCAGCGCACCGGCGCGAAGCTGAAGTGGTTCGGCCTCACCGACGACGGCCGGCTCGACCTGTCCAACATCGAAGAGGTCATCACGGAGAAGACGAAGATCGTCTCCTTCACGCTGGTCTCCAACATCATGGGCACGGTCAACCCGGTCGAGGCGATCGTCCGGCGCGCCCAGGACGTCGGCGCCCTCGTGCTGATCGACGCCTCCCAGGCCGCCCCGCACATGCCGCTGGACGTGCAGGCCCTCGGCGCCGACTTCGTGGCCTTCACCGGCCACAAGATGTGCGGCCCGACCGGCATCGGCGTCCTGTGGGGCCGCCAGGAGCTCCTGGAGGACCTGCCTCCGTTCCTCGGCGGCGGCGAGATGATCGAGACCGTGTCGATGCACGCCTCGACCTACGCCCCGGCGCCCCACAAGTTCGAGGCGGGTACGCCCCCGATCGCCCAGGCCGTCGGCCTCGGCGCGGCCGTGGACTACCTGAGCGCGATCGGCATGGACAAGATCGCCGCGCACGAGCACGCGATCACCGAGTACGCGATCAAGCGCCTCGCGGAGGTGCCCGACCTGCGGATCATCGGCCCCACCACGGCCGAGGACCGCGGCGCCGCGATCTCCTTCGTCCTGGGTGACATCCACCCGCACGACGTCGGTCAGGTACTGGACGAGCAGGGCATCGCGGTCCGCGTGGGACACCACTGCGCGCGCCCCGTCTGCCTGCGCTACGGAATTCCTGCGACGACGCGAGCGTCTTTCTACCTGTACTCCTCTCCGGCCGAGGTCGACGCGCTGATCGACGGGCTGGAGCACGTACGGAACTTCTTCGGCTGACGGACGAGGCGACGAGGACGCAGTGAAGCTGGATTCGATGTACCAGGAACTGATCCTGGACCACTACAAGCACCCGCACGGGCGTGGCCTGCGCGACGGCGACGCCGAGGTGCACCACGTCAACCCGACGTGCGGTGACGAGATCACGCTGCGCGTGAAGTACGACGGCGAGACGCTGACCGATGTCTCGTACGAGGGCCAGGGCTGCTCCATCAGCCAGGCCAGCGCGTCCGTACTGAACGAGCTGCTCGTGGGCAAGGAACTGTCCGAGGCGCAGAAGATCCAGGCTGTCTTCCTGGAGATGATGCAGTCCAAGGGCAAGATCGAGCCCGACGAGGCCATGGAGGAGGTGCTGGAGGACGCGGTCGCGTTCGTCGGCGTCTCCAAGTACCCGGCTCGTGTGAAGTGTGCTCTGCTGAGCTGGATGGCGTGGAAGGACGCGACGGCCCAGGCTCTGGGCGACGCGGAGAGGAAGACGGCATGACCGAGAACGCGACGCCCGAGGCGTCGATCAAGCCGGCCACCGAGGAGGAGGTCCGCGAGGCCCTCTACGACGTGGTCGACCCCGAGCTGGGGATCGACGTCGTCAACCTGGGCCTGATCTACGGCATCCACGTCGACGACGCGAACATCGCCACCCTCGACATGACGCTGACCTCGGCGGCCTGCCCGCTGACGGACGTCATCGAGGACCAGGCGAAGTCGGCGACGGACGGCATCGTCAACGAACTTCGCATCAACTGGGTCTGGATGCCGCCGTGGGGCCCGGACAAGATCACGGACGACGGCCGCGAGCAGCTCCGCGCGCTCGGCTTCAACGTCTGATCGCCGCTCGACCACCGCATGACCGAGGGCCCCCGACACACTCGTGCCGGGGGCCCTCGGGTTTTCCGGAACGCTGTTCTCCGGGTGGACGGGTGGTGTGCGGAGTCGTCCACCGCGGCCGAATCTTCTCGACGGCCGTCACGACGCTGCGGCCGTAGACGAGAGGACCTTCCGTGCCCGTTCGTTTCGCCGCCGGGACCGCCGGGACCGCCGGCGCTGCCGCACGGCTGGTCGGCCTGGCCGGCTCCTGGGCCGCGGACGACAACTCCGACCCGTACGCCCTCTACCAGTGGGACGGCGTCCCCGGCCACGCGCCGGTCAAGCGGCTGGACCTGGCGACCACCGACCCCGGCGGCTGGGAGGCCATCGTGGAGGTGCCGGAGCTGTCGGTGCCGGGTGCCCGGGTGCAGCTGTTCACCGACGGCGGGTCCGCGGACCTGTACGGGCACGGCACGGAGGCCAAGGACCTGACGCACGCCGAGTGGAAGAAGGCCCGGGCGGCCTGCTTCACGCTGGGCTGGTTGCCGCCGGCGATGTGTACGTCCGTACGCATGGATGTGTACAGTTGTACGCATGCCCTACGTCATGCTTGCCGCGGCCATCGCCGCCGAGGTCGCCGGAACGACCGCCATGAAGTACAGCGACGGCTTCACGAAACTGTGGCCGTCGCTGGGCACCCTGCTGGGCTACGCCATCGCCTTCACCCTGCTCGCGCAGACGCTGAAGTCGATGTCGGTGGGCACGGCGTACGCCGTATGGGCGGGCGTCGGCACTGCCGCGATCGCCGCCATCGGCATGGTGTTCCTGGGGGAGGCGGCCACCGCCGCGAAGATCGCCGGGATCGTGCTGGTGATCGCCGGGGTGGTCCTGCTGAACCTCGGAGGGGCCCACTGATGGCCCCCGGTGTGCGGCGCTACGACCCGGACCGCCGCCAGCGGATCATCGACGCGGCGATCCGGGTGGTGGGCGACAAGGGCATCGCGGGGCTGAGCCACCGCAGCGCGGCCGCGGAGGCCGACGTGCCGCTCGGGTCGACGACGTACCACTTCAAGACGCTGGACGATCTGCTGGTCGCCGCCCTGCAGCAGGCCAACGAGGGCTTCGCGCAGGCGGTGGCGGGCTCGGCCGCGCTGGCCGACCCGGACGCGGACCTCGCCGGGGCCCTGGCCCGCCTGCTCGGGGAGTTCCTGGCGGCGGACCGGGGCGGGGTGGAGCTGGAGTACGAGCTCTACCTCGCGGCCCTGCGCCGCCCGGCGCTGCGGCCGGTGGCGGCCGCGTGGTGCGAGGCGGTGGCGCAGGCGCTGACCCCGCGGACCGATCCGGTGACCGCGCGGGCGCTGGTGGCGGTCATGGACGGGATCGGCCTGCAGGTGCTGCTGACGGGCTCCGCGTACGACGAGTCGTACGCCCGCGAGGTGCTGCGGCGGATCCTGCGTCAGGACTGAGCGGCGGGGGGCCGGAGGGGATCCGCGCCGGGGCCCGCGGCGGCTCCCGCGATACCGCCCGCGGCTCCCGCGATACCGCCCGTGGCTTGCGCAGTACCGCCCGTGGCGGCCGTGCGGACGGCCGCGAGAGCGCTCTGCACGCTCGCCTCGATGTCCTGGATCGGGTAGATCACCTCGCGGACCGTGCGGTCGCGGTCGATGACCAGCGTCAGCCGCTTGATCCGGCTGGTGCCCGCCGTGCGGAACGTCGGCAGGCGCAGCGCAGCCGTCAGCGCCAGGTCCGCGTCCGACAGGAGGGGGAACCGCAGGCGCTCCTGCTCCGCGAACTCCCGCTGCTCGTCCGGACGCTGGGCCGACACCCCGTGCACGGTGGCGCCGGCCGCGGTGAACTCCGCGAGCTGGTCGCGGTACGTGCACGACTCGAACGTGCAGCCCTTGGCGCCCGGGATCCCGGCCCAGCCGGGCGGGTAGGAATCGGCGCGCGCGTACGCGCCGGGAAAGCAGTACAGGACCGTGAACGGGGTGTCCGCCGCCACCGGGTCGCTCAGCCCGCCGAAACGGTCCGGCAGCAGCAGCTGCGGCACCCGCGTGCCGCGCAGCGCGTGCACCCGCTCCGCCTCGCGCGAGGCCTCGTCGGTCGTCGCCGTCATCTCTCCCTCTCCCAGGACCCAGGTGTCTCCCCAGTCCTGGAGGGCCACCAGGACGGGCAGCAGCCCCCGTCCGCGCGGGGTCAGCCGGTACTCGTGCCGCACCGGGCGCTCCTGGTACGGCTCGCGCGACAGCACCCCGGCCTCGACGAGCAGCTTCAGCCGCTCCGCCAGCACCTTGCGGGACATCCCCAGCTCGCGCTGGAGCTCGTCGAAGCGGTGCAGGCCGCGCGCGGCGTCGCGCACGATCAGCAGCGTCCACCAGTCGCCCACCACGTCGAGGGCCTGGGCGATGGCGCAGTCCGCGTCGCCGAGGTGTGTGCGCTGGGCCATGGGAACTCCTTTGTCCGTTGACCCAAGGCTGTCATGCTGACATAGTCCGTTCCCAAAGGGAACTAACTCACGGATCAGGGGGGCGCGGGGGTGCTGCAGGGGTTCAAGGACATACCGAGGGTCGTGTGGCTGCTGGCTGCGGGGGTCTTCGTCAACGCCGTCGTCAGCTTCACCTTCGTCTTCGTCTTCCTCTACCTGACCGGTCCGCGCGGCCTCGGCGCCGCCCAGGCGGGCCTCGTCACCGGAATCGGCGGCATCGGCCTGGTCGCCGGCAACTTCACCGGCGGCTGGTACGGCGACCGCTTCGGCCACCGCCGGGTGCTCCTCACCGCCGCCACCCTCGGCGGCCTCGTCCTGGCGGCGCTCCCGCTGCTCCCCACCCCGCTGCTCTACGCGGCCCTGCCCGTGGCCGAGTACGCCTCCGGCGTGATCCGGGCAGCCAACTCCGCTCTGGTCGCGGTCACCGTCCCGGAGGGCGCCCGACGCCAGGCCTTCGCCCTCGTGCGCTGCGTGTCCAACGGCGGATTCACCCTGGGGCCGCCGCTGGGCGCGCTGATCGCGACCGGCCTCTCCTACGACTGGCTCTTCGTCGGCGACGCCATCGGCACGCTCTTCTTCGCCCTCTGGACCGCCCGGGTCGTACCGGCCCGCGGCGCTCCCCGCACACCCGCCGCGGCCCGGGACGGGGGTCCGGGCCGCGGCGAGCAAGGCCTCTGGCGCGAACTGCGGGCCCGCCCCGCCGTGCTGGTCCTGCTCGGAGCGATCCTGGTGACCGACGTCGTCTACCGCCAGCAGTACTCCACCTTTCCCGTCTTCCTCGCCGACCACGGCCTGGACGCGCGCGCCTTCGGGCTCGTCATCGCCGTCAACGGAGGGGTGATCCTGCTGCTGGAGCTGCCCGCCGCCGTCGCCCTGCGCGAGCGGCCGGCCCTGCCGGTCATCGGCACGGGGCTGGTGCTGGTCGGCGCCGGGTACGCGGCGCTGCTGCTCGGTGCCGGGATCGCGAGCGCCGTGGCGATGATGATCCTGCTGAGCCTGGGCGAGATCCTCTACAAGACCACCGCCACCGCCTACGTGGCCGACCAGGCGCCCGAGCACGCCATCGGGCGGTTCCAGAGCCTGTACGCGGGGGTCTCGGTCAGCGGGGTCGTCCTCGGCCCGCCCCTGGGCGGAGCCCTGTATTCCGCCGCGCCCGGGCTGCTGTGGCCGTTGTGCGCGCTGCTGGCGGCGGGGGCGGGGGCGATGCTCCTGGGGGCGCACGCGCGGCGGGCCCGGCACGCGGCCCGGCACGCGGCGCGACCCGTGCGACCGGCACATGAGACCGGTTCGCAACCAAAGGCCGTCGCCGGTTAGGTTTCGGATATGACTGCTACGCGTACCACCGGCGCCGTCGCCGCCGGACTTGCCACCATCACCGCCGACGGCACCGTCCTCGACACCTGGTTCCCCGCCCCCGAGCTGGTTGCCGAGCCCGGCCCGGCCGGCACCGAGCGCCTCACCGCCGACCAGGCCGTGGAACTGCTCGGCGCCGCCGCGGCCAAGGCGATCCGCGCGGACGCGGTCCGCGGCGTCGAGGTCGTAGCCGTCCGCACGGTCATCTCGTCCCTGGAGGACAAGCCGCTGGACGCGCACGACGCGTACCTGCGCCTGCACCTGCTGAGCCACCGCCTGGTCAAGCCGCACGGCCAGAACCTCGACGGCCTCTTCGGACTGCTGACCAACGTCGCCTGGACCTCGCTGGGTCCGGTCGCCGTCGACCAGGTCGAGACCGTCCGCCTCAACGCGCGCGCCGAGGGCCTGCACCTCCAGGTCACCTCGATCGACAAGTTCCCGCGGATGACGGACTACGTCGCCCCCAAGGGCGTGCGCATCGCCGACGCGGACCGCGTCCGCCTCGGCGCGCACCTCGCCGAGGGCACCACCGTCATGCACGAGGGCTTCGTCAACTTCAACGCCGGCACCCTCGGCACCTCCATGGTCGAGGGCCGCATCTCCGCGGGCGTCGTGGTCGGCGACGGCTCCGACATCGGCGGCGGCGCCTCCACCATGGGCACCCTCTCGGGCGGCGGCAAGCAGATCATCTCGATCGGCGAGCGCACCCTGATCGGCGCCGAGGCGGGCGTGGGCATCGCACTGGGCGACGAGTGCGTGGTCGAGGCCGGCCTCTACGTGACCGCGGGCACCCGCGTGACCCTCCCGGACGGCCAGATCGTCAAGGCCCTGGAGCTCTCCGGCGCCAGCAACATCCTCTTCCGCCGCAACTCGGTCACCGGCGCCGTCGAGGCCCGCCCGTACAAGGCGGCCTGGGGCGGCCTGAACGAGGTCCTGCACAGCCACAACTGACGCCCGTACGCGTCGACCCGTGTCGACCTGCGACTGAGCGCCCTTCCGAAGCCGGGAGGGCGCTCTCGTGTGTGCGGTGGAAGCCGGCCGGTCAGCTCAGGGGGATCGTGCGGATCAGGCCCGCGAAGGCCTGCTTCTCCGCCTCGGTCAGTTCCACCGACTCCATCGGGTGCGCGGCCGGGCCGCGCTGCGCCGGGATCCTCGGCAGGCCTTCGGCGGCGGGCTCCGGCTGGTGGAAGCGGTTGTCCCACAGCATGTGACCGAAGCCGGCGACCCACACGAGCGCGGCCACGAGCAGGACGGCGAGGCCGATTTCCTGAGCGAGGGAGATGGAGGGGAACACGAGGATCCTCCGGAAGTGCGGTCGGTACGAGCCGGTACAAGATCGGGCGTGGAGATACTCAACCACCACAACCGGTCGAATCGGCAGGGATGTGTCGAGCGTCATGCCGGGGTCGAATGTCCCCACCTTGTCCGGGAAAGCCCCGTTACGGCTCCAGGCGCAGCTTGAAGCCCTCGTGGCTGCGCGCGAAGCCCAGCCGCTCGTAGAAACGGTGCGCGGCCGTCCGTCGCTTGCCGCTGGTCAGCTGGATCAGGCCGCAGCCGCGCTCGCGGGCCCGCTCGGCGGCGAGCCGCATCAGTTCGGCGCCGAGTCCGGCGCCCCGCCGGTCCGCGCGGACCCGTACCGCTTCCACCAGCGCCCGCTCCTGCCCGTTCCGGGCCAGGCCCGGGATGTACGTCAGCTGGAGGCAGCCGAGGACGACCGTGCCCGTACCGTCCGTGCCGTCCGTGAGGACCAGCATCTCGTTGCGCGGGTCCGCCCCGATCGCGGCGAAGGCCCGCTCGTGCGCCTCGCCGACCGTGATCGTGGTCGGGTCGAGGACCGTGTCCTCGTCGCCGAGCAGGGCGAGTACGGCGGGCAGGTCCTGGCGGGTGGCCTCACGGAGGATCATGGCCGGATTGTGGCAGGGGGCCCGGCCGGGACGGCAGCCGGACCCCCTGCAGCTTCCGGACCCGGGGGGTTACGGGCGGAAGCGCAGCACCTGCGGGTCGTGGTCGCTGTTCTGCGCCGCGAACTCCGCGTTGATGTGCACGCTGTCGTACGTGTACTTCTTGATCGCCGGACTGGTCAGGATCTGGTCCAGCACCTGCGCGTTGCCCTGGTAGACGTAGGAGTACCGCTCCGCCTTCGGCAGCGACTTGATCGCCGGGTACAGCGCCCCGCCGTCCGCCAGCGCGTCCGTCGTCGCCGAGAACTCGAAGTCGTTGATGTCACCGAGGACCAGGACGTTGGCGTTCTTGTCCTCCGCCAGGATCTGCTTCACGAAGCCGTTCACGGCCTGCGCCTGCTGCAGTCGCTTGGCCTCCGAGGAGCGGACCGGCGGCTGGTGGTGCGAGGTCAGGCCCTCGTCGCCGCCCTTGGAACCGAAGTGGTTGGCGATCACGAAGACCGTCTTGCCACGGAAGACGAACTCGCCCGCCAGCGGCTTGCGGCTGTCCGCCCACGCCGGGTTGGCGGGGTCGACGCGGCCGGGGGAGTGGGTCAGGGCGGCCTTGCCGTTCACCTTGGTCACGCCGGTCGCGGTCACCGCGTCACCCGGGGCGCGCTCGGTGAAGGAGACCCGCGCCGGGTTGAAGAGGAACACCTGGCGGATGTTGCCGCCGGGCTCGCCGCCGTCCTTCTTGTCCTCGGGGTTGACGGTCCGCCACTGGTAGGCCGGGCCGCCCGCCGCCGTGATCGCCGCGGTGAACTTCGCGAGGGTCTGCTCGGCCGAGACGGTGCCGTCGTTCTTGGCGCCGTTGTCGTCCTGGATCTCCTCCAGTGCGAGGACGTCGGGGGAGGCCAGGTTCTCGACGACGGCCTTCGCCAGCGCGTCGAACTTCTCCTGCGGGTCGGTCGGGTCGAGGTTCTCGACGTTGTACGTCGCCACCGCGAGCTCCTGCTCGGCCTGCGGCTTGGTCTTCTCGGGGGCGAGGGTGCCCGCCTTGACGGTGCCGAGGGTGCGGGCCACCAGCGTGTAGCCGCCGAACTGGTTGAAGTCCAGCGGGCCTTCCGTGGTGCCGGTCAGCTTGTCGCCGACGTTGGCCACCGGGAACGGCTGCTGCGCGACCGGCGCGAGCTGCTGGACCTGCAGGCGGCCGGTGTTCTGGGACTCGTAGGAGCCGTAGATGGTGCCGCCGCGCTTGGCCGTGTTCTCCCAGCCCTTCACCGTGACCCACAGCTCCGAGTACGGGTCGGTGGCGCCGACCACGCGGGAGGTGCCGATCTTGACGTTCATGCCCTCCAGCGACTCGTAGTAGTCGAGTGCGAAGCGCGAGGGCTCCAGGGTCAGGCCGTTGACGCTGCCGCCGGCGGCCGGGTCACCGGCCGGGGTGTACTCGGCGGGGACCGTGTACTCGTTGATCGCGGTGGCCGCGGGCACCGCGTTGCCGGAGGAGACCACGGTCACCGTCGGCTTGGAGATCTGGGTCACCGACTGGTTGCCGGAGGTCAGACCGCCGGGGATGTACTCGCCGACCGTGCCGGAGACCTTGACCGCGTCGCCCGCCGCGACGGTCGGGACCGCGTTGGTGAAGACGAAGACGCCCTCGCTGGTGGCGTCGTTGTCGTCGGCGTCCGGGTCCTGGATCCAGAAGCCGCGCGAGCCGTACGTACGCACGCCCGTCACGATGCCCTCGACGTCGGTGACCTGCTTGCCGTTGAGCGGGGATATCCGGGTGGTGCCCTGGATGTCGTGGATGCGTATCGGATCGGCGGACACGGCGCCTTCGGCCGCGTCGGCGGAGCCCGCGAGCAGGCCGGTGGCCAGTGCGGTGGCGACGAGGGCCGCGACGGCGGCGGAACGGGGATGCGAGGAGCGCATGGGCAGGAACTCCGGTGTGGGAGAGGGGAAAGGTGGGGGGTGCGGCAGCGAGATCTGCGGGAGACTTGCCGCTCCCTATACATCTACGCGCGTCAATTTCCTGTGTGGTCAGCAAAGTTGTCAAGCCCTCCAGGGAATACGACAGCTGACTGTGGGATGAACCAAAGGCGATGCCCCGCCGGACACGCCCGAAATGCGTCTACGCTGGAGCGCCGTACGAAGGCCACGCCTGTCATCTGCGCCACATCTGCCATGCCCGCACTGCCCGTCATGTCGGCCATGTCAGCGAAAACCGGGCGCATATGACGGTCCGGCCGGCGCACGGCCCGTGTCACCTACGCCACACCCCCGTCCCACCGCGTCCGCGAGGAGAACCGCCCCATGTCCGCAGAGTCGCACCCCACGCTGCCGCCGGTACGGCTGCACTCCGATGCGGAACTGGCCCGCGACGCCCTCGGCGCCCCGCTGTTCGCGCGCGCCGTACGGCTCGCCCGCTGGGCCGGACCCGACACCCGCGTCGGCGTCGGCGGTGAGCTCGCCGACGCCCAGCTGCCCGAGGCCGCCGCGCTGCTCGGCCTCGACGCCGTCGACGCCGACGCCGCCGGACACGCGAGCCAGGCCTGGCGCGT
The DNA here is from genome assembly GCF_043201855.1 of Streptomyces sp. NPDC048257. Lineage (NCBI taxonomy): Bacteria > Bacillati > Actinomycetota > Actinomycetes > Kitasatosporales > Streptomycetaceae > Streptomyces > Streptomyces sp. NPDC048257. The sequence continues at coordinate 80,296 of NZ_JBICZI010000015.1, forward strand.
GGCCGTGGACACCGGCCTGGTCGACGTGACGGAGCCGGAGGACGACGGCGGGGAGAGCGACGAGGAGCGCTTCGGCACGGCCGCGCCCGGTGAGGACCTCGCGCTCGTGACGAGCGGTGCGCCCGGCGACGTGCTCGACCTCTGGCTGGCGGCGCTGGACACGGTGCTCGCCGACGCCGCCGTGCCCGACCTGGACCACCTCGTCGACGCGCTGGACGCGGGCGGCGAGATCGACTTCGACCGGCTGGACTGGAACCCGGGGCGCGAGGCGGACTTCCTCGACCAGGTCCTCGCCAACCTCTACCTGCTCACCGTCACCGAGGGCGGGGCCGCGGACGGGCCGGTTCCGCTGCCGGTGCTCGCCGCGTCGATGGTCGTGCCCGACGACATGGGCGAGCCGACCGATGCGGTCCTGGAGCAGGTCTCGGACGCGATGATGCGCCTCGACGACCAGTTCCGGCAGCTGGAGCCGATCGGGCTGGTGGAGTTCCGGCCCGTCGACGAGGAGCTGATGGCGGAGGCCGACGGCCCGCTGGACTCGGAGACCGGCGCGGGCGGGGGTCACGGGGACGGTGCGGGCGACGTGGACGACGAGGACGTCTCCCGCTACGGGATGGTCCGCCTGACTCCGCTCGGCCTGTACGGGATCCGGGCCCGGATGCTGGAGGCCGGGGTCGATGCCCCCGCCGTCGGCGAACTGGCCGAGAAGGGCGCTGACGCACTGCTCGACGCGGTCTCCCTCTACTCCGAGAACGCCGCCCAGGCCGAGATCGAGCAGTGGCTCGCCGGCCGCGACCCGGCCGTCGCGGCCGCCGAACTGCTGGCCGCCGCCCGCGGCGACGACGAGGGCGGCCCGCTGCGCCGGCTCCGGTGCCAGCAGGCCCTGGCACCGGCCGGACCGGAGGCCGAGCCCGCGGTCCGCTCGGTGCTGGACGACCCGGAGCTCGGCGGGCTCGCCCGCGTCTGGCTGGCGGAGCGCGGGGTGGGTGACGTACCGGCCCCGGACCCGGAGATGGTCTTCTGGCTGACGGTCGACACGATCGCGGCGCAGCTCGCCGCCGACGGGGAGACGGAGGAGCTGCCGCTCCTGATGGAGACCCTGACCGCTCATCACGCGGGCTTCTTCGAGCAGGTGTGGCGGGTGGAGCACCCGGCGACGGCGTACGTCCTGGAGGCGATGGGCCGGATGCACCCGGACCGGAAGGCCGCCAAGGAGGCCCGCAAGGCCGCGTTCAAGGCGCGCTCCCGCCGGCCGGCCTGACCGGCGGGACACCTTCCGGGTATGTCCGTCCCACCATCCCCGGCATCCCCGGCGGACAGAATGAAAGCCATGGACTCAGGACTTGCCGCACTGCTGGGCGCCGCCGTCGGCTCCGCCACCACCCTCGGGGCCGCGATCGTGAACGGCCGTGCGCAGGCACGGTCCCAGCACGCCCAGTGGAGCCGCCAGCTCCGCCGCGACGCCTACGCCGGCTACCTCGGCGCTCTCCACGACCGCGACGTCGCCATGGACGCCGTACTGGACGCGTTGCGTGCGGACATACCCGACCTGCCGGACGTCGAGGAGAAGACGGACCGCTTCGTCACCCTGGCCCGGGAGGTCCATCGCGCCGCGGAAATCGTCATCCTCGAAGGACCGGCCCCGATCGCGGAAGCCGCCGAACGGGTCACCCACGCTTCCAGCGATCTCTCGCACGTCATGCGGCGGATGTCCCGGAACGCCCGCGCCGGGGACACCACCCGCAAGGCCGAGGACACCGCCCTCGCCGCAGAACGGCAGCGAATCCTCTACCGGGCGGTCAAGGACTTCCGCCTCGCGGCCCGCCACACCATCGGCAGGACCGACTGACCCCGGGCCCTTGACCGGGGCCCTCGGCCGGGACCTTGACCGGGGCTCGGCCGGGCCCCGAGCCGGGTGCCCGGGTCGGGTGGCGACAATGCGCCGTTCCTGGGGCCGGAGTTGGCCATTCCGGGGCACGGCAAGGGGTCGGTTCCTCTTGGTGGGTAGTTCAGCCGCCGTTCACGTGCGGGCGAGAGCGTGTGCGCCGACGACCGCACGACAGGCGCACCACCTCCCCACCCCTGGAGCCCCGATGCCGCTCAGCCGTAGAGACTTCACCGCTCGCACCGTCATCGCCGGAGCGGGAGTCGCGCTCACCGGGACGGTCGGCGCCCTCGCCACCGCCCCCGGGGCGCTCGCCGCCGAGGACAGCACGGACCGCGACGGGCACGGGCGGCCCTGCGAGCCCGGCTACGGCCCGCTCGTCCCCGACCCGGCCGGGTTGCTCGCCCTCCCCGCCGGGTTCACGTACCGCGTGATCACGCACAGCGGGGTCACCACGCTGGACTCCGGTGAGACCACCCCGTCCAACCACGACGGGACCGCCGCCTTCGAGGGCCACCGCGGAGTCACCCTCCTCGTCAACAACCACGAGCTCAAGGGCAAGCGCGAGGGCTGGGCCCACCCCGTCCCGCTCGCCGAGGGCCTGGTCTACGACCCCGCCGCGGCCGGCGGTTGCACGGTCGTCGAGGTCCGGCGCGGCGGCGAGGTCGCCGAATGGGTGGGCATCGCCGGTACGTCGACCAACTGCGCGGGCGGCGCCACCCCCTGGGACACCTGGCTGACCTGCGAGGAGAATTCGGACCTCGCCGGCAAGAACGGCATGACCAAGGACCACGGCTACGTCTTCGAGGTCGACCCGCACGACCGCCGTGCCAACCGCGACCCGCGGCCGGTCAAGGCCTTCGGGCGCTACGACCACGAGGCCGTGGTCATCGACCCGCGCCAGGGTCACGCGTACCTGACCGAGGACGCCTCCGGCCCCAACGGGCTGCTCTACCGCTGGACCCCGCCCCGCGGCTTCCGCCACGGGCGCGGCAGGCTCCGTACGCTCGCGGCCGACGCCGGTGTGCTCCAGGCCGCCAAGTGCATCGACAGCTCCGGCCGGTTCGTCGACGACCTCTCGCGCGCCACGAAGATCGGCACCGTCTACGGGGTCGACTGGGTGGACGTGACCGACCGTGACGCCCGGACCGTGCCGGTGCGCAAGCAGTTCGCGGACGGGGTGGTGACGCGCGGGCGCAAGCTGGAGGGCATGTGGTGGGCCGACGGCGGCGCGTACTTCGTCTCCTCCTACGCCCGTGAGGAGAGCCCGGGCGCGGCCCACGACGGTCAGGTCTGGTTCTACGACCCCAAGCGGCGCACGATCCGGCTCACGGTCCTCATCGGGGTCAACGCGGACCCGTCGGCCGACGGCGGCTACGACGGCCCCGACAACATCACCGTGTCCCCTTACGGCGGCCTGATCATCGCGGAGGACGGCTCGGGACTGCAGCACCTGTTCGGTGCGACCGCATCGGGCCGTACCTACCCGCTGGCGCGCAACGAGCTGAACATCGGGTCGGCCGAGGAGCCGGAGTACTCCGAGTTCACCGGGGTCTGCTTCTCCCCGGACGGGCGCACGCTGTACGCCAACATTCAGGACCCGGGCATCATGCTGGCCATCACCGGGCCGTGGCGGCGCGGGCACTGACGGCTGCGCCCACGTCGGTGCGGGCGCGGGCGCCGCTCCGGCGCCCGCACCTCACTGGGCCGGGGAAACCTCTGCGCGGGAGGCCTCTGCCCACTCGGCGAGCAGGAACTCGTACGCCTCCGAGGGCCACTCTTCGTCGACACGGGTCTCCACAAGGTGCCGTATCGCCTCGTTCGCCTCGGCGGCGGACGGGCGGGCGGGACCCGCAGGTGTGAAGGTCTTGTGCATGCCTCCAAGGCTACGGGCGGGCACTGACAGCCACTCACGGATTACGCGTGGCATCCATCACCCGTAATCCGCGGTCTCGGCCACATGTGCCCGCCCACCTGCTCAGAGGGCCTGCGCGGCGGGCTTGACCATGCCGCGCACTGTGCGCGACTTCACAAAGTCACCGATGGCCGTCATCTCCCACTCGCCGGAGAACTGCTTGATCAGCTTCGCCATCATCACGCCGGTCTGGGGCTCGGCGCCGGTGAGGTCGAAGCGCACCAGCTCCTCGCCGCTCGCCGCGTCGATCAGACGGCAGTAGGCCTTGGCCACTTCGGTGAACTTCTGGCCGGAGAAGGAGTTGACCGTGAAGACCAGGCCGGTGGCGTCGGCGGGGATCCGGCCGAGGTCCACGACGATGACCTCGTCGTCGCCCGCGCCCTCACCGGTGAGGTTGTCGCCGGAGTGCTTGATGGCGCCGCCCAGGATGGACAGCTTGCCGAAATAGCAGCTGTCGATGTGGTTGCGCTGGGGGCCGTACGCGATGACGGAGGCGTCGAGGTCGATGTCCCGGCCGCGGAAGGCGGGCTCCCAGCCCAGGCCCATCTTGACCTGGGAGAGCAGCGGACGGCCGCCCTTGACCAGGGAGACGGTCTGGTTCTTCTGGAGGCTGACCCGGCCCTTGTCGAGGTTGATCTTTCCGGTGCCGGGGGCGGCGGCAGGGGGTGCGGCAGGCGCGGCGGGTGCGGCCGGGGCGGGAGCCGCGGGCGTGGTGGCGCCGCCGAGCCAGGGGGAGGCCGGGTAGGTGACCGGCGGCGCGGGCGGCGCGGCGGGGGCCGGGGGTGCGGGCGGGGCCACGGCCTGGGCCGGCGCGGGCTCCTCCTCCACGGAGACGCCGAAGTCGGTGGCGATGCCGGCGAGGCCGTTCGCGTACCCCTGGCCGACCGCGCGTACCTTCCACACGCCGCCGCGCTGGTAGATCTCGACGACGACGAGCGCGGTCTCGGTGCCCAGCTGCGGCGGGGTGAAGGCGGCGATCACCGCGCCGCCGCCGTCGGCGTTGCGCACGGTGGCGGTGGGCTCGATGCCCTGGAAGCTCTGCCCGGCGGCGTCGGGGCTGGCCGTGACCACGATCCGCTCGATGCCCGGGGGCACCGCGCCGGTGTCCACGGTGATCGAGTCCGGCGTCGAACCGCCGCCGGACCGGTAGGTGACTCCGGGCCCGGTGGGCTGGTTGAAGAAGATGAAGTCGGCGTCGGAGCGCACCTTGCCGTCCGCCGTGAGGAGCAGGGCCGATACGTCGAGCCGCACCGGCGCAGCCACGTCGACCGTCACGCGGACGGCATTGAGCGGCAGGTTGGATCCAGGGGTCATAGCGGTCATGCCCGGAGAACGACCGGAGGTGCTTTGCCGTTCCCTTACCCTCGGGGGATATTCGGGATATTTCAGTGCCGATTTCGCTGATTTCGCTGATTGCGAGGGTGGCTGCGCGCGACGCGCTCGTTGCCGAACTTGTACGAGCCGGTCCAGCGGGCCATCACGAGCTGCGCGTCGCCGGACTCCACCTCGGCGAGGAACTTCTCGGCCCGGCCTCCGCGGAGGGTGGCCGCGGTGCGGCCGAGGTGGGTGATGACGACGGCGTCGTCCCGGTGCTGCTCGTCCCGGTGGTGCTCGTACGTGAATCCGTGCGGTCTCGGCATGCGGCGCAGCCTGCCGCGGCGGGGGCGTGCGGGCAACGGGATTTCCGCTGCCCCGGTTGCCCCGACTGCCCAGGTTGTCCTAGGTGTCCCGGCAGACGGGCGGCCTGCCGGGACACCAGGACGAACCGGGACACCCGGGGCGTCGTCGCGGGTGGCGCGCCCGCTCAGCCCCCGGTGACCTGGCGCGGCAGCCCCAGCGGGTTGGCCTCGCGCAGTTCCGCCGGAAGGAGCGCGTCCGGCACCGACTGGTAGGCCACCGGCCGCAGCCAGCGCTCGATCGCGGTACCGCCCACCGAGGTGGAGTGCGAGGTGGCCGCCGGGTACGGGCCTCCGTGGTGCTGGGCCGGGGCCACCGCGACCCCGGTCGGCCAGCCGTTGACCACGATCCGGCCCGCAAGCCCCGTGACCTGCCCGATCAGCTCGGCGGCCGGGCCCGGCGCGCCCTCGGTCTCGGCGGCCGACAGCTGGAGCGTGGCGCTCAGGTTCCCGCCGAGGCGCCCGAGGACCGCCCCCACCTCGCCCTGCGCGGCGTACCGCACGACGACAGTGACCGGACCGAAGCACTCCTCCAGGAGGAGGTCGTGGGCGCCCCCCTCCAGGAGGTGCTCCGCCCGTACGGTCAGGTAGCCCGCCCCGACGGTGTGCTCCCCGCCGGAACCGGGCGTGACGGGGGCCTCGACGCCGGGCAGTGCGGCCCGCTCGCGTACCCCGGAGACGAAGTTCTCCCGCATCCGGTGGTCGAGCAGCACCCCCGGCTCGGTCTCCCCGAGCGCCTTGGTGAGCTCATCGGTGACCCGGTCGCCGTCCGGGCCCGCGGGGACCAGCACCAGGCCGGGCTTCACGCAGAACTGGCCGACGCCGAGGGTGACCGAGCCTGCGAGGCCGGCGCCGATCTCCTCGGCGCGTTCGGCGGCGGCGGCCGGGGTGACCACGACGGGGTTGAGGGAGCCCAGTTCGCCGTGGAAGGGGATGGGGACGGGCCGGGCGGCGGCCGCGTCGAAGAGGGCCCGCCCGCCCCGGATGGAACCGGTGAATCCGGCGGCCGCCACCAGCGGGTGGCGGATCAGCTCCAGGCCGGCGTCGAACCCGTGGACCACGCTCACCACTTCGGCCGGGAGTCCGGTGGCCATCGCGGCCCGGCGCAGCAGCGAGGCGCACAGTTCGGAGGTGGCGGGGTGGTCGGGGTGCGCCTTGACGACCACCGGGCAGCCGGCGGCGAGCGCGCTCGCGGTGTCCCCGCCGGGGACGGAGAAGGCGAGCGGGAAGTTGGAGGCGGCGTAGACCGCGACCACCCCGAGCGGGACCCTGTAGCGGCGCAGTTCGGGGCGCGGCGGGCTGAGGGAGGGGTCGGCGCGGTCGATGCGGATGTCGAGGTAGGCCCCGGCGTCCACGGCGTCGGCGAAGGCCCGCAGCTGGCCGGTCGTGCGGGCCAGCTCGCCGGTGAGCCGGCCCGGGCCGAGCGCGGTCTCGGCGTCGGCGGCCTCGATGACGTGGGCGGCGGACTCGTCCAGCAGTGCGGCGGCGGCACGCAGGAAGGCCGCACGGGCGGTGGCGTCGGCGAGCGCGCCACGGGCGGCGTGGGCCGCCCGGACGGCTTCGTCCACCTCGAGGGGTGTGGCCTCCACCGCAACCTGCTCGCGCTGCTTCCCGGTGCGGGGGTCCACACTCCAGACTGGTGTCGTTGTCATGGGCCCACTGCCTCCTGGATCGTTCAGTATTCTGAACGCGGTTCCGGTGGATGAATGATCACATCTGCTGTGGACTCTATTTCCGCGTCCTCGGCGTGACAAGGGGCGATCAGAGGGGGAGCAGGCGTATGACGACGACCGAGCCGGGGATCCCGGCCCAGGCGGCGCCGGTCAAATCGGCGGTGCGGACCGTCCTGCTCCTGGAGCATTTCGCGGCCCGGCCCGGGCTGCACAGCCTGGCCGACATCCAGAACGACCTCTCCCTGCCCAAGTCCAGCCTCTACATGCTGCTGCGCACGCTGGTGAACCTGGGGTGGGTGGAGACGGACGCGACGGGCACGCGGTACGGCATCGGCGTACGGGCCCTGCTGGTCGGCAGCTCGTACATCGACGGCGACGAGGTCGTCGCGGCGGCCCGGCCCACCCTGGACCGGCTCTCCGACGACACGACGGAGACCATCCACCTGGCCCGGCTGGACGGGACGAGCGTGGTCTACCTCGCCACCCGGCAGTCCCAGCACTACCTGAGGCCCTTCACCCGGGTGGGGCGGCGGCTGCCGGTGCACTCGACGGCACTGGGCAAGGCGCTGCTGGCCACGCACACGGACGAAGAGGTGCGGGGACTGCTGCCGCGACGGCTGGAGGCGGTCACCGAGCACACCCTCACCGACCGGGAGCGGCTGATCGAGGAGTTGGCCCTGGTGCGGGAGCAGGGGTACGCGGTGGACCGGGAGGAGAACACGCTCGGGCTGCGCTGTTTCGGGGTCGCCGTGCCGTACCGGACGCCGGCCCGGGACGCGGTGAGCTGCTCGGTGCCGGTGGCCCGGCTGACGGCGGATCACGAGCAGCTCATCAAGGCGGCGTTGTTCGAGGCGCGCGACCGGCTGTCGGTGGTGACGCGCCGGATGTGAGGCGCCGGATGTGAGGCGCCGGACGTGAGGCGCCGGACGTGAGGCGCCGGACGTGAGGCGCCGGATGTGACGTGTCGTGGGTGACGTGCCCTGGGTACGTGCCGCTCGTGATGCGGGGTGTGACGCGGGCGCGAGGGGGGGTGATCCTCCCCCGCGCGGGGGAGGTGGTTCCCCTTCAAGGGGGAGGTGGCGGGGCCGCGCAGCCGCGACCGTTGAGTCATGAACACGCGAGCGATGCACCCGAGTGACGTGGCGGCCGGGGAACGGCCGTCGCCTTCCCGGCCGGGGCCGGGAAGGCGGATCCTGAGGGCGGTGGCCCTGGCCGCCACCCTGCCGTACCTGGGGCTCAAGGCGGCCTGGCTGGCCGGGAGCCAGGTGGGGATACCGGCGGGCAGCGTGCTGAGCGAGCCGGGCACCGTCCTCACCGTGGCCAATTCCGTGACGCTGCTCATGGACGCCTCCGTGATCCTGCTCGTGCTGGTGCTCACCAGGCCCTGGGGCATACGGGTGCCGGCCTGGACACTCGCCGTCCCGGTGTTCGTCGCCACGGGACTGCTGACCCCGATCCTCCTCGCGTTCCCGGGCCAACTGCTCATACGGGCGCTCGGCTTCGGGGCGGACCCGGTCACGGAGGCGGTGCGGGAGCCCTTCCTGGACCCCTGGGTCTTCAACGTCGTCTACACCGGATTCACGGTCCAAGGACTCGCCCTGGCCGGGTTGTTCGTGCCCTATGCGCGGGAGCGCTGGGGCCGGCGGTGGCAGGGCGTGACGGGGGAGCGGCTGCCGTCGTCCACGGGGGTGGTGGCGGCAGCCGCGGCCTCGGGCGGCCTGGCGATGGCGGCGGTGTACCTGTACTGGACCTTCGGCGGCACCGCCGGTATGGGAGCCGGGGCGGTGGCCACGCACTCCACGGAGACGGCCGTGGTGTCCGCGGCCCACGCGGTGTGCGCGCTGGCCGCCGGAGCGGGGGCCCTGTTCCTGGCCCGCGGTGGGGCGCTCCCGGCCCGGTGGCCGCTCGTCCTCGCCTGGATCGGCGGCGCGGCCGCGCTGAGCTGGGGGACCTGGATGCTGCTCGCCTCGCTGGGGCCGCAGCTGGACGGCGGCGAAGGGCCCTCGGCCGCAACGAGGGTGACCTACGCTGGCCAGATGATCACCGGATTGCTCACCGGCACCGTCCTCATACGGTTCCTCGCCTCCCGCCGCCCGGCGTGAAACGGCTGCTGGGGACCAGGGCCCGATGGCGCTGGGTGCACCTGATCCTCGGCGGAGCCCTGCTGATGCCGTACTTCCTGCTCGCGCAGGTGGTGGTCGGCGTGGTCGCGGGCGGGGTCAACGCACTCGATTCCGCCCCGCTCAGCTTCCTCGCCTACGCCGCCTCCCTGCCCCTGGTCGCCGTCACGGCGCTGTTCGGGCCGGTCCGGCCGATGTCGGTGGCCGCCGTCCGGGCCGTGTGCGACGTGCCGGGGGAGCGGTTGGCCGACGGGCCGGCGAAGTCCTGGGCCGCGCGGGGGCGGGCCTCGGCCTGGTGGACCCTGCACCTGGGGACCGGAGCGCTGATCAGCGGGATGGCCCTCGCCGTGCCGCCCATGGCGGTCCTGCTGATCGCGGTGCCGATCGTGGGCGGGCTGGAGGACGTCCGGCTCGGCTACGGCTGGTTCGCCACGGACGCCGGCCCGTACGTCGCCCCGCTGCTCGGGATCGGGCTGCTGGCCGGGCTCGTCCTGTGCGCCGCCGGGGCCGGGCGGCTGCTGGCCCGGCTGGCGCCCGTACTGCTCGGGCCGACGGCGGCGGACCGGCTGGCCGCGGCCGAGGAGCGGGCCGCAGACCTGGCCGTGCGCAACCGGCTGGCCCGGGAGCTGCACGACGCGGTCGGGCACGCGCTGAGCGCCGTCACCCTCCAGGCGGTCGCCGCCCGGCGGATGCTGGAGCGCGATCCCGCGTTCGTACGGGAGGCGCTGACCGCGATCGAGGACACCACCCGGCGGACGGTGGGCGAGCTGGACGCCGTACTGGGCCTGCTGCGGGACGGCGACCCGGCCCGGCCGGACGCCGCGCCCGCGCCCACCCTCGCCGCCGACCTCGACGGGCTGCTGGCCCGCACCCGGGCCGCCGGCACCACCGTCACCGCACGCCAGGACCCCGGACCCGCCGGGGACTGGGCCGCCCTCCCGGCGATCGCCTCCCGCGAGGCGTACCGGATCGTCCAGGAGGGTCTCAGCAACGCCCTGCGACACGGCGCGGGCCCGGTGGATCTGCGGATCCGCGTACAGGCCGGCCCGGGTCCGGGCACCGGCCCCGCACCTCGTGAACTGGAGATCACCATGACCAATCCGCCCGCCGCCCCCGACGAGGACCGGGAGCCCCGTACCACCGGGGGCCGCGGACTGCGCGGCTCCGCGGAGCGGGCCGCACTGCTCGGCGGCAGCGTCGAGGCGGGCCCGCACGGGGACCGGTGGCGGCTGCGGGCCGTCCTCCCGCTCGCCGGGGACGACCGGTGACCGGGCCCACCCCCGCGGGGCGGCCGCCGCTGCGCATCGTGCTCTGCGACGACGAGAGGATGGTCCGCACGGCGCTGCGGGTCATCCTGGAGGCCGAAGCCGATCTTGAGGTCGTCGGCGAGGCGGCCACGGGGGCCGAGGCGGTGGCGCTGGTCCGCTCGCTGGCCCCCGACGTGGTGCTGATGGACGTCCGGATGCCCGAGATCGACGGCATCCGGGCCACGGAGCAGATCCTCGCCACCATGGCCGAGCCGCCCCGGATCGTGGTCGTCACCACCTTCGAGAACGACGCCTACGTCTATGACGCGCTGCGCGCGGGAGCCGTCGGCTTCCTCCTCAAACGGGCCGATGCCGACGAGCTGATCGGCGCGGTACGGCTCGTCGCCCGCGGCGACTCCCTGCTCTTCCCGGCCGCGGTCCGCTCCCTCGCCGCCGCCCACACGGCCGGCGCGCGGCCCACCGGTGCGCCCTGGGTGGCCCGGCTCACCGACCGCGAGGCCGACGTGCTGCGTCTGATGGCCACCGGGCTGTCCAACCACGAGATGAGCGAGCGGCTCGGCGTCGGGCCGCAGACCGTCAAGACGCACGTCGCGGCGGTCCTCACCAAGACCGGCTCCCGCGACCGCACACAGGCGGTCATCGCGGCCTACGAGGGAGGCTTCATCATGAAGAAAGGCTGAGAACCCCGCCACAATCGGGGCAGAGCGGAACGGCTGGGACCGCCGGGACGTCCTTCTGGGGGATGAACAAGACGATCAGGCGTGCGTCGGTCTTCTGTCTGCTTCTGGTGCTGGCCCTGCTGGTCCGCGTCACCTGGGTGCAGGCATACCAAGGCCAGGCCCTCGCAGACGACGAGCACAACCGCCGGAATCTCATCGGGCAGTACGAGAACCCGCTGGGCAACATCATCGTGGGCGGGGAGGCGATCACCGGCTCGGTGAAGACGGGCGGCAAGGACTTCGGCTACAAGCGGACGTACGTCGACGGTCCCCTGTACGCGCCGATCACGGGCTACAGCTCCCAGGCCTACGGAACCACCCTGCTGGAGGGCATCTACAAGAACGTCCTCAACGGCTCCGACAACCGGCTGAAGACCGTGATGGACACGCTCACCAACAAGCGGGCCGCCCCCGGCAACGTCCTGACCACCATCGACAAGGACGTCCAGAAGGCCGCCTACGACGCGCTCCAGGGCAAGCAGGGCGCGGCCGTGGCCATGGATCCGCGGACCGGCGAGATCCTCGCCGTGGTGAACAACCCCTCCTTCGACCCGGGCACGATCACCGGCGCCAACGACCAGAAGGCCTGGACCGAGCTCTCCGCCGACAAGGGCAAGGCCATGGAGAACGTGGCGCTGCGCAAGCCCCAGGCACCCGGCTCCACCTTCAAGCTGGTCACCCTCGCCGCGGCGATCGAGAACGGCCTCGTCACCGACATCGACCGGCAGACCGGGATCGCCGACCCGTACACGATCCCCGGCACCCGCACCCCGCTGCCCAGCGAGGCGGGCTCCGCGGCCTGCAACAACGTCTCCGTGCGCACTGCCCTGCGGCTGTCGTGCAACAACGTCTTTGCCGAGCTGGCCTCCAAGCTCGGCCAGGACAAGATGCGGGCGACGGCCGAGAAGCTCGGCTTCAACGTGCAGATCGACACCCCGGTCCGCACCAACCCGTCCAGCAAGTACCCGTCGAAGAAGATGTCCATCGACCAGGTCGCGCAGACCGGTATCGGCCAGTTCGACGTGCAGGCCACCCCGCTGCAGATGGCGATGGTGACGGCCGCGATCGAGAACGGCGGGAAGCTGGTCGCCCCGCACATGGTCTCCGAGGTCACCGACGCGGGCGGCAATGTGCTGGAGAGCTTCAAGGACCCCAAGTCCCAGCAGGTCATGGACGAGAAGACCGCCTCGATGATCCGCGACGCCATGCGCACGGTCGCCACCGAGGGCGGCGGCAAGCCGGCCCAGGTGCCGGGCGCCGAGGTGGGCGGCAAGACGGGTACCGCCCAGCGCGGTGTCAACAACAGCCTCGCTCCGCTGGCCTGGTTCACCTCGTACGGCAAGCTGAAGGGCAAGCAGATCGCGGTCGCCGTGGTGATCGAGAACTCCGACACCGACCGCTCCGAGATCGGCGGCGGCAAGCTGGCCGCCCCCATCGCCCAGAAGATGATGGAGGCGTGGCTGAAGAAGTAGCCACGGGGCAGTCCGTCCGACGCGCCGGGAACCGTCCAGGGGCCCGGCGCGTTTTCCTTCCCATGATCAGAGACGCGTCCCCCACCGACCTCGCCGCCATCGCCGCCCTGCACACCCGGGCCCGCGCCACCTACTACCAGGGCCACATCCCCGAGGAGGCCTACCTGGGTGACGCCGAGCTCGACCGGACCCGCGAGGGCTGGTCGCGGGCCATAGCCCGGGACGCCGCCGAGGGCGGCGTGCTCTGCGCCGAGCAGGACGGCGAGCTCACCGGGGTCGCCGCGTTCCGCACGCAGGACGGCGAGACCGCCCTCACCCAGCTCCACGTCGACCCGGTCCACTGGCGCCGCGGCACCGGGGCCGCGCTGCACGCCGCCTGCCTGGACGCCTGGCGCAGAGCCGGCATCAGCCGGGTCCGCCTGGAGGTCTACGAGCACAATCTCCGCGCCCAGGCCTTCTACGCCGCCCAGGGCTGGCTCGCGGACCCCTCGGCCCCCCGCTCGGGCACCCACCGCATCCTCTGGCTCCAGGTGGGCCCGATGCCGCCGTCCGGGAACGAGCGGTCCGGGAACGAGCCGTCCGGGAACGAGCCGTCCGGGGAATGAGACGGGGCGGTGGATGGTTGAACAACAAACCGTTTCACACCCACCTGAACCCGGAGAGAAGAAGGATCATGCGCGTCGAGATCTGGAGCGACATCGCCTGCCCGTGGTGCTACATCGGCAAGGCCCGTTTCACCAAGGGGCTCGCCGAGTTCGCGCACCGCGACGAGGTGGAGGTCGTCTTCCGGTCCTTCGAGCTCGACCCGGGCGGCCCGAAGGGCATCACCGCTCCCGTCGTCGAGATGCTCGCCAAGAAGTACGGCCGCACCCTCGACGAGGCGCGCGGCATGGAGGAGCACGTCGCCGCCAGCGCCCGCGCGGAGAGGCTCACCTACCGGACCGAGGGCCGCGACCACGGCAACACCTTCGACATCCACCGGCTGCTGCACCTGGCCGCCGCCCGTGGCCGCCAGGAGGAGCTGCTCGACCTCGCCTACCGGGCCAACTTCGGCGAGGAGCGCTCCGTCTTCGACCCCGAGGTGCTGGTCGCGCTCGCCGTCGAGGCCGGGCTGGAGGAGGCCGAGGCCCGCGCCGTCCTCGCCGACGACTCCGCCTACGCCGACCAGGTCCGGGCCGACGAGCGCGAGGCCGCCGAGCTGGGTGCGAACGCCGTGCCGTTCTTCGTCCTCGACCGCCGCTACGGGATCTCCGGCGGGCAGCCCGCCGAGGTGTTCACCCGGGCCCTGGAGCAGGCGTGGGCCGGGCGCGAGGTCGAGGAACCCGCCCCCGGAGCCGAGGCCTGCGAGCCCGACGGCGCGTGCGCGGTCCCTCAGGCATAAGGGTCCTCGACACGCTTTGGTGGGACTCGGCAATGGACTGCGGGTCGTTCCTGGCGCAGGGTGGAGGGCATGGACCTTCCGCTCGCCGAAGCGACCCGCGCCGAGTTCGCCCCCACCACCACCTACCTCAACACCGCCCGGTGCGGAGTCGTCCCGCGTTCGTCCGTCGCGGCCGTACGGGAGCTGGCCGAGGCGGCGGGGGCCGGGCTCCCCACCGGCTTCGGCGACTTCGGCCGCGTGCGCGGGGCCCGCGCGGCCTTCGCCCGCCTGGTCGGGGTGGACGCCGACCGGGTGTCCGTCGGCTCGGCCGTCTCCACCCATGTCGGCCTGGTCGCCGCCTCGCTCCCGTCTGGCGCCGAAGTGCTGTGTCCCGAGGGCGAGTTCGCCTCCGTGATCAACCCCTTCGTGGCGCGCGGCGATCTCAAGGTGCGTTTCGCCCCGCTCGAGTCCGTCGCCGAGGCCGTCGGCCCCGGCACCGCCCTCGTCTCGCTGAGCGTCGTACAGTCCGCGGACGGCCGCACCGCCGACCTGGCCGCGGTGCGTGCGGCGACGACGGCCCACGGGGCCCGGATGCTCGTCGACGCCACTCAGGCCGCGGGCTGGCTCCCCTTCGATGCCTCGCCGTACGAGTACACGGTCGCAGCCGGCTTCAAATGGCTGCTCGGCGTGCGCGGGGCCTCGTACCTGACCGTGTCGCGGGAGGCCGAACACACGCTGACCCCGCTGCACGCGGGCTGGGTGCCGGCGGTGGCCGAAGGGGACGCCACCTACGGGCCGATGTCCGAACTGGTCCACGGAGCGTGGCGGTTCGACGAGTCCCCGGCCTTCCTGGCCTACCACGCCTCCGAGCCCGCGCTGGCCCTGCTCGAGCGGATCGGCATCGGGGCCGTCCACGCGCACGACACCGCCCTGGCCACCCGCTACCGGGCCGGACTCGCGCGCCTGGGCCACGAACCCGTCCCCGGCGACTCCGCCATCGTCTCGGTGCCGGGCCTCGCCGACCGGCAGCCCGCCCTCGAAGCGGCCGGCATCGCCACCTCGGCCCGCGCCGGCCTCCTGCGGGCCTCGTTCCACCTCTACAACACCGAGGCCGACGTGGACCGGCTGCTGGACGTCCTGTCCGCCTCCTGACGCGGCAGGGCCCGCGCATACAGTGCCGCCATGAGCGATGTGAGTGATGTGAGCGACGTGCTGCACGTGAAGGGGCGGGTGCTGGTCGGGCCCGACGAGGTCCGGGACGAGCTCTGGGTGGTGGGCGGCCGGATCTCCTACGAGCGCCCGCTCGGCGCCCGCGAGGTCACCACGGTCACCGGCTGGGCCCTGCCCGGGCTGGTCGACGCGCACTGCCACGTGGGGCTGGACTCGCACGGCCCGGTCGACGCCGAGACCGCCGAGCGCCAGGCCCTCACCGACCGCGACGCCGGCACCCTCCTCATCCGGGACGCCGGGTCGCCCTCGGACACCCGCTGGATCGACGACCGCGAGGACCTGCCGAAGATCATTCGGGCCGGGCGGCACATCGCGCGCACCCGCCGCTACATCCGCAACTACGCCCACGAGATCGAGCCCGCCGACCTCGTCGAGTACGTGGGCCGCGAGGCGCTGCGCGGCGACGGCTGGGTCAAGCTCGTCGGTGACTGGATCGACCGCGACGCCGGGGACCTCGCGGCCTGCTGGCCGCGCGCCGAGGTCGAGGCGGCCATCGCCGAGGCGCACCGGCTGGGCGCCCGCGTCACGGCGCACTGCTTCGCCGAGGACTCGCTGCGCGACCTGGTCGAGGCGGGCATCGACTGCATCGAGCACGCCACGGGCCTCACCGAGGACACCATCCCGCTCTTCGCCGAGCGCGGCGTCGCGATCGTCCCCACGCTCGTGAACATCGCGACCTTCCCGAAGATGGCGGCGGGCGGCGAGACGAAGTTCCCGCGCTGGTCGGCGCACATGCGAAGGCTCCACGACCGGCGGTACGACACCGTCGGCGCCGCCTACGACGCGGGCATCGAGGTCTACGTCGGCACCGACGCGGGAGGTTCCCTCCCGCACGGCCTGGTCGCGGCGGAGGTCGAGGAGCTGGTCAAGGCCGGTATCCCGGCACTGGACGCCCTCTCCGCGACGACCTGGGCGGCGCGGCAGTGGCTCGGCAGGCCGGGCCTGACCGAAGGGGCGCCCGCCGACCTCGTGGTCTACGCCGCCGACCCGCGGGCCGACGTACGCGCACTGGCGCAGCCGCTCAGGGTCGTCGTGAACGGAAGGGTCCGGGCCTGAGCCGTGCGCCGGTGCCCGGTTGACGTCGCGTGACACCGGGGCCCGTCGGTCGTTGAAGACGACCGCGCGGACCGGGTCTCCGTGAAAGGGGAGAACTTGCGTTCATCATGGGGCGGAATGATTCGAATAAGCGCCCGGAAACCACCCTTTGGGGTGAAGTAACGTCAGGTCGCCCCTCGTTCACCCACAGTGCGTAAAGATTCCGGGGTCGAGGCCGTCGGCACGCGCAATGTCCCCCATTGGCGCCGCGACGGCACCCAACTCCCCGGGGGTTCCACCACCTTGAACAGCCATACCCTCCGCATGCCCGCGGCCGTCCTGCTCGCCACGGGAGCGGTCGCCCTGCTCACCGCTCCGGCCGCCTTCGCCACGGGAGGCGGCGGAGCCGGGGGCGAGGGCAAGGCCGGCGCCGTCGTCCTGCGCGCCGGACTGGACGTGGGCCTCCTCAACAAGACGGTGCACGTCCCGCTGAAGACGACCCTCAACGAGGTCAGCGCCCCGGCGACGGCCCAGAAGACGGCGCTGACCGTCACCCTGGACGGGGTCGAAGGGAACAAGCCGGTCAGTGTGCTGCGCGCCGACGTGGCCACCTCCAAGGCGAGCGCCGACAAGACCCGCGCCGAGGCGGAGGTGAACCTCGCCAAGGCCTCCGTCCACGTGCCCGGACTGCCGCTGCTCTCCCTGATCGAGGTGGAGAACGTCACCTCCAAGGCCGTCTGCGAGGCGGGCAAGAAGCCGGTGGCCGGCGCGAACGTCGTCGGGAAGGTGACGGCGCTCGGCAAGAAGGTGACCCTGACGGCGGGCGGCCCCACCAAGATCGAGGTCCCCGGCGTGGGCGAGGTCCTGCTGGAGCTGTCCGGCACCCAGACCACCTCCACCACGGCTGCCGCGGCCGCGCTTCGCCTGAAGGTGGCGGTGAACCCGCTGAAGCTGAACGTGGCGCAGGTGGACGGGGAGATCGTGCTCGCCGAGGCGCACTGCGAGTCCCCCGCGGGCGCGGCCCCGGCCTCGACCCCGCCCACGAACCCGGACGTCAAGCCCCAGACCGCGACGGGGACCGGCTCCGGCGTCGCGTCCGGCACCACGGCCAACGCCAACCTCGCCGAGACCGGCGGCGGTTCACTGACCCCCTACGTCGCGGGCGGGGCGCTGACCCTGCTCGCCCTCGGCGGGGGCGCGCTCCTGCTCACCCGGCGGGGCAGGGCCTCGTAGGGCGGGCGGAAGCCCCGGGCCGCCGCCCGGCGTGCCCGCTCCCGGGGAGCACACGGAGGGGAGTGCTCAACGGGCGGCGGCTGCGCCGGGCGGCGTGGCGCGTGGGAGGCGCGACGGGCGGGCGGCGCGGCGACCGGCGGGCCCGGCGCCGAGCGGGGCTCAGCGGGTGGCGTGCTCCAGGCCCTGTCCGTCCGCGCCACGTGACATCACGGCCTGGGTGACCTGCTGGTCGATCCGCGCGTACTCGCTCCGCTTGCCGGCCGGGAGCGAGGTGTCCGAGGCCGCGCAGGAGGCGCAGACGACACGGAACGGCGGCCCCATGTCCGAGTACTGCGTGAGGTATTCGGCCTTGACCACCTCCCAGCGGCCGGGACGGCCCGCCGCCGGGGAGAAGGTGAACCGGGGGACCGAGGACTGGTTGCCTCGCAGTTTGTCGGCCGGTACGAAGCTGGCGACCTGGTCGCCCATCCCGAAGACCACCCAGGTGCCGTTGATCTTCTCGTAGGGCTGCGGCACGTGGTTGTGGGTGCCGATGATCAGGTCGATGTCGGGGAGGCCGTCGGCCGAGCGGGAGGCGGTCAGCGCCTGCGCCAGTTCCTTCTGCTGCTCGTCGGGGGCCGTCTGCCACTCGGTGCCCCAGTGGACGCTGAGCACCACCACGTTCGCGCCCGCCGCCCGGGCGGCCCGGGCGTCGGCGACGATCCGGTCCTTGTCGATCAGATTGACGGCCCACGGCTTGTCCTGGGGAAGCGGGATGCCGTTCGTGCCGTACGTGTACGAGAGCTGGGCGACCTTCGCGCCGCCCGCCGCGAGCAGCGCCGGGGTCTTGGCCTCCTCCGCGCTGCGGGCCGAGCCGACGTGCGGGATGCCGACCCGGTCGAGGTGCTCCAGGGTGCGGGCGAGGCCCTCGTAGCCGTCGTCCAGGGTGTGGTTCGAGGCAGTGGAACAGCTGTCGTACCCGGCGTCCTTGAGGGCGTCCGCCAGTTGGTGCGGGGCCTTGAAGGTGGGATAGCCGGTGTAGGGGCCGCCGGGGCGCCCGTACGGTATCTCGTGGTGGCATATCGCCAGGTCGGCGGCGGTGACCAGGGGTTTGACCCCGGCCAGTATCTTCCGGAAGTCGTACTCCCCGGCCCTGCCCGCGTCGTCCGCCGACCGCTGGACGATCGACGGGTACGGGATGATGTCGCCGGTCGCCACCAGCGTGAACGGCTTCCCGGGGGCAGGCGCGGCGCCCTCGGGCCGCGCCTGCGCCTCACCCCGGCCCGGCTCGCCCCGGAGTCGCTGCTGAGTCGAGGGCGCCGCACCGCCGTCGGCGTCGAGCAGCCGGGGCACGCCGTAGATCCCCCCGCCCACGACCGCCAGCCCGGCCAGCACGGCGCCCATCTTGGCGGATGCCTTCATTTCCCAACCCCCCGGTCTCGTGCACTGATGCGGGGATCCTCACCCGGCCCGGCCCCCGGGGCCATCGTAGGGGGGCCAGATGGGTGACTTCGGGGCGAATACGCGTTCCGGCGCGGGGATGCGCGCAGGTCAGACGGCTGTTGCGGGGGCCGCCGCGGTCACCGTGCGGACAGGGCGAGGGCGTGGTCCAGGGCCTGCAGAAGCCGGCCCGTCGTCGCCCGGTCGCGCACCGCCAGCCGGAGCCAGGAGTGGTCCAGCCCCGGGAAGGTGTCCCCGCGGCGCACGGCGAAGCCGAGCGCGCGCAGCCGGGTGCGGACCTCGGCCCCGCCCGTCACCCGGATCAGGACGAACGGCCCTTCCGCCACCCCGACGGCCGTCACCTCGTCGAACTCCGCGAGCCCGGCCAGCAGATGCGCGCGGTCCACGGCTGTGCGCCGGGCCGCCTCCTCCGCCTCGGCCAGCGCCTCCGGAGCCATGCAGGCCTCGGCCGCCACCAGCGCCGGTGTCGACACGGGCCACAGCGGCTGCGCGGCCGCCAGCTTCGCGATCACCTCGGGCTCGGCCAGCACGTAGCCGATCCGCAGCCCCGCCAGGCCCCACGTCTTGGTCAGGCTGCGCAGCACCACCAGCCCCGGCAGGTCCATCCGTCCGGCCAGGGCCTCCCGCTCGCCCGGGACGGCGTCCATGAACGCCTCGTCCACCACCAGGATCCGGCCCGGCCGGGCCAGCGCCGCCAGCGTCTGCGCCGGGTGCAGCACGGACGTCGGGTTGGTCGGATTGCCGATCACCACCAGGTCCGCGTCCTCCGGCACCGCCGCCGGGTCCAGCCGGAAGCCGTCCGCCGCCCGCAGCACGACCCGCTCCACCCGGTGCCCCGCGTCCCGCAGGGCCGCTTCCGGCTCGGTGAACTGCGGATGCACCACGACCGGCCGTACGGCTCCCAGGGCCCGGGCGATCAGGACGAACGCCTCCGCGGCCCCGGCCGTCAACAGCACCCGCTCGACCGGCAGCCCGTGCCGAACAGCCACGGCCGCGCGGGCGGGCCGCCCGTCGGGATATGCGGCGAGATCCCCGAGGGAGGCGGCGATCCGCTGCTTGAGCCAGTCCGGGGGCGTCTGCGCACGTACGTTGACCGCCAGGTCCACCAGCGCCGAGCCCGCGTCCATCACCTCGGCGTCCCCGTGATGGCGCAGGTCGTGCCCGTGCGCCGTGGCCACCGCGCAGGTCGCCGCCATCGACCGCCGCTTGGGCACGAGGAGCTCCCCGCCGGCCGCGAGGGCCGCGGCCTCCGCGACCGAGGGGGTCCCGGTGGCGGTGCGCGCGGCCTCGGAGGGATGCGGCACGGTGACGGCGGCCAGCCGTTCGGCGGGATAGCTGACGAGAGGTACGCCGAAACGTTCCGCCGCGCCGGTGATCCCGGCCTCGCCCGCCTTCGACTCCACCGTGGCCAGCGCCGTCACCGCCCCCACGGCCAGCCCGGCCCCGCGCAGCGTCTCCTCGACCAGGGCGCAGACCTCCGCGACGGAAACCCCCGCGCGTCCGCCGACCCCGACCACCACCTGTGTCGTGTACTCGCCCACCGGGGTTCCTCCCTCCGTAGTCACCTTCACCGGCAAGTCACCGGCACCGGCCGGTCAGTCGTCAACCCTCCGCCGCCCGCCACCCGCGCGCGGACGTGCGCGCGGGCCGAGGAGTCTGTATTCAGGGGCACATGGCCGTGATCGTGGCGTTGGGTGCGTTCCTGATGACCCTGGCGGGCGGATGGACGGCGCAGCGCGTCACCGACCGCCGCCACCTCGTGCTGGGCCTGGCCGGTGGGCTGATGCTCGGCGTCGTGGGCCTCGACCTGCTCCCGGAGGCCCTCCACGCGGCGGGCGGCGAGGTGTTCGGCGTCCCGCTCGCCCTGCTGCTGTTCGTGGCGGGCTTCCTGGTCGCGCACGTCGTGGAACGGCTCCTCGCCGTCCGCCAGGCCGCGCACGGCGCCGAGAACGGCGCCCGCGTCCCCCAGGTGGGGCTCACCGCGGCCGCGGCCATGGTCGGCCACAGCCTCGCCGACGGCGTGGCCCTGGGTGCGGCCTTCCAGGTCGGCGGGGGGATGGGCGTGGCCGTGGCGCTGGCCGTGCTCACCCACGACTTCGCCGACGGGTTCAACACGTACACGCTCACCAGTCTCTACGGGAACGACCGCCGCAAGGCCCTGATGATGCTCTTCGCGGACGCCGTCGCCCCGGTCGTGGGCGCGGCGTCCACTTTGCTGTTCACCCTTCCGGAGGAACCCCTCGGCGCGTACCTCGGCTTCTTCGGAGGCGTCCTGCTGTACCTCGCGTCCGCCGAGATCCTGCCCGAGGCCCACCACAAGCACCCCGCCCTGTCCACGCTGATGTGCACGGTGGGCGGGGTGGCCGGGATCTGGCTGGTGGTGGGCATCGCGGACTGAGCGCCGGCGGGGGACGGAGGTCACCGCCGTGCTGCCGCGGCTTGCGTGAAGCGGCGGGCGACGGACGGCTCCGCCGCCCAGTGCGTGTGCAGGTAGCTGGCGTGCACACCCTGCTGTACGAAGCCCTCGACCCGGCGCTCCGGGTGCGTGAACCCCCAGGCGGGGGCCGCCCCGGCGCCCGGCTCGATCACCGTCCGGTGGAACTCGTGCCCGCGCAGCCGGGTCCCGGCCCGGGCGAGGGCGCTGTCGGACACCGCCACCGCCTCGCGGTAGCCGAGGGTGAGGCGCTCCGACATCCGGGCGTCGGCGTCGAGCACCCCGCACATGGGCTTCCCGTCGAGCGACCGCCCGAGGTAGAGCAGCCCGGCGCACTCCGCGGCCACCGGGCCGCCGGCCGCGGCGAAGGCGGCGACGGCCGCGCGCAGCGGTTCGTTGGCGGACAGTTCGGGCGCGTACATCTCCGGGAAGCCGCCGCCGATCACCAGGCCGGTGGTGCCGTCGGGGAGCGCCTCGTCCCGGAGCGGGTCGAAGGTGACGACCTCCGCCCCGGCGGCGGTGAGCAGCTCGGTGTGCTCGGCGTAGGAGAACGTGAACGCCGGCCCGCCCGCGACGGCGATCACCGGCCGTCTGCCGGGGGCTCCGCCGAGGTCCGCGGGTGCGGCGCCGTTGCCGGGGCCCCTCCCCGGACCCCGCGCCTCAGATACCGGCGAGGCTGGATCTTCCAGCCCGTCCGGCGTTCGAGGACCGGAGGCCGGGGCGGTGCCCCGAGTGCCCGCCAGGGCACGCTCCGCAGACCAGGCCTCGCAGTCCAGCGGTGGGGCCGTGCGGGCCAGGGCCATCAGGGCGTCCAGGTCACAGCCCGCCCGGACCTGCGCGGCCAGGGCCGACACCGAGGCCAGGGCGTCGGTGTGGCGCTCGGCCACCGGGACCAGGCCCAGGTGGCGTGACGGCGTGGCCACCTGGGGGGCCCGCCGCAGGACGCCGAGGACCGGCATGCCGGCCTCCTCCAGGGCCTCCCGCAGCATCACCTCGTGCCGGTCGGAGCCGACCTTGTTCAGGATCACGCCCCCCAGCCGCACCTGCGGGTCGAACGACGCGAATCCGTGCACCAGCGCCGCCACCGACCGCGACTGCGACGACGCGTCGACCACGAGCACCACCGGCGCCCGCAGCAGCTTCGCGACCTGCGCCGTCGACGCCAGTTCACCCCGGCCCGCGGCCCCGTCGTAGAGCCCCATCACGCCCTCGACCACGGCCAGATCGCACCCGGCCGCCCCGTGCGCGAACATCGGAGCGATCAGCTCCGGCCCGCACATGAAGGCGTCGAGGTTGCGTCCGGGCCGGCCGGTGGCCAGCGCGTGGTACCCGGGGTCGATGTAGTCGGGGCCGGCCTTGTGCGGGGACACGGCGAGGCCGCGCTCCGCGAAGGCCGCCATCAGGCCCGTGGCCACGGTGGTCTTGCCGCTGCCGGAGGACGGCGCGGCGATCACCAGACGAGGCATGTTGAACCGGTACGAAGTCACCACTCGATGCCCTTCTGGCCCTTCTGTCCCGTGTCCATCGGGTGCTTGACCTTGGTCATCTCGGTGACGAGGTCCGCGAACTCCACCAGCTTCTCCGGCGCGTTGCGGCCCGTGATCACCACGTGCTGGGTGCCGGGCCGGTTGCGGAGCACCTCGATGACCTCGTCGACGTCGATCCAGCCCCAGTGCATCGGGTAGGCGAACTCGTCGAGCACGTACAGCTTGTGCGTCTCGGCGGCCAGGTCGCGCTTGACCTGCTCCCAGCCCTCCTTGGCCGCCTGCTCGTTGTCGAGCTGCGCGTCCCGCTGGACCCAGGACCAGCCCTCGCCCATCTTGTGCCAGACGACGGAGCCGCCCTCGCCGGAGGCCCCGAGCACCTTGAGCGCGTTCTCCTCGCCGACCTTCCACTTCGCCGACTTGACGAACTGGAACACCCCGATCGGCCAGCCCTGGTTCCAGGCGCGCAGCGCCAGCCCGAAGGCCGCCGTCGACTTGCCCTTGCCGGGGCCGGTGTGGACGAAGACCAGCGGACGGTTGCGGCGCTGGCGCGTCGTGAGCCCGTCGTCGGGAACGACGGACGGCTGTCCCTGAGGCATTACGCGGCCCTCCTGTTGCTGCTGTGGGGTGATGCAGTGGATGTCACTGCCGTGCGTACGTTCTTCACGAGCCCGGCCAGCGAGTCGGCCCGCAGCCCGTCGAGCGTGACGGCGGGTCCGCCGAGGTCACGGGCCAGTACCCCGGCCAGCCCCAGCCGGACCGGGCCGGTTTCGCAGTCCACGACCACCGAGGCGACGCCCCCGGCCTGCAACAGCCGTGCGCTGTGGCCCGCGAGCTCGCGCGGACTGCTGTCCGTACGGCCCCCGGCGTTCCCGGCCGAGGTGGCCCGGCCGTCGGTGACGACGACGAGCAGCGGCCGGCGCGAGGGATCCCGGAGCCGCTCGATCCGCAGCACCTCGTGGGCCTTCAGCAGCCCGGCGGCCAGCGGGGTGCGGCCACCCGTCGGCAGCTGCTCCAGCCGGGCCGCCGCCGCGTCCACCGAGGAGGTCGGCGGCAGGGCCAGCTCGGCCGTGGCCCCCCGGAAGGTGATCAGACCGACCTTGTCCCGGCGCTGGTACGCGTCCAGGAGCAGCGAGAGCACGGCGCCCTTGACCGCGCTCATGCGCTGCCGGGCGGCCATGGAGCCGGAGGCGTCGACGACGAAGAGGACGAGGTTGCCCTCGCGGCCCTCCCGCGTGGCCTGGCGCAGATCGTCCTTGCGGATCACCAGACCGCGTCCGTGGCGCCCGCGCGCCTTCTGGTGCGGGGCGGCGGCCTGGATGGTGGCGGTCAGGTGCAGCTTCGTCAGGTGGCCGCGCGGGCGCTGGGCGCCGGTGGTGCGGCCGTGGGCGGTGCGGGCGCGGGACCGGCGTCCGGACGCGCCCTCGCCGAGGCCGGGCACGCTGAGCATCTTGGTCCGGAACGGCTCGGCGGCCCGTACGGGTGCCTGCTCGGGCCCGGCGCTCTCCTGGGCGGAGGGCTGCGGGGCCTCGGGGGCGTCCCCGGGGGCCTCGCCGGGCTCGTCGGTGCCGGAGTCCGGGGAGGTCTCGGCCGAGGTGCCCGGGTCCTGGGGACCGTCGTCCTGCGGAGGCACCCCGCCGCCTCCGCCGGGGCCGCCGTCGTCGTCGTCGTTGTCGTCGTTGTCGTCGGGACCCTCGGGTTCCGGGTCGGGCTCGGGCTCGGGTTCCGGCTCCTCGTCCGGGAACTGGTCGAGGATCTCGTCCAGCTTGTCCTCGTCGAGCCCGGGCGCGTCGAACGGGTTGCGGCGGCGCCGGTGGGGGAGCGCCAGCAGGGCGGCCTGCCGGACGTCCTCCTTGCGCACCTCGGTGCGCCCGGCCCAGGCGGCCAGCGCGGTCGCGGTCCGCGCCATCACGATGTCGGCCCGCATGCCGTCGACCTCGAACCCGGCGCAGGTCGCCGCGATCATCAGGAGCGCGGTGTCACCGAGCGAGACCTTCGGCAGGAGCGCCCGGGCGGCCACCACACGGGCGCGGACCTCGTGCTCGTCCCCGGCCCAGCGGGTCGCGAAGCCCGCGGGATCGTCCTCGTAGGCGAGCCGGCGGCGGACCACCTCCACCCGCTGGGCCGGCTCGCGGGAGGCGGCCACCTCGACGGTGAGGCCGAACCGGTCGAGGAGCTGCGGGCGGAGCTCGCCCTCCTCGGGGTTCATGGTGCCGACGAGCAGGAAGCGGGCGGCGTGCCGGACGGAGACGCCCTCGCGTTCCACGTACGAGGCGCCCATCGCGGCGGCGTCCAGGAGCAGGTCGATCAGGTGGTCGTGGAGGAGGTTGACCTCGTCGACGTAGAGGATCCCGCGGTGTGCGTCGGCGAGCAGCCCGGGCTCGAAGGCCTTCACGCCCTCGGCGAGGGCCCGTTCGATGTCGAGGGCGCCGACCAGGCGGTCCTCGGAGGCGCCGACGGGCAGCTCCACCATGCGGGCGGGGCGGAGGCCGCCGGGGCCGGGCTCGTGCGGGCCGTCCGGGCAGGCCGGGTCGGGCGTGGCGGGCGCGCAGCTGAACCGGCAGCCGGACACCACGTCCACCTGCGGCAGCAGCGCGGACAGCGCGCGGACGGCGGTGGACTTGGCGGTCCCCTTCTCACCGCGCACGAGCACCCCACCGACCGCTGGGCTCACGGCGTTGAGCAGGAGCGCCAGCCGCAGGTCGGTCTGGCCGACCACTGCGGTGAACGGGTAGGGCGTGCTCATGCGTTGCTCACTCCTTCTGTGCGTACGTATGCCGTCGGCGTGCGGGTCGCCACTGCGCGCAAGGGCAGGGACCGGGCCGTCACGGGGCGCCCGGGGGGATGAAGGGGAGGCCGGCCGGGGCGCCACCCTCGATCAGGCGAAGCAGCGCACCCGTGTCGGCGTGTTCTTCGATCAGGTCGCCCAGCAGGTCCAGCTGTTCCTCCCGCAGGGCGGAGAACGAGGTGTCCGGGGCGGGGACGAAGCGGCGGCCCGCGGCCGTCGCCACCTCCCGCAGGAACGCCCGGCGGAAGCCGTCCGACTCCAGCGAACCGTGCCAGTGGGTGCCCCACACCGACCCGACCCGGCAGCCGTCCAGGAAGGCCTCGCCGCCGAGCACCTGCGCCACGCCGTGGTGGATCTCGTAGCCCGTCACGTCCTCGCCCAGCGCCGAGCCGACCGGCCGGGCCAGGGTCTTCTCCCGCTCGAAGCGGACCCGTACCGGGAGGAGTCCGAGGCCGTCGACCTCGCCCGCCCGCGATTCGACCTCGTCGGAGATCCGCTCGCCCAGGACCTGGAACCCGCCGCAGATGCCCAGCACCGGCCGCCCCTCGGCGGCCCGCCGCAGCAGTGCGTCCGCGAGCCCGCGTTCGCGCAGCCACTGCAGGGCCTTCACCGTGCCCCGGGTGCCGGGCACGACGACCAGGTCCGCGTCGGCCAGTTCCTCGGCCCGGTCCACGAACCGCACCACGATCCCCGGCTCCGCCGCGAGCGCGTCGACGTCCGTGAAGTTCGACATCAGCGGCACCGCGCACACCGCGACCCGCAGCACGTCCTCGCCCACCGGCGGCGCGACCACGGACTCCCGTACCGCCCCGCGCAGGGAGACCCGCAGGCCGTCCTCCTCGTCGATGCCGAGGCCGTGCCGGAAGGGCAGCACCCCGTACGTGGCCCGGCCCGTCAGCCCGCGCAGCATCTCCATGCCCGGCTCCAGCAGCGACACGTCACCGCGGAACTTGTTGACCATGTACCCGGCGATCAGGGACTGGTCCTCGGGGGACAGCAACGCCGTCGTCCCGAAGAAGGACGCGAAGACCCCGCCGCGGTCGATGTCCCCGACCACGACCACCGGGAACCGCGCGGCCCGCGCGATGCCCATGTTCACGATGTCGGTCCGGCGCAGGTTGATCTCGGCCGGACTCCCCGCCCCCTCGCAGATCACGGCGTCATACGTGCCCCGCAGCTGCTCCAGGCAGTCCGTGACGATGCCGAGCAACTGCTCCTGGCGCCCGCCGTGGTAGCCGCGGGCGCTCATCTCGCCCACCGGCTTGCCCAGCAGCACCACCTGGCTGCTGCGGTCGCTGCCCGGCTTGAGCAGCACCGGGTTCATCAGCGCGGTCGGCTCCACGCGGGCCGCCTGGGCCTGCATCGCCTGGGCCCGCCCGATCTCGGCGCCCTCCAGCGTGACGAAGGAGTTCAGCGACATGTTCTGCGCCTTGAAGGGCGCCACCTTCACGCCCTGGCGGGCCAGCCACCGGCAGATGCCCGCCGTGACCACGCTCTTGCCCGCGTCCGACGTGGTGCCCGCGACGAGCAGACCCCCGCCGCGCTTCGCGCCGCTCATGCGCGCCGCCCTCTCTGTGCCGTACGGGAGACGAGCAGCCGGGCGGCCACGCAGGCACCCAGCGCCAGCCAGGTCACCTGCCGCGACAGCCGTACCGCCCGCTCGATGTCCGCGACCTCCACCGGCCGCCCGGCCCCGCCGTTCAGTACGGCCCGGTGCTCGACCCGGCCGCCGTACGCGAGGGTGCCGCCCAGTCTGACGCCCAGCGCCCCGGCGAAGGAGGCCTCGACGGGTCCGGCGTTCGGGCTCGGGTGCGCGGCGGCGTCCGCACGCCAGGCCCGTACGGCGCCCCGCCGGTCCGGGCCGGCCAGGACGGCGGCGACCGCCGTCAGCCGGGCGCCCGGCCAGCCCGCCAGGTCGTCGAGGCGGGCCGAGGCCCAGCCGTAGCGCAGGTAGCGGGGGGACTTGTGGCCGACCATCGCGTCCAGGGTGTTCACGGCGCGGAAGGCCAGCAGTCCGGGGACTCCGGCGGCGGCGCCCCACACCAGGGCCCCGACCACCGCGTCGGAGGTGTTCTCGGCGACGGACTCCACGACCGCGCGGGCCATCTGCTGCCCGTCCAGGGCCTGCGGGTCGCGCCCGCACAGGTGGGGCAGCCGCTCGCGGGCCACCTCGATGTCCCCGGCGGCGAGCGCGCCGCCGATGGCGCGGGCCTCGCGGCCCAGCGAGGTGCCGCCCACGACGGCCCAGGTGGCGGCGGCGGTCAGGGCGATACGGGCGGCCGCGGGCCGGGAGCGCACGGCGCGGGCGCCCAGCGCGCCGATGGCGGCCGCGCCCCCGGCGCACACGAGGGTGTGAAGGAGGCCGCGGGCGCGGTCGTCGCGCCACAGGGAGCGCTCGACGGCGGCGGCGGCCCGTCCGAAGGCGGCCACGGGGTGCCCTCGGCGCGGATCACCGAGGATCCGGTCGCCGATCAGGCCCGCCGTGGCGCCGTACGCGAACACGCGATCGGCACGCATGGTGGCAGGTATGTCCTCACTCAGGGTCCGCGCCCTGGTTCGACGTGTCCGGCGGCGAGAGTTCCTGGCTCCCGGGGCGCACGCGGGGCGTGCTCTCCCGGTGACAGTGGCGGGACCGCGCCGGATTCGCACCGGACTTCCTCTCCATGCCGCCGTATTGGCTCGGGCAGTCCACCACGCACCGCGAAGGCCCGTCAACTCGCCGTTGACCTGCGGTGCTGCGGGGGCGCAGGACGCGAAAGCTCCCCCCGGGACAAACCCGGAGGGAGCCTTCACACCCGACCCGCCGTACGGCGGCGGATCAGGAGACGATCAGGTAGATCCCGTACGTCACGGCCGCCGCGACGAGCGTGAAGCAGAGGTACGCGCCGGTGCGGGCGAGGGCGGCGGTGCCGCCCTGCTCGGTGGCGGTCTCGTGCTTGGACAGGCCCACCAGGCCCAGGGTGAACAGGGCCACGAGGGCGACGGTGGCGGAGAGGCTGACCCCGAAGACGGAGCCGAGTGCTTCCCAGTCGATCTTCATACTGCCGTTTCCTCTGTGTGTCTCGGTCAGACCGCGGCGGCCGGGGACGGCGCGGTCGTCGGGGCTGTCGTCTCGGCCGGGATGGTGGCCTTGAGGTCCTCGTCCGCGAACGCGGCGGCCATACCGACAGCGGCCATACCGACAGCGGTCGTACCCACAGCGGTCGTACCGGCAGCGGTCGCAGCGGCGGGGATACCGGCCGCGGCGACGGTCGGCGGGACGGTGACGGCGGCGATCGCCGTGGTGACGACGCCCGGCTCCTCGGCGGTGGCCGGGTCCACGTCGTTGACGTTGTGGTGGTCGACGACCTGGCGGCGGGAGATGACCCAGATGGCGAAGCAGGAGGCGACCAGGAAGACCGCGACGGCGGCGACGCCGATGTCACCGGTCCGCATGACCAGCTCGGCACCGGCGGAGACCAGGGCCGCGGCCGGCAGGGTCAGGCCCCAGGCGATGAACATGCGGGTGGCGGTGGACCAGCGGACCACGCCGCCCTTGCGTCCCAGACCGGCACCCATGACGGCGCCGGAGCACGCGTGGGTGGTGGAGAGGGAGAAACCGAGGGAGGAGGAGGCCAGGATGACGCTGGCGGCCGAGGTCTGGGCGGCGAAGCCCTGCTGCGGCTGCAGATCGGTCAGGCCCTTGCCCATGGTGCGGATGATGCGCCAGCCGCCCAGGTAGGTACCCATCGCGATGGCCATACCGGCGGAGACGATGACCCACACCGGCGGGTTGGCGCCGGCCGGGAGGGCGTTTCCGGCGATGAGCGCCAGGGTGATGATGCCCATCGTCTTCTGCGCGTCGTTGGTGCCGTGCGCGAGGGAGACGAGACCGGCCGAGGCGATCTGACCGGTGCGGTAGCCCTTGGTGGAGGTCTTCTCACCGACCTTGCCGCCCAGCTTGTACGTGACCTTGGCGGCCAGCATCGCGGCCAGACCGGCCACGAGCGGCGCGGCGATCGCGGGGATGAGGACCTTGGTGACGACGACGCTGCCGTTGACCGCGCCGATGCCGGCGGAGGCGACCGCGGCGCCGATCAGGCCACCCATCAGGGCGTGCGAGGAGCTGGAGGGGAGACCGACCAGCCAGGTGACGAGGTTCCAGAGGATCGCTCCGACCAGGGCGGCGAAGATCACCTCTGGCTGGATGCCTTCCTCGTTGACCAGGCCCTTGGAGATCGTCTTGGCGACCTCCACGGACATGAACGCGCCGACGAGGTTGAGCACGGCGGACATGGCCACCGCCGTCTTGGGTTTGAGGGCGCCGGTCGAGATGGTGGTGGCCATCGCGTTGGCCGTGTCGTGGAAACCGTTCGTGAAGTCGAACACGAGAGCGGTAATGATCACGATCCCGAGGAGAAGCGTTATGTGCTCCATTTACCCAGGCTTCTGTTTGACGTCAGTGGCTCGGCGACCGTAGGCAACCTGAGTGAACGGAAGATGAACTGACTCGGGCGCAGCGGTGTAATGAGGCGGGGCGCGATCGGGCCATTCGTCCTGATTCTGACGTAGATGACGCTATTAATGCACGTCAAAGCCGGGTGAATGAACCCCTCCGCGGCGGGTCGGCCGCGCCGGCGCACCCGCCCCCCGGGCCCCGAAAGAGACTTAGATCACTCGACCCCGGTCGGCGGCGGACGGATCTCCTCCGGTGGCCCGCCCGAGGTCGCGCCACGACACTGGAGCGGTGCGTACCGCGACAGCAACGGCTGCGGCCGTCACCACGACCCTCCTGGGTGCCGGCGCAGCCGCCGTCGCCGTCGGACGGCACGCCGCCGATGCGGCCCTGCGGCCCGAACCGGGACGCCCCCTCCCCGGCGGCCCGAAGCTCAGCGTCCACTCCGCCGCCGCCGGCCGGATCGCCCTGACCCGCTCGCTCGCCTCCCTGCGCCCGGGCACCTACGGCCTGGTCGCACCCGGCGTGCACGCCGTCGTCGGGCCGGTGCTCCCCGACGTCGGCCGCGACCCGGACGCCGTCGTACGGCGGCTCGTCTCCGTCACCCACGGCACCCTCGACCCCGGCACCCGGGTGACGCTCACCCCCCAGGTGCACGTCGGCAATCCGAGCACCGCCCTCGGACTCGACCACGCCGACGTGGACGTACCCGGGGAGCTCGGCGCCCTGCCCGCCTGGTTCGTGCCCGCGGCCCGGGACACCTGGGTGATCGCCGTGCACGGGCTCGGCAGCAGCCGTGAGCACCCGATGGTGGTCATGCCCTTCCTGCACCGCCACCGGCTGCCCGTCCTGGACCTCGCCTACCGCGGCGACCTCGGCGCCCCCGCCTCCCCGGACGGCCTCGGCCACCTCGGTGAATCGGAATGGCGGGACCTGGACGCCGCCATCCGCTACGCGGTGCGCTACGGCGCCCGCCGCGTGGTCCTGTACGGCTGGTCCACCGGCGCGACCATGGCCCTGTACGCGGCCGAGCGCTCGGCGCTGGCCCACCGGATCTCCGGGCTGGTGCTGGACTCTCCGGTGCTCGACTGGCACGCCACCCTGCGCGGGCTCGCCGCGGCGCGCCGTATCCCGGCCGTCGTGCTGCCGCTGGCGGTCCGGGCCGCCGAGGGCCGGGCGGGCCTGCGCGCCGACCGCCGGCCGCCGGGCGCCGACCCCGGCGCGCTGCGCGTCCCCGTACTGATCTTCCACGGCCCGGACGACGCGCTCGCCCCCTGGGGGCCGTCCCGGAGGCTGGCCGCCGCCCGCCCCGACCTCGTCACCCTGCACACCGTGCGTGAGGCCGGGCACGGCGCGATGTGGAACGCCGACCCGGCCGGGTACGAGGAGGTCCTGCGCCGCTTCCTCACTCCCCTGATGTGAAGGCCCGTCATGTGAAGGCCCTGTGACGGAGCGGGCCCTGCGGGCGGCTTGTCCCGGTCTGCGCTGCGGGTGGCCGGCGGTAACGACCCGTTCCGTTTGGGCTTTCGGCCAGTGACGGGCGAGACTGCTTCCGTGACGTCCCGAAAGCCTGATGAGCAGTTGGCTCGCGACTCCAGACTCCGACTCGTCTCGCCGCGTTCCGTCGCCGCGGCCCGCAAGGCGGTGACCGACCGACGCACCCGGCCCGCGCCCCGGCCCCCGGCGGGTACGCCCGCCACGGCCGACCTCGCGAACCGGGCCCGGGCCTCGCTCGCCGACGCCGTACGCCTGACCCGCTGGGCCGAGCGCAACCTCGGCGCGGGAGACGGCGGCCGGCCCGCCCCCACGGGCGCGCTGGCCACGGCCGACGTCGAACGCGCGGCCGCGGAACTGGGCCTGACGCACGGCCAGATCCGGGTCGGCTGGGACCGCGCCCGGCTCGCCGGACTCGTCGAGGTGCACGGCGGCCACGCCCGGCCCGGCTGGCGCCTGCGCGCCTGGGACCGCGACGACACCGCGGTGCTGCGCGGCTGGGTCGCCCTCTTCGACGCCTGGTCACTGGTCCACCCCGCCCCCGCGGACATCGCCCCCTCGGCCGTCGCCGAGGTCGTCGAGGCCATGCCCCAACTCCTCTCCCTGCTCCAGCTGTCGGCCGGCCCGGTGACCGTCCCCGACCTGCTGGACCTGCTCGGGCAGCGCGTCACCGAGCTGCGCGACGAGCGGTGCGAGATCCCCTACGAGACCGGGCCCGCGGTGGCGCTCACGTCCGCCGCCGGCTCCGCGGAGGCCCGCCCGGTCCCGCTCGCCCGGCTGCTGCGCTGGGCGCTCGGCGGACTCGCCGCCGTGGACGCCGTCACCCTCGGCCCCGCCCGGGCCACGCTCACCCCGCTCGGCAGCTGGGCCGTCTGGGTCAAGCTGGAGCAGATCTGCGTCGCGGCGCAGAGTCCCGCCGGGAACATCGAGCAGTCCGCCGCCGCCATGCTGCACGGCTGCGCGCGGCTCACCCCCGGCCCGGCCCGCGCCGAGTACCAGGCCTGGCTCGCCGCCCGGCCCGTCGGCCACGCCGTGGCCGAGCTGCTGCAGGCCGCCCGCGGGGAGGACGCCCTGCTGCGCGGCCTCGCCTTCGAGGCGCTGCGCGTGGTCGGCGCCCCCGCCGAGCCCGAGGTGCGTGCCGCCGTGCGCGAGCCCGCCCTGCGCCCCTACGCGCTGCTCTGGCTCGCCGTGCACGACGGGGTGGACCCCGACGAGGCGCAGGACGTCCTCACCGCCGAGGAGTCGACCTGGCTCTGGGTGGACACCGCGGCCGCCATCGCCGACCACGGCGAGGCCGAGCTGCTGGCCCGCCACCTGGACTCGGCCGTGCGGACCACCGTCCCCCGGCTGCTGGACGAGGTCCGTGCGGTGGGTCATCCGCGCACCGTGCAGGTGCTGGTCGCGCTGGCCGCGGCCCACCCCGACCCGACGCTGGCGAAGGCGGTCCGCCGGGCCGCCTTCCAGGTCCACACCGGCGGCGAGTGACTCCGTGGGAAGCGGGCGGGCGCGCCGCGGGCTTCAGACCTGCGGCGCGTACGTCCCGAAGCTCCAGACGTTGCCCTCGGCGTCGCGCGCCATGTAGTCGCGGGATCCGTAGTCCTGGTCGGTGGGTTCCATCACGATCTCCGCGCCGTGCTCGACCGCCCGCCGGTGGTGCGCGTCCACGTCGTCGACCACGACATAGACGCCCGAAGGGCCCGCGCCCTCCATGGCCTTGTCGAAGGCCCCGCCCCTCCCCGAGCTGCCCAGCATCACCATGCCGTTGCCGTACGACAGCTCGGCGTGCATCACCGAGCCGTCCTCACCCTCGTAGACGGCGACCTGGCTGAACCCGAAGGCCTCGGTCAGCAGCCGGATGGCCGCCTTCGCGTCGCGGTAGATCAGGGTGGGACAGATGGACGGAACGCCTGCCATGACGATCACTCCCTCTCGTGACGGTGACCCGCGTCACACCAGCATGGCAGGCGGCGCCGACACTCAGCGGAAGGTGTTGCACTGGGCCATGTCGCCGGTGCGGTAGCCCTGGTGGAACCACTGCTGCCGCTGCTCGGCCGAGCCGTGCGTCCAGGACTCCGGGTTCACCCGGCCCTGGAACTTCTCCTGGATCCGGTCGTCGCCGACCGCGGCCGCCGCGTCCAGCCCGTCCCTGATGTCGTCCTCGGTCAGGACCTTGATCAGCGGCCGCCCGGTGGACGGGTCGGCGACGTTCGTGGCGTTGCGGGCCCACACCCCGGCGTAGCAGTCGGCTTGCAGCTCGACCTTGACCGCGTTGCTGTTCGCGCCCTGCCGCCCGTCCTGGGCCCGCTGGAGCGTTCCGGTCAGGTTCTGGACGTGGTGCCCGTACTCGTGGGCGATGACGTACGCCTGCGCGAAGGGGCCGCCGGTCGCCCCGAACTTCGTCCGCAGGTCCTCGAAGAAGTCGAGGTCCAGATAGACCTTCCGGTCCGCGGGGCAATAGAAGGGGCCCACCGCCTCGGTGGCCATCCCGCACCCGGTGTTCGTCCGGTTCTCGAAGAACACCGTCGTCGACGGGCTGTACCGGCCGCCGCGCCTGGCGAACTCCTGGTTCCAGAAGGTCTGGGTGCTCCTGGTGACCGCCGCCAGCCGGCAGTCCTCCCGGGTGTTCGCGTCCCGCCCCGAGGTGCAGGCCTGCTGCATCTGTTCGACCGACGAGGAGGCCGGCGCCGGTTCCTCCCCGGGCGCCAGCCCCAGCTGATCCGGTCCCACCCCGAACAGCAGCCCCACGATCAGGGCGATGAGGCCGACGATGCCGCCGCCGACGGTGGCCTTCCCGCCCGGGATGCGGCTGCCGCCGCGCCTGTCCTCGACTTCGGAGCCGTCGAGTCTGGCGTCGTCGTCGAACTGCATCCCGCACCGCCCTCCACTCGTGAAACTGCCGCGGTCGCGTCTCCGCCCATGCGGCGAGTATCAACCCATTCATACTGGTACGCGCCTTGGCCGCCCCAAGGGGCCACTGGGCCGAACGGGGGGCGCGGGGCAGCGGCTCCGGACCGCCGCCCGGCCTGCCCCGTGCCCGGAAACCAGTTGCACACCCCCGGTAGAATGTCTCTCATGGCAAATCTCCTCGCGGATTAGCGGCGTCGAAGCTTCGCGTCCTGCCCCCCTTCCGCCGTCCCCACCCGCCCTGGAGTATTTCCGTGATCACCGCCACCGGCATCGAGCTGCGCGCCGGCGCCCGCGTCCTCATCGAGTCCGCCTCTTTCCGTGTCGCCAAGGGCGACCGCATCGGCCTGGTCGGCCGCAACGGAGCGGGCAAGACCACCCTCACCAAGTGCCTCGCGGGCGAGGGCCAGCCCGCCGCCGGCTCCATCACCCGCTCGGGCGAGGTCGGCTACCTCCCGCAGGACCCGCGCACCGGTGACCTCGACGTACTGGCCCGCGACCGGATCCTGTCCGCGCGCGGCCTCGACGTCCTGATCAAGAAGATGCGCGCCAACGAGGAGCGCATCGCCTCCGGCAGCGGGGGCACCCGCGACAAGGCGATGAAGCAGTACGAGCGCCAGGAGACGGAGTTCCTGACCAAGGGCGGGTACGCCGCCGAGGCGGAGGCCGCGACCATCTCGGCCGCCCTGGGCCTGCCGGACCGGGTGCTCGGCCAGCCGCTGCACACCCTCTCCGGTGGTCAGCGCCGACGCGTCGAGCTGGCCCGGATCCTCTTCTCGGACGCCGACACCCTGCTCCTCGACGAGCCCACCAACCACCTCGACGCCGACTCGATCGTCTGGCTGCGCGACTACCTGAAGACCTACCGCGGTGGCTTCATCGTGATCTCCCACGACGTCGACCTGGTCGAGACCGTCGTCAACAAGGTCTTCTACCTGGACGCCAACCGCTCCCAGATCGACGTCTACAACATGGGCTGGAAGCTCTACCAGCAGCAGCGCGAGGCCGACGAGAAGCGCCGCAAGCGCGAGCGCCAGAACGCCGAGAAGAAGGCCGCGGCCCTGAACTCGCAGGCCGACAAGATGCGCGCCAAGGCCACCAAGACCGTTGCCGCGCAGAACATGGCCAAGCGCGCCGACCGGCTGCTGGCCGGCCTGGAGGCCGTCCGCGTCTCCGACAAGGTCGCCAAGCTCCGCTTCCCGGACCCGGCGCCCTGCGGCAAGACCCCGCTGACCGCCGAGGGCCTGTCGAAGTCGTACGGCTCGCTGGAGATCTTCACCGACGTCGACCTGGCCATCGACAAGGGCTCCCGCGTCGTCATCCTCGGCCTCAACGGCGCCGGCAAGACCACCCTGCTGCGCCTGCTCTCGGGCACCGAGAAGCCGGACACCGGCACGGTCGT
The DNA here is from genome assembly GCF_043201855.1 of Streptomyces sp. NPDC048257. Lineage (NCBI taxonomy): Bacteria > Bacillati > Actinomycetota > Actinomycetes > Kitasatosporales > Streptomycetaceae > Streptomyces > Streptomyces sp. NPDC048257. The sequence goes on from NZ_JBICZI010000015.1 coordinate 116,263, forward strand.
CCCGGGCCACGGCCTCAAGCTCGGCTACTACGCCCAGGAGCACGAGACCCTGGACCCGGAGCGCACGGTCCTGGAGAACATGCGCTCGTCCGCGCCCGACCTGGACCTGGTCGCCGTACGCAAGACGCTCGGCTCCTTCCTCTTCTCCGGCGACGACGTCGACAAGCCCGCCGGGGTGCTCTCCGGTGGCGAGAAGACCCGTCTGGCCCTGGCCACGCTGGTCGTCTCCTCGGCGAACGTGCTGCTCCTCGACGAGCCCACGAACAACCTCGACCCGGCCAGCCGCGAGGAGATCCTGGGCGCGCTGCGCACGTACAAGGGCGCGGTCATCCTCGTCACGCACGACGAGGGCGCCGTCGAGGCACTGGAGCCGGAGCGCATCATCCTGCTCCCGGACGGCGTCGAGGACCTGTGGGGACCGGACTACCGGGACCTGGTGGCCCTCGCCTGATCGGGTTCCGGTTCCCGTTCCGCTTCTGATCCAGTTCCTTATGGATCATTCGGCTCACGGGTGATCCATCATCTGAGTGAGACGGTCTCGTACCGTTGCGCGTCGTACGACGGCCCCGGCCGCACCCGCGAAGGTGCGCGACCGGGGCTCTTCGTTTTCCGCTTCCGCGCCCCTGACCTGGCGATTCCCGGCGCGGACAGCGGAGTGTGACGGAAGTCATGCGACGGAAGAGGAGATTCCGTTCTGCTCGGGTGTCCAGCCCTCGAGAAATGCCGTCGTACCGACCTTGCTGAATGGGTGGCCAGGAAGCCTGGGAGGGGTGATCATGAGAAGTCCAGAGCGCACTTCCCATGAGGAGGCACGGGTGGCCGAGACTCTGAAGAAGGGCAGCCGGGTAACCGGCGCCGCGCGCGACAAGCTCGCGGCAGACCTGAAGAAGAAGTACGACTCCGGTGCGAGTATCCGGGCGCTGGCCGAAGAGACCGGCCGGTCCTACGGATTCGTCCACCGGATGCTCAGTGAGTCCGGGGTCTCGCTACGTGGTCGCGGTGGCGCGACGCGCGGCAAGAAGGCAGCTACTGCCTGACCCTGGTCCCATCGGTTCCAAACGCTCCAACGGCTTCAAGGTTCATCATGATCCGACGAATCCTCCGGTGACCCCCCGGTCGGCCTTCCGGTCGACCGGGTGGTTACTGTGCAGTCACTTAGGCCGAGCTTGCGGCCGACTGCACACCGGAGGCATGAAAGATGGCTCTGCTCGACAAGGACGGCGTACGACTCACCGTCGACGACACGGTCGCCACGGTGACACTGACCAATCCGGCCAAGCGAAATGCCCAATCCCCCGCGCTCTGGCGGGCTTTGGCCGAGGCCGGGAGGTCGTTGCCGGGCACCGTCCGGGTCGTCGTGCTGCGCGGTGAGGGCAAGTCCTTCTCCGCCGGGCTCGACCGGCAGGCGTTCACCCCCGAAGGATTCGAGGGCGAGCCGTCCTTCCTCGATCTGGCACGCGGTTCGGACGAACTGCTCGACTCCACGATCGCCGAGTACCAGGAGGCATTCACCTGGTGGAGGCGTCACGACATCATCTCCGTCGCCGCCGTGCAGGGGCACGCGATCGGCGCCGGCTTCCAGCTCGCGCTCGCGTGCGACCTGCGCGTGGTCGCGGACGACGTGCAGTTCGCCATGCGCGAGACCAGCCTGGGCCTGGTCCCCGACCTGGCCGGTACCCAGCCCCTGACCTCCCTGGTCGGCTACGCCCGCGCGCTCGAGATCTGCGCGACGGGCCGCTTCGTGCATGCCGAGGAGGCGGAGCGGGTCGGCCTCGCCAACCTCGTGGTCCCCGTGGACGAGCTCGACGCAGCCGTCCAGGACCTCACCACGGCCCTGCTCGCCCCGGCGCGCGACGCCGTGATCGAGACGAAGGCGCTGTTGCGCGCCGCGCCGTCCCGCCCGTACGACGACCAGCGCGCCGCCGAGCGCGCCGCCCAGGCCCGCCGCCTGCGCGACCTGGCGGGTCTCTCCGACTGACGGCCGCGGCACGGCCGGAGTCCCGGGTGGGTCGGCCAGCCGACCGGCCTACTCCCGGGGCGCCGACGCCGCCGGGCGCCTAACGTGGTGCGGAGTGAGTCCGCTAGCCACGCGAAGGGACACGCGATGACCGAAACCGCATCAGGGGGCCACGCCAAGGACCCCGGGGAACGGGGACGCACGACCATCGCCGACGGGGTGGTCGAGAAGATCGCCGGCCTGGCCGCCCGCGAGGTGGTCGGCGTGCACGCCATGGGCAGTGGCAGCGGCCTCTCCCGCACCTTCGGCGCCGTCCGCGACCGGGTACCCGGCGGTCAGAAGGCCGGCGTCAGCCGCGGGGTCAAGGCCGAGGTCGGCGAGGTCCAGACGGCCCTCGACCTGGAGATCGTCGTGGACTACGGCGTGTCGATCCGCGCCGTGGCGCGTGCCGTCCGCGAGAACGTCATTTCGGCGGTCGAGCGGATGACGGGCCTGGAGGTCGTCGAGGTCAACATCGCGGTCAGCGACGTCAAGCTGCCCGATGAGCCCGACGAGGAGCCGGAATCCCGTCTCCAGTAGCCGAGAGGAGCCCGTATGAGCATGGCGATCGCCGGACTGTTCGCCGGCATGGCCCTGGCGTTCGCCGGTTACTTCGGCGGGTTCGGAGCCTTCCTGCTGGTGGCCGCCCTCGGCGCCGTCGGCTTCGTCGCGGGGCGTTTCCTCGACGGGGACCTGGACCCCGGGGATCTGTTCCGCCGCCGTGACGACCGGCGCGGGTGAGGCGCCGATGACCAGCCCACCCCGTTCCGCCCCGCCCCGGGCGGCCCCCGCCGACCGCGGTGCCACCCGGATCGCCGACCGGGTCGTCGCCAAGATCGCGGCCCAGGCCGCCCGGGAGGCGCTCACCGCGCCCTCCGGCGCGCCCCCGCACGCCACCGTCACCGTGCACCACGACATCGCACGGGTCCGGGTCAGCCTGGAGCTGGCCTACCCCGCCGACCTGGCCGCCCAGTGCGCGGCCGTACGCCGCCAGGTCGCCCAGCGCATCGAGGAGTGTGCGTCGATGTCCGTACCCGAGGTGGACATCGACATCGAGCACCTGCACTCCACCCACACCCGGACCGGCGCCGGGCGGGAACGGGGGCTGCGGTGACGGCCCCCGGCTCCGGCCCGGCCCGCCGGTTCCGCTCCGCCCGGCGGGTACCCGCCGGGCTCACCGCCCTGGTCGTGCTCGGGGTGGCCGTCCTGTTCCTGTACGACCTGGCCGCCGTACGGGCCGGCCGGCCCGCGATGAGCTGGCGCCGCGACCTCACCGAGCTGCTGGAGACGCACACCCCCGCCGACCTGGGCGTCCAGCTGGCCGCCGGGGCCGCGGCCCTGATCGGCCTGCTGCTCCTGCTGCTGGCCCTCGCGCCCGGGCTCCGCGGGATCCTGACGATGCGCACTCCGGACCCGGACCCGGGGGCGGCGGGCGTACGGGCCGGGCTCGGCCGCAAGGCCGCCGCGCAGATCCTGCGGGACCGGGCCATGGAGGTGTCCGGGGTGCGGGCGGTCCGGGTCAAGGTGGGCCGGTCCCGCGTCGGGGTGCGGGCCACCTCGCACTTCCGCGAGCTGGACGACGTACGGGCCGACCTGGACGAGGTCCTCGCCGTCGGCATCGACGAACTGGGCCTCGCGCACCCGCCGCAGCCGCGCGTACGGGTCAGGAGGTGAACGGCATGCTCGGGACGGTGAACCGGATCCTGCTGGCGGTGGCCGGAGCGCTCCTGCTGGCGGTCGGGGCGGTGGTGCTGACGGGCGCGTGGCCGCTGCACGGCCGCCACGCGCCGCTGCTGAGCGAGGCGACCAGGAGCCGGTACTGGCACGACGAGGGCTGGTGGTGGTGGGCGGTGCTCGGCGGGCTCGCGGTGGTCGTGCTGCTCGCGCTGTGGTGGCTGTTGTCCCAGCTGCGGAGCGCACGGCTGCAGGCGATGGTCGTGGACACCGGGGACGGGGCGTTCGCGATGCTGCGCGGGCGCGCGCTGGAGGAGGCGGTGGCCGCGGAGGCCGGAGCCCTGGACGGGGTCGCCGGCTGCCGGGTCTCCCTGCGCGGGCGGCGCGGGTCGCCGGCGCTGCGGGTCGCGCTGGAACTGGAACCCCACGCGGTCCCCGCCGACGCCCTGGCTGCGGTGGCCGGTCCGGTCATGACCCACGCCCGGACCTCGGCGGGCCTCCCGGAACTCCCGGCGGAGGCCCGCCTCAAGGTGACGTCCCACCGCGCCCAGCGGGTGACGTAGCCCCGGGGGTACGGCGGGTCAGAAGCCGTGCCGGGAGCCGCCGTCGACCGGGAGCATGACGCCCGTCAGGTACGACGCCGCCGGGGAGAGCAGGAAGGCCGCCGTGCGGCCGAACTCCTCCGGGGCGCCGTACCGCCGCAGCGGGATGCGGGACTCGTGCCCCGCCCGGGTGGCCTCGGCGTCGCCGGACAGTGCGTCGAGCTCGCGCACGCGGTCGGTGTCGATGCGCGCCGGAAGCAGGCCGACGACGCGGATCCCGCGCGGGCCGAGCTCCAGGGAAAGGGACTTGGCGAAGCCCGCCAGGCCCGGACGCAGACCGTTGGAGATGGTCAGGCCGGGGATCGGCTCGTGGACCGAGCCCGACAGGACGAAGCCGATGACCCCGCCCTCGCCCAGCTCGGCGGCCGCCGCCCGGGCGAGGCGGACCGCGCCCAGGAACACCGACTCGAAGGCCGCCGCCCACTGGGCGTCGGTGTTGTCCGCCGCGAAGCCCGGTGCCGGGCCGCCGACGCTGATGAGGATGCCGTCGAGGCGGCCGAAGCGCTCGCGCGCGGTGGCGACGAGCCGCGCGGCCACCTCCGGGTCGGAGTTGTCGGCCGCGACACCGGCCGCGTTCGGGCCGAGCTCGGCGGCGGCGTCGGACGCCCGCTTCTCGTCTCGGCCCGTCAGGAGGACCTTCGCGCCGTCGGCGGTCAGTTCCCGGGCGGAGGCGAAGCCGAGGCCGCGCGTGGCCCCGGTGACGATGTAGACACGGTCTTTCAGTCCAAGATCCATGCCGACACGCTACGCCGCCGCCGGCTCCTGAAGGGAGGCCTCGGCCCGGGCCGCCTCGGCCTCGCGCTCGCGCCTCTCCCGCCGTACGAGGATCACCCAGCCCACCGGAACCGCGCCGGCGAACAGCCACCACTGGACGGCGTACGCCATGTGCGGGCCGATCGAGTCGTGGTCGGGATCGGCGACCGTCTCCGGACTGCCGTCCGCCGGGGCCGGAGCGGTGAGTTCCAGGTATCCGCCGAGGACCGGCCGGCCCAGGTACTCCGCCTGCTGCGCGCTGTTGATCAGCATCACCTGGCGGTCCGGCAGGCCCTTGCGGTCCTTGATGCCGCTGCCGCCGCTCGTCTCGTCGGCCTTCAGCCGGCCGGTGACGGTGACCTCGCCCGCGGGCGCGGCCGGCACCGGCGGGTAGGCGCGGGGGTCGTCGCCCCCGGGCACCCAGCCCCGGTTGACCAGGACCACCCGTCCGTCGGGCAGGACCAGCGGGGTCACGACGTGGAAGCCGACCTTGTCGTCGTTGTCGGTGCGCATCCGTACGACGACCTCGTGCGCGGTGTCGTAGGTGCCGGTCGCGGTGACGGCACGCCAGAAGTCGGCGCGGGGAACCCGGTGACCGGGAGAGGTGACCTCGGTCACCGGGACCGGCTTCGCCCGCAGGTTCGCATCGATCAGCTGGTTCTGTGCGACGCGGTGCTCATGACGGTGGTACTGCCAGAACCCCAGCTTGATCATCGCGGGGATGAGGGCGAGGGCGATCAGGGTGAGGCACACCCACTGCCGGGTCAGCACAAAGCGGTACACGCCCACGACGGTACCCGCAGCGCGCACGACCCCGGCGGCCGGGTGGCCGTCCGGGGTCGTGGCGTACGGGAGGGGAGCCGGGACGGGATCCGGGACACGGGCCCCGGGCGGGGGAGTCAGACGCGGTCGACGATGCCCACCTTCCCCTCCGCGCGGGCGCAGTGGGCCCCGCAGAACCACTGGCCCTCGACCTCGACGCCCTGGCCGATGATCGAGACCCGGCAGTGCTCGCAGACGGGCGCCATGCGGTGGATGGCGCAGGAGAAGCAGTCGAAGACGTGCACGGCGCCCTGCGCGTGCACCTCGAAGGACATGCCGTAATCGTTTCCGCAGACCTCACAACGTGCCATGGGCGGAATGCTGCGCACGGGGACGGGGCGGAACAAGATCCAGCGGGGTGAGTCGCCGCGCCTGCACCCGCCCGGCGCAACGGCCCGCAGTCCGGGATGCGGGCGTCAGGACTCGGCCGGCGCCACGTCCCGCAGCAGCTGGGTGAAGGCCGCCTCGTCGACGACCGGGGTGCCGAAGCTCTTCGCCTTGACCGTCTTGGAGGTCGCCGAGTCGGGGTCGTTCGTCACCAGGAGGCTGGTGAGCCGCGACACACTCGTCGCGATGTGCAGGCCCGCCTCGACCGCACGGTCCTCCAGCAGCTCCCGCTCCACCGAGGTGTCACCGGAGAAGGCGATCCGCATGCCCTGCTTCAGCGGCTTGCCGTCCTCGAAGCGCCCCGGATTCGGGTGCGGGCACGGCGGCCGCTTGCGCGAGGGCCGCCAGCTGCCGCCCCGGTAGGAGGACTGGTACCCCACCCGCGGGGTGACGGCGGAGTCCGACCACTCCGTCAGCGGGCGGCATTCCAGCAGGGGCAGCCGTACGCCGCCCTGCGCGGCCGCGTGCAGCGAGGGGCGGAACGCCTCCGCGAGCACCCGGGCGTCGTCGAGCGCGTGGTGGGCGCGCTGCTGGACCACGCCGAAGTGCGCGGCCAGCGACTCCAGCTTGTGGTTGGGCAGCGGCAGGTTCAGTTCCTTCGACAGGGCGATGGTGCACAGCCGCTGACGGACCGGCGCGGTCGTGGCGGCCCGCGCGTACTCCCGGGCGATCATCTGCCAGTCGAAGATGGCGTTGTGCGCGACCAGTACCCGGTCCGACAGCCGGTCGGCGAACTCCTCGGCGATGTCCTCAAAGAGCGGTGCGTCGGAGAGCATCGCGCTCGTCAGCCCGTGGATCCACACCGGTCCCGGATCCCGCCGCGGATTGACCAGTGTGTACCAGTGGTCCTCCACATTGCCCTGGGCGTCGAGCCGGTAGACGGCGGCGGAGACTATCCGGTCGTCGCGAGCGAGCCCGGTGGTCTCCACGTCGACGACCGCGTACCCCTGTGGGTATGCGGTCGGCCACATCGTCTCTGCGGTCGTACGGTCGTCGAGCATGGTCACAGAGGATATCGGCCCCGACTGACAGCCGTGGCCGCCCCGGTGGTTCCGGGCCCCTCAGCCCAGGGCGGCGACGAGGTCGCCCGCCGCGAGCTGTTCGAGGCCGCAGCCGTCAACCCGCCCCGGCAGCAGCCGGTATACGGAGCCGCTCGCACCGGCGGGCGCGACCTCACCGTCCACCAGCGCGAGGAAGGCCGACCGCCCGGAGGCGGCGGTGCCCGCGAGGGCGTCGACCTCCGTCGAGCGCAGCACGTCGTCCGGATCGCGCAGGCCGAGGAGCCGGGCGGCGAAGGCCGCGGTGTCCTCGCCGGCGCCCCTGCGGTAGGTCCACAGTTCGTCGGGGTCGCTCGGCCGGGGCGTACGGCGCAGCACGGCCACCTCGCGGCAGCGCGCGGCCGCGTGCCAGCCGGCCAGCTCCCACAGGGTGGTGCGGCCCGTCGAAAAGTACTGGAACAGGTCGCGGCCGATCCGGGCCAGGTCCTCCTGGTGCGCCCACACGCTGTGGTAGCCCTCGTCGTCCGGCAGGTGGACGTCGGTCCACAGGAAGCCGCGCCGCTCCAGGTCGACGAGGAGCGGCACGTGGATCCGTGAGTTGCCGACCAGGTCGTAGCGTTGGCGCACGGTCCGCGGGTCGTAGCGGGCGGTACGTCCGGAGCGGGTGGGCAGGGCCATGAACCCGGCGAAGGCGTCGGGCAGCAGCTCGAAGGGGATGTTGTTGTAGCTGAAGACGACCGGCATGGCGAAGCGCACACCGGTGTCGGCGAGGGCGTCCAGGTCGATGTCCACGTACTCGCTCGCCCCGTGGGGCGCGGGTGCCGAGACGAGGTCCCCGGAGTGGACGACGGCCCGCCTGCCGTGGACGAGGTTCGTGAAGTCGCACAGGCCCGCGTAGTTCCAGTCGGCGTCGAACAGCACCACCGACAGGTCCAGGTCCACGCGCTTCCTCGGCGGCTCCATCCAGTGCAGGAACATGCGCAGCACCTCGCCGTCCGGCAGTGCCTGGAAGCTGCCCTTGGGGACGGTGACCAGGGCCTTGGCCGCCGCCCGCTCGGTGGACGGGACGTGCAGGTGGGCGAGGCGGGAGTCGAGGACGGCCACGTCGTACGGGTCTGCGGAGGCCAGTCGGCGCAGCACCTCGGCCTCGAACAGCTCGCACACCGAACGGGTCACCGCCGCAGCCAGCGGAGCCCGGTCGTCCGCCACGGTGAAGGAGTGCGCGACCTGCCCGCGGGGGAAGAACACCCGCCGGCTGCCGGGCAGATGACGGATCCGGAGCCGTCCGAGCGCGGACAGCACGGCCCCCGGGCCAGCCTTCGGCAGCCGCTCCGTCAGCACCTCGGCGACCTGCGGCGGGAGGGCGTCGGCCGCGTACAGCCGCAGCAGGTGGTCCAGACGGCGGACGAGTTCACCTGGCCGTTCGGCCAGTACGGCGAGGGCCCGGTCGGGATCCCCGCAGCGCAGGGCCCCCTCGGCGCGCCCCAGCCAGGTGGCCGCCCGCACGCGCGCGCCGTCGATCCGGACCGCCTGCGGGTACGCGGCGGCGGTGGCGAGCAGCGCGGCGCCGAGGGCGGTGCCGGTGGTGTCGGTGGCGCGCAGTACGGCGAAGGCGAGGGCGGCGCGCGGGTGGCGGGCGTGCTGCTCGAAGGGGTGCAGGATCTCGGCGGCCCGCTTCCACAGGTCCTCGTGGCGCAGTACGTCCTCGACGAGCAGCGCGGGATCGAGCCCGTCCAGGACGGCCAGCAGCTCGCGCCGCAGCGGGCGCGGCAGGGAGCGCATGCGCGGGGGTTCCAGGAGGTCGGCCTCGCCCCCGGACCACACGGCGAGCAGCCGCAGTACGTCGGTGGCGGTGGTGAGCCGCTCCGGCAGCAGGGCCCGTACGGTCTCCCGCGTGCGGCGCTCGCGCAGCAGGCCGCCCAGCACCAGGGCCTTGGTCTCGCGCACCGGCAGGGCGTCCGGGAGCCAGTCGAGGCCGGCCGGGGCGTGGGCGAGGAGGACCCGGGTCTCCTCCCTGTCCTGCGGGGAGAGCGGGGTGCGGCGGGCGAGTAGCTTCCCGAGGGCGGTGACCGAGTCGGCCGCGCGGTCCGTGCCGAAGGCCAGCAGCCGCAGCGGGCCGCCCCCGGGGGGAACGTCCCCCGGGGACGCGGGCGGGGACGGCCGGATGAACGGTTCGGCGGGGTCCACGCGCCGGTGGCAGATCGGGCAGCCGCTGTAGTCGGCGCCGTCCCAGCAGGTCCGGCAGACCAGGTGGGCGCACGGTGCGACGGGGTGGACGGCGCCGACGGTCGCGCACAGCACGCACGGCTGGTCCGGCCACTGCAGGAGCAGGGTCAGGACGCGGTCGATCCACAGCGCGTGGGTGTCGTCCGGCACCGAGGCCGGGAACGAGCGGAACAGCGGCATGTGGGTGCGGTCCGCCCCCAGCAGGATGTCGATGTCCCCGATCAGCTGCGCACCGGCGGCGGCGAGTCCGGTGGGTCCGAGCCAGGCGAGCGCCGAACGCAGCGGGACCGTCAGGGCGTAGCCCCGGTCGAGCAGTTCGGCTTCCAGGGCCGTCAGGCCCTCGGCCGTCGACGGGTCGCCCGGGCGCGGCCCGGCCTGGTCGACGTAGACGGTGTGCAGACGGCGCAACAGGACGGTCGACAGCTCGGGCAAAGGGGGGATTCCTCCGGAACCGGAAAGGGAAGAGTGGGCGGGGCGGAGAGGGGACGCGCTACGGATTTCAGGGAAGGTGAGAAGGAAGCACGTCGCGGAGCCGCCCCCGCGTCGCAGATACAACCACGGGCGCGGGAGCGCGCCAACCGAATTACCGCGGCGGGGCGGCGCCCGGCGCGAGCAGGGCGTGCACCAGGGCCCGTACGGACAGCAGGAACAGGCGGTCCGTATCCGCCGGGCGGGCCAGGGCACGGGCGAGGGCCGGGTCGTGGGGGGCCGCGGCCGGGTCCCAGAGCTCGCTCTCGGCAGGGGACTGCGCGGGGGCGCGTTCGCGGTTGCGCTCGACGAGCAGGTACCCGACGACCTGGAACTGGATCGCGCGCACCGCGTCCGCCGCCCGGGCGCCGCGCAGCCCCGCGGCGTGCACCTCGTGGACGAGCGCCTGCTGGGCGGGGAGGAACATCCGCTCGGTGAGCCCGCGTTCGTGGACCATCGCGATCAGGTGCGGACGTGTCCGCAGTTCGCGGCGCAGGACCCGGGCCACCGACAGGATCCGGTCGGCCGGGGTGCGGCCGGTGGGCCGGATCGCGCCCATCTCCTCCACGGTCCGCCGCACGAGGGCGTCGAGCAGCGATTCGCGGTTGCCGACGTGCCAGTAGATGGACGTCACGGCGGTGCCCAGCTCGGCGGCGAGTCTGCGCATGGTGAGGGCGGCCGGACCGTGCTGCATGACCAGGGAGGCGGCAGCCTCCAGTACCTCGTCGCGGGTGAGTGTGGTTCTGGCCACGGCGGTCCCACCACCAATCTGTCGGATCGTCAGTTCTTGTGCGTGCAGGGGTCTTTACCCTTCATCGTTGGCGGTGTAACTGTGTTACAGAACCGACTCCCCCCGAGACGAGGGATGGTGCGAGACATGGCACGAGTACGGTACGGAGCGCGCACCGAGGCCGAGATCGCGGCGTCGCGCGAGAAGAGTTCCAAGCTCCCCGACATCTGGTCCACAGGTGTCGTGGCCATCTGGGAGAGCGACCCCGACGTGGTGGCGGCGGTCCTGCCGCCACCGCTCAAGCCCGCCGGCCGGCCCCTCGTACGGGCCAACATCAGCAAGGTCGACCTGCCCGGCTATCCGCTGGGCGCCGGCTCGGTGGCCGTCGCCGCCCAGCACGGCGGCGTCGAGGGCTGGTACCCGCTGGTCATGCCGATGACCCACGAACGCGCCCTGACCGGCGGCCGCGAGGTCTTCGGCGAGCCGAAGAAGCTGGGCGAGGTCACCGTGGACCGCGACGGCCTCGTCGTACGGGCCGCCCTCGCCCGGCACGGGATCGCCTTCGTCGAGGTGCGCGGGGCGGTGGACCGCGCACTGCCGCTGCCCGAACCCACCCAGAAGACCGACTTCTACTTCAAGTTCCTGCCCGCCGTGGACGGTTCCGGCTTCGACGCCGACCCGGTCCTCGTGCACTGCACGCGCAACGAGAAGGTCCGCAAGCTGGAGCACATCACCGGGGACGTCGTGCTGCGGGAGTCGATGTTCGATCCCGTCGCCGACCTCCCCGTCCGCCGGATCGTGGAGATCACCATCGGCGAGAAGACCACCGACCAGAAGGGCCGGGTCGTGGAACGGGTCAGTGCCCAGGCCCTGCTCCCGTACATCCACCAGCGCTACGACGACCCCCAGCAGATCCTCGACGGACCGCCCGAGGGGAGCGTCTGACATGCGACTCGAAGCCGGACAGGTGGCCGTGGTCACCGGAGCCGCCGGCGGTATCGGCCTCGCGATGGCCCGCCGCTTCGCCGCCGAGGGACTGAAGGTGGTCCTCGCCGACGTGGAGGAGGGCGCCCTGCGCAAGGCGGCCGACGAGCTGGCCGCCGACGGGGCCCAGGTCCTCGCCCGGGTCGTCGACGTCAGCGACCGCGACTCCGTGATCGCGCTGGCCGACGCCGCCTACGAGACCTTCGGCGCCGTGCACGTCCTCTGCAACAACGCGGGCGTCGGCTCCGGCGCCGAGGGCCGGATGTGGGAGCACGAGCCCAACGACTGGAAATGGGCCTTCTCGGTCAACGTGTGGGGGGTCTTCCACGGCATCCAGGCCTTCGTCCCCCGCATGATCGCCACCGGCGGCCCAGGCCACGTCGTCAACACCTCCTCCGGCGACGGCGGCATCGCCCCGCTGCCCACCGCCTCCGTGTACGCCGTCACCAAGGCGGCCGTGGTCACCATGACCGAGTCGCTCTACGCCCACCTCAAGGCGGAGGGCGCCGCCGTCGGGGCCTCCGTCCTCTTCCCCGGACCGCACATGCTGCGCACCGGACTGTGGGAGTCGCACCGCAACCGACCCGAGCGGTACGCGAAGGAACGGCCGCGCAAGGCCCCGTACCGCACCCTCGACCAGTACGAGGCGGCGATGAAACAGGCCGGCCACGAGGTGCGGTTCACCCCGGTCGAGGAGGTCGCCGAGCACGTCGTCGACGGCATCCGCGCCGACCGCTTCTGGATGCTCCCGGCCGGCGAGCACAGCGACCGGCAGATACGCGCCCGGTCGCAGTCGATGCTCGACCGGTCCAACCCCGCCTACCTGGAAAGCTTCATCCTCGACTGAGGGGCGTCTGTGGTGAGTACGAACGAAGACCGGACCGAAAGCGCAACCGCGAACGGAACCGAAGACCGGTACCTGATCATCTCCTCCGACTGCCACGCGGGCCTGCCCACCGAGCAGTACCGGCCCTACCTGGACTCCCGCTTCCACCCCCAGTTCGACGAGTTCCTCGGCGAGCGCGACGCCCGCCGTGCGGAGGCCACCCGCCTCGGCGTCCGCAACGAGGCCTTCGCCGAGAAGTGGTTCCACGACCACGAGGAGGGCCTCAAGGGCGGTTGGGACACCGGCCGGCGGCTGAAGGAACTCGACGGCGACGGCGTGGCCGCCGAGGTCGTCTTCCCCGACGCGGACGCCGTCGACAGCCAGACCGCCGCCCCCTTCGGCGTCGGCCTCGGCCTCTCCGGCGACCAGGACCCCGAGCTCGGCATGGCGGGCGCGCAGGCGCACAACCGCTGGCTCGCGGAGTTCGTGGGGCAGACCCCGGAGCGTCACTGCGGAGTCGCCCTGCTCCCCATCACGGGCGAGCCGGCGAAGGTCGTCGCGGAGATCCACCGGGCCAAGGAGTCCGGGCTGGGCGCGCTGATGATCCCCGCCATGTGGGTGGACAAGGCGCCCTATCACGACCGCCGCTACGACCCCGTCTGGGCGGCGGCCGCCGAGACGCAGATGCCGATCGTCACCCACTCCGGGTCCTCGCCGCGCCACGAGTACGGCGACCACCTGGGCATCTTCGTCTCCGAGGTCACCTGGTGGCCGGCCCGCCCCCTGTGGTTCCTGCTCTGGTCCGGGGTCTTCGAGCGCCACCCCGGCCTGAAGTTCGGCGTCGCCGAGTCGGGCTGCTGGTGGCTGCCGAACCAGCTGTGGTTCATGGACCGGCTCTACCTCGGCGCGCACGGCGGAAAGAAGCTCTCGCCGTTCGAGGAGCTGAAGCGGCCGCCGAGCGAGTACCTGGACCGCCAGGTCTTCATCTGCGCGACGAACACCAAGCGCCGCGAGCTGGCGCAGCGGTACGAGATCGGCGTGGACAACATCCTGTGGGGCTCGGACTTCCCGCACCCCGAGGGCACCTGGCCGAACACCCGGTCCTGGCTGAAGAACACCTTCCACGACATCCCGGTCGCGGAGACCCGCCGGATGCTCGGCCTGGCGGCGGCCGAGGTGTTCGGCTTCGACACCGCGAAGCTGGCCCCGATCGCCCGCCGGATCGGCCCCACCCCTGCGGAGCTGGGCCAGTCCCCGGACCAGGCGGCGGTGGAGGCCTCCTGGGCCCGCTCCCGCGAGGTGGGCCGCCACTGGCTGAGCGGCGACGACTTCCCGGTGCTGGGGGTGAACCCGTGACCTCCGAGGACCGCTACACGGTGATCTCGGCGGACTGCCACGCCGGCGCCGACCTGCTGGACTACAGGCCGTACCTGGAGAAGCGCCACCACGAGGACTTCGACGCCTGGGCCGCCACGTACGTGAACCCGTACGAGGACCTCCTCGCGGACACCGCCGACCGCAACTGGAACTCGGCCCGGCGCCTCGCGGAGCTGGAGGCCGACGGCATCGTCGCCGAGGTGGTCTTCCCCAACACCATCCCGCCGTTCTTCCCCAAGGCCTCCCTGATGGCCCAGCCCCCGACGGCCGCCGAGTACGAGATGCGGTGGGCGGGGCTCCAGGCCCACAACCGCTGGCTGGCGGACTTCTGCGCGGATGCGCCGGGGCGCCGGGCGGGGGTGGCCCAGATCCTGCTGAACGACGTGGACGCGGCGGTGAGCGAGATCCGCCGGGTGCGGGCGGCCGGCCTGACGGGCGGCATCCTGCTGCCGGGCGTCCCGCCCGGCTCGACGGTGCCGGAGCTCTACTCCGCTGCCTACGACCCCATCTGGGCGGTGTGCGACGAGCTGGACGTCCCGGTCAACCACCACGGCGGCTCGGCGTCGCCGCCGCTCGGCGACGAACCGGCGGCCCGGGCCGTCTTCATGGTGGAGACCACGTGGTTCTCGCACCGCGCCCTGTGGCACCTCGTCTTCGGCGGGGCCTTCCGCCGCCATCCGGGCCTCAAGCTGGTCCTGACGGAGCAGGGATCGGGGTGGATCCCCGGCGTGCTGGAGATGCTGGACTACTACCACGGCCGCCTGGTCGCGGCCTCGGCCACGGCGGAGTCCAAGTTCGGGGCGGGCCTCGCGGAGTCGATGGGCCGGGGCCCGAGCGAGGTCTGGCGGGACAACTGCTTCGTGGGAGCGAGCTTCATGCGCCCCCACGAGGTCCCGCTGCGGGAGCGGATCGGCCTCGACAAGATCATGTGGGGCAGCGACTACCCCCACGACGAGGGCACCACCCCCTTCTCCCGCGAAGGCCTCCGCATCGCCTACGCGGGCCTCCCGCGCGAGGAGGTCGCCGCGATGGTCGGCGGCAACGCGGCCCGGGTCTACGGCTTCGACCTCGCCCTCCTGGACGCGGTGGCGGCCAAGCACGGCCCGCTGGTATCGGAGATCGCGCAACCCCTGACGGCGGTCCCCCCGCAGGCCACGAGCCCGGCCTTCGCCCGCGGCGGCTCGGTCCGGGTCTGGTAGCCCTGATCCCGCCCGGGGCGGCTCAGTTCACGTGGACGAGCCGCTCCGGCGGGATCCGCCCCCGGCCCCGTGCCAGGAGCGACCGGACCAGCGCCCCCGCAGCCGTACCCGCCACCCGGAGGGAACCGGCTCGGACATCATCTCGTGAACCGCCGGTAACCCCGATGGATACCGATCGGTAACAACCTCTAGCGGCATCCCGGAAGGCGCCTCTATGGTGCCCACATGCCGAACCTGCCCGATGTCGTGCTGTGGTCCATACCTGCCTTTGTGCTGCTCACCGTCATCGAGGTGGTGAGCTACCGGCTCCATCCCGACGAGGACGCCGCCGGCTACGACACGAAGGACGCCGTCACGAGCGTCACCATGGGGCTCGGCAGCATCGGCTTCGACCTGCTCTGGAAGATCCCGGTCGTCGCCGTCTTCACGGCGGTCTACGAACTGACCCCGCTGCGCGTGCCGTTCCTGTGGTGGACCGCCCTGCTGATGCTCCTCGCACAGGACTTCCTCTACTACTGGCAGCACCGGCTCCACCACGTCATCCGCATCCTGTGGGCCTGCCACGTGGTCCACCACAGCAGCAGGCGGTTCAACCTCACCACCGCCCTGCGTCAGCCCTGGACCAGCGCCACCACCTGGTGGTTCTACCTGCCGATGGTGGCCCTCGGCGTGCACCCGGCGGCGATCCCGTTCTGCTACGGACTCAACCTCCTCTACCAGTTCTGGGTCCACACCGAACGCATCGGGAAGCTGCCGCGGCCCTACGAGTACGTCTTCAACACCCCCTCCCACCACCGCGTCCACCACGCCTCGCAGGGTGGCTACCTGGACCGCAACTTCGGCGGCATCCTGATCATCTGGGACCGGATGTTCGGCTCCTGGGTGGGGGAGACCGACAGGCCCGTCTACGGCCTCACCAAGAACATCGGCACCCACAACCCGCTGCGCGTGGCCACCCACGAGTACGCCGCCATCGCCCGCGACGTGCGCGCCGCCGGGAGCTGGGGCGAGCGCGCCGGCCGGGTCTTCCGCGGCCCCGGCTGGCAGCCCAAGCCGGCCGACCGGCAGACCGCCGTCCCGGCCCCCGCCCCGGCCCCCGTCCCGACCGCCGTCCCGACCGCCGTCCCGGCCCCCGTCCCGACCGCCGGCCAGGAAGCCGTCGCCGAGACCCGGCCCTCCGTGCAGGAGAGCACCGCGTGAGCACCGCGGAGTCCGCGGGCCGCCCCGCCCCGTCCTGGGTGGCCGACCGCGAACCCACCGGCCGCCCGCGCCTCGGCCGACTCGCCCTGGTGGCCTTCGCCGTGGCCGCCGCCGTCGACCTCGGGTCGCTGCTGGCCGGCTGGCACCTCGGGCACGTCATCGCCAAGCCGCTGCTGATGCCGCTGCTGGTGACCCACATGGCCACCCGCGGCGCGCCCCGCCTGCTTCTCGCCGCGCTGCTCTTCGGCTGGGGCGGGGACCTGGCCCTGCTCTTCGACGCCGAGCCCGCCTTCCTCATCGGCATGGGCTCCTTCGCCGTCGGGCACGTCTGCTACCTCGTCCTCTTCGGCAAGCGCCCCGCGAACCCGCTGCTCGGGGGCGCGTACGCGCTCGCCCTCCTCGGCACCGTCGCCCTGCTCTGGTCCGATCTGCCGGCCGACCTGCGGATCCCCGTGGCCGGCTACAGCCTGCTGCTCACCGCCATGGCCTTCCGCTCCAGCGCCCTCGGGCTGCGGGCCGGGGTCGGCGGTGCGCTGTTCCTGCTCTCCGACACCCTCATCGCCACCGGCGTCGCCGAATGGCCCCAGCTGCCCCGCCCGGACTTCTGGATCATGGCCACCTACCTGGCCGCCCAGTACCTGCTGGCCACCGGCGCGACCACCCGCGAGGCAGGCGTACCGTAGGACGGTCGTCAGTCGTACAAGACTGAATTATCTCGAGCCGGAGGACTGCATCACCATGCGCGCCACCGTCATCCACGCCCCGCACGACATACGCGTGGAGGAGGTGCCCGACGCTGCGATCCAGCGCCCCGAGGACGCCGTCGTCCGCGTCCTGCGTGCCTGTATCTGCGGCAGCGACCTGTGGGCCTACCGCGGTGAGGCCGAGCGCCAGCCCGGCCAGCGCATCGGTCACGAGTTCCTGGGCATCGTCGAGGAGACCGGCTCCGCCGTCTCCGGCCTGCGCGCCGGCGACCTCGTCGTCGCGCCCTTCATGTGGTCGGACGGCACCTGCGAGTACTGCCTCGACGGTCTGTTCACCTCCTGCGACCACGGCGGCTTCTGGGGCTCGGTCGGTCACGACGGCGGCCAGGGCGAGGCCGTCCGCGTCCCGCACGCCGACGGCACCCTGGTGAAGCTGCCCGCCGAGGCCGTCTCCGACGACCACCTGCTGACCGGGCTGCTCGCGCTGTCCGACGTCATGGGAACCGGCCACCACGCGGCGCTGGGCGCGGGCGTGCGCAAGGGCTCCACGGTCGCCGTCGTCGGTGACGGCGCGGTCGGCCTGTGCGGCGTCCTCGCCGCCAAGCGCCTGGGCGCCGAGCGGATCATCGCGCTGGGCCGCCACACCGTCCGTACCGACATCGCCAAGCTCTTCGGGGCCACCGATGTCGTCGCCGAGCGCGGCGAGGCGGCCGAGGCGGCCGTACGCGAGCTCACCGGCGGCCGGGGCGCGCACGCGGTCATCGAGGCGGTCGGCACCGAGCAGTCCATGCGCACCGCCGTGAACATCACCCGCGACGGCGGGGCCGTCGGCTACGTCGGCGTCCCGCACGGCAGCGGCACCGGCCTCGACCTCGGCGTCATGTTCGACCGCAACATCACCCTGCGCGGTGGCGTGGCCCCGGTCCGCGCGTACATTCCGGAGCTGCTGGAGGACGTGCTCAGCGGCGCGATCGACCCGGCGCCCGTCTTCGACCGGGCCGTGTCCCTGGACGAGGTCCCGGACGGCTACCGGGCGATGGACGACCGCAGCGCGCTCAAGGTGATGATCAAGACCTGACCTGCCGGATGAACGAAAGGACGGGCCGGGCGGGTGATCCCGCCCGGCCCGTCCGCCTCGTTCCGACGGGGGTTACTTCACGGCCTTGAGCGCGTCGATCACGCCGTAGCCGTAGTAGCCCGTCTGCCCCCACTTGCTGCGGCAGGTGGTGGCGTCGATCAGGGTGCCCGCGGCGTCGTATATCTGCGTCGGGCAGGCCGCCTTCGTGGACTGGGCCTTCAGCATCGCCTGGAGCTGCGAGGGCGTGGCCGACGGGTGGGCGCTCTTGAGCAGCGCCGCGACGCCCGCGACGTGCGGGGCGGCCATCGACGTGCCCTGCTTGTAGCCGTAGAGCCCGCCCGGGACGGTCGACAGCACGCGCCCGTTGGCGTCCGGGGTGTTCGGGACCTGCCACTTGTCGCCGCCCGGGGCCGCGACGTCCACGACCCCGAGGCCGTAGCTGGAGTAGTACGAGCGCAGGCCCTTGTCGCCGGTCGCCGAGACCGTGACCACACCCGGCAGCTGCGTCGGCAGGTCCAGGCAGACCTTCGGGTCGACGGTCCGCGGAACCGGGGTGGTGTCGTTCGGGCTGCTCTCGTCGACGAGGGAGTCGGCCGCCAGGTCCTGGTCGGAGTTGCCGGCCGAGGCCACGTGCAGCGTGCCCTTGCGCTCGGCGTACGTGGTGGCCCGGCCGATGGCCTCCACCAGCGCCTTCTGGTCGTCGTCGGACTTGCAGTTGAAGAGCCAGGGGTCGACGTAGTAGCTGTTGTTGGTCACCTCGATCCCCTTCTCGGCGGCGAACATGAAGCCGCAGAGGACCGCCTCGGTGTAGAAGAGGCTGGTCCCGGGCTCGCTCACCTTGATCGCGGCGATCTTCACGCCCGGCGCGACACCGCTGACGCCGATGCCGTTGCGCGCGGCCCCGATGGTGCCGGCCACGTGCGTGCCGTGGTCGCTGCCGTCGGCGTACGGGCGCCAGGCGCCCTCCGTGGTGTCGGCGACGCCGCCCACGCAGTTGGCCGACTGGCTCTTGGAGAAGTTCGGGGCGAGATCGGGGTGGGTGTCGTCGACACCCGTGTCGATGATGCCCACCGTGACGTTCCGGCTGCCATCGTTGATCTTGTGAGCCTTGTCGGCCTTGATCGTCCGCAGGTCCCACTGGTTGGGCTCCAGCGGCTCCTGACCCTCCTGCGCCGCTGCCGCCGCCCTGGCGGCGTCCGCCGCGCTCAGCTGCTGGGTCTGGCCCTCCTCCGTGGTCTGCACCGCCGACATCGGGGCCGTCCGGGTGGCTCCGACCGACACGAACAGGCCGCGCTGGGCCCGCAGCTGCTTGGCGAAGTCCGGGTTCTGGGAGTGTGCGACGACCACCCCGATCTGTTCATAGGCCGTCACCACCGTTCCGCCGGCCCGCTCGACGGCCTTCTTCGCCGCCTTCACCGTGGCGTACGCGTTCAGGTTGGCCACGTACGACAGCTCGGGGCCGGAGGTGCCGGCCTTCGAGGCCGTCGCCGCGTCGGCCGTGCCGCCCAGCGCGGCGGCCGAGGCGGAGACCGCGGGCAGGAAGGCGAGCGAGGCGGTGAGCGCCAGGCCGACCGGTACGGCGAGAGCACGGCTGCGCTTCTTGGGCGCACGTGACCCCAGCTGATCCATGGGTTCTCCAGATCATCTTCGAAAAGCCGCCCGCACGCGGGCGCGTCGGACGGGTGCATGACAAGCGAACCTAGCGTCGCCGTTCGCCCCTACGCCATCAGTTCGAGAAATCGGTTTCCGAAGAATCAATGGGTGCTGAACCGTCCCGACACGCCGTCCGTGCCGTTGACAGGGGGGATCAGCACCGCCGTCCCCCCACACGGAGGTTGTTTTGTCCGTCGTCCCCACCGCACCCGCGTCACAAGGAGATTCCCCCGTGACCACCGAAGCAGCGCCGCCGCCGGGCAGCGCGGAAACGCCACTGGCGGGCCCCACGGCCGACGAGTACGCGAGCGTCCAGCAGAGCGCGGAGTTCGCAGAACTGCGCAGCTCCTACCGCTCCTTCGCCTTCCCGCTCACCGTGGCCTTCATTGCCTGGTACCTGCTCTACGTCCTGCTGTCCAACTACGCGGGCGGCTTCATGGGGACCAAGCTCTTCGGCAACATCAACGTCGCCCTCGTGCTCGGCCTCGCCCAGTTCGCGACGACCTTCCTGATCGCCTGGTTCTACGCGCGGCACGCCGCCGCGGAGCTCGACCCCAAGGCAGAGGCCATCAAGGCGCGGATGGAGGCCGCCGAATGAGCAGCACGCACCACCTGACGACGCTCGCCGCGGGCGCCTCCGAGCACCGGCCGCTGATCATCACCCTGTTCGGGCTGTTCGTCGTCGCCACCCTGATCATCACCGTCTGGGCCGGCCGCCAGACGAAGGGCGCCTCCGACTTCTACGCGGGCGGCCGCCAGTTCACCGGCTTCCAGAACGGCCTCGCGATCTCCGGCGACTACATGTCCGCCGCGTCCTTCCTCGGCATCGCCGGAGCCATCGCCCTCTTCGGCTACGACGGCTTCCTCTACTCCATCGGCTTCCTCGTCGCCTGGCTGGTCGCCCTGCTGCTCGTCGCCGAGCCGCTGCGCAACTCCGGCCGCTACACGATGGGCGACGTCCTCGCCTACCGGATGCGCCAGCGGCCCGTCCGCACCGCCGCAGGCACCTCCACCATCGTGGTCTCGATCTTCTACCTGCTCGCCCAGATGGCCGGCGCCGGCGTGCTCGTCTCGCTGCTGCTGGGCATCACCAGCGACGCCGGCAAGGTGGCCGTGGTCGCGCTGGTCGGCGTACTGATGATCGTCTACGTGACCATCGGCGGTATGAAGGGCACCACCTGGGTCCAGATGATCAAGGCGGTGCTGCTGATCGCGGGCACCCTGCTGATCACCTTCCTGGTGCTGGTGAAGTTCAACTTCAACATCTCCGACCTGCTGGGCAAGGCCGCCGAGAACAGCGGACAGGGGGCGAAGTTCCTCGAACCCGGCCTCAAGTACGGCAAGGACTCGACCTCCAAGCTGGACTTCCTCTCGCTCGGCATCGCCCTCGTCCTCGGCACCGCGGGGCTTCCGCACATCCTGATCCGCTTCTACACGGTGCCCACCGCCAAGGCCGCCCGTAAGTCCGTGATCTGGGCCATCGGCATCATCGGCGCCTTCTACCTGATGACGATCGCCCTCGGATTCGGGGCAGCGGCCCTGCTGGACCGCGCCGAAATCCTGAAGTCGAACAAGGCCGGCAACACCGCCGCGCCCCTGCTCGCGCAAGCCGTCGGCGGCGGCCCCGACTCCACCGGCGGCGCCGTCCTGCTCGCCGTGATCTCCGCGGTCGCCTTCGCCACCATCCTCGCCGTCGTCGCCGGCCTCACCCTCGCCTCCTCCTCGTCCTTCGCGCACGACCTGTACGTGAACGTGATCCGCAAGGGCAAGGCCACCGAGAAGGAGGAGATGCGCGCGGCCCGCTGGTCCACCGTCGTCATCGGAGCCGTCGCCATCGGCCTCGGCGCACTGGCCCGCGACCTGAACGTGGCCGGCCTGGTCGCGCTCGCCTTCGCGGTCGCCGCCTCCGCGAACCTGCCGACGATCCTCTACAGCCTCTTCTGGAAGCGCTTCACCACGCAGGGCGCGCTCTGGTCCATCTACGGCGGACTGGTCTCGGCGGTCGGCCTGGTGCTGTTCTCCCCGGTCGTCTCCGGCAAGCCCACCTCGATGTTCAAGGACGCCGACTTCTTCTGGTTCCCGCTGGAGAACCCGGGCATCATCTCGATCCCCCTCGGCTTCCTGCTCGGATGGCTGGGAACCGTCCTTTCTAAGGAGGAGGCCGACCCCCAGAAGTTCGCCGAGCTGGAGGTCCGCTCCCTCACCGGAACAGGGGCGCACTGACATCGTCCGAACACCCAGCGTGGCCGCGTCGTAGTTCCCTACGACGCGGTCACGTCACGTCTCGTTCGTTCGGGCACCCCTGGACGGCACGGGCGTCCCGTAGTCTCGAAATAGAACGCGTGAAGTAGATCCCATGTTGCGCGTACCTACTTCCGGACAGGGGAGGGGGCCCACAGTGCTTCTCGATACCTACGGCCGCGTGGCCACTGACCTGCGCGTCTCACTGACCGACCGGTGCAATCTGCGCTGCACCTACTGCATGCCCGAAGAGGGGCTGCAGTGGCTCGGCAAGTCGGACCTGCTCAGTGACGACGAGATCGTCCGGCTGATCCGCATCGCGGTCACCCGGCTCGGCATCACCGAGGTCCGGTTCACCGGCGGCGAGCCGCTGCTCCGTCCCGGCCTGGTCGGGATCGTCGAGCAGTGCGCGGCCCTGGAGCCCCGCCCGAGGATGTCGCTGACCACCAACGGCATCGGCCTCAAGCGCACCGCGCAGGCCCTGAAGGCCGCCGGCCTGGACCGGGTGAACGTCTCCCTGGACACCCTGCGGCCCGAGGTCTTCAAGACCCTCACCCGCCGCGACCGGCACAAGGACGTCATCGAGGGCATGGCCGCGGCCCGCGAGGCCGGCCTCACCCCCGTCAAGGTCAACGCCGTGCTCATGCCCGGCCTCAACGACGACGAGGCCCCCGACCTGCTGGCCTGGGCCGTGGAGAACGAGTACGAGCTCCGCTTCATCGAGCAGATGCCGCTCGACGCCCAGCACGGCTGGAAGCGCGACGGCATGATCACCGCGGGGGACATCCTGGAGTCCCTGCGCACCCGCTTCACGCTCACCGAGGAAGGCGCCGACGAGCGCGGCTCCGCCCCGGCCGAGCGCTGGGTGGTCGACGGCGGCCCGGCCACCGTCGGCGTCATCGCCTCGGTCACCCGCCCGTTCTGCGGAGCCTGCGACCGTACCCGGCTCACGGCCGACGGTCAGGTGCGTACGTGCCTGTTCGCGACCGAGGAGTCGGACCTGCGCGCCGCCCTGCGCTCGGGCGCCCCGGACGAGGAGATCGCCCGGCTCTGGAAGGTCGCCATGTGGGGCAAGAAGGCCGGGTCCGGTCTCGACGACCCATCCTTCCTGCAGCCCGACCGCCCGATGTCCGCGATCGGCGGCTGACCCGGCCCGGACAGGTCAGCGGAGGCGCTCCGAGCCCTCCGGCTGCACCCACTCGTCCAGCTTCACGACGTCCTTGAGGAATCCGCGGACCCCCAGGAACTGGGAGAGGTGTTCGCGGTGCTCCTCGCACGCCAGCCAGGTCTTGCGCCGCTCCGGCGTGTGCAGCGTCGGGTTGTTCCACGCCAGGACCCATACGGCCGCGTCGCGGCAGCCCTTGGCGGAGCAGGTGGGGGTCTCGTCGGGGCCGGAGGCGCTGGAGGAAGTCACGGCCCCACATTAGAACGGAATGGCGACGCCGAGCAGCCACGGGGGGAGCTGCCCGGCGTCGGTCCGTCGCTCCGACGGGGGATGCGGAGCGCGTGAGCAGTATGTCACGCAGGACCCGGTGGAGTGCACCGGAACTTCATGATTGATCTGAGCTTTTCTTGAGGTTTCCCGCGTCGAGCGCCGGTCGATCAGGGGCCGGGACGAAGTGCGAAGGCAGCGAGGGCGTCGACTCGCGCCCCGCGTTGGCGATGACCACGGCCACGTAGGGGAGCAGGGCGCCCGCGACGAGCGTCACGATGGCGATGGGGCGCTGCACGTTCCAGAGCAGCACGGTCGCGATGACCGACAGGGTCCTGACGGTCATCGAGATCACGTACCGGCGCTGACGGCCCCGCACGTCCTCGGCGAGCCCCATCCGCGCGCCGGTGATCCGGAAGACCTCGGCCCCGTGCTGCTTCTGCCGCTTCGTCCGCTCCACGCTCCACCACCCGATCGCCCGCCGGGCACTCCCGGCCCGGACGCTCCCACGGTACGCCCGCCCCCGGGCCGCGGGGAGAGGGGGGACCCCCTGACGGCGCCGTCCGAAATGCGCAGTACGCCGGGCGGGCCGAGACTGGGCCCACGTGCGCACAACGCGCCAGGAGGAGGCTCGACATGCATTGGTTGTGGGCGATCATCGTCGGTTTCGTGCTGGGGCTGATAGCCAAGGCCATCCTGCCGGGCAAACAGCACCAGCCCCTTTGGCTGACCACCCTCTTCGGCATCGCCGGTTCCGTCCTCGGCAATGCCGTGGCCACCTGGATCGGCGTCGGTGAGACCAAGGGCATCGACTGGACGCGGCACCTGCTGCAGCTCATCGGAGCCGTGGTCGTGGTCGGCCTCGGCGAGATGATGTACGGAGCGATCAAGGGCAAACGGCGGATGACGTGACGCACCGCGGGTCATGACGGAGGGGCCGGCCGGACAAACGTCCGAACCGGCCCCTCCGCCGCGCTCCGCGGCGTCCTACGACGCGTCAGGCGCCGGTGACCTCCACCGCGGCGAGGTTCTTCTTGCCCCGGCGCAGTACCAGCCAGCGCCCGTGCAGCAGCTCCTCCGCCGCGGGGACCGCGTCCTCGGCGGTGACCTTCGCGTTGTTCACGTAGGCGCCGCCCTCCTTCACGGTCCGGCGGCCGGCCGACTTGCTCGCGACCAGGCCGGTCTCCGCGAGCATGTCCACCACGAGACCGAGCTCCGTCACCCGGGCGTGCGGCAGCTCGGACAGGGCCGCGGCCAGCGTGGCCTCGTCCAGCTCCGCCAGGTCGCCCTGACCGAACAGCGCCTTCGACGCGGCGATCACGGCGGCGCACTGGTCGGCGCCGTGCACCAGCGTGGTCAGCTCCTCCGCCAGCGCCCGCTGGGCGGCACGCGCCTGCGGCCGCTCGGCTGTCTGCGCCTCCAGTGCCTCAAGGTCCTCCCGGGACTTGAAGGACAGGATCCGCATGTAGGTGGAGATGTCCCGGTCGTCCACGTTCAGCCAGAACTGGTAGAACGCGTACGGCGTGGTCATCTCCGGGTCGAGCCACACGGCCCCGCTCTCGGACTTGCCGAACTTGGTGCCGTCGGCCTTGACCATCAGCGGCGTCGCCAGCGCGTGCACGACCGCACCCGGCTCGACCCGGTGGATCAGGTCGAGTCCGGCCGTCAGGTTGCCCCACTGGTCGGAGCCGCCCTGCTGGAGCACGCAGCCGTAGCGCCGGTACAGCTCCAGGAAGTCCATGCCCTGGAGCAGCTGGTAGCTGAACTCCGTGTAGCTGATGCCCTGGTCGGAGTCGAGCCGCTTGGCGACCGAGTCCTTCGTCAGCATCTTGTTGACCCGGAAGTGCTTGCCGATGTCCCGCAGGAACTCGATGGCGGACATGCCCGCCGTCCAGTCCAGGTTGTTCACCATGAGCGCCGCGTTCTCGCCCTCGAAGGACAGGAACGGCTCGATCTGGGTGCGCAGCCGGGTCACCCAGTTCGCGATGGTCTCCGGGTCGTTCAGAGTCCGCTCGGCCGTCGGTCGCGGGTCGCCGATCTGCCCGGTGGCCCCGCCGACCAGCGCTAGCGGCCGGTTGCCGGCCTGCTGGAGCCGGCGCACGGTGAGCACCTGGACCAGGTGCCCCACGTGCAGCGAGGCCGCGGTCGGGTCGAAGCCGCAATAGAAGGTGACCGGACCGTCCGCGAAGGCCTTGCGCAGCGCTTCTTCGTCGGTGGACTGGGCGAAGAGCCCGCGCCACTTCAGTTCGTCGACGATGTCAGTCACGGTCGTGACTCTCCTTGAGATGGAGTGAGTAGGGACGTGGATGAGGGGTTACGCGCACATTCTAGGTGGTCAGACGCCCTTGCTTACCGAACTCATGTTGAAATCCGGGATACGCAGCGCGGGCATCGCCGCACGCGTGAACCAGTCGCTCCACTCGCGCGGCAGGGTCTTCTCGGTCCGGCCGGCCTCCGAGGCCCGCGACAGCAGGTCCACGGGGGACTCGTTGAACCGGAAGTTGTTGACCTCGCCGACCACCTGGCCGTTCTCCACCAGGTAGACGCCGTCCCGGGTCAGGCCCGTCAGCAGCAGCGTCGCCGGGTCCACCTCGCGGATGTACCAGAGGCAGGTCAGCAGCAGGCCCCGCTCGGTGGCCGCGACCATCTCCTCCAGCGACTTCTCGCCGCCCGCGTCCAGGATCAGGTTCCCGAAGCCGGGGGAGAGCTGCATCCCGGTCAGGCCCGCGGTGTGCCGGGTCGTGCTCAGCCGGTTCAGCTGCCCGCCCCGGATCCACTCGGTCGCCGGGACCGGCAGGCCGTTGTCGAACACCGAGGCGTCGTCACCGGAGCTGTGCGCGATCACGAACGGCGCGGACTCCAGGCCCGGCGCGTTCGGGTCGCTGCGCAGGGTCAGCGGCAGCTCGGACAGCTTCTCGCCGAGCCGGGTGCCTCCGCCGGGCTTGGAGAAGACCGTACGGCCCTCCACCGCGTCGCGGGCCGCCGCCGACCACATCTGGTAGATCAGCAGGTCCGCCACGGCGGTCGGCGGCAGCAGCGTCTCGTACCGGCCCGCGGGCAGGTCGATCTTCCGCTCCGCCCAGCCGAGGCGCACGGCCAGCTCCGCGTCCAGCACGGTCGGGTCCACGTCCTTGAAGTCCCGGGTCGAGCGGCCCGCCCAGGCGGAGCGCTGCCGGTCCGGGGACTTCGCGTTGAGCTCGAGGGTGCCGTTCGGCTGGTCGTGCCGCAGCCGCAGGCCCGTCGAGGTGCCGACGTAGGTGGAGACCAGCTCGTGGTTGGCGAAGCCGTACAGCTCCCGGCCGCCCTCGCGGGCGCGGGCGAAGGCCTCGCCGAGGGCCGGGGCGAAGTCCGCGAACACCGCGGAGGTGGTTTCGGCCGGGGCGTCGGTGAAGGCCGGCGAGGCCGGGGTCCCGGTGACCAGCGACTGGGCGTCCTCGGCCGGGCCCGCCCCGCGGGCGGCCGCCTCGGCGGCCCGGACCAGCGGCTCCAGGTCGTCCGCGGTCACGGCGGAGCGCGAGACGACCCCCGAGGCCGTGCCCTCCTTGCCGTCGACCGTGGCGATGACCGTCAGGGTCCGGCCACGGGTCACGCCGTTCGTCGTCAGGGCGTTGCCCGCCCAGCGCAGATTGGCGCTCGACTCCTCGTCGGCGATGACGACGCAGCCGTCGGAGGTGGACAGCTCCAGCGCCCGCTCGACGATCTCGTGGGGCTTGGTGATGCGGTTCGACGAGCTCATCGCCCGGCCTCCTGCGTGGTGTTCAGGATGTTCACGTCGCGGAACAGCGCGGACGGGCAGCCGTGCGAGACCGCCGCGACCTGGCCCGGCTGGGCCTTGCCGCAGTTGAAGGCGCCGCCCAGGACGTAGGTCTGCGGGCCGCCGACCTTCTCCATCGAGCCCCAGAAGTCGGTGGTGGTGGCCTGGTACGCGACGTCGCGCAGCTGCCCCGCCAGCCTGCCGTTCTCGATCCGGAAGAACCGCTGCCCGGTGAACTGGAAGTTGTAGCGCTGCATGTCGATCGACCAGGAGCGGTCGCCGACCACGTAGATCCCGCGCTCCACCCCGCCGATCAGGTCCTCGGTCGACAGCCCGCCCGGATCCGGCCGGAGGGACACGTTCGCCATCCGCTGTACGGGCACGTGCCCGGGGGAGTCGGCGAAGGCGCAGCCGTTGGAGCGCCCGAGGCCGGTCAGCTTCGCGATCCGCCGGTCCAGCTGGTAGCCGACCAGGGTGCCGTCCTTGACCAGGTCCCAGCTCTGCGCCTGGACGCCCTCGTCGTCGAAGCCGACGGTGGCCAGCCCGTGCTCGGCGGTGCGGTCACCCGTCACGTTCATGATCGGGGAGCCGTACTTGAGCTTGCCCAGCTGGTCGAAGGTGGCGAAGGAGGTCCCCGCGTACGCCGCCTCGTAGCCCAGCGCCCGGTCCAGCTCGGTGGCGTGGCCGATGGACTCGTGGATGGTCAGCCACAGGTTGGACGGGTCCACCACCAGGTCGTAGCGCCCGGCCTCGACGCTCGGCGCCCGCATCTTCTCGGCGAGCAGGCCGGGGATCTGCTCCAGCTCGGAGTTCCAGTCCCAGCCGGTGCCGGTCAGGTACTCCCAGCCGCGGCCGGCGGGCGGGGCGATGGTGCGCATCGAGTCGAACTCGCCGGTCGTGCCGTCCACGGCGACCGCGGTGAGCTGCGGGTGGATCCGGACCCGCTGCTGCGTGGTCGAGGTGCCCGCGGTGTCGGCGTAGAACTTGTTCTCGTGCACGGCGAGGAGCGAGGCGTCGACGTGGGCGACCCCGTCCGCCGCCAGCAGCCGCGAGCTCCAGTCGGCGAGCAGCGCCGCCTTCTCCGCGTCCGGTACCTCGAAGGGGTTCACGTCGTACGCGGAGATCCACGTCCGGTCGGTGTGCACCGGCTCGTCGGCGAGCTCCACCCGCTCGTCGGAACCGGCGGCCTTGATCACCTGGGCGGACAGCTTCGCCATGGCCACGGCCTGCGAGGCCACCTTGGCGGCGGCGTCCATGGTCAGGTCCACACCGGAGGCGAATCCCCAACTGCCCCCGTGCACCACCCGGACCGCGTACCCGAGGTCGGTGGTGTCGGACCCACCCGAGGGCTTGGCGTCCCGCAGGCGCCAGGAGGCGCTGCGGATCCGCTCCAGCCGGAAGTCGGCATGCTCGGCGCCCAGCGCGCGGGCCCGGGCGAGCGCCGCGTCGGCGAGCGCCCGCAGGGGCAGCGCGGTGAAGGCCGCGTCGATGGAATGGGGCACGGAAGTCCTCCCGTGGTCGGAGCCGGTCGCCCCGATCATGTCGCGATCGGAGCCCTTGTGCCTACATCTTTCTGTAGGGATTCGACAGAGCCCGTCGCAAGGCCCTGTCGGGGGTCGATTCTCCGTACGAGCGATGCGACCTATAGGTTTTTGGTATTCAAGACCGCTAGCGAAAGGGTGATCCGTTGAGCCGCTCGGTTCTCGTCACCGGAGGAAACCGGGGCATCGGCCTCGCCATCGCCCGAGCCTTCGCGGAGGCGGGCGACAAGGTCGCGATCACGTACCGGTCGGGTGAGCCGCCGGAGGCGCTCACCTCGCTCGGTGTTCTGGCGGTGCGGTGCGACATCACCGACTCCGAGCAGGTGGAGCAGGCCTACAAGGAGATCGAGGACAAGCACGGCGCGGTCGAGGTGCTGGTGGCCAACGCCGGAATCACCAAGGACACGCTGCTGATGCGCATGTCCGAGGAGGACTTCACCTCGGTCCTCGACACCAACCTCACCGGCACGTTCCGGGTGGTCAAGCGCGCGAACCGTGGCATGCTCCGTGCCAAGAAGGGCCGCGTCGTCCTGATCTCCTCGGTCGTCGGGCTCATGGGCTCGGCGGGCCAGGCCAACTACGCCGCCTCCAAGGCCGCGCTGGTCGGCTTCGCCCGCTCCCTCGCCCGCGAGCTGGGTTCGCGCAACATCACCTTCAACGTGGTCGCCCCCGGTTTCGTGGACACCGACATGACGAAGGTGCTCACCGACGAGCAGCGCGCGGGCATCGTGGGCCAGGTGCCGCTCGGCCGTTACGCGCAGCCCGAGGAGATCGCGGCAGCCGTGAGCTTCCTGGCGTCCGACGACGCCGCGTACATCACAGGAGCCGTCATTCCCGTTGACGGCGGATTGGGCATGGGTCACTGATCACCATGAGCGGAATTCTCGACGGCAAGCGCATCCTCATCACCGGGGTGCTGATGGAGTCGTCCATCGCCTTCCACGCCGCCAAGCTGGCCCAGGAGCAGGGCGCCGAGGTCATCCTCACCGCGTGGCCGCGCCCGAGCCTGACCGAGCGCATCGCCAAGAAGCTGCCCAAGCCGGTCAAGGTGATCGAGCTCGACGTCACCAACGACGAGCACCTCGCCCGCCTGGAGGGCCTCGTCCGCGACGAGCTCGGCGGCCTCGACGGCGTCCTCCACTCGATCGGCTTCGCGCCGCAGGACGCCCTCGGCGGCAACTTCCTGAACACCCCGTTCGAGTCGGTCGCCACCGCCATGCACGTCTCGGCGTTCTCGCTGAAGTCGCTGGCCATGGCCTGCAAGCCGCTGTTCCCGGCGGAGGGCGCGGCCATCGTCGGCCTCACCTTCGACGCGCAGTTCGCCTGGCCGCAGTACGACTGGATGGGCCCGGCCAAGGCGGCCCTGGAGGCCACCAGCCGCTACCTCGCCCGTGACCTGGGCAAGGAGAACATCCGCTGCAACCTGGTCTCGGCCGGTCCGCTCGGCTCGATGGCCGCGAAGTCCATCCCGGGCTTCTCGGACCTCGCGGAGGTCTGGAACACCCGCTCCATGCTGGAGTGGGACATGAGCGACCCGGAGCCGACGGGCAAGGCCATCGTGGCCCTGCTGTCCGACTGGTTCCCGAAGACCACCGGCGAGATCGTCCACGTGGACGGCGGCCTGCACGCGATGGGTGCCTGATCTCCGATCGGTCTCCCGCGTCCGTACGGCGGCGGCCGCGCTTCCCCTCCGGGAGGCGCGGCCGCCGCCGTTTGCGTTCCGCGGCGGCGCGCTCGATCGCATGTTCACCGGCCGACTGGATCTTCCCGAGTCGAAAAGCGGGACAGATGCCTGCAAACTGACCAAGCCGGGATCTTCTCGGTTCCTGCGGGGAGGAGGTAGGAGTGCGTGCGAGACCGAGCCGAGCGGTATCCGTGCTGGTCACGTCGGTGATCCTGACCGGCCTCCTGGTCCCCGGAGCGGCCGCGCAACCCGCGGACGGCGCGGGCGATCCCGCACCCGGACCCGAGTCGGTTGCCCCGGCCCTCGTGGAGCTCGCCGAGATCCCCGCCGAGATCCCCGCCGAACCTCCCGCGCAGCCGGCCAGGCCCGCCGGGCGTGAACTCTTCGGGGCCGCATGCGACACCGTGATCGAGGGCTCGCAGGTGACGGCCTACTGCCACAACGGCTACCCGGAGACCGACCTCGTACGGCTGCACGTCGAGTGCGACCGCTGGTGGGACGTGGACGGCGACGGGCTCGCCGTGACCGTCGGCCCCGCCGGCCGGGTCGAGCTCGTCGGCCGCTGCTGGAAGGAGGTCCGCTCGGCCTGGGTCAGCCACCGGCGCCCGTGAGCGGTTCCTCCTGTGCGGTGCGGCCGAGGCAGGCGAACGGGTAGCCCGCCGCCTCCGAGGCGGCCGCACCCCCGTCCCCCCGCCGGATCGCCTCGATCAGCCGGGCGTGGTCCAGATGGGCGGAAGGGTGCAGCTCGGTGCCCACGTCCGCCCGCAGCCAGTCGGCCACCAGGTCGCCGAGGTCCGCGTAGAGCTCGATCAGCACGTCGTTGTGCGAGGCCGTCACCACCGCCATGTGCAGACTCACGTCCGCCGCCACGAAGACCTCCGCGTCCCCGCCCGCCCAGGCCTCCTCGCGGCGCGCCAGCAGGGCGTCCAGCTGTACGAGGTCCCGCTCGGTGCGCCGCTCCGCCGCCAGCCGGGCCGCCGAGGACTCCAGCGTCGAACGCAGCTCGGCGATGTGCCGCGGCTCGGCCCCGGCGAAGCGCTGGTGCATGACACCGGCCAGCTCGCTGGTGGCGATGACGTACGTGCCCGAGCCCTGCCGGATGTCGAGGAGACCGTTGTGCGCCAGCGCCCGGACGGCCTCGCGCACCGTGTTGCGGGCGACGCCGAGCAGCTCGACGAGTTCCGGTTCCGTCGGAATGCGGGCGCCGACCGGCCACTCTCCGGAAGTGATCTGATTCCGCAGCTGGGCGATCACCTGATCGACGAGTGCGGAGCGCCGGGGCGAGGTCAGCGGCATGGGTTCCTCTCAAGAGCGACTGGACAACCAATCATCCCATGATTCTATGATGGTTCAATGTTCGACGAAGAAATCCAGACCATGCACCGACCGCCGGTCGTGCGCACCACCCCTGACCGGCACCTTCCCGCCCCCGCCCAGGTCGCCCCGACCTGGCTCGGTCCGGTGCTCATCGTCGGAATCGTGCTGGCCGCCCTCAATCTGCGGCCTGCCATCACCAGCCTCGGCGCCCTCTTCGAGGAAACCCGCACGGGCCTCGGCATGAGCGGCACCGTCGCCGGACTGATCACCTCCGTCCCCGCGCTCTGCTTCGCCGTCTTCGGCGTGACCGCGCCCCGGCTCTCCCGCCGCTTCGGCCCGGCCGCCGTCGTCTGCGCCGGCATGGCCGCCGTCGCCACCGGCCTGCTGATCCGTCCCTTCGCGACCGGAGCCGTCGGCTTCCTCGCCGCCAGCGCCCTGTCCCTGGCCGGCATAGCCCTCACCAACGTGCTGCTCCCGGTGATCGTCAAGCGCTACTTCCCGGACCGGGCCGGCACCATGACCGGCCTCTACTCCATGTCCCTGGCCGCCGGCACCTCGCTCGCCGCCGCCGCGACCGTCCCGCTGACCGGCGCCCTCGGCGGCAGCTGGCGCACCGGCCTGCTGGTCTGGGCCGTGCTCGCGCTGCTCGCCGTACTGCCCTGGCTGCCCGTCGCCCGCGCCTCCCGGCGCGCCGACCGGGCCGCTGCCGCCGCTGCCGCCGCTGCCGCCGCTGCCGCCGCTGCCGCCGCTGCCGCCGCTGCCGCCGGGTCCGGCGCGCGGGCCGCCGCGGGCGCCGACGCCGGCCCGCGGATCGTCCGCAGCCGTACCGCCTGGGCCCTGGCCTGCTACTTCGGCCTCCAGGCCACCGGCGCGTACATCACCATGGGCTGGCTCCCGCAGATCTTCCGCGACGCCGGGGTCTCCGCCTCCACCGCCGGAGTGCTCCTCGCCGTCACCATGGTCATGGGCGTCCCGCTCGCCTTCGTCATCCCGGGCCTGGCCGCCCGGATGAAGAACCAGGGCGCCATCGCCGTCACCCTCGGTGCCTTCGGCCTGATCGGCTACCTCGGGCTCTACCTCGCCCCCGTCGCCGGAGCCTGGGCCTGGGCGCTCCTGCTCGGCGTCTCCAACTGCGCCTTCCCCCTCGTCATCACCCTCATCGGGCTGCGCGCCAAGTCCCCGGCCGGCGTGGTCAAGCTCTCCGCCTTCGCCCAGAGCACCGGCTACCTCATCTCGATCCCCGGCCCCCTGGTCATCGGCACCGTCTACCAGCACAGCGGCGGCTGGGACCTGCCGCTCGCCCTGATGGCCGGACTCCTCGTACCGCAGATCGTGCTGGGCGTCCTGGCCGGACGGGACCGCACGATCGAGGACGAATGCGGCATGCGAGACTGACGGGCATGTCGCCCGTACTTGAACCGAACCCGCAGGACGGCCGCAAGAAGCTCGGCCTCGTGCTCGGCGCGATCCTCGCCGTGACCGTGATCATCTCCGTCATCGCCACGATCGCCTCCCCGTGACGGCGTGACCCCGTGACTGCGCCCTCCCCCGGAGGGTGGGGCTAACCCCACCACCCCTAGGGGGTAGGGCTCAGGGTGAAGTGGGGTGTGCCCCGGATGGGAACCGCTGCCCCGGATCCATAGATTCGAAGGCAGCGAATCAGTCCGGTCCACACCCTGGGAGGCGGCCATGTCGGCCCCCACGCACATCAAGCCCCTCCCGTCGGGCCCGTCCGCCCGCCGGGCCCGCGCCGTCACCGCCGCCGGCACCCGGCTGCACTGGTGGGCGCTGGCCCTGCCCGCCCTCGCCTTCGGGCTCCTGCTGCTGCTCCTCGCCGGGTCCGGTGAGGCCCACGCGGCCACCGGTGAGGTCACCGGCCTGGTCCAGGTCGCCGAGCAGCTCCTGCGCGCCGTCGGCTGACCCTCCGCGCACCCGCCGCCTCCCGGGGTGAGCCCCCCCAACACCCTGCGCCCCGTGGCTCGTTTCATGCGAAGCTGGGAGCCATGAGCGCCGACACACCCCGCAGGATCACCCTCCTCCGGCACGCCAAGGCCGACTGGCCCGAGGTGTCCGACCACGAACGCCCGCTCGCGGAACGAGGCCGCAAGGACGCGCCGGCCGTCGGTCTGAAGCTCGCCGAAACAGGCATCGTCTTCGACCTGGCCCTGTGCTCCACCGCCGCTCGCACCCGCGAGACCTGGAAGCTCGCCGTCCAGGAGATGCCGCACCGCCCGAAGACGCACTACGAGGAGAGGCTCTACGACGCCTCGCTGGGCGAGCTCATCGCCCTGCTCAACGAGACCTCCGACGAGGTCTCGGACCTCCTCGTCATCGGGCACAACCCCGGCATGCACGCCCTCGCCGACGCCCTCTCCGGGCGCGCGGAGGGCGACACCCTGGCGCGTATGACCCGTACGGGATTCCCGACCGCGGCCCTCGCCGTGATCTCCTTCACCGGATCGTGGAAGTCCGTGGAGCACGGGGTCGGCACGTTGCTCGACTACTGGACCCCCAAGGGCCTCTGACCGCCGCCCCCGAGCACGAACGGGCCCCGGCAGCCGATGCGGCTGCCGGGGCCCGTTCGCATCGCAGGGGGTCAGGCCAGGTCGGCGGCCTCGATCTCCTCGCGGGTGATCCCGAGCAGGTACAGCACCGCGTCGAGGAAGGGCACGTTCACCGCGGTGTGGGCGGCCTCGCGGACCACCGGCTTGGCGTTGAACGCCACGCCCAGCCCGGCCGCGTTCAGCATGTCCAGGTCGTTCGCGCCGTCACCGATGGCCACGGTCTGGGACAGCGGTACGTCGGCCTCCGCGGCGAAGCGGCGCAGCAGCCGGGCCTTGCCCGCCCGGTCCACGATCTCGCCGGTGACCTTGCCCGTCAGCTTCCCGTCGACGATCTCCAGCGTGTTGGCGGAGGCGAAGTCCAGCCCCAGCCGCTCCCGCAGATCGTCCGTCACCTGGGTGAAGCCGCCGGAGACCACACCCACCTGGTAGCCGAGCCGCTTGAGCGTACGGATCAGGGTCCGCGCGCCCGGGGTCAGCTGCACCTCGGCCCGGACCTTGTCCACGACGGACGCGTCCAGGCCCGCGAGCAGCGCCACCCGGGCGTGCAGCGACTGCTCGAAGTCCAGCTCGCCGCGCATGGCCCGCTCGGTGACCTCGGCGACCTCGGCCTCGCACCCGGCGTGCGCGGCGAACAGCTCGATGACCTCGTCCTGGATGAGGGTCGAGTCCACGTCCATGACGACCAGGCGCTGGGCCCGGCGGTGCAGCCCGGCCGAGACCACGGCCACGTCCACGCCGATGTGCGCGGAGGCGGTGGCCAGCGCGGTGCGCAGCGGCTCGGTCTCGACGCCGGAGACGGCGAACTCCACCGCCGTCACCGGGTACTTGGCGAGCCGGAAGATACGGTCGATGTTGCCGCCGGTCGCGGTGATCCGTGCGGCGATGGCGGCGGTGGACTCGGCGGTGAGCGGGTGCCCGAGCACGGTGACGTGCGAGCGGCCACTGCCGCGCGGGCGGTTGTCACCGGTACCGGAGAGGATCTCGGCCTGCATCTTGAGGGACTCGGCCCAGCTGTGGACGGTGGCCCGCAGGTCGCCTTCGGCGCCGCCGGCGGGCTTGGTGACGAGGGCGCACAGGACGATGCGGCCACGGGTGACGACCTGCTCGATGTCGACGACGTCGACGGAGTAGGCGGCGAGGGTGTCGAACAGCCCGGCGGTGATCCCGGGACGGTCCTTGCCGAAGATCTTGACGAGGAGGGTGGGGACGTCGGAGGTCTGCGATGCGCTCATGGTGCCCTCACCGTATCTTCCCGGCCCACATGACAGGACCCCCGTCCCACTTCCTGAACGCGCCGGTCGCCCGGCCGGACGGGTGGTCCCGCGCTCACCTCGCCCCCGGCGGCTTCGGCGGACGCGGCGGTCCGGGTGGCCTCGGGGGCGGCGGCGGGGCGCCCGGCGGCGGGGGCGGGGTGAAGGGCGGCCGGTGGGCGGGCCGCGCCGGCCTCGGCGGGCGTGGCGGGATACCGGTGACGGTCACGTCCCAGGAGACGTCCGGATCCAGGTACGGGTGCGCCCACGCGGGCGGCGAAGCCGGGCCGACCGGGCTGCTCGGGTCGGCCGGGCCTCCCCATCCGACCGGCCCGGCGGCACCGCTCGCGTACGGGGCCGCCGGCGCATCCGGGTCGGGAGGGCCGCCCCGCCCCGAGCGAGCCTCCCGCGGCGTCCGCGCCCAGCAGGTGCAGCCCCAGCCCGGCCACTCCCGCCATCACGATCAGGGCCCAGCCCGCGGCGGCGACCGCGGACAGCAGCACGTCTCCCCAACGGATGCGGCGCATACGGTGGCCCCCGATGCCTACCGAGCGGTACGCGACGGGACCACCGGGCGAGAAGTCCCGTATCTCACCCTCCGGGTGACTTTCGACCCCGTCAACGGGCTGTCGTGGACGCCCCGGCAAGGCCCGGATTCCACATACGGCTGTGGGCCTGAAATAGTTCCCCCGGATGTTCGCCATCCCTAGACTCCCTGACGTCATGGGGGATTCTCGGGGGACTTAAGTGGGGCTGGAGTGCCGGAACTCGTACTGGAATTGAATGGAAGGACCTGGACGCTCGATCCGTCCAGGTCGTACTCGCTGGGGCGTGACCCCCAGGGAGACGTGGTGATCGACGATGCCCGGGTGTCGTGGCGGCATGCCACCATCACCTGGAACGGCCGGGGTTGGGGCATCGAGGACCACGGCAGCACCAACGGCACCTACGTGCACGGGGCCAGGGTCCAGCAGACCGAGCTCGTGCCCGGCACGCCGGTCCACCTGGGCAACGCGACGGACGGCCCGCGGCTGAACCTGAGCGCCGCCGCGGCGCCGCAGCCCGCCGTGGCGCAGCACGCACCGCAGGCCCCGGCGCAGGCGTACGCCCAGCCGCAGGCCCCGGCCTACCAGGCCCCGCCGCAGCAGCAGCCCCAGCACCAGGCCTGGGAACAGCAGCAGCACGCGCAGCACCAGCAGGCGCAGCAGCCGCAGGCCCACCTCCCGCACCAGCAGGGCGGCGGCGCCTCCCGCCCGCCGCAGGGGGGCGCGCCGGCCTACGGCGACCGCAGCCCGACGACGTTCCACCAGCTCTCGCTGGGCCACGTCATGCGGATCGGCCGTGCGCTGGAGAACGAGCTGGTGGTCTCCGACCTCCAGGTCTCCCGCCATCACGCCGAGTTCCGCTCGATGCCCGGCGGCCGCTTCGAGATCCACGACCTCGACAGCCACAACGGCACCTACGTCAACGGCCAGCCGCTGGCGAAGTCCGGTACCGCGCTGCTCGGCCCGAACGACATCGTCGGCGTCGGTCACTCGACGTTCCGTATCGTCGGCGACCGCCTCGAGGAGTTCGTCGACACCGGCGAGGTCTCCTTCTCGGCCCGCCACCTCACGGTCACGGTCGACGGCGGCAAGCAGATCCTCAAGGACGTCACCTTCGGCGTCCCGGAGAAGTCGCTGATCGGTGTCATCGGACCGTCGGGCTCCGGCAAGTCCACCCTGCTCAAGGCGCTGACCGGCTACCGGCCCGCCGACCATGGCGACGTCCTCTACGACAACCGCAACCTGTACAAGCAGTTCGCGGAGCTCCGCCAGCGCATCGGCCTGGTCCCGCAGGACGACATCCTGCACAAGGAACTGCGCGTCCGTACGGCCCTCAAGTACGCGGCCAAGCTGCGCTTCCCCGGCGACACCGCCGAGTCCGAGCGCGCCGCCCGCGTCGACGAGGTACTGCGCGAGCTCAAGCTCGACATCCACAAGGACAAGAAGATCACCGCGCTCTCGGGTGGTCAGCGCAAGCGCGTGTCCGTCGCCCTCGAGCTGCTGACCAAGCCGTCGCTGATCTTCCTGGACGAGCCGACCTCGGGCCTCGACCCGGGCATGGACCGCGACGTCATGCAGCTGCTGCGCGGCCTCGCCGACGACGGCCGCACGGTCCTCGTCGTCACCCACTCGGTCGCCGAGCTGGCCATCTGCGACAAGCTGCTGGTCATGGCCCCGGGCGGGTCGGTCGCGTACTTCGGCCCGCCGGACGAGGCGCTGAACTTCTTCGGCTACACCACGTGGGCGGACGTGTTCTCGGCCTTCGAGAACTACCGCGACTACGACTGGGCCGGCCGCTGGAAGGGCTCCCAGCACTATCAGCTCTACGCCGCCGACATCGACGCGGTCGCCCCGCAGTCCGTCGCGATGCCCTCGGCCCAGCACATGCGCCCGACCAAGCCGCAGGGCTGGGGCTCGCAGCTGTGGACGCTGATGCGCCGCTACGTCTCGGTGATCGCGTCGGACGTGGGCTTCCTGGCCCTGATGGTGCTCCTGCCCGCCGTCCTGGGCGTGGTCTCCACGGTGATCCCCGCGAAGTTCGGCCTCGCGCCGCCCGTCGCGCCGTCCCGCTTCAACGGCGACGCCGGCACGATCATGCTGATCCTCGCGGTCGGCATGTGCTTCTCGGGCGCCGCCAACTCGGTCCGTGAGTTGATCAAGGAACGGGTCATCTACGAGCGAGAACGCGCGACGGGTCTGTACCGGTCCGCGTACCTGATGTCGAAGGTGATCGTCCTCGGTGTCATCACGGCCATCCAGGGCGTGATCATCTGCGCGATCGGCTTCTTCCCGCGCGACCTGCCCGCCGAGGGCCTGCTCATGCCGCCGGCCGTCGAGATCTGCCTGTCGGTCATCGCGCTCGGCTTCACCTCGATGATGTTCGGCCTGGTGATCTCCTCGCTGGTGAAGACCGCCGAGAAGACCATGCCGCTGCTGGTCATGTTCGCGATCGTCCAGGTCGTCTTCACCGGCATCCTCTTCCAGGTCTACGACTCCCCGGGCCTGGAGCAGTTCGCCTGGCTGATGCCGTCCCGCTGGGCCATCGCCGCCGCCGGCACCACGCTGAACCTCGGCAAGCTCATGCCGCCGTGGGACGCGGAGAACCCGACCAACACCGACCCGCTCTGGGACGCCACGATCGGGCAGTGGAGCCTGAACATCACCATCCTGCTGCTCATCGGCGTCGCCTGCGGCTTCGCGGTGCAGCGCCTGCTGCGCCGCCACGAGCCCGAGGTCATGCGCGCGGGCAAGTAGGACGCGGGCGTGCGGGCGGCACGACCACCCGCACGCACGACAAACGCCTCAGGGCGGCATCCGGAAGTCCGGGTGCCGCCCTGAGGCGCATGGGGGCTGTGGGGGTACGCCCAGGGCCTAGTAGGCGCTGTTGACGTTGTCCATGGAGCCGTAGCGGTCGGCCGCGTAGTTGCAGGCGGCGACGATGTTGGCGACCGGGTCGTACTGGTCGAACTTGGTGCCCTTGACGTGGTACGTCTTGAAGGTCGGGTAGATGACCTGGAGCAGACCCTTGCTCGGGATGCCGTTCTGGGCGTTGATGTCCCAGTTGTTGATCGCCATCGGGTTACCGCTGGACTCGCGCATCACGTTCTTGTGGATGCCGGCGTAGGTGCCCGGAATGCCCTCCTTCTTCATGATGAAGAGGGCTTCCTTGATCCAGCCGTCCAGGTTGTTCGCGAAGACGGGGGTGCGGGCGGCGGAACGGCTCGCGGCCGCCTTCAGCTCGCGGTCCTTCTTCGCGGCGGCCTCGGCCTTGGCCTTCGCGGCGGCCTTGGCCTTCGCGTCGGCGTCGGCCTTCACCTTGGCGGCGGCCTTCGCGTTCGCCTCGGCGATCACGTGCTGTGCGGAGAGGTGGCCCTGCAGCGTCTTGGTCTGCGCGCCGTTGACGGCCTGGGTCCAGGCGACGGGGGCGGCGGTGACCGTCTCGGCCTCGGCGGCGTCGGCCGGCACGAGGGAGAAGGCGACGGCGGCGGCGCTCAGCGTGGCGACACCGGCAAGGGACAGCTTGTGTGCCTTCGTCAGACGACTGTGACCGGGGGTGCGGGAAGCAGACATGGCGGGGCAACCTCTTCGAATAGCGGGAGTCGCAGGAAGGCGCTTTGTGGATCCGGGGGGATCCGCGGTGCTGTGCGACGGGAGCAATTCTTAGCGGCGGCAAAATGCTGTGGCAAAGGTGTGACGTACGAAGCCGCTTAGTGGATCACGCACGGGCGCCGAGGCCCGATTTCGGGCCTCGGCGCTAGGTGGGACAGTGCTGACAGGCTCTTTATGCGTCCACTAGGGAGCTTCGTAAGTGATGTGGGTCCTATGTGCGGGGTCACATCGGGCACGTAACGGTTTCACCGTGCGTTGCTCCAGCAATGCGGTTGGTTACGGTTGTCATCCTTGAGTAGCAGATGGACGTCCCCGAACTCGTGCCAGAGGCAGAGCCGGGCCCGCGCCTCGGCATACCCGAGCCGTACGGCGGCCCGTCCCGCGACCGCCTCCAGCATCAGCAGATGGGACGCTCGGGGCTCGTGCAGCCCGGTCAGCAACCCGTCCACCGCCCTTACCCCGCGCTCCGGGGTCACCACCAGATCGGTCCACCCGGCGGCCGGGCGCACCCGCCCCCGTGCGTCCGCGGCCGACTCCAGGGCCCGTACCGCCGTGGTCCCCACCGCGATCACCCGCCCCCCGGCGGCCCGCGCGGCGTTCACCAGCCCCGCCGTCGTGGCGGACACCTCGTACCGCTCCGGGTACGGCGGCTCGTGTGCCTCCTGCGAGGCCACCCCCGCGTGCAGGACCAGCGGGGCGAACTGCACCCCCCGGCTCACCAGCCGCGCCACCAGCTCCGCCGTGAAGGGCCGGCCCGCGCTCGGCATCTCCGCCGAGCCCGTCCCGTCGGCCGCCGGCACCGCGAACACCGTCTGGTACGCCGAGAGCGGCTGGTCCCGCTCCGTGTACGCGTACCGGATCGGCCGCCCGTGCGCCCGCAGCAGGGCCGGAACCCCGTACGGCTCGGGGAGGGCCCGCGCCCACCACAGCCGGTCCGCGCCCGCCGCCAGGGGTTCCTCCAGGACCAGACGGCCGCCGTCCGGCAGCTCCACCACGGCTCCGGCCGGGCCCCCGGCGCGCGGCCGGGTCGTCCCCCCGCCGGCCGGGCCGCGCAGCTCCACCGACCAGCGGCCGTCGTCGCCCCGGGTCGAGAAGTGCACCACCAGCTCCTCGCCGCCCAGCCGGGCGCCCACCGCGGCCGCGAGCGTGGCCGAGGTGTTCACCACCAGGACGTCCCCGGCCCGCAGAAGCCGCGGCAGCTCCCGGAAGGCGTGCAGCGACACCTGCTCGGCGCCCCGGGACACCAGCAGCCGCACGGCGTCCCGCCCCAGCCCCGGACCCCGCTGCTCGGCCGGAACCCGGGCCATGAGGTGCAGTGGAATGTCTGTTATATGCAGTCCCCCTTCCTCCCGGGCTCGATGCCTGCTCACCGCCCGGCTCCCGAGACCGCCCCCACCGCCCCCGGTACCGCCCCCGCGTCCGCCCCCCAGCCGGCCTGCGCCGCCAGCTCCCGCGCCGTGTACCGCCCGCTCGGCAGCGCCCGCTCCACCAGCCGCAGCAGCGCCGGAGCCACCTCCTCCGGGGCCGGCAGTCCCGCCAGGTCCTCGCCGGGTTCGGCCGCCGCCATCATCCGCGTCCGCATCGAACCCGGATCCGCCCACCACACCCGCAGCCCCGGCTCCTCCACCGCCAGCACCGCCGAGATCAGATCCCCCGCCGCCTTGGTCGCCCCGTACGCCCCCCACGTCGCGTACGCCTCCACCGCCGCGTCCGAGCTGATGTTCAGCACCGCCCCGGCGCCCATGTCCGCCCGTGTGGTCCGCAACAGCGGCAGCGCCTCCTGGACCAGTCCCAGCGGCCCCACCACATTGACCTCGAAGGCCGCGCGCAGCCCGCCCAGCGGATGCTCCGCCAGCGGCACCAACGGCTCCGCCCCCAGCACGCCCGCGTTGTTCACCAGCAGGTCCAGCCCACCCAGCTCCCGCGCCGTCGCCACCAGCCCCGCCCGGTGGGCCGCCGAGGACACGTCCCCGGCCACCGCCACCACCTTCCCGCCGGCCGCCCGCCCCAGCCCGGCAGCGGTCTCCTCCAGGGCCGCCGCACCCCGTGCGCTCAGCACCAGGTCCCAGCCCCGCGCCGCCAGCTCCCCGGCCAGTGCCCGGCCGAGCCCCCTGGACGCCCCCGTCACGATCGCCACCGACATGGCTGCACCCTCGCCTTCCGTCTCCCGATCAGCAGATGCCTCCAACCTAGGAACGCCCCACCCCCTGCCGCGTCGGCCACCAGCCCCACCCCCGCACGTCCGTTGGACCTACGTCCGAGGCCCGATCCCGCAGGTCACGGCCCCGGGTACGGTGAGCCCATGACCGGTAGCCCCCCGCACGGCGG
The DNA here is from genome assembly GCF_043201855.1 of Streptomyces sp. NPDC048257. Classification (NCBI taxonomy): domain Bacteria; kingdom Bacillati; phylum Actinomycetota; class Actinomycetes; order Kitasatosporales; family Streptomycetaceae; genus Streptomyces; species Streptomyces sp. NPDC048257. The sequence continues at coordinate 158,205 of NZ_JBICZI010000015.1, forward strand.
GCCCCCCAGCGGCCTGGCCGCCGTGAGCACCGCACTGCTCGCCATGAGCCGCCGCCTGGAGGTCCGCGACGTCCTGCGCACGATCGTCGTGTCCGCCCGCGAGCTCCTGGACGCCGAGTACGCGGCCCTGGGCGTCCCGGACGACCACGGCGGCTTCGCCCAGTTCGTCGTGGACGGCATCAGCGCCGAGCAGTGGCGCCACATCGGCCCGCTGCCCCGCCAGCACGGCATCCTCGCCGCGATGCTCCACGAGGGGGGCCCCGAGCGCCTGGCCGACGTACGCGAGGACCCGCGCTTCGAGGGCTGGCCGTCCGCCCACCCGGAGATGTCCGACTTCCTCGGCATGCCCATCCGCGACGGCGAGGAGACCCTCGGCGCCCTCTTCCTCGCCAACAAGCAGAGCGGCGCCCCGGGCGGCCGGCAGGGCTTCACCGACGAGGACCAGGAACTCCTCTCCCTCCTCGCCCAGCACGCGGCGATCGCCCTCACCAACGCCCGGCTCTACGAGCGCAGCCGGGAGCTCACCATCGCCGAGGAACGCTCCCGGCTCGCCCACGAGCTGCACGACGCCGTCAGCCAGAAGCTCTTCTCGCTCCGCCTCACCGCCCAGGCCGCCGCCGCTCTCGTCGACCGCGACCCGGCCCGGGCCAAGGGCGAGCTCCAGCAGGTGGCCGCGCTGGCGGCGGAGGCCGCCGACGAACTGCGCGCCGCCGTGACCGAGCTGCGCCCCGCCGCCCTGGACGAGGACGGACTCGTCGCCACCCTGCGGACGCACGTCCATGTACTCGACCGCGCCCACACCGCGCACGTCACCTTCACCTGCGAGGGCGTACGGGCCCTGCCCGCGACCCAGGAGGAAGCGCTGCTCCGCGTCGCGCAGGAGGCCCTCCACAACGCCCTGCGGCACTCCGAGGGCGACCGCGTCGAGGTCACCCTGGCCCGGACGCCCACCGGGGGAGCGCTCCTCAGGGTCCTGGACACCGGCAAGGGCTTCGACCCCCGGACCGTCCGCCGGGCGGGCCGGCACCTCGGCCTGGTCTCCATGCGGGACCGCGCCAGCGGCGTCGGCGGCCTGCTCACCGTGCACTCGGAGCCCGGTCGGGGCACCACGATCGAGATGGAGGTCCCCGGTGGCTGACGGCACCGGCCGAAGCGGCAACGGCATTCGCGTACTGCTGGTCGACGACCACCAGGTGGTCCGGCGGGGCCTGCGCACCTTCCTGGAGGTCCAGGAGGACATCGAGGTGGTCGGCGAGGCCTCCGACGGCGAGGAGGGCATCGCCCGCGCCGAGGAGCTGCGGCCCGACGTGATCCTGATGGACATCAAGATGCCGGGCACGGGCGGCATCGAGGCGCTGCGCAGGCTGCGCGAGCTGGCGAACCCGGCCCGGGTGCTGATCGTCACCAGTTTCACGGAGCAGCGGACCGTGGTCCCCGCCCTGCGGGCCGGCGCGGCGGGATACGTCTACAAGGACATCGACCCCGAGGCACTGGCCGGTGCGATCCGCTCGGTCCACGCGGGCCACGTCCTCCTCCAGCCGGAGGTGGCGGTGGCGCTGCTCTCCCAGGACGACCAGGGCGCCCCGGCGGGCCGGCCCGGCTCGCTGACCGACCGGGAACGCGAGGTCCTGGGCCTGATCGCCGACGGCCGCTCCAACCGCGAGATCGCCCGCGCCCTCGTCCTCTCGGAGAAGACGGTCAAGACCCACGTCTCGAACATCCTGATGAAGTTGGACCTTTCCGACCGGACCCAGGCCGCATTGTGGGCGGTCAGGCACGGAATCGCCGAGTAATCGGAGGTAAATCGGATCGTCTCGTTCCGGACTGAGATTCATACGGTCGGGTGTATGTAGCCCACATGGCGTATCCCGATCCCGGGCCGGCCGTTCTCCATGGCGTGCCGCGGCGGCTGGCCGCGGCAGACGTACTGGAGGACGAGAACGTGAAGAACTTCAAGAAGGCCGCAGCCGTCACCATGATCGCGGGCGGCCTCCTCGCCGCCGGCGCCGGTGTCTCCTCGGCGCACGGCGGTGCGTCCGCGGAGGGCGAGGCCCTGAACTCGCCCGGCGTGGCCTCCGGGAACCAGGTCCAGGTCCCCGTGCACATCCCCGTGAACGTGGTCGGCAACACCGTGAACGTGATCGGCCTGCTCAACGGCGCCTTCGGCAACACGGGCCTCAACGTCTGACGCGCCCCACCCCACGGCCCCGCTTCCTCCCCTCTCCCCAGGAAGCGGGGCCGCTTTACGCCCGCGGCCCCGCCGGGCCACTTTCAGCCTCGCCGGCGTTTGAGGCGCGGGGTCCGGGGCGGAGCCCGGAAAGCCCGGCGCAGCCGGGTCCGCTCGCGCGACGGCGCCGCACCCGGAGCAACCCGGAGCAACCCGGCCGGCCCGGCCTCACCCCCGCTCGCGCGCCTCAACGGCCGAGTTGTACGCCGCGACGAGCGCCCGCCGAGCCACCCGCTCCACCGGCCTCAGCGCCTCCGCCCGCGCCGCCATCTCCGAGGCGGCCACCGCACCCCCGTGCCCGTTCTCGTACGCCAGCGACACCATCAGGTCCACCCGCTGCGCCAGCGCCAGCACCCGCACCGCCCGCGGCGGATATCCCGGCGCCAGCGCGTCCCGCCCGGCCTCCGCCCGCGCCCGGTACGCCGACAGCGCGGCTTCCGCGACCGGCCCCGACCCCGCCACGTCCAGCCGGGTCAGTACCTCCGTCGCCTCGCGCAGCGCCTCCGCCAGCTCCCGCTCCGCCTCGCTCAGCGAAGGCACGTCCGCCGGCGGAGCCTCCCGTACCGGCAGCACGTGCCAGGCCACCGACACGTGGACGTCCCCGGCCGGCCCGACCTCGGACACCTCCGGCACCAGACCCAGCGCCGCACCCACCGCGACGACCGCCTCCTCCGCCTCCAGCGCCCGCGCATTGAACTCCGGCGGTCCGCTCAGCCCCAGCGGATGCCCCGGGGCCGGCAGCGCCACCCGCAGCCCCGACACCCCCAGCGCCCGCAGCCGGCCGAGCGCCAGGGTGAGCCCCACCGGACCCGTCTCGCCCGGCAGCCCCTCCACCCGGTGCACGGCGTCCTCGCCCACGATCGACAACACGGCCTCGTCGGGCGAGACAAGACCGGCCAGCAGCGCGTTCCCCCAGGCGGCCAACCGCCCTGAACGTGGTTCGAAAAGCATCCCCCTACTTTACGGATCGGTCCCGGCACCGGGCCCCGGCCCCGGAGCCCTCGCCGAGTGGCGTAGGTTTTCCCCAGGGGCTGCGTCTACCGGCGCACAGAGAACCGTGACTGCAAGGGGTGACAACACGCTCATGAGCGATGTTCTGGAGCTGGTGGACGTATCCGTGGTCCGCGAGGGCCGGGCTCTGGTGGACCAGGTCTCCTGGTCGGTGAAGGAGGGGGAGCGCTGGGTGATCCTCGGCCCCAACGGCGCCGGCAAGACCACACTGCTGAACCTCGCCTCCAGCTACCTCTTCCCCACCAAGGGCAGCGCCACCATCCTCGGCAGCACCCTCGGCAAGGTGGACGTCTTCGAGCTGCGCCCCCGCATCGGTGTCGCCGGCATCGCGATGGCCGACAAGCTGCCCAAGCGGCAGACCGTCCTGCAGACCGTCCTCACCGCCGCCTACGGCATGACGGCGACCTGGCAGGAGGAGTACGAGGACGTCGACGAGCAGCGCGCCCGCGCCTTCCTCGACCGCCTCGGCATGACCGACTACCTCGACCGCAAGTTCGGCACCCTCTCCGAGGGCGAGCGCAAGCGCACGCTGATCGCCCGCGCGCTGATGACCGACCCCGAGCTGCTGCTCCTCGACGAGCCGGCCGCCGGTCTGGACCTCGGCGGCCGCGAGGACCTCGTACGCCGCCTCGGCCGCCTGGCCCGCGACCCGCTCGCCCCGTCGATGGTCATGGTCACGCACCACGTCGAGGAGATCGCCCCCGGATTCACCCACGTCCTGATGATCCGTCAGGGCAAGGTCGTCACCGCGGGCCCGATCGACCTCGAACTGACCTCCCGCAACCTCTCCCTGTGCTTCGGCCTCCCGCTGGTCGTCGAGCGCAACGGGAGCGACCGCTGGACCGCCCAGGGCCTGCCGCTCGGTTAGGCCGCCTCTTTCCGGACCTTGCCGGGCCGGCCCGAACCGAAAGAGACGGCCCAGGCCCGCTCTTACGGTGCCCCGCACCCTGTCCCGACCGCGCCCGCCCGACCTACCATGACCATGTGGACATCGACGCGTGGCTGTGGTGGCTCATCGGCGCGGTCGGACTGGGCATCCCCCTCGTCCTGACCGCCATGCCGGAGTTCGGCATGTTCGCCGTCGGCGCGGTCGCGGCCGCCGTCACGGCGGCGCTCGGCGGGGGAGTGGTGGCGCAGGTCCTGGTCTTCGTGATCGTGTCGGTCGCGCTCATCGCCGTCGTCCGGCCGATCGCCAACCGCCACCGCGACCAGCGCCCCCAACACCGAAGCGGCATCGACGCGTTGCGGGGCAGAAGCGCCGTCGTCCTGGAACGCGTGGACGGCAGCGGCGGCCGCATCAAGCTCGCCGGCGAGGTCTGGTCCGCCCGCACCCTCGACGCGGACAGCAGCTTCGAACCCGGCCAGTCGGTCGACGTCGTGGAGATCGACGGGGCGACCGCCGTCGTCATGTGACAAGCAGCCTGCTCGCGGCCCCCGGGTCTGCGAGACTCCGTTCAACGGGGCAGCACAGACAGCCGGAAGGGCACGGGGAACCGCATGCAACCGATCATCATCGTCCTGATCATTCTGGTGGTTCTGGTCTTCATCGCACTGGTCAAGACGATCCAGGTGATCCCGCAGGCCAGCGCCGCCATCGTCGAGCGGTTCGGCCGCTACACCCGCACCCTCAACGCGGGCCTCAACATCGTCGTCCCGTTCATCGACTCGATCCGCAACCGGATCGACCTCCGCGAGCAGGTCGTCCCCTTCCCGCCGCAGCCCGTCATTACCCAGGACAACCTGGTCGTCAACATCGACACCGTCATCTACTACCAGGTGACCGACGCGCGGGCCGCGACCTACGAAGTGGCCAGCTACATCCAGGCCATCGAGCAGCTCACCGTCACCACGCTCCGCAACATCATCGGCGGCATGGACCTCGAGCGGACCCTCACCTCCCGCGAGGAGATCAACGCGGCCCTGCGCGGCGTCCTCGACGAGGCCACCGGCAAGTGGGGCATCCGCGTCAACCGCGTCGAGCTCAAGGCCATCGAGCCGCCGACCTCCATCCAGGACTCGATGGAGAAGCAGATGCGCGCCGACCGCGACAAGCGCGCCGCGATCCTCCAGGCCGAGGGTGTCCGCCAGTCCGAGATCCTGCGCGCCGAGGGTGAGAAGCAGTCCTCCATCCTGCGCGCCGAAGGTGACGCCAAGGCCGCCGCACTGCGCGCCGAGGGTGAAGCACAGGCCATCCGTACGGTCTTCGAGTCCATCCACGCCGGCGACGCGGACCAGAAGCTCCTCGCCTACCAGTACCTCCAGATGCTCCCGAAGATCGCCGAAGGCGACGCCAACAAGCTCTGGATCGTGCCGAGCGAGATCGGCGACGCCCTCAAGGGACTCTCCGGCGCCATGGGCAACTTCGGCCCGATGGGCGGCGGTTCGGGCTTCAACCCGGGGAACTCCGGCAAGGACGGCGGCGGCATCCCGGCCGCGCGGGACAAGGACGGCGCGGACCGCCGGGAACAGCCCCCCATCGACTGACCCGCCGCCCGGTCCTGCATGATCGGTGAGGCCCCTCGACCTTCATGGCGGGGAGGCGACCCACTCATGCAAAGGGGATGGCACCGTCCATGTCCATCTGGGAATCACTCGCAGTCTTCGCCGCCGGCGTCGGCGCGGGCACGATCAACACCATCGTCGGCTCCGGCACCCTGATCACCTTCCCGGTGCTCCTGGCCACCGGCCTGCCCCCGGTCACCGCCAATGTGTCCAACACCCTCGGCCTGGTCCCCGGTTCGATCAGCGGAGCCATCGGCTACCGCAAGGAGCTCCAGGGCCAGCGCGCCCGGCTGATCCGGCTCGGCTCCGTGTCCCTCGTCGGCGGACTCGCGGGCGCGGTCCTGCTCCTCACCCTGCCGTCCGACGCCTTCGACACGATCGTGCCCGTCCTCATCGGTCTGGCCCTCGTCCTCGTCGTCCTCCAGCCCCGGCTCGCCGCCGCGCTGCGCCGACGCCAGGAAGCCGCCGGAGGCGGCACCGGCCACCCCGACGGCGGACCGGCCCTGCTCGGCGGCATGCTGCTCTCGAGCGCGTACGGAGGCTACTTCGGCGCGGCCCAGGGAGTGCTCTACCTCGGTCTGATGGGCCTGCTGCTCCGCGAGGACCTGCAACGCATCAACGCCGTCAAGAACGTCATCGCCGCCCTGGTGAACGGCATCGCGGCCGTCCTCTTCCTCTTCGTCGCCGAGTTCGACTGGACGGCCGTCCTCCTCATCGCCGTCGGCTCCACCATCGGCGGCCAGATCGGCGCCAAGGTCGGCCGACGCCTCTCACCGACCGTCCTGCGCGCGATCATCGTGACGGTCGGCATCCTCGCCATCGTCCAGCTGCTCGTCAGCTGAGCGACGTAGCAGAACTACGTCGCCCAGCGCGGACGACTCCACCGAACAGGGGGTATGCGCCTAGGCGGAGCGCTCCAGCCACTCCGGGAGCGCCTCCCGCCCGGCCACCCCCAGGGCCAGCAGCATCGCGTCCGCCGGCGACGGCACGAACGGCCTGCGCAGCAGAGGCATCCCCGCCTCTTCCGGAGTCCGCGCCGCCTTGCGGTGGTTGTCCTCGGCGCAGGAGGCCACCGTGTTCAGCCAGGTGTCCCCACCCCCCTGGGCCCGCGGCAGTACGTGGTCCACGGTCGTCGCGCGCTTCCCGCAGTACGCGCAACGGTGTTGGTCCCGGACCAGCACCCCCCTCCGCGACCAGGGAGCATGTCTTCGGAACGGCACCCGGACGTACCTGCAGAGCCTGATCACCCGGGGCATCGGAAGATCCATGGTGGCCGCGCGCACACGCAGCTCGGGGTGCGACTGTTCGACCACGGCCTTGTCCTGGAGCACCAGGACCACAGCCCGGTTCAGGGTCACCGTCGACAGCGGCTCGAAGCTCGCATTCAGCACCAGCGTGTCCCGCATCTCGCCCACCTCCCGTGTGCAGGCCCGCGACCACCATGGCGGCAGGGCCCGCGACCACTCTGGCCGCGCGCGCCACGCGGGACAACGCAATAAAAATGCCCGGTCCAGGCCTTCTTTAGACCAGGACCGGGCAAACGCTCGGAGAACGATCAGCCGACGGGCGCCTCGTACTCACCGATCAGCTGGGCACGCCCGAGCGTGTGGAAACGCAGATTGAACCCGACGGCGGCCGGCGAGGCATCCGCCCCCGGTCCGAGCTTCGGCTGGTCCACCGCGTACACGGTGAACACGTACCGGTGCCGTTCCCCGGCCGGAGGCGCCGCCCCGCCGAAGTCACCGGACCCGTAGTCGTTCCGCACGTGCACCGCTCCGGCGGGCAGCCCCTCGAACTTCCCGCTCCCCGCACCGGCCGGCAGCTCGGTCACCGAGGCCGGCAGATCGAAGAGCACCCAGTGCCAGAACCCGCTGCCCGTCGGTGCGTCCGGGTCGAAGCACGTCACGGCGAAGCTCTCCGTACCCTCTGGGAACCCCTCCCACCGCAACTGCGGCGAGACGTTCCCACCCGAGTACACCTGCGCCTCACCCAGATCGGCACCGGGTTCGAGGTCCTCACTCGTCACGGTGAAGGCGTGCACCTCGGGGTGGAAGTCGTGCGGAAGAGGCGGCCTGTTCTGCTCGGTCACTGCTGACCCTCCTGATCGCTCGCGGATACGGGTCCGAGCCTAGGACCGGCTACAACCAGTTGCGCTGCGAACCCACCGAGGCGATCCACTGGTTCAGGTACGCCGTCCAGTCGGTCTCCTGGTACGACTGGAGACCCACCTGGAAGCAGCGGTAGGTGTCGCTGCCCTCGGTGAACAGACCGGGCTTCTTGTCCATCTCCAGAACGACGTCCATCTCCCGGCCGTCGGAGATGAAGGTGAGCTCGACCTGGTGCAGCCCGCGGTACTGCGACGGCGGCAGGAACTCGATCTCCTGGTAGAAGGGCAGCGACTGCCGCGTCCCACGGATGTGCCCGCGCTCCATGTCCGCACTGCGGAAGGTGAAGCCGAGCTGCCGGAAGGCATCGAGGATCGCCTGCTGCGCCGGCACCGGGTGCACGTTGATCGCGTCGAGGTCGCCCGCGTCCACCGCACGCGCGATCTCCAGCTCGGTGCTGACCCCGATGTTCATCCCGTGCAGGTGCTGACCCCCGAAGTGGGTGATCGGCGTCTCCCAGGGGATCTCCAGCCCGAACGGCACCACGTGCAGCGCACCGGCCTGCACCTTGAAGGCACCACCCAGACGCTGCTTGGTGAAGACGATGTCCTGCTTGTACTCCTGCTCACCGCCCTCGACCTCGACCCGCGCCTGCAGCCCGACGGACAGCCCCTCGATCTGCTGCTCCACGGAGCCGCCCTGGATCCGTACCTCGCCCTGGACGATCCCGCCCGGCACGACGTTCGGCTCGGTGATGACGGTGTCCACCGAAGCACCACCGGCGCCCAGGCTCGCGAACAGCTTCTTGAAGCCCATGCTCAAACTCCCCTTGAAGGATCTGGCGACTACGCCGCTACTACCCCATATCAACGCGGAACCTCAGGCCCCGGTTGCAGGAGTACACGTTCCGCTACGCTCGACCGGATGAGCGCGCGACCTGACCGTACGCCCCTGCCCCGGTCCTTCTTCGACCGCCCGGTCCTCAGCGTGGCCCCGGACCTCCTGGGCCGCACCCTCGTCCGCCGCACCCCGGACGGCCCCCTCGAACTGCGCATCACGGAGGTCGAGGCCTACGAGGGGGAGTCGGACCCGGGCTCCCACGCCTACCGCGGCCGCACCGCCCGCAACGCATCGATGTTCGGTCCGCCCGGACACGCGTACGTCTACTTCATCTATGGCATGTGGTTCAGCCTCAACCTGGTGTGCGGCCCACCGGGCCACGCGAGCGGGGTGCTGCTGCGCGCGGGCGAGGTCACGGTGGGTGCCGAGCTGGCCGCGAAACGTCGAGTTTCGGCCAGAAACCCGAGAGAACTGGCCAAGGGCCCGGCCCGCCTGGCCACAGCCCTGGACGTGGACCGCTCCCTCGACGGCACCGACCTCTGCGCGGGCCCCGATTCCCCCCTGTCCCTTCTTATGGGGACCCCGACCTCGGAGGACCAGGTCAGCAGCGGCCCGCGCACGGGAGTGGGCGGCGCCGGCGCGCCCCACCCGTACCGGTTCTGGATCACCCACGACCCCACGGTGAGCCCGTATCGCGCCCACGCACCACGCCGCCGCTCAACTTGACTCGTCCCTTCCGGACGCCTAACGTAGCCCGAGCCGCTTGAACGGGGCACTGCTGTCGGCAGACTCCCAGAGCGGCCAACCCACTACCTACGACTTACCCCTGGCGGGGTCCCATTCGGCATGCCCGAATTCCTGGCCAGTGGCTCGATTATGAGTCGCAAGGGATAAGCGCTAAAGTGGTGGAACGCCGAAAGGCAAAGACCCCCAACGGTCACCGAATTCAAATCCACCGCCGGAAACGGCACGGAAATGATCTGGTAGAGTTGGAAACGCAAGAACAGAACGAAAGCCCGGAGGAAAGCCCCAGCCAATGTCGCTGAGGGTGAGTACAAAGGAAGCGTCCGTTCCTTGAGAACTCAACAGCGTGCCAAAAATCAACGCCAGAAGTTGATACCCCGTCCATTTCGGTGGAT
>NZ_JBICZI010000016.1:0-162178 GCF_043201855.1 Streptomyces sp. NPDC048257
CGCAGGACGAGCGCGCAACCACCCTGCACAACCGAGAAGAGCCCGCACGCGCCGAGCCGAGGAGACACCCCGCCCCGTCCCCACGCACCGACCCCTGCCGACAAGCCCGCACCACCCAAGCCCCGCCGGCGATTGAGGCGCGAGGTCCGGGCAGCACCCGGCACACCGGGATCGGCCGAGCAGCCCGCAGGGCAACCGCCGAGGAGACACCCCGCCCCGTCCCCACGCACCGACCCCCACCGACGCACCCGCACCACCCCAGCCCCGCCGGCGATTGAGGCGCGGGATCCGGGCAGCGCCCGGCACACCGGCCCCGGCCAAGCAGCCCGCAGGGCGCCCGCACCGGGTCAGTACGACTTGGGGAGGCCGAGGGTTTGGTGGGAGATGAAGTTGAGGATCATCTCGCGGCTGACCGGGGCGATGCGGGCCACGCGAGAGGCGGTGATCAGGGAGGCGAGGCCGTACTCGCGGGTGAGGCCGTTGCCGCCGAGGGTGTGGACGGCCTGGTCCACCGCCCGCACGCACGCCTCGCCCGCCGCGTACTTCGCCATGTTCGCCGCCTCGCCCGCCCCCATGTCGTCGCCCGCGTCGTACAGGCGGGCAGCCTTCTGCATCATCAGGCGGGCGAGCTCCAGCTCGATGTGCGCCTGGGCCAGCGGGTGGGCCACCGCCTGGTGCGCGCCGATGGGCTGCTTCCACACCTGGCGGGTCTTCGCATAGTCCACGGCCTTGGCCAGGGCGTGACGGCCCATTCCGATGGCGAAGGCGGCCGTCATGATCCGCTCGGGGTTGAGTCCGGCGAACAGCTGGAGCAGGCCCGCGTCCTCGTCGCCGACCAGGGAGGAGGACGGCAGCCGTACGTCGTCCAGGACGAGCTCGAACTGCTTCTCCGCCGCCTGGAGTTCCATGTCTATGACGGTGCGGCCGAAGCCGGGGGCGTCCCGCGGCACGATGAACAGGCAGGGCTTGAGGCTGCCGGTACGGGCGTCCTCGGTGCGGCCGACGATGAGGGTGGCGTCGGCGATGTCGACGCCGGAGATGAAGACCTTGCGGCCGGTGAGGATCCAGTCGTCGCCGTCGCGGCGGGCCGTGGTGGTGATCCGGTGGGAGTTGGATCCGGCGTCGGGTTCGGTGATGCCGAAGGCCATGGTGCGGCTGCCGTCGGCGAGGCCGGGGAGCCAGGCCTGCTTCTGGTCTTCGGTGCCGAAGCGGGCGATGACCGTGCCGCAGATGGCGGGCGAGACGACCATCATGAGGAGGGGGCAGCCCGCGGCGCCGAGTTCCTCCAGGACGATGGAGAGTTCGGCGATGCCGCCGCCTCCGCCGCCGTACTCCTCGGGGAGGTTGACCCCGAGGTAGCCGAGCTTCGCAGCGTCGGCCCACAGCTCGTCGGGGTGGCCGCCCTCGCGGGCGACGCGGGCGAGGTACGCGCGGCCGTAGCGCTGTCCGAGGGCGGTGACGGCGGCGCGCAGGGCCTGGTGTTCTTCGGTTTCGATGACGGGGCTCATGCTGGCGTTTCCTCCTGGACTACGGCGAGCAGGGCGCCGAACTCGACCTGTTGGCCGGTGGCGACGTGGAGCGCGGTGAGCGTGCCGGAGGCGGGAGCGAGGATGCGGTGCTCCATCTTCATGGCCTCCAGCCAGAGCAGGGGCTGGCCGGCGGTGACGGGGCTGCCGGGGGCCAGGCCCTCGGCGATGCGGACGACGGTGCCGGGCATGGGGGCGAGCAGCGAGCCCGGTTCGGTGCGGTCCTGGGGTTCGGGGAATCGGGGGACGGGGGTGAAGGTGTGGGCGCCGAGCGCGGAGTCCACGTAGATCTCGGTCTTGTTCGAATTGTGTTTCACGTGGAACATCCGCCGGATTCCCTCGACTTCGAGGGTGACGAGGTCGGGAGTGGCGGCCAGGACCCGGATGCCGGGGTGGTCGACCGGGTGGTACTGGACCTCGTACTCGGTGCCGGCGCACTGGTACCGGCGGATCTGGGGCTGCGAGCGGACGTTGCGCCAGCCGCCCAGGCGGGCGGCGAGCGGAGCGTCCGGGCGGGGGGCCGCTTCGGCGAGGGCGGCGGCGAGGGCGGCCGCGGTGGCGTCCGGGGCGCCGCCGGTGAGGGTGCCGAGGTGGCGTTCGTAGAAGCCGGTGTCGAGCTGCCCGGCGGCGAACTCCGGGTGCCGCAGGGACCGTACGAGGAGCTCGCGGTTCGTGGTGAGCCCGTGGATGCGGGCCCCGACGAGGGCGTGGGCGAGGGCCCGCACGGCCTCGGCGCGGGTGGGGGCGTGGGCGACGACCTTGGCGAGCATGGGGTCGTAGTGGATGCCGACGGTGTCGCCGTCGGTGAAGCCGGTGTCGACGCGGACCTCGCCGGGGATGGCGAGGGTGTGCAGGGCGCCGGCCTGCGGGCGCCAGTCCCGGGCGGGGTCCTCGGCGTAGAGGCGGGCCTCGACGGCGTGGCCGGTGGGCTGCGGAGGCGCCGGGGGCAGGGCCGCGCCCTCGGCGACGCGCAGCTGGAGGGCGACGAGGTCGAGGCCGAAGACGGCTTCGGTGACGGGGTGTTCGACCTGGAGGCGGGTGTTCATTTCCAGGAAGTACGGGCGTCCGTCGGCGGTGACGAGGAACTCGACCGTGCCCGCGCCCCGGTAGGAGACGGCGCGGGCGGCAGCGACGGCGGCCTCATGGAGGGTCGTGCGCAGTGCCTCGGGCAGGCCCGGTGCGGGGGCTTCCTCGATGACCTTCTGGTGGCGCCGCTGGAGGGAGCAGTCGCGGGTGCCCAGCGCCCACACGGTGCCGTGGGCGTCGGCGAGGACCTGCACCTCGACGTGGCGGCCGCGCTCCACGAAGGGCTCGCCGAAGACCTCTCCGTCGCCGAAGGCCGAGCGGGCCTCGGCGACGGCCGCGTCGAGGGCCTCCTTGAGCTGGTCGAGGTAACGGACCACGCGCATTCCGCGGCCGCCGCCGCCGGCCGCGGCCTTGAGGAGCAGGGGCAGGTCGGCGGGGGTGGCGGCGGCCAGGTCGACGGGGTCGAGGAGCGGCACCCCGGCGGCGCGCATCAGTTCCTTGGCCCGGGTCTTGGAGGCCATGGCCTCGATGGCCTCGGGGGGCGGGCCGATCCAGGTCAGTCCGGCGGCCAGGACCTCGCGGGCGAACTCGGCGTTCTCGGAGAGGAAGCCGTAGCCGGGGTGGACGGCGTCGGCGCCGGCGGCGAGGGCGGCCTTGATGATCAGGTCGCCGCGCAGGTAGGTGTCGGCCGGGGCCGCGCCGGGCAGGCGTACGGCGGCGTCGGCGGCGCGGACGTGCAGGGCGTCGGCGTCCGGGTCGGAGTGGACGGCCACGGTGGCCAGGCCCAGGGCGCGGGCGGTGCGGAAGATCCGGACGGCGATCTCGCCGCGGTTGGCGACCAGGAGGGAGGTCAGGTTCGTCATGTGCGGGCTCACATCCGGAAGACGCCGAAGCCGCCACGGGCGCCCTCGACGGGTGCGTTGTGGACGGCCGACAGGCACAGGCCGAGGACGGTACGGGTGTCGCGCGGGTCGATGACCCCGTCGTCGTACAGCCGCCCGGACAGGAACGTCGGCAGGGACTCGGACTCGATCTGCGCCTCCACGAAGGCGCGCATTCCGGCGTCCTGCTCCTCGTCGTACGGGAGCCCCTTCGCGGCGGCGGACTGGCGGGACACGATGGAGAGCACGCCGGCGAGCTGCTGGGGTCCCATGACGGCGGACTTGGCGCTGGGCCAGGCGAAGAGGAAGCGGGGCTCGTAGGCGCGGCCGCACATGCCGTAGTGGCCGGCGCCGTAGCTCGCGCCGATGAGTACGGAGAGGTGGGGGACGCGGGAGTTGGAGACCGCGTTGATCATCATCGAGCCGTGCTTGATGATGCCGCCCTGCTCGTACTCCTTGCCGACCATGTAGCCGGTGGTGTTGTGGAGGAAGAGGAGGGGGATGTCGCGCTGGTTGGCGAGCTGGATGAACTGGGCGGCCTTCTGGGACTCGGCGCTGAAGAGCACCCCCTGCGCGTTGGCGAGGATGCCGACCGGGTAGCCGTGCAGGGTGGCCCAGCCGGTGACGAGGCTCGGGCCGTAGAGGGGCTTGAACTCGTCGAAGTCGGAGGCGTCGACGATCCGGGCGATGACCTCGCGCGGGTCGAAGGGGGTCTTGAGGTCGGGCGGGACGATGCCGAGGAGTTCCTCGGGGTCGTGGAGGGGTTCCTCCGCCCGGGGCGGGTCGGCGTACGGCTTGCGGTGGTTCAGCCGGGCGACGACGCGGCGGGCCCGGCGGATCGCGTCGTACTCGTCGAGGGCGTAGTGGTCGGCGAGTCCGGAGGTGCGGGCGTGCATGTCGGCTCCGCCGAGGGACTCGTCGTCGCTCTCCTCGCCGGTGGCCATCTTGACCAGGGGCGGGCCGCCGAGGAACACCTTGGAACGGTCCTTGATCATGATGGTGTGGTCGGACATGCCGGGGATGTACGCGCCTCCGGCGGTGGAGTTGCCGAAGACGACGGCGACGGTGGGGATGCCGTCGGCCGAGAGCCGGGTGAGGTCGCGGAAGATCGCGCCGCCCGGAATGAAGATCTCCTTCTGGGAGGGCAGATCGGCGCCGCCGGACTCCACGAGGCTGATGCAGGGGAGGCGGTTCTGCCGGGCGATCTCGTTGGCCCGCAGCGCCTTCTTCAGCGTCCACGGGTTGGAGGCGCCGCCGCGGACGGTGGGGTCGTTGGCGGTGACCAGGCACTCGACGCCCTCGACGGTGCCGATGCCGGTGACCATGGAGGCGCCGACGGGGTAGTCGCTGCCCCAGGCGGCGAGCGGGGACAGCTCCAGGAAGGGGGTGTCCGGGTCGAGGAGCAGCTCGACGCGCTCGCGCGCGAGCAGCTTGCCGCGGGACTGGTGGCGGGCCGTGTACTTCTCGCCGCCGCCCTCCAGGGCCTTGGCGTGCTCGGCGTCGAGGGCGGCGAGGCGTTCCAGGGCGGCGGTACGGGCCTGCGCGTGCTCGGGGGCGTGGCGGTCGACGGTGGTGCCGAGGCGGGTCATGGGGTGGCCTCCGGGGCCGGGAGGAGAGCGACGGGGATGTCGAGGTGTCGGGCGCGGAGCCATTCGCCGAGGGCCTTGGCCTGGGGGTCGAAGCGGTGGCCGGAGGCGACGCCGTCGCCGAGGATGCCGGTGACGGTGAAGTTCAGGGCGCGGAGGTGGGGCAGGACGTGGCGGGCCACTGCGTGGTGCGCAGTCTCGGGGAGCAGGGCCTGGAAGGCCTCCACCGTGAGGGTGCGGTGCAGCCACTCCCAGGCGGGGCCGGTCTCGACCCAGACTCCGACGTTGGCGTCGCCGCCCTTGTCCCCGCTGCGGGCGCCGGCGACGGCTCCGAGGGGGGCGCGGGTGGTCGGCCCTGTGGGGCTCTCCCCCGCTCCGCCGCCTACCGGCACGGTGGGCTCGGCCCCCGTGCCCCGGTCCCGGGGTTCCGCCCCCGGCCCCCGTGCCTCGATCGGCGGCGAGGCCGAAGTCCGGGTGCCGTCCGGGAGGACGGCCACGTGGGGGACCTCGGCCGTCGGGATCAGGGTGGAGGTGAAGACGCCGTAGGGCTGGGCCGGGCCGGGTGGGGAGGTGACGTGGAAGCCCGGGTAGCTGCCGAGGGCCAGTTCGACCGCCGTCGAGGTCAGGGCGCGGCCCACCCGGTCCGGGGACGGGTCGCGGACCACCAGTCGCAGCAGGGCGGAGGCCGTCTCCTGCGTGTCGGCGTCCTCGTGGTCGGTGCGGGCCAGGGTCCAGGTGGCGTCGGCCACCCCGTCCAACACGTCGGCGAGTTGGGTGCGGACGAGGTTCGCCTTCGCCTCGATGTCCAGGCCGGTCAGGACGAAGACGACCTCGTTGCGCCAGCCGCCGATCCGGGTGACGCCCACCTTGAGGGTGGGTGGCGGGGCCTCCCCGCGCACTCCCGAGATGCGTACGCGGTCGGCGCCCTCGTCGGTCAGCCGGACGGTGTCCAGGCGGGTGGTCACGTCCGGGCCGAGATACCGCACGCCCTGGGTCTCGTAGAGGAGTTGGGCGGTGACGGTGCCGGTGGTGACGGCTCCGCCCGTGCCGGGGTGTTTGGTGATGACCGCCGAGCCGTCCTCGGAGATCTCCGCGAGCGGGAAGCCGGGGCGGCGGACGTCGTGGCGGGCGAAGAAGGAGTAGTTGCCGCCGGTGGCCTGCGTGCCGCACTCCAGGACGTGACCTGCGGCCACCGCCCCCGCCAGCCGGTCGTGGTCGTCCGGGGCCCAGTCGAACCACCAGGCCGCCGGGCCGCTGACCAGGGCCGCGTCCGTGACGCGGCCGGTCACCACCACGTCCGCCCCGGCCCGCAGGCAGGCGGCGATCCCGCCGCCCCCGAGGTAGGCGTTGGCCGCCAGCGCCCCGTCGACCTGCGCGCAGAGATCGTCGCCCTCGACGTGGGCCACCCGCACCGGGACGCCGGCCTTCGCCGCCAAAGCCCGTACCGCGTCGGCGAGTCCGGCCGGGTTGAGGCCACCGGCGTTCGCGACGATCCGTACGCCGCGCTCGTGCGCGAGCCCGAGCCCCTCCTCCAGCTGGCGCAGGAAGGTCCTGGCGTAGCCGAGTTCGGGGTTCTTCAGGCGGTCGCGGCCCAGGATCAGCATGGTCAGCTCGGCCAGGTAGTCCCCGGTGACCACGTCCAGCGGGCCGCCGGTCAGCATCTCGCGCAGGGCGTCGAAGCGGTCCCCGTAGAAGCCCGAGGCGTTGCCGATGACGAGCGGGCGCCGGGTCACCGTGCGGCCCCCGGCTCCCGGCCCGGTCCGGCCGGGCCCGCGAAGGCCTGGGCGATGTCCAGCCAGCGGTCCGCGTCGGGTCCGTTCGCGGTCAGGCCGAGGTCGGCGCGGTGGGCCCGCTGGGTCACCAGCAGGCAGAAGTCGAGCGCCGGGCCGGTGATCCGCTGCGGGGCGTCCGGCGGGCCGTAGGTCCACAGCTGCCCGCCGTCGCCGGGGGCCGTCAGCTCCACCCGGAACTCCCCGGCGGGCGCGGGCAGTCCGCGTACGGCGTAGGCGTAGTCGCGGGCCCGTACGCCGATCCGCGCCACGTGCCGCAGCCGTGCGGTCGGGGTGCGGCGCACGCCGAGCGCGTCGGCGATGTCCTGGCCGTGCGCCCAGGTCTCCATCAGCCGGGCGCTGGCCATCGAGGCGGCCTTCATCGGCGGCCCGTACCAGGGGAAGCGGGTGTCGGGCGAGGCCTCGGCCAGTGCCGCGTCGAGGGCTGCGCGCGTGGCCCGCCAGCGGGCGAGCAGCTCGGCGGGCGCCAGCTCCGCGCCCTCCCGCGCACCTTCGTCGACGAAGGTGCCGGGGGCCTTCAGGGCCTCCTCGACCATGTGGCCGAAGGCGGTGGCGTCGGTGAGGGAGAGCAGTGAGGCCCGGTCGGTCCAGTGCAGGTGGGCGATCTGGTGGGCGACGGTCCAGCCCGGCGCCGGGGTGGGCCGGGCCCAGTCGGGTACGGGCAACTCCCCTACCAGGCCGTCCAGTTCACGGCCCTCCTCGCGCAGGTCTGCGAAGACGGCGGCGGCTGCGTCGGCGGCTGCCTCGACGGCGGACGGATCGGGCACGGTAGCGCTCCCCTCTCGGCGTGAGGGAAAGGCTGGCAGCACCCGGCAAAACAATCAAGCATGCTTGCATTATTTTCTCGCAGGTCGGCACCTTCCCGCCACCCCCGCCAAACCACTTCACGGACACGGCAGTTGTCGCGCGGCACGGTCGGCCGCAGGTCGCGGCCGCGCGGTGGGCCGCGGGACGGAGGGGGCGATTCAGGCCGTAACCCGGAAACTCGCGATACGTCACCGGATGTCCCGTCGATACTGAACGTTCCGCTCCGGGCCCGGGCGAACGCACACCACGCACCACACCCACGTTCGTGTCACTCGACGAAGACGACGCAGAGGATGGACTGACGTGATGACCCCAGTCGCCCGAACCCCCTTCTCCCTCTATCCCGAACTCGACGCGACCGCCCTCACCGCCTTCGTCGCCGCCCTGGAGAGCGGAGACGTCACCGGCCTCGCCCCCGCCCGCGCCGCCGAGGTCGCCGAGGTCCGCTCCGTCGCCGTCTTCACCCGCGGCAAGGTGACCGGCGCCGACGGGGACCTCCTCGACGCCGCGCTCTGGCGGCACACCGGAGCCCAGCCCCGCCCCGCGATCGTCATGCCCTCGCCCTGGACCAGCCTGGGCTGGCTGCCGTACGCCGTCCAGGCCTCCCTCTTCGCGGCCCGCGGCTACAACGTCATCGCCTACTCCACCCGCGGCTTCGCCGGCTCCGAGGGCCAGGTCGACGTGGCGGGCCCGCTCGACGTCACCGACGGCAGCCGCGCCCTGGACCACCTCATCGAACGCAGCACCGGCCCGGTGACGAAGATCGGCTTCCTCGGGGACTCGTACGGCTCCGGCATCAGCCAGCTCGTCGCCGCGCACGACACCCGCGTCGACGCCGTGGTCGCGCTCAGCACCTGGGGCGACCTCGGGGAGGCCTTCTACGAGAACTCCACCCGCCACATCGCGGCCGTACGGGCCCTGCTCGACGCGGCCGCGAAGGCCCGGCTGAGCCCGCAGACGCAGAGCGTCTTCGACAACGTCCTCGCCAACCGCGACGTCCAGGGCACCCTGCGCTGGGCGGAGACGCGCTCGCCCTTCACGCACATCAAGGAGCTCAACCGGCGCCAGGTGCCGGTCTTCTTCTCGCACGCCTGGCACGAGACGCTCTTCGCGCCCAACCAGACCCTGAAGATGTTCAACGAACTGACCGGCCCCAAGCGCCTCGCCGTCTCCATCGGCGACCACTCCGGGCCCGAGATGACCGGCATGCTTGGCCTGCCCAACCGGATCTGGACGGACGCCCACCGCTGGCTCGACCACCACCTCAAGGGCGCCGGCAACGGCATCGACGCCGAGGACCAGGTCCTCGGCGAGATCATGTGGAGCAAAACCCTCGAACCCCGCCCCACCTGGCCCTCCCTCACCGAACGCGTGGAACGGCTGCACCTCGCGGCCGACGGCGAACTCGGAGAGGAACCGCAGGCCGGCTGGACGTCGACCGTGCTGTGCGGGGTGGACACCCCGGCGACCGTCGCCGACAAGGTCGTCGCGTCCGGCTACGCGGAGATCGCCGGCCGCCCGAAGACCTACCGGACCCAGGACATCGACCGCACCGTCGCCGCCGTGTGGACCGCGGACCCGACCGGCGAGACCGTCCGGCTGCGCGGCATACCGAGGCTGCGCGTGACGTACCGCGCGGCGAACCCCGGATCCACCTTCGTCGCGTACCTCCTCGACACCGCACCCGACGGCACGGCCCACATCATCACGCACGCCCCGTACACCGACCTGGACTCCCCGCCCGACAGCCTGATCAGCGCGGACATCGAACTCCAGGCCACGGCCTACGACGTCCCGCGCGAGCACCGGCTGATGCTGGTGATCGACGCCCGCGACCCGTTCTACGGCGACGCCAACCTGCCCCGCGCGACCCTGGCGTTCACCTCCCCGGACGCCACCCCCTCCTACCTGGACCTCCCGCTCGGCTGACCCCCGTACGCCCGCCCGGCCGGTCCCCCGTGCCGGCCGGACGGGCCCGCTTCGGGAGGGCAGCGATCCCCGCGGCCGAACGTCTCGTCCCCGGCGGGCCGAAGCACCGGAACATCGGCATCTTCTACCGGGTACGCATCACCGGCGGCCGACTCCGGCCGGAACCGAACGGCGAGATCGCCGAGTCGGTCTGGACGCCGCTGGCCGACGTCGCCGGACTCCGCCGGTCATCGTTGGTGGACATCGGCCTCGCCCTGGCCCACGCCCTCCCGGCAACCGGCCACATCGCCACCGTCCCGGTCGGCGGCCTGATCCAGCACTGAAAGGGCCGGGCCGTCCCTTCCGGATCGTGCCGGGCCCCGGCTCCGGGGGCGCGGGGGCGCGGGGGCCGGGTCCCTCAGCAGACCTGACCCGGCCCCGCCTGGGCCGTGGCCCGGAGGAGGTCGCGGAGGAGGTCGAAGTCGACCTTGGCGGGGTTGCGGAAGCGCAGGCAGGCCTTGCCCATGTCGTGGGGGGCCAGGCGGTCCGCGAAGGCGTCCCGGATGTCCGTGCGCAGCAGGTAGAAGGAGATGTACTGCTTCTGGTTCGCCCAGGCGATCTCGCCGACCGTCTCCCCCGCCCGCATATACGCCGGCATCCCGTACGCGATGCACTCCTCGAACCCGGTCAGTTCCTCCAGGCACAGCTCCCGCAGGCGGACCAGGGCCTCCCGTCGGGCCTCCGGGACCGCGGCGAGGTAGGTGGCGACATCCATCAGGCGACGGCCTTCTTCCCGATCTGCGAGCGGACCGCGCCCATGCTGGCCGCGATCACGAGGGCGATGGCCAGGGCGTCCAGTGCGGACATGGCCTGGTTCAGGACGAGGAAGCCCGCGGTGGCGGCGATGGCCGGCTCCAGGCTCATCAGGATCGCGAAGGTGGGAGCGGGCATCCGCCGCAGGGCGAGCAGTTCCAGGGTGTAGGGGAGGACCGAGGAGAGGAGCGCCACGCCCAGGCCGAGGGCCAGGGTGCTCGGGACGAGGAGGTCGGAACCCGCCTCGACGATCCCCAGCGGCAGCGAGATGACCGCGGCCACCGCCATCGCCAGGGCCAGGCCGTCCGCCTGCGGGAAGCGGCGGCCGGTACGCGCGCTGAACACGATGTACGCCGCCCACATCGCGCCCGCTCCGAGCGCGTAGGCCGCGCCCAGCGGGTCGAGGGAGCCGAACCCGAGGCCGCCTCCGCCGTGCCCGGACAGCAGGACCACGCCACCGAGCGCGAGGCCGGCCCACAGGACGTTGACCAGGCGCCGGGAGACGACGACGGAGAGCGCGAGCGGCCCGAGGACCTCCAGGGTGACGGCCGGACCGAGCGGGATCCGGTCGATGGCCTGGTAGAAGAGGCCGTTCATACCGGCCATGGCGACGCCGAAGGCGAGCACCGTGCGCCAGTCGGAACGGGAGTGGCCGCGCACCGTGGGGCGGCACAGGATCAGCAGCACGATCGCGGCGGCCGCGAGGCGCAGGGTGACCACGCCCGCCGCGCCCGCCCTCGGCATGATCATGACCGCGAGGGCCGCGCCGAACTGCACCGAGACCCCCGCCGAGATCACCAGCGCGACCGGCCCCAGGCCGGAACGCGAACCGGAACCGGAGCCCTTGGCGGGCGACGGAGCCGGCGTGGCGTCCGTGATGGCCGTGGGCGAGGTCGCCGGGGACGAAGCCGGGGACGAAGAGGAAGGGGCGGGCATCTCTCCAGACTAAGGCTCCGTAAGGAGTGATGCCGTATGTCCTGCCTTACAGCTCCTCCGTCAGCCCTCCTCCGGCCCCTCCCCCAGCCCCTCCGCCAGGAGCTCCGCCAGGTGCCGCGCCCGGACCCCGCCCGACTCCCCGCCCGACTCCCCGCCCAGCTGCGCGATCTGCGTACGGCACGAGAATCCGTCCGCCTGGATCACCGCCCCCGCGGGGGCCGCCCGCAGGGACGGCAGCAGCTGCTCCTGCGCGCAGGCCACCGACACCTCGTGGTGCCCTGGCTCGAAGCCGAAGTTCCCCGCCAGACCGCAGCAGCCGCCGCTGAGCTCGCCCACCAGCCCCGCCCGCGCACGCAGCCGCCGGTCCGGGCCGTCCCCGAGCACCGCGTGCTGGTGGCAGTGGGTCTGGCCGGCCACCACCCGGTCCAGCCGCGGCGGCTGCCAGCGCGGGGCGTACTCCTCCAGGGTCTCGGCGAAGGTCCGCACCGCCGCCGCGAGGCGGGCCGCGCGCGGGTCGTCGGGGAGCAGGGCGGGCAGGTCGGCGCGCAGGGCCGCGGCGCAGCTCGGTTCCAGGACCACGAGCGGCGCGGGTACGTCTCCGAGCGTGTCCAGCGTCCGGCGCAGCACCCTGCGGGCGCGGTCGAGTCGGCCGGTGGAGACGTAGGTCAGGCCGCAGCACACCGGGGCGGCCGGCACCTCGACGCCCAGCCCGGCCGCCCGGAGCACCTGCACGGCCGCCCGGCCCGCCGCGGGGCTCAGGTACTCGGTGAACGTGTCCGGCCAGAGAATGACCGACGCCCCGGACTCCCCCGCCGGGCCCGGCCCCGGCCGCCCCTGCCACCCCCGCCCCTGCCGCCCCCACCACCGCGTGAACGGCTCGCGCGCCAGTTCCGGCAGGCGCCGGCCCCGCTCCCGGTCCAGCCCCGGGACGGGGACGCGCCCGGCCAGGGCGTTGACGGCGCCCGCCGCCCGCAGGCGGGCGATCAGGCGGAGCCAGCCCGGCAGGCCGCCCAGCGTGTAGTGGGACAGCGGGCGGATCCGGCCCGCCCAGTGGTGGTGCAGGAACTCCGCCTTGTACGCGGCCATGTCCACGCCGACCGGGCAGTCGCTGCGGCAGCCCTTGCACCCCAGGCACAGGTCCAGCGCCTCGGCGACCTCCACCGAACGCCAGCCGTCCCGCACGATCTCCCCGGCCAGCATCTCGTGCAGCAGCCGGGCCCGGCCGCGCGTGGAGTGCCGCTCCTCGCCCGTAACCCGGTAGGAGGGGCACATCACCGACGCGCCGCCCGGGTCCGTGGACCGGCACTTCGCGACGCCCACGCACCGGGCGACCTCGCCCGCGAACGGGGTGGGCGGCAGGACCGCGAAGCGCAGGTTCTCGTCCAGTCGCGCCGGCCTGACCAGCATCCCCGGGTTCATTCCGCCCGCCGGGTCCCAGACGTCCTTGTACGCGCCGAAGAGCCGGACCACCTCGGCCCCGTACATCCTGGGCAGCAGCTCCGCCCGCGCCTGGCCGTCCCCGTGCTCGCCCGACAGGGAGCCGCCGTGCGCGACGACCAGGTCGGCCATGTCGCCGGAGAAGTCCCGGAAGCGGGCCACGCCCGCCGACGACACCAGGTCGAAGTCGATCCGTACGTGCACGCAGCCCTCGCCGAAGTGCCCGTACGGGGATCCGCGCAGTCCGTGGGCCGCCAGCAGTGCCCGGAACTCCCGCAGGTACGCCCCCAGCCGGGCCGGCGGCACCGCGCAGTCCTCCCACCCCGGCCAGGCCATGCCGCCGTCGGGCATCCGGGTCGCCGTCCCCGCCGCGTCCTCGCGGATCCGCCACAGGGCCCGCTGCCCCGCCGGGTCGGTGACGACCATCGCGTCGAGCGGGTCGGCGGCCCGGACGAGGGAGCGGGCCGCGCCCTCGTCCGGCATCTCCACGAACAGCCAGGCCCCGCCCCGGGGCAGTCCGGCGGCCCCGCGCACCAGGTCCTGCGCCATCCCCTCGACGGTCAGGGGCCCGTACGGCAGCAGCCCCGCCGCCGCGTCCGCCGCCGCGCTCTCGTCCGCGTACCCGAGTACGGCGAGCACCGGCGTGCGCGGCGCCTCCACCAGGCGCACCACCGCCTCCGTCACCACCCCGAGCGTGCCTTCGCTCCCGCAGAACGCCCGCGCGAGCTGCACCCCGCGCTCGGGCAGCAGCGCGTCGAGGCCCCCGTAGCCGGAGATCCGCCGGGAGAAGCCGGGCGGCATCCCCGTGCGCAGCAGCCCGAGGTGTCCGGTGACCAGGTCCCGCAGGCCCTCGGGGGCTCCCGCCCAGCCCGTTGCGATCCGGTGCGCGGTGCCGCCGTACGCCGTCACCGCGAGCTCGGTCACGTTGTCCGCGGTGGTGCCCCAGGCCACCGAGTGGGCTCCGCACGCGTTGTTGCCGATCATGCCGCCGAGGGTGCAGCGGGAGTGCGTGGACGGGTCGGGCCCGAAGGTCAGCCCGTACGGGCGCACCGCGTCGCGCAGCCGGTCGAGGACCAGCCCGGGCTGGACCACGGCCGTGCGCGCCGCCGGGTCCACCGACACGAGGGCGTTCATGTGCCGGGTGAGGTCGAGCACCACGCCGGCCCCGGTGGCCTGGCCCGCGATGGAGGTCCCGCCGCCGCGCGGGACGACGGGGATCCCGGCCTCGGCGCACACCGCGAGTGCGGCGGCCACGTCCTCGGCGTCGCGCGGGCTGACGACTCCCACCGGGACGCGGCGGTAGTTCGAGGCGTCCATGGTGGTCAGGGCCCGTGCGGCGGCGCCGAAGTCGACCTCGCCGCGCAGCTTCTCCCGCAATGTCCGTTCGAGTTCACCGGGTGACGTCACGACTCCACCCTGCCACCGGCCGGACCCGTCTCATCCGGTGGACGCGCTTCCGAAGGGCGGACCAGGACCCGATACGCTCCGCTCGTGGCTGAGATCCAGATTCCCGCTGACATCAAGCCCGCCGACGGACGCTTCGGCGCGGGCCCCTCCAAGGTGCGGACCGAGGCGCTGGACGCCCTCGCCGCCACCGGTACCTCCCTGCTCGGAACCTCGCACCGCCAGGCCCCGGTCAAGAACCTGGTCGGCTCGGTGCGCCAGGGCCTCCGGGACCTCTTCTCCCTCCCCGAGGGGTACGAGGTGATCCTGGGCAACGGCGGCTCCACCGCCTTCTGGGACATCGCGACCGCCGGTCTGATCGAGCAGAAGTCCCAGCACCTCACCTTCGGCGAGTTCTCCTCGAAGTTCGCCACGGCCGCGAAGCTCGCGCCGTGGCTGGACGCGCCGACCGTGATCTCCTCGGAGCCGGGTACGCACCCGGAGCCGGTGGCCGAGGCGGGCGTGGACGTGTACGCGTACACGCACAACGAGACCTCGACGGGTGTGGCGGCGCCGATCAAGCGCGTCGCGGGCGCCGACGCCGGGTCCCTCGTTCTGGTGGACGCGACCTCGGGCGCCGGCGGTCTGCCGGTGGACATCACCGAGACGGACGTCTACTACTTCGCCCCGCAGAAGTCGTTCGCCTCGGACGGCGGCCTGTGGCTGGCCGCGTTCTCCCCGGCCGCCCTGGAGCGCGCGGCCCGCGTGCACGCCTCCGGCAGCCGGCACATCCCGGAGTTCTTCTCGCTGCCGACGGCGATCGACAACTCGCTGAAGAACCAGACGTACAACACCCCTGCCCTGTCCACCCTGTTCCTGCTGGACCAGCAGCTGGAGTGGATGAACAGCCAGGGCGGCCTGGAGTTCACCACGGGCCGTACGGCGGCCAGTGCGCGCAACCTGTACGGCTGGGCGGAGGCGTCGAAGTACGCGACCCCGTTCGTCGTGGACGCCGACAAGCGCTCCGCCGTCATCGGCACGATCGACTTCTCGGACGACATCGACGCGGCGGCGGTCGCCAAGGTGCTGCGCGCCAACGGGATCGTGGACACCGAGCCGTACCGCAAGCTCGGCCGCAACCAGCTCCGCATCGCGATGTTCCCGGCGATCGACCCGGCGGACGTGCAGGCGCTGACGGCCTGCATCGACTACGTGATCGAGAAGCTCTGACCCCCATCCGTCCGGTACGACCCGAGCCCCCGGTGACCTGATGTCGCCGGGGGCTTCGGCGTTCCCCGGGGCTTTCGGGGGCGGGGCGCACCGGGGCGGCGGCGCCGTGTTCGCCCACCTCACGGCCACGGCGTGGGGGCTCTCCCGCACGCGGTACCTTCAGGGGTCCGGCGGCAATTCTTGGAGGCAGCGGCGTGAGCGTGCGAGTGACGGCGGCCCAGAGCGGCGTGGACCCCTTCGGCACGGCCCGGCTGCGGCGCGGGGTGCTCGACGCGTGGGGTGCGGGCCCGGCCCGGTTCCGCGAGGACGCCAACGCCGAGGAGGACCTCGCGCTCGGCGGCTACCGGGACCGGCTGGTCGTGGAGCTGGCGCAGAACGCGGCCGACGCCGCGGCCCGGGCCAAGGTTCCCGGCCGGCTGCGGCTCACCCTGCACGGGAGCGAGGGCGGGCACGCGCTGCTGGCCGTCGCCAACACCGGTGCCCCGCTGGACGCGACGGGCGTGGAGTCGCTGAGCACCCTGCGCGCCTCCGCCAAGCGGGAGTCCTCCGGGGACAGCGTCGGCCGGTTCGGCGTCGGCTTCGCGGCCGTGCTGGCCGTCTCCGACGAGCCCGCGGTCCTCGGCCGCCACGGCGGCGTCCGCTGGTCCCTGGCCGAGGCCCGCGAACTGGCCCGAGGCGCCGCCGTCGGCAGCCCCGGCCTCGGCGACGAACTGCGCCGCCGCGACGGGCACGTCCCGCTGCTGCGCCTCCCGCTGCCCGCCGAGGGCACCGCCCCCGAGGGCTACGACACCGTCGTGGTGCTCGCGCTGCGCGACGCCGCCGCCGAGGGTCTGGTGGAGCGGCTGCTGGCGGGCGTCGACGACGCCCTGCTGCTCACCCTGCCCGGGCTCTGCGAGATCGTCGTGGAGACCCCGGCGGACGGCTCGCGCACCCTGCGGCGCAGCGACGAGGGCCCGTACACCGTCATCGAGGACACCACCGCCTCCGGTACGGTCACCAACCGCTGGCGCACCGTCCGCCACGGCGGCCCCATCGAGCGCGCGCTGCTCGCCGACCGGCCCGTCGAGGAACGGCTGCGGCCCGCCTGGGCGGTGTCCTGGGCCGTGCCCGTCGACTCCGACGGCGCCCCGCTGCGCCCGGCCACGGCCCCCGTCGTGCACGCGCCGACCCCCACCGACGAGCCGCTGGGCATTCCGGCGCTGCTGATCGCGACCCTGCCGCTGGACACCACGCGCCGGCACCCCGCGCCCGGGCCGCTGACCGACTTCCTCGTGGAGCGTGCGGCCGACGCGTACGCCGAACTCCTCGGCGCATGGGACCCGGTGACCACCGCCCTCGTGGACCTGGTGCCCGGCCCCCTCGGCAAGGGCGAGCTGGACGGGGCCCTGCGCGCCGCCGTGCTCCAGCGCCTGCCGCGCACCGCCTTCCTCGCGCCGGCCGCGCCTCCCGAGCACGCGGAGGAGCGCGCCGCCCTGCGCCCCTTCGAGGCCGAGGTGGTGGAGGGCGCGGGCGCCGATACCGTGCGCGTCCTCGCCGAGGTCCTGCCGACCCTGCTGCCGGCGGGCCTGGAGCGCCGCGCCGAGCTGCGCACCCTGGGCGTCGGCCGGCTCCCGCTGGGCGATGCCATCGAACGGATCGCGGGCATCGAGCGGACGCCCGACTGGTGGCACCGGCTCTACGACAGCCTCGCCGGGGTGGACCCCGACCGGCTGTCCGGGCTGCCCGTGCCGCTCGCCGACGGCCGTACCGCGATCGGCCCCCGGCACATCCTGCTGCCCGGCGCGGACACGCCCGCGAGCCTGGCCCGCCTGGGGCTGAAGGTGGCCCACCCGGACGCCGCGCACCCGCTGCTGGAGAAGCTCGGGGCGCTCCCGGCCACGGCGCGGGCGGTCCTGACGACCCCGCAGGTGCGGGCGGCCGTCGCCGCCTCCCTCGACGCCGGGGAGATCTGGGACGAGGACGCGGACACCCTGGACGCCGACGAGCTGGCCGAGGTGGTCCTCGGCCTGGTCCGCGACGCCGATCTGGCGCCGGGCGACGAGCCCTGGCTCGGCGCGCTGGCCCTGCCCGACGAGGACGGGGAACTGGTACCGGCGGGCGAACTGCTGCTGCCCGGCAGCCCGCTGGCCTCGGTGATCCGCGAGGACGAGGTCCCGTACGTGGACGCGGACCTGGCGGAGCGGTGGGGCGGGGGCCCGCTCACCGCGTGCGGGGTCCTGGCCGCCTTCCAGCTGGTCCGCGCCACCGACGTGGTCCTCGACCCGGACGAACTGGAGCCGCGCGAGGGGGACTTCGCGGAGCCCGACGACGCGGGTCTGCTGGACGCGGTCGACGTGTGGTGCGAGGACGTCCTGGACCAGCTGCCGGACACCCCGGTCCCGCCGGTGGCGACCGAGCTGATCGCCGTACGGGACCTCGACCTGGTCGACGACGACTGCTGGCCGCAGGCCCTCGCCATGCTCGCCCAGCCGCCGCTGCGCGACGCACTGACCCAGCCCGTACGGATCCTGCTGCCGGACGGCACCACGCAGTCGGTGCGCCCGTACACCGCCTGGTGGCTGCGCGACCACCCGGTGCTCGACGGCCGCCGCCCGGCGGGCCTGCGCGCGGCGGGCGGCGACCCGCTGCTGGAGGGCCTGTACACCTCGGCGGACGCCACGGGCTTCGAGGACGAGCAGGTCCTGCGCGCTCTCGGCGTACGGACCACCGCGGCGGCCCTGCTGGACGAGCCGGGCGGTGCGGCCGAGCTGCTGGCCCGCCTCGCCGAGCCGGAGCGCGAGGTGACGGGCCGCCAGCTGTACGGCCTGTACGGCGCGCTGGCCGATCTGGACCCCGAGCAGGTCACCCTGCCGGACGAGCTGCGCGCGGTGGTGGACGGCGAGGTCCTCGTGGTGGACGCGGCCGACGCGGTGATCGCCGACGCCCCGGACCTGCTTCCCCTCACGGCGGGGCTGCCGCTGCTGCCGGTCACCCCGTCGCGCGCGGCGGACCTCGCGGAACTGCTCCAGGTCCGGCGGCTCTCGGAGACGGTCCCGGCGGAGGTGACCACGCCCGGCGAGGAGCACGAGGTGCCGGAGTCGGTGCTCCTGCTGCTCGGCCCGGCGACCCCGGCGACGTACATCGAGCACGAGGAGCTGGTCGCGGGCGGCACGGAGCTCGATTGGCGCCGCACCCCCGACGGCACGCTCCACGCGTCCACGCTGGAGGGCGTGGCCGCGGGCCTGGCCTGGTCGGCGGGCCAGTGGCCGCGCCGCTTCGAGGTGGCGGCCCTCCTGGAGGACCCCTCCCGCACGGCGGAACTGGCCCGCGACCGCTGGTTCGACTAGAAACTCCGGACGGTCCGGCCTAGACGGCCGGGCCGAAGCCGGTGACCGTGGGGTGCGGCGTCGCCGTACCCGTACCCGGGAGGACGGTGACCCTGCCGGTGGCGTCCGCGGACCACAGGTCCGGCAGGCCGTCACCCGTGAGGTCGCCGTCGGAGCCGAGGCGCGGATGCGCCGCCGGCGTCAGGGCCGACAGGACCGGCCCGGCGGCCGGATTCGCGAAGGCGGAGAAGTCCGGTGCGTCCGCAGTGCCCTGGATGGAGAAGGCACGGATCGCGCCGTCGGCCCGGGAGCGGGCCCACAGAGTCGGGAAGTCCGTACCCTGCGCCCGGCCCGGCGTGAGCAGGTCATAGCCCGCCCAGTGGGTGTTGTTGCCGGAGAGGAGCGTGGCCGACCGCAGTCGGATGCCGCCCAGCTTCGCGAGCCACAGCCGCCCGTTCTCGACGAACAGCAGGGAGCTGCGGGGCAGGAGTCCGTCGACCGCGCTGTCGCCGGTGGGCGATCCGTACGCGGCGATCTGCGTGACCTTCGACCAGTCCCGACCGAACCCGTGCTGGGCGCAGTCGATGGCCGACCCGGCCGTGTCCAGGCACGTGGTGGGCTTGTCCACGGCGCTCGGGGCCTGGTCCGTGAAGCGGCCCGCCCCGTCGTTGTCGAACCGGTGGACGTAGCTCCCCCCGGGGGCATGGGCCAGCAGGTCGTCGACCATCTGCTGACCGAGGGATCCTCGGTGGGTGTACTGGACGCCGGCCCAGCTCTCGCCGTCTCCCGGAGCGGCCAGGTGGTGGGCGTTCGCGGGGTCCAGCGGGTTCGCGCCCCACCGGCGGAGGTTGCCCTCGGCGTCCGGGACGAGGACGTCCGGCTTTCCGTCGGCGTCGATGTCACCGAAGGCGGCGGGCTTGGTGGTGGGCTGCGCGTAGTAGTGCGCCTGTGCCTGGCCGAGGTTGCCCGCGTTGTCCATCGTCTGGAGGTACACCGCCTGGCTGCCCCAGGTGGCGGGCTTGACCTTGATGTCGGCCGAGCCGTCCGTCAGCCGCACCACGCGGGAGTCGGTCGCCTCGTCCGCGCAGCTCCAGCCGACGCTGAAGACCGGCGTCGACTGCCAGCGGGCGCAGGCGATTCCCGAGCCGCTGTCGGTGCCCTTCAGGGTGAAGGTGGCCTCCTCGCCGACCTTCTTGGGGGTCTCGTCCGTGGTGATTTCGGCGGTGGGCCGGGTGTGGTCCACGCGGAAGTAGCACCATGCCGTGTACGGGCCGGTCAGCTTCCCGTCGGTGGCCCGGGCCCGCCAGGCGTACTGGCCGCCGTCCTTCAGCAGGTCGCGGGATACGGTCGTGGCGACCTCGGAAGAGGTGGACCACGCGGTCGGAGTGTCGGTGCGCCTGCCCCCGTACGAGGTGTCCCAGAGCTGGAACGTCGTCTGCAGCTGGGCACCGGACGCCGAGGTGGCGGTGACCTTGGTGGTGATGGCATCGCTCAGGCCGATCCAGCCGGCTCCGGATCCGGAGTGGGGGTCGGTGTAGCAGTCGGAGTACTGGTCCTCGCCGGCGAAGCCGGGGACCGGGCTGGTGCGGGGCGCGGTGACCTTGGGTGCCGCCGGGTCGGCGGCGGCCGCGGCCGGCGTCGCGGCGGCCAGGCCGAGCGCCAGCGACAGGGCCGCCGCGGGCAGGGCGCGCAAGGGTGCCTTGGGTGTCATGTGTGCGAAATCCCCCCTGGGACTACTGCTGTTGACCGATTCGGTCAGTCGCAGTGTTCCCGAAAGGGATAGCAGATCGCACGGACATTTGATTGAGCGAGTGCTCAGGCCGGGCCGAAGGGCAGGAGAGCGGGGCGCTTGGCGGTGCGGCCGTCGCCCGAGGAGCGGCCGCGCAGGCGCCGGCCCAGCCAGGGGCCGAGGAACGCGGCCGCCCAGCGCAGTTCGGCCGCCAGGCCCGATCCGCCCGCGCCGGGCACCTGCTGCGGCAGCGGGTGTGTCCAGGTGTCGTCGCTGCCCGGCAGGCCCACGGCGTGCGCGAGGGCGGCGGCGATCCGTTCGTGCCCGACGGAGCTGGCGTGCAGCCGGTCCGTGGTCCACATCCGCGGGTCGGTCACGGCGACCGGGCGGGCTGTCTCGGCGACGCTGACCCCGTGCCGGGCCGCCGCAGCCCGGATCCGGTCGTTGAGGTCGGCTATGCGGGGCGCGACGGGCCGGGCGAGAGGCACGAGTCTGCCGAGGTCGGGGAAGGTCACGGTCGCGACGTGCGCACCGGAGGCCGTGAGCGCGGCGAACATCTCCTCCAGCTGCCCGGCGACCTCCGCGGCGTCGAACCGGGGCCGCAGGATGTCGTTGACCCCGGCGACGACGGTGGCCAGGTCGGGGCGCAGGGCCAGGGCCGGGCCCAGCTGTTCGGCGCGGACCTGCCCGGCGAGACGCCCCCGGACGGCCAGGTTGGCGTACCGGAGGCTGGGGTTGACGGCGGCGAGGTGTTCGGCGAACCGGTCGGCGAAGCCGCGCAGGCCCACGGTGTCGTCCCCGTCGCCGAGGCCTTCGGTCTGGCTGTCGCCCAGGGCGACGTAACGCAGGTACTCACCGTTCGGCACGGCTCGCCCTCCCCCTCAGGATCGCCGCGCTGCGGCGGCACCAGTCGCGGTGTCCCTGCTCGAAGGCGAGGCCGCGCAGGCCGGTCAGGTACCCGCCGATCCGCTCGCCGTGGAGCAGGAACTCCTCCTCGTCCATGTCCCCGCGCATCTTGCGCAGCACCTTGCCGAGCAGCTCGATCTTGGCGTCGGCGGCGACCGCGCGCGCCTCGAGCTGTTCGATCACCGGCCCGATGCCGATCCGGTCGGCGGTCTGGACCTTGACGAGGAGGTCGTCGCGGATGACCGAGGACTTCAGCGGGGCCGCGGCGAACTCCTCCAGTTCGGTGCGGCCGGCCTCGGTGACCTGGAAGAGGCGCTTGTTGGGCCGGGTCTCCTGGACCACCTCGCGGCCCTCGACCAGCCCTTCCTTCTCCAGCTTGGCCAGTTCGGCGTACAGCTGCTGGGGCAGGGCGTGCCAGAAGTTCGCCACGCCGATGTCGAAGGACTTCGCCAGCTCGTAGCCGCTGTACTCGCCGTCCAGCAGCGCCGCCAGTACGGCGTGTCTCAAAGCCATCGCAGCCGCCCCTTCCGCTTCCTCGCCGACGCCTGCATCATACTCATGAAAGTGACTAGTCAGATTCATGAGTATGAGCATGAGGAGGGGTCATGGAGACTGCCGAACGCTTCCGCGCCGCCGTGGAGAAGCGGGATCTCACCGCGCTGGAGGACCTGTTCACCGAGGAGGTCCAGCTCTACAGCCCGGTCAAGTTCGCCCCCTTCGAGGGGCGGCCCATGGTGCTGGGGCTCTTCGGGGTCCTGCTGCGCGTCTTCGAGGACTTCCGCTACGTGGGCCGCTTCGAGGGCGCCGCCGAGACCGGCGCCGACGGCACGCAGGCCCCGGCGGAGATCCTGCTCTTCCGCGCCACCGTGGACGGCAAGGAGATCCACGGCATCGACCTGCTCCACTTCGACGAAGCGGGCCGGATCAAGGAGTTCACCGTGATGGTCCGCCCGCACTCCGCCGTGCAGGCCCTCGGCCAGGCGGTCCTCGCCGGCCTGGTCGCCGACGGCCTCGCGTAGGACCGCCGGCCCACCCCCTACGCCGGGAACCTGCGGTCGACCCACCTGAAGGTGAACTCGATCAGGACCGCGGCTGCGGCCGCGACGCCCACCGCGATCCACGGCACGGTGCCGCCGACCAGCTTGAGCTGGAAGAAGTCCTGCAGCCACGGCACGGCGAGGACGATCAGGAAGGCCCCGCCCATGGCCCCGACCAGGGCCACCCGCCACCACGTGTACGGCCGGGCGATGATCGCCAGTACCCACATGGAGGTCAGGAACAGCGTCAGCGTGGCCGCGCTGGACTCGGCGTCGAGGGCGCCCTGGCCGGTGTAGTGGTGGCGGGCGATCAGGTACGACACGAAGGTGGCCACGGCGGCGATGACACCGCCGGGGATCGCGTACCGCATGACCCGCTTCACGAAGTGCGGTTTCGCGCGCTCCTTGTTGGGGGCCAGGGCCAGGAAGAACGCCGGGATGCCGATGGTGAGGGTGGACAGCAGGGTCAGGTGGCGCGGCAGGAAGGGGTACTCGACCTGCGAGCAGACCACCAGGATGGCCAGCAGCACCGAGTAGACGGTCTTGGTGAGGAAGAGCGTGGCCACGCGGGTGATGTTGCCGATGACCCGGCGGCCCTCGGCGACCACCGAGGGCAGGGTCGAGAAGCTGTTGTTGAGGAGGACGATCTGGGCCACCGCCCGCGTCGCCTCCGAGCCGGAGCCCATGCTCACACCGATGTCCGCGTCCTTGAGGGCGAGGACGTCGTTGACGCCGTCGCCCGTCATGGCCACGGTGTGGCCCTTGGACTGGAGGGCCCCGACCATGTCCCTCTTCTGCTGCGGGCTCACCCGCCCGAAGACGGAGTTGCCGTCGAGGACCTCCGCCAGGTCGTCCCGGTCGGTGGGCAGCTTGCGGGCGTCCACGGTGTTCTCCGCGCCCGGCAGCCCCAGCTTGCCGGCGACCGCGCCGACGGAGACCGCGTTGTCGCCGGAGATGACCTTCGCCTTGACGTCCTGGTCCTCGAAGTAGCGCAGCGTGTCGGCGGCGTCGGGGCGCAGCCGCTGCTCCAGGACGACCAGGGCGGTCGGCCGGACGCCGGTGGCGACGGCCGCGTCGTCGAGTTCGCGGGCGGAGCGGGCCAGCAGCAGGACGCGCAGTCCCCGCTCGTTGAGGTCGCTGATCTCGTCGAGGGCCGGGTCCCCGGCGGGGAGCAGCACGTCGGGGGCGCCGAGCAGCCAGGTGTTGTTCTCGCCGTCACCCTCGCTGAAGCTGGCGCCGCTGTACTTGCGGGCGGAGGAGAAGGGCAGGGACTCGGTGCAGCGCCACTCCGCGCTGGCGGGGTAGGCGTCGATGATCGCCTGGAGGCTGGCGTTGGGGCGCGGGTCGGACTCGCCGAGGGCGCCGAGCACCTTCTTGACGTACGTGGGCTCCGCGCCGCCGAGCGGGCGGAGCTCGGTGACGTCCATGCCGCCCTCGGTGAGGGTGCCGGTCTTGTCGAGGCAGACCACGTCGACACGGGCGAGGCCCTCGATGGCGGGCAGCTCCTGGACCAGGCACTGCTTGCGGCCGAGCCGGATGACGCCGATCGCGAAGGCCACGGAGGTGAGCAGGACGAGCCCTTCGGGGATCATCGGGACGATGCCGCCGACGGTCCGGGCGATGGAGTCCTTGAGGTTGTTGTCCTTGACCAGGAGCTGGCTGATGATCAGGCCGATCGAGGTCGGGATCATCATCCAGGTGACGTACTTGAGGATGGTGGAGATGCCGGAGCGCAGCTCGGAGTGGACGAGCGTGAAGCGGGAGGCCTCTTCGGCCAACTGGGCGGCGTAGGCCTCGCGGCCGACCTTGCTGGCGGTGAAGGCGCCGCCGCCGGCGACCACGAAGGAGCCGGACATGACCGGGTCCCCGGGCTTCTTCAGGACGGGGTCGGCCTCGCCGGTGAGCAGGGACTCGTCGATCTCCAGGCCGTCGGCCTCGCCGACGGAGCCGTCGACGACGACCTTGTCGCCGGGGCCGAGTTCGATGACGTCGCCGAGGACGATCTCGGAGGTGGAGATCTCGGCGGTGCGGCCGTCGCGGCGGACGCTCGGTTTGGCCTCGCCGATGACGGCGAGGCTATCGAGGGTCTTCTTGGCGCGCAGTTCCTGGATGATGCCGATGCCGGTGTTGGCGACGATCACGAAGCCGAAGAGGCTGTCCTGGATCGGCGCGACGAAGAGCATGATCACCCAGAGCACGCCGATGATCGCGTTGAACCGGGTGAAGACGTTGGCGCGGACGATGTCGGCGGTGGAGCGGCTGCTCCGGACGGGCACGTCGTTGACCTCGCCCCGCGCGACGCGTTCGGCGACCTCGGCGGTGGTCAGCCCGCCGGGCTTGAAGCGGGGCGCGGGCGGTTGCACCGGGTGTACGGGGTCCAGCTCCGCTCCCGCGTCGATGGCGGGGGCGGCCGTCCCGCCACCCGGCTCCGGTCCGTCGGATTCGGTTCCAGCCCGCTGCGTCATGCCTTCGACGTTAAGCGGGCTCCTTGCGCTTCACCCGCCGAGAAGCCCGAAGATCCGACTTCGGGATGACCCGAATCGTCCCTGGGTACCGCGTGGGGCGGGGACGCTCCGGGATGTCCCCGCAGGTCGAGCGAACCACCGCCGGGCAACGGGTCGATCGGGCCGAGGGTTCGCGAGCCGAGGAGACGTCCCGGAGGGGCACCGCCCCACCCCGAAGCCGAGCCGCCGCTAGGGGGCCGGGGCCGGGCCCGGCTCCCCGTCCTGCGTGGACTGCGTGGACTGCCCGTCCTGCCCGGCCTGCCCGTCCTGCCCGGCCTGCCCGGCCTGCTCGGACTGCCCGGCCTGCTCGGCCTGCTCGGCCTGCGCAGCAGCTTCGGCATGGCGCTTGAGGGCCGCGTCGCGG
Source organism: Streptomyces sp. NPDC048257 (assembly GCF_043201855.1). Taxonomy (NCBI): domain Bacteria; kingdom Bacillati; phylum Actinomycetota; class Actinomycetes; order Kitasatosporales; family Streptomycetaceae; genus Streptomyces; species Streptomyces sp. NPDC048257. The sequence goes on from NZ_JBICZI010000016.1 coordinate 25,169, forward strand.
CCGCGGACGTACCAGATGCCGATCAGGCCGAGGAATCCGCCGGCCGCGCAGGTCCAGACCCACCACAGCCGGCCCCGGTCGGCGAACCACCCGTAGAAGGGCAGCTGGACGAGGAAGAGGGCGAACCACAGGATCGTGCCACCTGTGACGGTGGCGACGACGGGGCCCTCGAGGGGTTCGGGCGCCTCGTGCTTCGCAGTCCATTTGGCCATGCGGCAAGTCTAGGCGGCGCGAAACGCCATCTACGCGCGGAGATGGACGCCCTTTCGTTCATGTGTTCATACTGAAACGGTTTGGGCGCGGCCCATTTTCTTCGTATGAACCACCCAATGAGGACCGTATGAGCACCCCGGCCCCCGCCCCCGCAGCCGCCTCCCCGGAGCCTTCCCCCCGGGAACCCTCCGGCGGCCTGGACCGATACTTCAAGATCTCCGAGCGCGGCTCCACCGTCGCCCGCGAGGTCCGCGGCGGCTTGGCGACGTTCTTCGCGATGGCCTACATCATCGTGCTCAACCCGATCATCCTGGGCAGCGCGAAGGACATGTACGGGCACCAGCTCGACTCGGGTCAGCTGGTGACGGCCACCGTCCTGACGGCCGCCTTCACCACCCTCCTCATGGGTGTCATCGGCAACGTCCCGATCGCGCTCGCCGCCGGCCTCGGCGTGAACACGGTCGTCGCGCTCCAGCTCGCCCCGCGCATGAGCTGGCCCGACGCCATGGGCATGGTGGTCCTGGCCGGCTTCGTGGTGATGCTGCTGGTCGCGACCGGCCTGCGCGAGCGGGTCATGAACGCCGTCCCGCTGGGCCTGCGCAAGGGCATCGCCATCGGCATCGGCCTGTTCATCATGCTGATCGGCCTGGTCGACGCGGGCTTCGTCTCCCGCATCCCGGACGCCGCGCACACCACGGTCCCGCTCCAGCTCGGCGGCACCGGTCACCTGGACGGCTGGCCCGTCCTGATCTTCGCGATCGGCGTGCTGCTCACCCTCGCCCTGCTGATCCGCAAGACCCCGGGCGCGATCCTGATCTCCATCGTGGCCATGACCCTGGTCGCCGTCGTCGTCCAGCTGATCGCGGAGGTGCCCGACTCGGGCTGGGGCCTCACCGTCCCCGAGTGGCCCGGCAGCCCGGTGGCCGCGCCCGACTTCGGGCTCGTCGGCGAGGTCAGCCTGTTCGGCGGCTTCGGCAAGGTCGGGATGCTGACCGGCATCCTCTTCGTCTTCACCGTGCTGCTGTCCTGCTTCTTCGACGCCATGGGCACGATCCTCGGCGTCGGCGACGAGGCGAAGCTGATCGACAAGAAGACCGGCGAGTTCCCCGGGATCAACCGGGTCCTGCTGGTCGACGGTCTGGCCGTCGCCTCTGGCGGCGCCACCTCCTCCTCCGCGACCACCTGCTTCGTGGAGTCCACGGCCGGGGTCGGCGAGGGCGCCCGTACGGGTCTGGCGAACATCGTCACGGGCAGCCTCTTCGCCGTGGCGCTGTTCCTCACCCCGCTCGCCACCATGGTCCCGTCGCAGGCGGCCACCCCGGCGCTCGTGGCGGTCGGCTTCCTGATCCTGGCGGGCTCGGTCAGGGACATCGACTGGAGCGACTTCACCATCGCCGTACCGGCCTTCCTGGCCATGGTGATGATGCCCTTCACCTACTCGATCACCAACGGCATCGGCATCGGCTTCGTGAGCTTCTGCGCACTGCGCCTGGCGACCGGCCGGGGCCGCGGGGTCCCGGTGGCCATGTACGTGGTGGCGGCGGTGTTCGTCTTCTACTACGCCATGCCCGCCCTCGGCCTCGCGCAGTAGCTCACGTCAGCCCGTAGAACTTCTCTGTCTCGTCGACGGCCGCCTTGAAGCGCTCGTCGAAGTCATCGCGAATGAGCGTCCGGACCACATAGTCCTGGACGCTCATTCCGCGTTTGGCCGCATGGATCCGGAGCCTGTCGAGGAGCTCCCCGTCTATGCGCATGCTCAGCACATGTGTCCCCATGCCGAAAGAGTCGGGGCACAGGGTGCGTACGCGTGTCACTTTCAGCCGCCGACTCACCCGTATGAGTGACCCCGGCCGTGAAGCGGAAAGCGGTGTTCCTTAGGGAGGGTAATGAGTTATTCTAAGGACATGCATGACCTTTCCCATGGTGACGATGCTGCCGCCGTGAACGACCTCCGCTCCGCCGTCATGCGGCTGGGGCGACGCCTGAAGCACCAGCGCGTCGACGAGTCGCTGAGCCCGACCGAGATGTCGGTCCTCGGCACCCTCGCCCGCTGCGGCCAGGCCACACCCGGCGAGCTCGCCCGGCGGGAGCACGTCCAGCCGCCGTCGATGACACGCATCGTCGCGTTGCTGGAAGCCAAGGGACTGGTCACGCTGGAACCGCACCCCGACGACCGCCGCCAGAAGGTGGTCCGCCAGACGGAGGAGGCCGAAGCGATGCTCGAAGAGAGCCGCCGCAAGCGCAACGCCTTCCTGGCCGGGCTCGCGGCCGAGCTGACCGAGGACGAATGGGCCAAGCTCCGCGCGGCCGCCCCCGTCCTGGAGAAGCTCGCGCACCTGTAGGAACGACGCCAGGAGGCGAACGCTTTTGAGTACGGGAACCGGAGCAGACTCCGCACCCGGCCACATATCCACCCCCACTACCGCCGCGACCGCCCAGGCCGTCGCAGCACCCGCGGGCAAGGGCTCCATGTTCAGCTCGCTGAAGATCCGGAACTACCGGCTCTTCGCCACCGGCCAGGTCGTCTCCAACACGGGCACCTGGATGCAGCGCATCGCCCAGGACTGGCTGGTCCTCTCGCTGACCGGTTCCGCCTCCGCCGTCGGCATCACCATCGCCCTGCAATTCCTGCCGATGCTGATGTTCGGCCTCTACGGCGGCGTACTCGCCGACCGGCTGCCCAAGCGGCCGCTGCTCCTCGCCACCCAGAGCGCGATGGGCCTGACCGGCATCGCCCTCGCCGCCCTCACCCTGGCGGGACACGTCCAGGTCTGGCACGTCTACCTCGCCGCCTTCGCGATCGGCCTGGTCACCGTCGTCGACAACCCGGCCCGCCAGACCTTCGTCCCCGAGATGGTCGGCAAGGACCAGGTCGCGAACGCCGTCAGCCTGAACTCCGCCAACTTCCAGTCCGCGCGGCTGGTCGGCCCGGCGATCGCCGGTGTGCTGATCACCGCCGTCGGCTCCGGCTGGGCCTTCCTGCTCAACGGGCTGTCCTTCGCCGCGCCCCTCGCCGGCCTGCTGATGATGCGGACGCACGAACTGCACCCGTCCCCGCCCCGGCCCCGCGCCAAGGGCCAGCTGCGCGAAGGCCTGCGGTACGTCGCCGGCCGCCCCGAGCTGATCTGGCCGATCGTCCTCGTCGGCTTCATCGGCACCTTCGGCTTCAACTTCCCGATCTGGCTGTCGGCCTACGTGAGCGACGTCTTCCACGGGGACGCGGGCACCTACGGGCTCTTCAACACCCTGATCGCGGCCGGCTCCCTGGCGGGCGCCCTGCTCGCCGCCCGGCGCGGACAGTCCCGCCTGCGGGTGCTGGTGGCCGCCGCCGTGCTGTTCTCGGTCCTGCTCCTGGTGACCGCCTTCGCACCCGGCTTCTGGCTGTTCGCCGCCCTGCTCGTCCCCATCGGGATCTTCGGCCTGACGGTCAACGTCACCGCCAACTCCAGCGTGCAGATGGCGACCGACCCCGAGATGCGCGGCCGGGTCATGGCCCTGTTCATGATGGTGTTCACCGGCGGCACCCCGCTGGGCGCCCCGCTGCTGGGCTGGATCACGGACACCTACGGCGCGCGGATCGGCATGGCCGCGGGCGCAGTGATCTCCCTGGCCGCCTCCGTTGCGATCGCCGTGGTCCTGGCCCGGGTGGGCAACCTCCGGCTGTGCGTGAACCGCCACGGCGTGACCTTCGTCCCCGCCGTTCCGCGCCGCCGCGAACTGGTGACGGTGGCCTGACCCTGCGGCCCGGCTTCCCGGGGCGCTGCCCCCGGACCCCGCGCCTCGAACGCCGGCCCAATCCAGCCCCGCCGGCGTTTGAGGCGCGGGGGTTCGGGGGCAGCGCCCCCGACAACGGAGCCCCGCACGGCTACGCTCGCCGCATGAGACTGTTCGCAGCCGTCCTCCCGCCCGAAGCGGCCCTGGCCGAGCTGACCCGGGCCGTCGACGAGGTGCACGACGACCGGCTGACGTGGACCGCGCGGGCGGGCTGGCACTTCACCCTCGCCTTCATGGGCGAGGTACGGGACGAGGTGCTCCCCGAGCTGCACACCCGCCTGGAGCGGGCCGCCCACCGCACGGCCCCCTTCGCCCTGCGCCTGCACGGCAGCGGCCACTTCGGGGAGCGCGCCCTGTGGGCCGGGGCCGCCGGGGAGCTGCCCGCCCTGCGGATGCTCGCCGAACGCGCCGACGCCGCCGCCCGGCGGGCCGGCGTGCCGATGGACCAGCACCGCCGGTACACCCCGCACCTCACCCTGGCCCGCAGCCACAGCGCCACCACGCCGCTGCGCCCGTACCTGGAGGCCCTCGCGGACTTCGAGGGCACGCCCTGGCGGGTCGACACCCTCAGCCTGGTCCGCAGCAACCTCCCCGTCAGCGGGGTGCGCGGCGAACAACCCCGCTACGAGACGGTCGGGGCCTGGCCGCTCGGCGGCTGAGCCGGCGGCAGAGCCCCTGCGTCCATGCTGCAGGGGCTGCCGCGTTAGGCTCGACGGGTGGATCCCAAGACCAGAAACCGTGTGATGGCCGGTGTGCTCGTACTGATGTTCCTCGTCGTGGCCGTGGCGGCTGCCGTCGGCCAGTAGCCCCCGCCGCCTACCAGGCGAAGGCCTCCGGCGACGCCCCGGGACCGGGGAAGATCTCGTCCAGGCCCGCCAGGACCTCCTCCGAGAGCTCCAGCTCCACCGCGCGCAGCGCCGAGTCGAGCTGCTCCTGCGTGCGCGGCCCGACGATCGGCCCGGTGACCCCGGGACGCGTCAGCAGCCAGGCCAGCCCGACCTCGCCCGGTTCCAGGCCGTGCTTGTCCAGCAGGTCCTCGTACGCCTGCACCTGCGCCCGTACGGTGGTGCTCGCGAGCGCGTCCGCCGACCGGCCGGAGGCGCGGCGGCCGCCCTCGACCTCCTTCTTGAGGACCCCGCCCAGCAGGCCCCCGTGGAGCGGGGACCACGGGATGACGCCGAGCCCGTACGCCTCGGCGGCCGGGATGACCTCCATCTCGGCGCGGCGCTCGGCCAGGTTGTAGAGGCACTGCTCGCTGACCAGGCCGAGCCGGCCGTGGCGGGCCGCGGCCTCGTTGGCCTGGGCGATCTTCCAGCCGGGGAAGTTGGAGGAGCCCGCGTAGAGGATCTTGCCCTGCTGGACCAGGACCTCGACGGCCTGCCAGATCTCCTCGAAGGGGGTCAGCCGGTCCACGTGGTGGAACTGGTAGACGTCGATGTAGTCGGTCTGGAGCCGCTTGAGGCTGGCGTCGACGGCCCGCCGGATGTTCAGCGCCGACAGGCGGTCGTAGTTGGGCCACGTGTCGCCCTCGCGGGACATCGAACCGTAGACCTTGGTGGCGAGGACCGTCTTCTCCCGGCGGTCACCGCCCTGGGCGAACCAGGTGCCGATGATCTCCTCGGTGCGGCCCTTGTTCTCGCCCCACCCGTACACGTTGGCTGTGTCGAAGTAGTTGATGCCCGCGTCGAGGGCGGAGTCCATGATCGAGTGACTTTCGGGTTCCCCGGTCTGGGGGCCGAAGTTCATGGTGCCGAGTACAAGTCGGCTGACCTTGAGGCCGGTGCGTCCGAGCTGCGTGTACTTCATGGGGCACTAGCCAACTGCTTCGAGTGCGCTCGAAGCAAGACCCCTTCATGACGGGCGTGTTACAGCCCCCGCGCGGGCCGGTAGGGGCCGCCGATCCCCCACGCCTGGTGCAGGACGGCCGCGAACTCCCCCGCCAGCCGGTGCTCGCCGGAGGCGTTCGGGTGGGTGCCGTCGTAGGTGTCGCGGTGGATGTCGTACGCCTCCGGGCGCGCGGCCAGCAGGATGGGCGAGGCGTCGGTCGTCAGGTCGGCGACCGCCTTCGCGAGCAGCTCGTTGAAGCGGGCGACCTCGGCCGCGAAGGGCGCGTCCTCCTCGGCCCGGCTGTTCGGGATGACCGGCAGCAGGACCATGCGGACGGCAGGGCGGGCGGCGCGGGCCCCGGCGACGAACCGGCGGGCGTTGGCGGCGGTCTGCTCGGCGTCGGTGTAGAAGCCGAGGTCGATCAGCCCGAGGGAGACCAGCAGCACGTCGGCGCCGGTGTCGGCGACCGCGGGTCCGATGAGGGGGGCCATGTGCTGCCAGCCCTCGCCCCAGCCGGCCAGATGGCGGCGGGCGGGCTCGGGAAAGTCCGGGTCGGCGTACGCGTGGCTGGTGGCCGTGTCGGCGGCGGTGTCGTACAACTCGCAGCGCGGACCGACGATCCGGTGGGGGCCGCCGAAGGTCGAGCCGAGGTGCTGCCACATCCGGTAGCGCCAGGTGTAGTCGCCGGCGCGTCCGATGGTCATGGAGTCGCCGACGAACATGAAACGCATCCGGTCATCATCGCGGATCGCGCGACAGAAACCCCTGTGACGCCGGACACGCCGAACGTACTGGCAGGCTGGGGGAATGCGCCTGCCCCTCCCGTCCGCCGCCGTGTCCGCCGCCGTCGCCGTGTCGGCCGCCGTCGCCGCCGCCCTCGCCGTGCTGCCGGGCCCGGCCCTGGCGGCGGAGACCCCCGCCGCGTCCTCCTTCACCATCTCCGATCCGCGGATCAAGGAGTCGAGCGGCCTGGCCGCCAGCCGGATCCACCCCGGCGTGTACTGGACGCACAACGACAGCGACGACGGCCCGTACATCTACGCCGTGGACGCGGCCACGGGCCGGACGGTGGCCCGCGTGACGCTGACGGGCATCGGCACGCCGCGCGACGTCGAGGCGATCTCGCTGGGCCCGGACGGGCAGCTCTACGTCGGGGACATCGGCGACAACCGCAACGGCACCTGGGAACACGTGTGGATCTACCGATTCCCGGAGCCGAAGCAACTGGGTGATGTCACGGTCAAGGCCACCCAGTTCACGGTGAAGTACGCGGACGGGGCGCGCAACGCTGAGGCGCTGATGGTGCATCCGGTGACGGGACGCGTCTACATCGCGAGCAAGGACGAGAACAAGGGCGGCCTGTACGAGGGCCCCGCGGAGCTGTCGGCGGGCGGCACGAACGTGTTCCGGCGGGTGGCCGACGTGCCGTGGGTGACGGACGGGGCGTTCTCCCCGGACGGCACGCGGCTGACGCTGCGCGGCTACTTCACGGCCCGTACGTACCCGTGGAAGGACGGCCTTCCGGTGGGCGAGGGCGAGCGGGTGGACGCGCCCTGGCAGGGCCAGGCGGAGTCGGTGACGTACACGGCGGACGGCTCCACGCTGATGTTCGGCGCGGAGGGCGAGGGCAGCCGGGTCATCGCGATCCCGGTCGCCCCCGCCGCCTCTGCCTCGCCGCAGCCCGGCGCCCCTCCGGAGGCCTCCCTCTCGCCGAAGCCGACGGGCACCTTCGGCAAGGGAGCCCTCGTCCTGGCGGGAGGCCTGGTGCTGGTCTTCGGGACGAAGCGGGTGCTCCGCCGCCGTTCGCGGGACTGACCCCTCGCCTTGCCTGCCGCCGGGCCCAACCCAGCCCCGCCGGCGTGTGAGGCGCCTCTTTCAGCCCCGCCGGCGTGTGAGGCGCGGGGGTCCGGTTACTCCTCGCGGATCGGGATGTGGCCGTTCACCGGCGGGGACGGCGGCGCCGGGGGCTGGCCCATCGAGGCCAGGAGCTGGCGGGCCACGCCCAGACCGGTGCCGCCCATCGTGAGGGCCTTGGCGAACATCTCCGACATGCCCTCGGCCCCGTTCAGCAGGACCATGTGCTCCACGTTCCCGAAGGCCCCCGCGCCCGCCTCCACGATCGCCGGCCAGTTCTCGGCCAGCTGCTGGGCGACCACCGCCTCCTGGTTCTCCGCCAGCGCGGCGGCCCGCGCCTTGATGGCCTCCGCCTCGGCGAGACCGCGGGCCTTCGCCGACTCCGCCTCCGCGAGGCCCCGCGCCTGCGTGGCCGCGGCCTCCGCCTCGCCCGTCGCCCGCGTGGCCTTCGCGGACGCGACACCCCGCGCCTCCACGGCCTGCGCGTCGGCGGTCGCCGCCGTCGTCACCCGCGTCGCCTCGGCGGCCGCCGCGAGCTCCGTCTCCCGCGCCTTCGCCTGCGCCGCCGAGATCCGGGCGTCGCGCTCGGCCTCCGCCCGGGTGCGGGTCTCGTACGCCGCCGCATCCGCGGGCTTGCGTACGTCCGCCTGCAGCTGCTGCTCGCGCCGGTGGGCCTCCAGCTCCGCGACCCGGGTCTCCTGGACGACGACCTCCTGGCGGGCGGCCGCCTCCGACAGCGGGCCCGCCTGACGGGCCGTCGCCGCTGCCTTGTCCCGCTCGGCCTGGTAGCCGGCCTGCAGGATCTCGCTGTCCCGGGTCGCCTCGGCCATCCGGGCGAAGGCGGCCTGTTCGGCCTCCGTGGCCAGCCGGTTCGCCTCGGCCTGCGCGATGCGCGCGTCCCGCTGCACGGCCGCCGCGTGCGGCATCGCCAGGTTCTTGATGTAGCCGGTCGGGTCCTCGATCTCGTGGATCTGCAGCGAGTCGACGATCAGGCCGAGCTTCTCCATCTCGGTACCGCAGGCCATCCGGGTCTGCCCCGTCAGCTTCTCCCGGTCACGGATCATGTCCTCGACGGTCAACCCGCCGACGATGGACCGCAGATGACCCGCGAAGACGATGTGCACGCGCTCGGGCATCATCTTCTGCTGGTCCAGGAAGCGGCGGGCCGCGTTGGCGATCGACACGAGGTCGTCGCCGACCTTGAAGATGACGACGCCCTTCACCCGCAGCGGGATGCCCTGGTGGGTGACGCAGTCCACCGACAGCTGCGTCTCGTTGAGGTCCAGGGACAGCTTCCGTACGGCTTGCACACCCGGAAGCACGAGCGTCCCCCGCCCGGTGACGATCCGGAACCCCATGCCCTGACCGAGGCCCTCGGTCTTGTGCGTGGAACCGGAGATGACGAGTGCCTCGTTCGGTTCGGCCACCCGCCACATGAGCTTGAACAGGCCGATCAGAGCCACGATTGCGGCGGATGCGATTCCCGCCACGACGCCGATAGCCATCGGCAACGCCCCCTTAGCGCGGTGCCGTTCGGCACCGACGAGGGCGAGTCTGCGCCCGCCGCGGCCCGGCCGGAAGATGCGGGCCGCGTCTTGTCGCCATCCTGATACGTACAGGTGGGACGGGGCGTCAGTTGTCGTAGGCGGCCATCACGTACACCGTGCGCGGCGGCAGGTACTCGAGCACCGTCACCACCGTCCCGACGGCCAGGCGGCCGGTCCCCGCGACCGGGTGGGCGAGGAAGTGCTCCGCCCCGCCCCGGATCCGTACGATGACCTCGCCCACCAGCCCGGGTCCGACCGTCCCGGTCACCCGGCCGGTCAGTCCCACCATGTCCGCGTCCGTGTCCCCCATGGGGCGAGGGTACGCCGCACGGCGCCGGAGGCAGGGCCGAACGGGCGGTCTACGAGTGGCCGAGGTCGGCGGCCGGGAGGTCGGCGGCCGAGACCGGGACCGAGCCCGTGCCGGGGGCCGTGCGCAGGGTGAACTCGTCCGAGGCCATCGAGTCGAGCACCGGCGGGGCCGGCCGCAGCGGCGCCGGCATGACCGCGGCCTCCGAGTGGCCGCCGCAGCCGTAGGACAGCGACACCAGGCGGCCGTCGGCCGGGCTGAACTCGTTCGCGCACACGCCGAAGGCCTGGCCGAGCGAGCCGCCGATGGCGACCAGGAAGCCGCAGGAGACGCAGGACGCGGGCGCGGCCTGCGCCATCGGGGTCTTGGCGCCGAAGGACTCGTCCCAGCGGTCGGCGGCGCTGTGCAGCCCGTACCGGGACAGCACGCGCGCCCGGCGCATGCCCAGTTCCTCGGCGACCGAGGTGATGGAGCCCCGTACGGGGACCACGGCGCGGTCGGTGACGTCGGCGTCCTCGGCCTCGACCAGTTCGGCCATTTCGGTGGAGACGACGGAGTTCGGCGGCGGGGTGTCCTCGCCCGACCAGCCCGGCTCCAGCCGCAGGTCCTCGGCGTCGGTGGGCAGCAGGTCGCCCGGGCCCATGTCGCCGGGGCGCAGCCGCTCGCTCCACGGCACCCACTCGGGGGCCAGCAGCGCGTCGTCGCCGGGCAGGAGCACCGTTTCGTCGAGGGTGACGTTCTTGGCGCGGGAGGCACGGGTGACGGTGACGGCCCAGCGCCAGCCGCGGTAGCCCGGTTCCTTGGACTCGAAGAAGTGGGTGACGACGCGGTCGCCCTCCGCCACGGCGGAGACGTGCGCGCCCACCACTCCGGGGAAGGCGGCCTCCTCGGCCGCCGCGCGGGCGAGTTCTACCGCCTCGACGCACAGGCGGTCGGGGGTACGCGGGGTACGGCTTCGCGTCGTCGCAGCACTCACTGGTCTCGTTCTCTCCTACGCCGTCTCACGTGTGCGCCGTCCGTACTGTCGTCCACAACGACCCGTCGGTGCTGTCCGTCCGTGGCGCGGGCGGAGCGGACCAGAGGGCCGCGTCGACGTCCGCACCCGATCGGACTCCGGGCGCACCTCACTGCGACCCATTCTGCGGGATCACGAAGAGGCGCGCGGCCAGGAGCAACCGCCGGTGGCGCGCTACGCACGCTACCTCCTCTTAAGCCTCGGGCACACATGCAAGGTCCGATTCGCGGACAAGCCACCGCCTCCGCGACGCGCCGAGGGGCGTCCGTGAGGGCCGGGTGGGGCACTATGTCGAGTGTGGCACCCGTACGGTCGTCCGACGACGGCTCGGGACCGGCCAGGCGGGCCGGCCGGGCTGTCGGGCGTGCGCTGCACCTTCCGGCGCGCGGGATCCGGCGGGCCACGCACGCGCACGGGGCCGGCGAATCGGGTCTCGGCAAGCTGATCGAACTGCACGCCATCAACGGCGCCGGCGACATGATGATCACGGTGGCGCTGGCCACGACGGTGTTCTTCTCCGTGCCCACGGACGAGGCGCGCGGCCGGGTGGCCCTGTACCTGGCGATCACGATGGCCCCCTTCATCCTGCTGGCCCCCGTGATCGGGCCGCTCCTGGACCGGCTGCCGCACGGCCGCCGGGCGTCGATGGCGACCGCGATGCTGGCCCGGGCGCTGCTGGCGCTGATCATGTCGGGCGCGGTGGCCACCGGCGGGATCCAGCTGTATCCCGCCGCGCTGGGCGTGCTGGTCGCGTCCAAGTCGTACGGGGTGGTGCGCAGTGCGGTGGTGCCGAGACTGCTGCCGCCGAAATTCTCACTCGTCAAGGCGAACTCGCGGGTCACCCTGGCCGGCCTGCTGGCCACGGGCGTGGCGGCGCCGGTGGGCGCGGCACTGAACGCGATCGGGCCGCAGTGGCCGCTGTACGGGGCCTGCGTCATCTTCGTGTGGGGGGCCTTCGCGGCGTTCACGCTGCCGCACCGGGTGGACGAGGCGAAGGGCGAGCGACGTGCGCGGTTGTCCACGCACGAGGCGCACTCGAAGCGGCCGGGTCTGCGGACCATCAGCCGTTCGGTGCTGTGCGGGCTGCTGGCGAACGCCTCGATGCGCGCGCTGTCCGGGTTCCTGATCTTCTTCCTGGCGTTCCTGCTGCGCGAGCATCCGCTGGCGGGGCAGAGCGCGGCGGTGTCGCTGGGGATCGTGGGCGTTTCGGCGGGCGTGGGCAACGCCTGCGGCACGGCGGTGGGCGCGTGGCTGCGGGCGCGGGCGCCGGAGGCCATCATCGCGGCGGTGCTGTGTCTGACCCTTGGCGTGGCGGTGCTGGCGGCGGTGTTCTTCAGCGGGCTGTTCATGGCCGTGCTGGGCGCGACGGCGGGCTTCTGCCAGGCGCTGGCGAAGTTGTCGCTGGACGCGATGATCCAGCGGGACGTGCCGGAGGCGGTGCGGACCTCGGCCTTCGCCCGTTCGGAGACGTTGCTCCAAGTGGCGTGGGTACTGGGCGGCGCGATCGGCATCGCCCTGCCGCTGAACGGCGTACTGGGCATGTCGGTGGCCGCGGCGATCGTCGCCCTGGGCACGACGATGGCCCTGCGCGGCGTCGCCTCCGCCCCCCGCCACCCAAGCGCCTCCCGCCCCCGTGTCGCCTGACCGCCCACCCCGCCGCACGTGTCCCACCCAGCCCCGCCGGCGTGTGAGGCGCACCCATCCAGCCCCGCCGGCGTGTGAGGCGCGGGGGTCCGGGGGCGGCGCCCCAGGCAGCGGCGCCGCGGCCGGACATGCGCCGCGCCGCAGGCCAGTGGTACCCCATGCAGCGGCGCAGCCCAGGGGCCCGATAGCCTTCGGCTCATGACCGCACCGCTTTTCTCGGGTAGGGCCCGCCGCAGCGTCGCGGCCCTCGGAGCCGTGTCCGCCGGCCTCCTCCTCCTCTCCGCCTGCGGCGAGAAGCCGACACCGCTGGCGACCGTGACGGTCGGCACCTCGTCGGTGTCCGCCGAAGCCTCCTGCCAGAACGACGGCAAGGAGCTCTCCATGGACCAGGTCCAGGAGTGCCTCACCAACCTCAAGAACCCCAAGACCGTCGAGTACGCGCGGGGTGACACGCTGCGCCTCGGCGTCGAGCCCGAGGTCGTCGAGGACGGCAAGCGCTGGTCCGCGGTCCTGGACGGGCAGCCGATCACCGAGCCCTCCTCGAACACCTACCGCAGCTTCCCCGGCGCCGACGTCTTCGCCACCGGTGGCCAGGGCGAGGCCCCCACCTCCAAGAAGCTCGCGTTCATGCAGATCGGCGAGGACGGCAAGCCGCTCGCCGTCTGGTCCTTCAACCTCAAGCTCAAGTAACCGGGCGGCACCGGTGCGCGCGCTCGTCGTGACCGCGGTGGCGGCGGAGGCAGACTCCGTCACCACCGGGCTGACCCCTCATCCGTACACTCCCGGTCCTGAGCCGCGCACCCTTCCCGGTGGTTACCTCATCAACCGCCGGGACCTTCCGGGCATCGCCTTCGACGTGCTCGTCGGGGGCGTCGGGCCGGCGGCCGCCGCCGCCGCTGCCGCCACCGCCCTGGCCCTCGCCGACTACTCTCTCGTCGTCTCCGCCGGCATCGGCGGCGGGTTCGTGCCCGCCGCCCCGCTCGGTTCCCTCGTGGTCGCCGACGCGATCGTCGCCGCCGACCTGGGCGCGGAGACCCCCGACGGCTTCCTCGACGTGAGCGAGCTCGGGTTCGGGCACAGCGTGCACCTGCCGCCCGCCGAGCTCGCCGCCCGCGCCGCCGAGGCCACCGGGGCGCTCCTCGCGCCCGTGCTGACCGTCTCCACCGTCACCGGGACCGCCGCCCGGGCCGCCGTGCTCGCCGCCCGGCATCCGATGGCGGGGGCCGAGGCCATGGAGGGGTTCGGGGTCGCGGAGGCGGCCGCCGCGCACGGGCTGCCCGTACTGGAGATCCGCGCCGTGTCCAACGCCGTGGGCCCCCGCGACCGTGCCGCCTGGCGGATCGGGGACGCGCTCACCGCGCTCACCGGCGGCTTCCGCGTGCTGGGGCCCGTATTCGCGAACTGGGGAGAACGCCATGAGCACCGGTGAACCGCTGAAGATCGCCTATTCGCCCTGCCCGAACGACACCTTCGTCTTCGACGCGTGGGCGCACGGCCGGGTCCCGGGCGCGCCCGCCCTCGACGTCACCTTCGCGGACATCGACCTCACCAACGGCATGGCCGAGCGCGGCGAGCTGGACGTGCTGAAGGTGTCGTACGCCGTGCTGCCGTGGGTGCTGGAGGAGTACGCGCTGCTGCCCTGCGGCGGTGCGCTGGGGCGCGGCTGCGGCCCGCTGGTGCTGACCCGGGAGCCGGGGCTCGACCTGGCCGGGCGGACGGTCGCCGTGCCGAGCGAGCGCTCCACCGCCTACCTGCTGTTCCGGCTGTGGGCGGCGGACGTGCTGCCGGACGGCGTCGGCAAGGTCGTCGTCCTGCCGTTCCACGAGATCATGCCGGCGGTCCGCGACGGCCGGGTGGACGCCGGACTGGTGATCCACGAGGCCCGGTTCACCTATCAGGACTACGGACTGCACTGCCTGGCCGACATGGGTGAGCACTGGGAGTCCACGACCGGCCTGCCGATCCCGCTCGGTGCGATCATCGCCAAGCGTTCGCTGGGCGGCGAGCGGCTGCGCGCGCTGGCCGAGTCGGCCCGTACGTCGGTCCGGATGGCCTGGGACGACCCGGAGGCCTCGCGCCCGTACGTCCGGGCGCACGCCCAGGAGCTGGACCCGGCCGTCGCCGACCAGCACATCGGTCTCTACGTCAACGAGTTCACAGCCGACCTCGGCGAATCCGGCTACGCGGCGGTGCGCGGGCTGCTGACCCGGGCGGCGGCCGAGGGACTGGTACCGGCCATCGCGCCCGGCTCGCTGGACTTCCCGCAGGACTGACCCCGCGCACACGGCTGCGCCCCGCCGCTCTTCCGAGTGGCGGGGCGCGGCCGTGCGCAGGGCGGCGAGGGGGTCAGACGTCGAGCTGGTCGGCGACCGCGCGCAGCAGGCCGGCGATCTTCGCGCCGTGCACCTTGTCGGGGTAGCGGCCGCGCTCCAGCATCGGGGTGATGTTCTCCAGCAGGGTCGTGAGGTCCTGCACGATCGAGGCGAGTTCGTCGGGCTTGCGCCGCTGCGCCGCCGCGACGGAGGGCGCCGGGTCCAGTACCGTCACCGAAAGTGCCTGGTCACCGCGCTGACCCGCGACGACACCGAATTCGACGCGCTGGCCGGGCTTGAGAGCGTCCACCCCGGCGGGGAGCACCGACGAGTGGACGAAGACGTCGCCGCCGTCGTCACGGGAGAGAAAGCCGAAGCCCTTCTCACTGTTGAACCACTTGACCTTGCCGGTAGGCACGTCCGTCCTCTGTCCTTGTGCTCGTCGGGGTCCGAAGGGCCGTGAACGGCTCCGGACAACAGCGCAGCGGGCCATGTGTGACCCGCCACCTCAAGGCTAATGGTCAGGGGCCGGGTGACAAGACGTTCCCCGGTCCTTCGCCGTCGGCTGCCTTCGGCCAGGAACTACCCTGGTGAGGTGACTGTTACTCCTCATTCCGACGAAGCGCGGCCCGGCGACGGACTCGTCAAGGCCGGCGGCATCGTGTTCATCGCCGGGGCCGTGGCCACGCTGGCGACCATGGCTCCGCTCTTCCTCGACATCGACCCGTTCCCGTCGTACGCGTGGGCCGTGTGCATGCTCATGGGCGTCGGCTTCGCCATCTCGGCGGCGGGCGTGCTCCGTTCGGCCGCGGCGCAGCGCAGGGCGGCCCGGGCCTCGCAGGCCTGAGGCGGGACGCCGTCCCTTCCGGATCTTGCCGGACGCCCCCTACACGGGCTGCGCGGCGACGTACTGCGCGAGCCACTGCGGCAGCGCGGTGAGGTCGGGCAGCACCACGTCCGCGCCCGCCTCGCGCAGCTCGTCCTCCGGGCACGGGCCGGTCGGCACCACCACGGACAGCGCGCCGGCCGTTCGGGCCCCGCGTACGTCGCCGACGTGGTCGCCGACGTAGACCTGCGCCCCGTACTCGCGCAGCGCACCGGCCTTGGCCTCCGCCCAGAGCCAGCCGATGACCGCGTCCGCCTCGATGCCGAGGTGCGCCAGGTGCAGGCGGGCGTTGGGCTCGTGCTTGGCCGTGACGACGATCGCGCGGCCGCCGAGCGCCTGGACGGCCTCGATCGCCTCGCGGGCGCCCGGCATCGCCGGGGTCGGCGCGATGGCGTAGGTGGGGTAGATCTCCCGGTAGCGGTCGGCCATGGCCGGGATCTCGGCCTCCGGGAACCAGTACGCGAGCTCCTCGTCCAGCGGCGGGCCCAATCGGGTGACCGCCTCGTCGGCGTCGATGAACGTTCCCGTCTCGGCCGAGAGGGCCTGGTAGGCGGCCTTGATTCCCGGACGCGAGTCGATGAGGGTCATGTCGAGGTCAAAGCCGACGGTGAGGTTCATACCTCCATTGTGCCGAGGCCGCCCGTACGGGCGGCCGACCCCGGGGCCACCAGCAGGAGAACGCCCCCTGATGATCGCCCTAGGCGAACGGAGGCGGACGCCGGTCCCCAGCCGGCCCCGCACCCTCCGCGCCCGGCCCCGGCTACCGCCGCCGCGCCCGCCACACCAGGTACACCACGGAGGCCAGCGCCGCCCCCCTCAGCAGCCACGGCCACATCCCGTGCAGCGCGCCGCTCAGTTGCTCGTCGGGCAGGGTCTCGCCCCACTTGCCCTTCGTCCGGCCCCACAGCCACACCACCGCCCCCGCGAGCACCGCGCCCGGCGGGCCGAAGACGGCCCACTTGCGCTCGGCCGGCCCCAGTGCGCGCGAGGCGTACGGCAGGAGCCATCCGACGACGAGGAGCAGCCAGTACCCGGTGACCATGCCGACGACGAGGACGGCCGCGGCCAGCAACAGGAAGGCGTTCGGCCGCGGCCGGCCGGCGGGGGCCGCGGCGGCCTCCGCCCCGGGGGCGGCCGCCGCCTCCCTCTTCGCGCGCCGCCGCTCGCGCAGGAACCGTACGAGGCTCCGCGCGCGCCCCTCGTCCTCCCCCACCGCGGCCGGCGCCGCCTTCCGCGGTTCCTCCTCCGGACCCTCGTCGAACAGGTCCGGGATCTCGATGCCGCCCGCGAAGCCCTCGACCTGCGGGCCCTTCCCGTACGCCCCCGGGCTCACCCGCCACCAGTCGGGCTCGGCCCCGCCGGAGGGGCCGAGGTCGTCCAGCCCGGCCAGGTGCGGCGGCACGTTCTCCGGCTCCGCCGGGCGCGCCGCGGGCACGTTCCGGCGGCCCAGGCGGCCCGGTTCCCGCTGGACGGGAACCGACAGCCCCGCATCGGCAGGCTCGGCGGGCGCGGACGCGTACGCGGAGGTGGCGCCGGAAGCGGGGGCGGAACCGAGCGTGTCCAGCACCTCCTCGGGCGTGCCGATCCGCTCCAGGATGCGCCGTACGGCGGCCGGGGTGTCCGGGTCGTACTTGGCGCGCCGACGGTCGATCTCGTCCCGCAGCCCCGACACCAGCCGCATCCGGTCGCCGGAGGACAGCTGCCGTCGTTGCGCCAAGTCCCCGACGCGGCTCAGATATTCGTAGACCAGATGATCGCTTTCGATCCCCACGCCCAGGCTCCTCCCTTACCCCCTGACCCGAAGGTAGCGCGTGCGCCCGTGGAGCTGCCGCGGGCGCAGCGGATACCGTTGACCGGATGGGGACCGGCCGACTGACCGGCCGACGCGACCAGGAGGCGACTGTGCCCGAGGCAAGCACTGCGGCGGGATCCGCTGACGGGAGCCCGGCGGGGAGCACCCCGCGCTCTCTCGCCGAGGCGCTGCGCGGCCGTGACGACGCGGGCCTCGCCGCCCTGTTGCGCGCCCGCCCGGACCTGCTCGGCCCGGTGCCCGGCGATGTGACCCAGCTGGCCACCCGCGCCGGGACCCGGGCCTCGGTGGTGCGCGCCCTGGACCGGCTGGACCGGTTCGCCCTGCAGACCGCCGAGGCCCTCGCGGTGGCTCCGGACCCGTGCCCGTACCCGGTGCTGGAGGGGCTGCTGACCGGCGGCGAGGACGAGCGGGCCCGCGCCGCGCTCCCCGGCGCCCTGGCCACCCTGCGCGACCAGGCCCTGGTGTGGGGCGACGAGGACCGGCTGCGGCTGGTCCGCACCGCACGCGAGCTGCTCGCCCCGTCCCCCTCCCGCCCCTCTCCCACCGGTCTCGGCCCGACCGTCGCGGAGGCCACCGCCGGGATGTCGCCGACCCGGGTGCAGGAGATCGTGGCGTCCGTCGGGCTGCCCGCCACCCACGACCCGGTGTCCGCGGTGATCGCGCTGACCGGGCTGTTCACCGACCCGGAGCGGATGTCCGCGCTGCTGGACGAGGCTCCGGCGGAGGCACATCAGGTGCTGGGGCGGCTCGTGTGGGGGCCGCCGTACGGGGAGGTGACCCCGAATCCGACGCCGCCGGTGCGCTGGCTGCGCGACCGGGGGCTGCTGCTGCCCGCGACGGCGCGGACCGTCGTACTGCCCCGCGAGGTGGCGCTGCACCTGCGCGGCGGGCTCGCGCACCGGGACACGGCGCCGGTGGCTCCGCCGGTGCCCGCGCACCGCGAGCACCGTCCACAGCTTGTGGACGCGAACGCCGCCGGGCAGGCGCTGGCCGCACTGGGCACCGTCGAGGAGCTGGTCAAATCCTGGGAGCACGCCGGTCCGCCGGTGCTGCGGGCGGGCGGCCTCTCCGTACGGGACCTGAAGCGGACCGCGGCCTTGCTGGACACGACCGAGCCGCAGACGGCCTTCTGGATCGAACTCGCCTACGCGGCCGGGCTGCTGGCCAGCGACGGCGAGGCGGACGAGCGGTACGCGCCGACCCCGGCCTTCGACGACTGGGTCGAACTGCCGCCCGCCGAGCGCTGGTCGCACCTCGCGGCGGCCTGGCTGCCGGCCACCCGCACGGCCCCGCTGGTCGGCGAGCAGGACACCAAGGGGCGCACGCTCTCCGCGCTCGGCCCCGAGCTCGACCGCTCCGCCGCGCCCGAGGTGCGCCGGCGCGTGCTGGAGCTCCTCGGCGACCTGCCCGAGGGCGGGGCGCCCGACCCGGAGACCCTGTTGGCGCGGCTCGCCTGGGAGAGACCCGTACGCGGTGCGAGCGACCTGCGGGCCCGCCTCGCCCACTGGGCGCTGGCCGAGGCGGAGGTCCTCGGCGTGACCGGCCGGGGCGCCCTGTCCGGGCCGGGCCGGGCCCTGCTGGAACACCGCGACCCGGCACCGCTGCTGGCCCCGCTGCTGCCGGAGCCGGTGGACCACGTGCTGCTCCAGGCCGACCTGACGGCGGTGGCCCCCGGCCCGCTGCGCCGCCCGCTGGGCGACACCCTTGCCGTGCTCGCGGACGTCGAGTCCAAGGGCGGGGCGACGGTGTACCGGTTCACGCCCGGCTCGGTGCGCCGGGCGCTGGACGCCGGGCACGCCGCGGCCGACCTGCACGCCTTCCTCAAGGAGCACAGCCGGACCCCGGTCCCGCAGCCGCTGGCGTACCTGATCGACGACGTGGCCCGGCGGCACGGGCACCTGCGGGTCGGCGCTGCCTCCTCGTACGTGCGCTGCGACGACGACGCGATGCTGGGCGAGATCCTGGCCGACAAGCGCTCGGCCGGGCTGGGGCTGCGGCGCCTCGCGCCGACGGTGCTGGCCGCGCAGGCCGAACCGACCGCCCTGCTGGAGGGGTTGCGGGCCATGGGGTACGCGCCGGCCGCGGAGTCCCGTACCGGTGACGTGCTGGTGGCGCGGGCCGACGCCCACCGCACCCCGGCCCGGTCGGCGCCCGTACCGGTGCCGGAGGGCCCGCCGGTGCCGGACGCGACGCTGCTGGCGGCGGCCGTACGGGCGATCCGCGCGGGCGACGCAGCGGCGACGGCGGTGCGCAAGGAGCCCGCGACGGCCTCCGCCGGGGTGCCGGGCGAACTCCCGCGCACGAGCGCGGCGGAGACCCTGGCGACGGTGCAGGCGGCCGCGCTGACCGGGTCGGCGGTGTGGATCGGCTACGTGAACGCGGAGGGCGCGGCGAGCCAGCGGGTCATCGCGCCGGTCCGGGTGGAGGGCGGCTTCGTCACCGGGTACGACCACACGGCGGACGAGGTACGGACGTACGCGCTGCACCGGATCACCGGTGTCGCGGAGCTGGCGGACGACCAGGTGTAGACGACTGGGTGTGGACGATCGGGTGGGGAGGACCGGGTGGGGAGGACCGGGTGGGGAGGACCGGGTGGGGACGATCGGGCCGAAATCCGCTGGTCACCGGGGTGACGAGCCGTCATCCTGAGCCCATGTCCGAGGACGAACCGAACCGCCGGATCCGCGCGGCGCACACCGGCACCACGATCACCGTGTACCAGGCGTACGCTCCCTCGCTGGGGTTGCCGGCCGCCCGCGACGGCCGCTTCCCGCCCGCCTGGAAGCGGGAGCGGATGACGTGGATCAAGCCGTCGTTCCTGTGGATGATGTACCGCTGCGGCTGGGGCACCAAGGCCGACCAGGAGACGGTACTGGCGGTCGAGATCAGCCGCGAGGGCTTCGACCGGGCGCTGCGCGATGCCTGCCTGTCCCACTACGAGCCGGGCGTGCACGCGGACCGGGCGGCCTGGAAGCAGGCCCTGCGCGGGGCGCCCGCCCGGGTCCAGTGGGACCCGGAGCGGGATCTGCGCCTCAACCCGCTGCCGTACCGCTCGCTCCAGCTGGGCCTGTCCGGTCCGGCCTCACGGGCGTACGCCGACGAGTGGACGGTCGCCATCCGTGATGTGACGCCGCTGGCCCGGGAGATCCGCGGCCTGCTCGGGGCCGGGGACGAGGCGGCCGCGCGGGCCCTGCTGCCCGCGGAGACCCCGTACCCTTCGGGGCCGCTGGAGCACCTGGGCGCGTAGGCCTCTGTCCGGCCGGTCGCGGGGGAAGCGGGGAAAGCGGGGGAGTCAGCCCCGGATGATCAGGACGATGAATCCCACGACGACGCCCAGCAGCAGGGCGAGCAGGGAGTAGCGGGGCCGGGACTCGCGCAGCACCGGGAGGTAGTGGTCGACGGCGAAGCGGCCCGGCCCGGTGAGGGTGAGGGCGACGACCGCGGCGAACAGCACCACTTCGAGCTCCACGCCCTTGGGCGGGAAGTACGCGCTCAGGCCCCGGAGGTCGAGGACGTTGATGAAGATGCCGGTCAGGGCCGCTCCGGCGAGCGGGGTGAGCAGGCCGAGGGCGAGACCGAGGCCGCCCAGGGTCTCGGAGAGGCCGGCGATGACGGCCATGGCGTCCCCGGCGGGGTAGCCGGCCATCGTGAAGCCCTTGCCGGTCGCGGTGAGGCCCGGGCCGCCGTACCAGCCGAAGAGCTTCATCGTGCCGTGGCCGACCATGCTGAGGCCGACGACGAGCCGGAGCAGAAGCAGGCCGGTGTCGTGGGTGATGGTGGTGGCGGGAGCCAAGGAGGGGCTGAAGAGCGTGCGGTCCCAGCTTGTCTGCGTCATGAGGGTCCGTTCCGAGATCGCCTGGCAGCGACGGCCACCGTACGACGCCCGCCCACGCCGACCCCGCCGCAACATCGGCGTCCGCCCCATGGACTTGTGCCGTCTACCCGTTCGGCCGTAGAACACCTGCCCGCTCCGCCAGGGCCAGCAGCTTGTCCACCGGCCACTGGTCGTCCGCGTGGGCCCCGTACCCGGCGGCCAGCACGCGTCCGTCCGGTGCGATCAGGAAGTCCGCGGGCAGCCCCAGGCGCCCGCCGTCCTGGACGAGCGTCGGAGGCTTCGCCCGGCCGCGGAATATGTCGAGCGTGCCGAGGGCGATCGCCCGCCAGGCGCGCGCGGCCAGCAGGGCGCGGTAGGACGACTCGACGCCGAACTCCGCGTACAGCCGCTTGCGCGGGTCCGCGATCACCGCGAAGGGCAGGCCGGCCACGTGCTCGCGCAGTTCGTCGGCGCCGGAGTGGAAGACCACGACCTCCCGGATCCCGGCGGCCGCTATCTCGTCGTGCCGCCGCACCACCGAGCGCAGGTGCAGATGGCAGATGGGACAGCCGGCGAAGCGGCGGAACTGGAGGTGGACGAGGTGCTCGGGGTCCGGGACGGAGACGGGCTCACCGTCCGCGACGGCGGTGAGGGTGCGGGTACGGACGGCGGAACCGGTATGCAGCTGCACTGAGATCTCCTCCGTAAGCGTATGTCGTACACCTACAGCGTAAGCGTATGTCGTACGCTGTCAATCACCATGCCGCGCCCCCGCTCACTCACCCCGGACCAGCTGGCCGCCGCCGCCCTCGCCGTGATCGACCGTGAGGGCCTCCCCGGCCTGTCCATGCGCGCCGTCGCCGTCGAACTCGGCATCAGCACCATGGCCCTGTACCGGTACGTCCAGGACCGCGGGGAGCTTGAGGCCCTCGTCGTCGAACTCGTCCTCGGCTCCGTCGACAGCACCCCGCCGCCGCTCACGGCCGGACCGTGGCGGGCCCGCGTCACGCTCCTCGTCGACCGGATGCGGGACACCGTCGGCGCGCACCCCGCCGTGCTGCCGCTCACCATGACCCACCGGCACCGCTCCCCCGGCGTGATGCGCTGGGGCGAGACCGTCCTCGGGGTGCTCACGGAGGCCGGACTCGGGCCCGAGGAGCGGATCATCGCCCTGCGGGCCCTGCTCGCCTACGTGATCGGCGCGATCCAGCAGGAACACCTCGGCGCCCTCTCCGGCGCGGGCACCGCCGCGATCGCCGAGCTCCCCGCGGAGGAGTACCCGTACCTGACGGAGGCCGCCCTCGGCGCGCGCTCCCTCACCCAGGACCGCGAGTTCCACGGCGGCCTCGCCCTGCTCCTGGACGGCATGGCCCGCTGACCCGCCGGGCACCCGGACCGGCACCCCGCCGGGCACCGCGCCGAAGCGCCGTGTTCCCAGCCTCCGCGCCGTACGGCACACTGGAGGTTTGACCTGAATGAAACGGGGCGCCGCGCGTGAATGGTCCACTCATCGTCCAGAGCGACAAGACCCTCCTTCTCGAAGTCGACCACGAGCTCGCCGGAGCCGCCCGGCGTGCCATCGCCCCCTTCGCCGAGCTGGAGCGGGCCCCCGAGCACATCCACACCTACCGGATCACCCCGCTCGGCCTGTGGAACGCCCGGGCCGCCGGTCATGACGCCGAGCAGGTCGTCGACGCGCTCGTCGAGTACTCCCGCTATCCCGTCCCGCACGCGCTCCTCGTCGATGTCGCCGAGACCATGGCGCGCTACGGCCGCCTCACCCTCTCCAAGCACCCCGTGCACGGGCTGGTGCTGACCAGCACCGACCGGCCGGTGCTGGAGGAGATCCTGCGGTCCAAGAAGGTCGCCCCGCTGGTCGGTGCGCGGCTCGACCCCGACACGGTGGCCGTGCACCCCTCCGAGCGCGGGCAGATCAAGCAGACCCTGCTCAAGCTGGGCTGGCCGGCCGAGGACCTCGCCGGTTACGTGGACGGCGAGGCGCACCCGATCGAACTGGCCGAGGACGGCTGGGCGCTGCGGCCCTACCAGCAGCAGGCCGTCGAGGGCTTCTGGCACGGCGGGTCCGGTGTGGTCGTGCTGCCCTGCGGCGCCGGCAAGACGCTGGTCGGCGCCGGGGCCATGGCGATGGCCAAGGCGACGACGCTGATCCTGGTGACGAACACCGTCTCGGCCCGCCAGTGGAAGCACGAGCTGGTCAAGCGGACCTCGCTGACGGAGGAAGAGATCGGTGAGTACTCCGGCACCCGCAAGGAGATCCGGCCCGTCACCATCGCCACGTACCAGGTCCTGACGACGAAGCGGAAGGGCGTCTACCCGCACCTGGAGCTCTTCGACTCCCGGGACTGGGGCCTGATCGTCTACGACGAGGTGCACCTGCTGCCCGCACCGGTCTTCAAGTTCACCGCCGACCTGCAGGCGCGGCGCCGGCTCGGCCTGACCGCGACGCTGGTGCGCGAGGACGGGCGGGAGTCGGACGTCTTCTCGCTCATCGGGCCGAAGCGGTTCGACGCCCCGTGGAAGGAGATCGAGGCGCAGGGCTACATCGCGCCCGCCGACTGCGTGGAGGTCCGGGTCAACCTGACGGAGGCGGAGCGGCTCGCGTACGCGACCGCCGAGACGGAGGAGAAGTACCGCTTCTGCGCGACGACGGCGACGAAGCGGAAGGTCACCGAAGCGCTCGTCGCCAAGCACCGTGGTGAGCAGACCCTCGTCATCGGGCAGTACATCGACCAGCTCGACGAGCTGGGCGAGCACCTGAACGCCCCCGTCATCAAGGGCGAGACCTCCAACGCGCAGCGCGAGAAGCTCTTCAACGCCTTCCGCGAGGGCGAGATCAGCGTGCTGGTCGTCTCGAAGGTCGCGAACTTCTCCATCGACCTGCCGGAAGCCACCGTCGCCATCCAGGTGTCGGGCACCTTCGGCTCGCGCCAGGAGGAGGCCCAGCGCCTGGGCCGCGTGCTGCGGCCGAAGGCGGACGGCCACGAGGCGCGGTTCTACTCGGTCGTCGCGCGCGACACGATCGACCAGGATTTCGCGGCACACCGCCAGCGGTTCCTCGCCGAGCAGGGGTACGCCTACCGGATCATGGACGCCGACGAGCTGCTGGCGAGCGACTGACGCCGGCAGGCCCGGGCCGCCAGAACGGCCAGTAAGGGCGCGCCCCAGACCCACAGGGGCGGCCAGTCCAGTACGAGGGCCCGGGCCGCGGCGGGCAGGTGGCTGGTCCAGAACTCGGCGGAGGCCTCCGGCAGGACCAGCAGCCCGAGCAGGGCGGTACCTGCCGAGGCCGCCAGTGCCGTGAGCCCGGTGCGGACGCGGCGGGTCAGCAGGAGGTACGCGGCGATGGCCGCCGGGGCGAGGGTGATCCCGGCGGCGATGCCCAGCGCGAAGCCCTTGCCGAGCGCGGAGCGGGGCCGGCCGAGGTCCCACAGGACCAGGCAAGCGAGCGCCAGGTTGATCTGGCCGGCCAGCGGCGCCTGGAACAGCGGCTGCAGCCACAGCCCCGCGATGGTGGCGGCCAGCACGGGCCCGGGCCGGGACCGCAGGCCCGCGAGGCGGCAGGACAGCGTGATCAGCAGGGCGAGCAGGCCGGCGTTGCCGAGGACGAGGACGGCCTTCAGCGCGCCGGTCGGCAGCCACGCGGCCGGCGTGAACAGGATCGCCGCGAACGGCGGATACGCGGCGGGCGGCCCCCACTCGGCGGCGGAGAAACCCTGGACGAGCGCGTCGGCCACCGGCATGCGCAGGGCGATGCAGAGCACGCCCAGCACCAGCAGCGAGCCGGTCAGCAGCACACCGGCCAGAGACGACGGAGACGTCGGCGAGCAGCTGGGAACGGGGCTCCGGGTCACCCGCGTGACCCTAGTGGATCAGTGGACGGGCTGCGCGGGCCCGGCAGTTCAGCGGCGTATGACCCCCGCGTCCTCGGCGTACTCACCGAGCACGACGACGCTCACGGCGGTCGCCGCGAAGATCTTGACGGCGCGCACCATGCCGCCGAGGCCGGGGCGCGGAAGGGAGTCGGAGGTGGCGGCGCCGCTAGGGCGGCCGCCCTGGATCGGGGTGAAGGTTGCGGTGCTCATGAATCCATGGTCCGGTTTCGGGCCGTCCCGCACATCGCTCCCGGGAGGGAATCTCACGGCCTCCCGAGTCCTCCTCCCGTCGCATGCCATCCCCTAGTGGACCTACCGAGGTCTGACACCCCCGGGTATGACACCCGTCCGGATGCACGGCTGCCGGGCAGGACGGACGCTGGGAAAGTCCGCGGCGCCGGCCACCGAGCCAGGGAGTGATCCGCATGACCCACCGTTCCCGGACGCAGCGCCTGGTGCTGCTCTCCGCCTCGACAGCCCTGGTCACTACGGGTCTGCTGCCGTCCACCGGCGCCTTCGCCACCCCGGCGCCGGCGCACGTCGCCGTCACCGCCGCCACAGTCACGCCCACCGCCACGCCCACCCCCATACCCACGCCCGCACCCACCGCCACGAAGGCCACCGAGGACTGGGTGAGGGCCACCGACGCCCCCACCGGCATCACGGCCGAGCTGCCCGGAAAGGCCGAGCTCCGCAAGGGCTCCGTCCCCATCGAGGGCAAGGACGTCGCTGCCCGGGCGTACGGGGTGGACGTCCCGGACGCAGGCATCGGTTTCTCCGTCCACGACATGCCCGGTGACCAGTTTCCGCTGCAGGACAGCCTCGAAGGCTTCCTCGCCGCGTACAACCTGGCCAACGGCGACACTCTGACCAGCAGCGACGTCCGCAAGACGACGGTCGACGGCCGCCCGGCCCTCGACGCGCGCCTCGCCGACAAGGACGACGCCGACCGCACGGTCGGCTCCATCCGGCTCATCTCCGATGACGACCACCTCGTCATGGCCATCACCCTCGGCTCCGAGGCGCAGGAGAAGGAGCTGAAGCGGATGCACGAGCGGCTCCTCTCCTCCCTCCGCATCCCGTGATCGCCGGCCCGTAATCCGTTGGCGCCGCCCCGCCCCGGTGGCTAGAATCTCCGCTCTTGCCGCCTCCCGCCGCCTCATCGGGGAGAGCCGCCCTCCGGCCGGAAACCGGCGGGCCATCTGTCCGCACCCAGCAGCTGGAGGCAGTTCCGTGCCCGCGCACGCCCCCGAGACCACGCACGACGACCCGCTGGGTCGCGAACGCGCCCACCTCACCGCCTCGCGCTCCGCCCTGCGCGCCATGCGCGAGGACGTCGAGGCCCTCGACATCCGCGACGTCACCGCGAACTGGGTCAACGCGATCGTCCTCCAGGCCCAGATCGACGACCGCATCAAGGCCCTCGCCGACCTCGCGCACACCCCGCTCTTCTTCGGCCGCCTGAACTACCTGCACGCACCCGGCGCGGAGCTCGCCGAGGGCGCGGAGGGCGAGCAGTTCTACATCGGCCGCCGCCACGTCCACGACGCCGACGGCGACCCGATGGTCATCGACTGGCGCGCGCCCGTCTCCCAGCCGTTCTACCGGGCCTCCAAGACCGACCCGCAGGACATCTCGCTGCGCAGGCGCTTCGGGTACACCGGCGGCGAGCTGACGGCGTACGAGGACGAGCACCTGTCCGACCCCGCCGAGACGGCCGCGGTCAGCAAGCTGCTCCAGCAGGAGATCGAGCGTCCGCGCGTCGGCCCGATGCGGGACATCGTCGCGACGATCCAGCCCGAGCAGGACGAGATCGTCCGCTCCGGCCTGTCCGGTTCGGTCTGCGTACAGGGCGGCCCCGGCACCGGGAAGACCGCGGTCGGCCTGCACCGGGTCGCGTACCTGCTCTACGCGCACCGCGACCGCCTCGCCCGTACGGGCACGCTCGTCATCGGGCCGAACCGTTCCTTCCTGCACTACATCGAGCAGGTGCTGCCGGCCCTGGGCGAGCTGGAGGTCAAGCAGGCCACCGTCGACGACCTGGTCGCCCGCCCCGGCATGGAGGTACGCGGCACGGACCCCGCCGAAACCGCCGTGGTCAAGGGCGACGCCCGCATGGCGGAGGTGCTCGGCCGCGCGCTCCGCTCGCACGTGTCCCGCCCCACGGAGCCGCTGATGGTGGTCCGCGGCTCGCGCCGCTGGCGGGTACCGGCGTACGAACTGGAGGAGATGGCCGGCGAACTGCAGAAGCGCGACATCCGCTACGGCGCCGCCCGCGAGGCCCTGCCGCAGCGCATCGCGCACGCGGTGCTCGTACGGATGGAACAGGCGGGCGAGGCGCCGGACGACCGGGTGCAGGACGCGGTGGCCCGCAACGCGGCGGTGAAGGCGGCGGTGAAGGAGATCTGGCCGCCCGTCGAACCGGCGAAGCTGGTCCTGCGCCTGCTGTCCGACGCCGAGTTCCTGGCCGAGCACGCGGAAGGCGTCCTGACGCCCGACGAACAGAAGCTCCTGCTCTGGCAGAAGCCCTTCCGGAGCGTGAAGTCGGCGAAGTGGTCGGCGGCGGACCTGGTCCTGATCGACGAGGCGGCCGACCTGGTGGAACGGACGCATTCGCTGGGTCACGTGGTCCTCGACGAGGCGCAGGACCTGTCGCCGATGCAGTACCGGGCGGTGGGCCGACGCTGCACCACGGGCTCGGCGACGGTCCTCGGCGACCTCGCGCAGGGCACCACGCCGTGGGCCACGCGCAGCTGGGACGAGGCGCTGACGCACCTGGGCAAGCCGCAGGCGGTGCTGGAGGAGCTGACGGCGGGCTTCCGCGTGCCGCGCGAGGTGATCGCCTACGCCTCCCGGCTGCTGCCGTCGATCTCCCCCGGCCTGGCCCCGGTCTCCTCAGTCCGCGAGACGCCGGGCTCCTTGCGGATCGAGGAGGTCGCGCAGGTGGCGGACCTGACGGCGGCGGTGGTCGCCGCATGCCGCGACTTCCTTGCGTACGAGGGTTCGATCGGCCTGATCGCGGCGGACGCGCGGATCCCGGTGCTGGCCGAGGCCCTGCCGGCGGCGGGGCTTCCGTACCTGTCTCCCGGTGAGGAGACGACCTCGGAGTCCCGGCTGACGCTGGTGCCGGCGTCGCTGGCGAAGGGTCTGGAGTACGACTACGTGGTCCTGGACGAACCCGCGGCGATCGTGGACGGCGAGCCGGACGAGCGCACCGGCCTGCGCCGCCTGTACGTCTGCCTCACCCGCGCGGTCTCGGGCCTGGCGGCCCTCCACTCGGCCCCGCTGCCCTCCGCCCTGTCCTGACCCGCGGACCGCGTCCTGGGGCTCCGGCCCCGGACCCCGCGCCTCAAACGCCGGCGGGGCTGAATGTGCCGGCCCCGCCGCCCACACCCAGCCCGCCGGCGTTTGGGGCGCGGGGGCCCGGGGGCAGCGTCCCCGGCAGCGGCGGCGCGCCCCGACAGCCGGGCGCCGTCAGGACAGGGCGGCTCGCCAGTCCGCGACGGCCGCCGCCGAGACCGGCCGCCCCCACCCGGAGGGACGCGCCGCGCCGCCGATGTGGAAGGCGTCGATCCCGCCCGCCCTCAGCACCGGCAGGTGCGCGAGCGTCAGGCCGCCGCCCACCAGGATCCGCGCCCCGTACCCCGGCTCACCGCCCCGCCCCGCCTCCGCGAGCAGCACCGGCAGCCCGGCCTCCACCCCGGCCGCCGAGCCCGCCGTCAGGTACGTGTCCAGCCCCGGCACATCGGCCAGCGCCTTCCGCAGCTGGTCCCGGTCCGCCGCGCGGTCGATCGCCCGGTGGAAGGTCCAGCGGCAGCCGTCCAGCTCCGCCACGACCGCCTCGACCGCGGCCAGGTCGGGCCCCCCGTCCGCGTCCAGGAAGCCCAGGACGAACTCCTGCGCACCCTCCGCCCGCAGCTCCCGCGCCGTCCGGACCAGGCCGGACACGTCACCGGCCGCGAAGCCGTCCGTCCTGCGGAGCATCACGCGCAGCGGGATGTCGACCGCCGCCCTGATCGCCGCGAAGGTCTCGCGCGGCGGGGTGAGCCCGTCGGCGGCCATGTCGGTGACCAGTTCGAGTCGGTCCGCCCCACCGGCCTGGGCCGCGACCGCGTCCTCCACGTCGAGGGCGATCACCTCCAGGAGCGCACGGTTGCTCATTCGATCCCATCCTTAGGAAGCAGCTCGGGAAAACCCGGGGAAACTCAGCACAATAGGTCTAGTCCAATATTCAGGGTACGGGGCTCCACCCACCCTTCACCAGCACAATCGCGCCACCCCACAATGTGCCCATGGACACAGGCACCCACCGCAGCGACACCGCCGACCTCCGGGCCCGCTGGCAGGCGACCGTCACCGCCGCCGGCGCCCCCGCCGACCGCGATCCCGCCCCCTACGCCGACCGCCTCCTCGCCGCCTGGGCGGAGCCGCAGCGCCGGTACCACACCACCGCGCACCTGGCCGACGTACTCGCGCGGATCGACGTACTGGCCGCGCATGCCGCCGATCCGGCCGCCGTACAGCTCGCCGCCTGGTTCCACGACGCCGTCTACCGCCCCGACCGCTCCGAGAACGAGGAGCGCAGCGCCGTCCTCGCCGAGCGCGCCCTCCACGAGCTCGGCATCGACGCCTCCCGCACCGCCGAGGTGGCCCGGCTGGTCCGGCTCACCGTCACCCACGACCCCGCTCCCGGCGACACCGACGGCGAGGCCCTCTGCGACGCGGACCTGGCGGTCCTCGCCGGGCAGCCGGACGCATACGCCGCCTACGCCGCCGCCGTCCGCGCCGAGTACGGCTTCGTCCCGGACGACGCCTTCCGCACCGGCCGCGCCGCCGTACTGCGCCAGCTGCTCGACCTGCCGGCCCTCTTCCGCACGCCCCACGGAGCCGCGCACTGGGAGGCCCCGGCCCGCGCCAACCTCGCCGCCGAGCTCGCCGCCCTCACGGCGCAAGGGACCGCGATGGGAATTTGATCGCGTTCGCCATGGTTGGTGACAGTCATGCCCGCAGCAGCCGCACGCCCCCGCATGCCCGTCGCCGTCTACGTCCTCGGACTCTCCGTCTTCGCGCTCGGCACCAGCGAATTCATGCTCTCCGGGCTTCTGCCACCCATCGCGGAGGACATGGGCGTCACCATCCCGCAGGCGGGCCTGCTCATATCCGCCTTCGCGATCGGCATGGTCGTCGGGGCACCGCTGCTGGCCGTGGCCACCCTGCGCCTCCCGCGCCGCACCACGCTCGTCTCCCTCATCAGTCTCTTCGGCCTCGGGCAGGTCGCGGGCGCGCTGGCCCCCTCGTACGAGCTCCTCTTCGCCTCCCGGGTGGTCTCCGCCCTCGCCTGCGCCGGCTTCTGGGCCGTGGGCGCGGCCGTCGCCATCGCCATGGTCGACAAGGACCAGCGGGCCCGCGCGATGGCCGTCATGATCGGCGGTCTGTCGATCGCGAACGTCCTCGGCGTCCCCGCCGGCGCCTTCCTCGGCGAGCACCTGGGCTGGCGCTCCGCCTTCTGGTCGGTCGGCGCGGCCTCCGCGATCGCGCTCGCCGGCATCCTGGCGCTGATCCCCAAGATCCCGCTGCCCGCCGAGAGGCCCTCGCTCGGGCGCGAGCTGCGCATCTACCGCGACCGCCAGGTGTGGCTCTCCATCGGCATCACGGCGCTGGCCGCGGGCGGCGTCTTCTGCGCCTTCAGCTATCTGTCACCGCTGCTCACGGACGTGGCCGGGCTGGACTCGCAATGGGTCCCGTGGATCCTCGGCCTCTTCGGCATCGGCGCGCTGGCCGGCACCACCGTCGGCGGCCGCGTCGCCGACGCGCACCTGTTCGGCGTGATGATCTGGGGCATCACCGCCTCCACCGTCTTCCTCGCCGCACTCGCCCTGCTGGCCTCCACCGCCGCCGCGGCGGTCGCCCTCGCCTTCCTGCTCGGCTTCTCGGCCTTCTTCACCGCCCCGGCGCTGAACGCCCGCATGTTCAACGTGGCCGGCGCCGCTCCGACCCTGGCCGGTGCCACCACCACGGCGGCCTTCAACCTCGGCAACACCGGTGGCCCCTGGCTCGGCGGCACCGTCATCGACGCCGGCCTGGGCTTCGCCTCCACCGCCTGGGCGGGCGCCGCCATGACGGTCACCGCGATCGCCCTCACCCTGATCGCCCTCCGCCTGGACCGCCGCACCCGTCCCCACACCACACGCGTGATCACCGGAGGCGCCGCCGCCGCGACCAACCCGGCCGAGGAGCCCGCCCGCGCCTGACCGCGCCCGCCCGGCCCTGCCCGCGGTCCCGGTCGCCGCCCCGGACCCGGCTTCCTACGATGGGAGGGTCCGCTCGGGGACCGGTGACCGCTCGGGGACGTGCGTCATCAGAGGAGATCCTCCATGGGCCGGTACCGGACGCCAACCGTCCTCGCAGCCGCCTCCCTGCTGCTGACCGCGCTCTGCGCGGGCCAGGCCCCCGCGGCCGCCCCGCCGGGCCGGGTCGACCTCGACCCCGTCATCGCCGAGCAGCTCGACGACGCGATCACCGCGGCCATGCGCAAGGCCGCCATACCCGGTGTGGGCGTCGGCCTGTGGATCGACGGCAACGACTCCTACGTGCGCGGCTTCGGCACCTCCGACAAGGCCACCGGCGTCCCCGTCAAGACCGACATGTACACCCGCATCGGCAGCGTCACCAAGACCTTCGCCATCACCGCCGCCCTCCAGCTCGTCGACGACGGGAAGGTACGGCTCGACGCGCCGATCTCGACGTACCTCGACGGCGTGCCCGGCGGCGAGAAGATCACCGTCCGGCAGCTCGCCGACATGCGCAGCGGCCTCTACAACTACACCGAGGACCCCCGCTGGCTGGCCACCTTCAAGGCCGACCCGCACCGCGCCTGGACACCGCAGGAGCTGCTGGACTTCGCCTTCGCGCACCCCGCCGACTTCGCGCCCGGCGCGAAGTGGGAGTACTCCAACACCAACACCGTCCTGCTCGGCCTGCTCGTCGAGAAGGTCGGCGGCCAGCCCCTGCACACCTACCTGGCACAGCACGTCTTCGAACCGGCCGGCCTGGACTCGACCTCGCTGCCGACCGGCGCGGAGATCTCGTCCCCGTACGTGCACGGCTACACCAACTTCACCCCGGACGGCTCGATCGTCGACGCCTCCACCTGGAACCCGTCCTGGGGCTGGGCGGCCGGCGCGATGATCTCCACCATGGACGACCTGCGCTCCTGGGTCCCGACCCTGGTCACCGGCCGGCTGCCCGACGGCGACCGCCTGCTGGAGCCGGGCACCCAGGCCCAGCGGCTGCGCATGCTGCCCACCGGGCACGCCGGCGTGGGCTACGGGCTCGGCATCGCCGAGCTCGACGGCTGGATCGGCCACAACGGCGAGCTCCCCGGCTACGAGACCATCGCCGTCCGGCTCCCGCAGGCCCGCGCCACCATGGTGATCGTGGTGAACTCCGACGTCGACGGGAAGTTCGGCAGCCTGAGCTCCCTCATCGCCAACACGGTCACCAAGATCGTGACCCCGAAGCACGTCTGGTCGCTCCCGTCGGCGGCCCAGCCCAACACCGTCCCCGAGCCCACCGCGACGTCGCCGTCGGCCCCGGCCCCGGCCCCCACCCCGGCCCCGAGCTCCTAGGCCGCGGGCCTGCCCTTCGGGCGGCGCAGGCCCGCCGCCGTGAGGCGCCGGACCAGTTCCTTGCTGCCGATCTCCACCGCCCCCGCGCCGACCGCGTCCGCGTACCGGTACGAGGGCACGTCGTAGTGGTCCCGTTCGAAGGCGCGCGGCGGACAGCCGATGCCCGCCGCGAAGGCGTGCAGCTCCTCGTACGAGACGTCGCTGACCAGGTGCGACCACATGCGGCCGTGGCCCGGCCAGGTCGGCGGGTCGATGTAGACGGTCACCGGCGGCTCACCGCAGGCCGAAGACCGGGCCCAGGCCGCCGACCGCGGCCACTTTCACGCCCGCTTCCGAGCACACCCAGTGCGGGTGGGGTCCCAACTCCGGCTCCACGTCCAGCGCGTGCGGCTCGCCGTGGTTGCAGACCGGGCACAGCGGCCAGCGTCCGTACTTCTCCAGCAGCGCGTCCTGTACGTCCTGGGCGACGAGTCCGGCAAGGTAGTCGACCCCCTCCGGCCACTGCTCCACCCACCACCGGCGGTGCGTGACCGAGTCCTCGACGAGGGAGACGACATCGGCATCGGCGACCTCGCCGGCAGCGAGATCGGCGAGTACGAGGGCACGGGCGACGTGCAGCGCCTGTTCCAGGGGGGTCGCGTGGTCCATGCGCCCATTGTGGACCCGGGAGGGCCCGCTGACGAAGGCCCTCTTTCCGAGGGCCCAATGGCGTATTGACCGGCGCCCGGGCTGAAAATAAGTTTCAGGTGTGAGCGAGAACACGAAGGAAAACTT
Source organism: Streptomyces sp. NPDC048257 (assembly GCF_043201855.1). Lineage (NCBI taxonomy): Bacteria > Bacillati > Actinomycetota > Actinomycetes > Kitasatosporales > Streptomycetaceae > Streptomyces > Streptomyces sp. NPDC048257. The sequence continues at coordinate 58,470 of NZ_JBICZI010000016.1, forward strand.
CAGCCGCGCCACGCCGGCTCCCCCACCGCACGCCCTCCGGGCCCGGATCCGCAGCCTCGGCCCCTCCCTGCCCCACTCCGTGCGGGCCGTCGCCGAAGCCGTCGCCGCCGACCCCGCCGCCTGCGCCCGGCTCACCGTCTCCGCCCTCGCCGCGCACACCGGCACCAGCGAGGCCACCGTCGTCCGCGCCGCCCGCCTCCTCGGCTACCCCGGCTACCGCGACCTGCGCCTCGCCCTCGCCGCCCTCGCCGCCCAGCAGGAGTCCGGCACCGCCCCCGCCGTCACCGTCGACATAGCCGTCGACGACCCCCTCGCGGACGTCGTCGCCAAGCTGGCCCACGAGGAGGCGCAGACCCTCACCGACACCGCCGCCGCACTCGACCTGAACCAGCTCGCCGCCGCCGTCACCGCCCTCGCCACGGCCCGCCGCATCGACATCTACGGCGTCGGCGCCTCCGCCCTCGTCGGCCAGGACCTCGCCCAGAAGCTGCTGCGCATCGGCCTCCTCGCCCACGCCCACAGCGACCCGCACCTGGCCGTCACGGGCGCCGTCCAGCTGCGCCCCGGCGACGTCGCCGTCGCCGTCACCCACTCCGGCAGCACGGGCGACGTGATCGAACCGCTGCGCGTCGCCTTCGAGCACGGCGCCACCACCCTCGCCCTCACCGGCCGCCCGAACAGCCCCGTCACCCGCCACGCCGACCTCGTACTGGCCACCTCCGCCGCCCGCGAGACCCGGTTGCGGCCGGCCGCCATGTCCAGCCGCACCAGCCAGCTGCTCGTCGTCGACTGCCTCTTCGTCGGCATCGCGCAGCAGACGTACGAGACCGCCGCACCCGCCCTCGCCGCCTCGTACGAGGCCCTCGCCCACCGCCACAAATCCAGCCCCGCCACATCCAGCCCCTCCGGCGTTTGAGGAGCGGGGTCCGGGGCGGAGCCCCGATCTCGAAGCCCGGCCCGCAGACCACCCGCCACCCGCCAAGGAGTCCGCCCACCGATGACCGCGTACGCAGAACTCCGCGCCCAGCTGGACACGCTCACCACCGAGGCCTTCCGCCAGGACCTCGCCGAGATCGACCGGCTGTCCACCCTCGACATCGCCCGCACCATGAACGCCGAGGACGCCACCGTCCCGGCCGCCGTCGCCGCACAGCTGCCGCGGATCGCCGCCGCCGTCGACGCGATCGCGGAGCGGATGGCCCGCGGCGGCCGCCTGGTCTACGCGGGCGCCGGCACCGCCGGCCGGATGGGCGTCCTGGACGCCAGCGAGTGCCCGCCCACCTTCAACACCGACCCCGCCGACGTGGTCGGCCTGATCGCGGGCGGCCCCTCCGCCATGGTCAAGGCCGTCGAAGGCGCCGAGGACTCGAAGGAACTGGCCGCCGAGGACCTCACCGCGCTGCGGATCGGACCGGACGACACGGTCGTCGGCATCTCCGCCTCCGGCCGCACCCCGTACGCGATCGGCGCCGTCGAGTTCGCCCGGACCCGCGGCGCGCTCACCGTCGGGCTCTCCTGCAACGCCGGCTCCGCCCTCGCCGCGGCCGCCGACCACGGCATCGAGGTCGTCGTCGGACCCGAACTCCTCACCGGCTCCACCCGCCTGAAGGCCGGCACCGCACAGAAGCTCGTCCTCAACCTCATCTCGACCATCACGATGATCCGGCTCGGGAAGACGTACGGGAACCTCATGGTCGACATGCGCTCCTCGAACGAGAAGCTGCGCGCCCGCGCCCGCCGCATCGTCGCCCTGGCCACCGGCGCGCCCGACGAGGAGATCGAGGCCGCGCTGACCGCCACCGGCGGCGAGGTGAAGAACGCCGTCCTCGTCGTCCTCGGCGGAGTCGACGGCCCCACGGCCGCCGAGCTGCTCGCCGCCTCGCAGGGCCACCTGCGCGCCGCCCTCGCCCACACCCGCTGACCCCGACCCCGCCCCCCGAGCCAAGGCGATCCCCACATGTCCACTGACAAGAACCGCGCCACCGCCGCCGCGATCCTTCCGCTGGTCGGCGGCCCGGACAACATCACCTCGATCGCGCACTGCATGACGCGCCTGCGCATCTCGCTGCGCGACCGCTCGCTCGTCCAGGACGAGGCCCTGCGGGCGCTGCCTGCGGTCCTCGGCGTGGTCGAGGACGACACCTACCAGATCGTGCTGGGCCCGGGCGCCGTCGCCCGCGTGACCCCGGAGTTCGAGGCGCTCGTCGAGGAGGGCCGCTCGGCGGCGCCACCCGCCCCCCACACGATCACCGCGGACGACCTCGCCGACCGGGGCGCGGCCCTGAAGGAGGCTCAGAAGGCCAGGAACGCCACCCCCTTCAAACTGTTGCTGCGCCGCATCGCGAACATCTTCGTCCCGCTGATCCCGGCCCTGATCGGCTGCGGCATCATCGCCGGCCTGAACGGCCTGCTCACGAACCTCGGCTGGGTGCCCGCCGTCGTCCCCGCCCTCGCCGCCATCGCCTCCGGCTTCATGTCGTTGATCGCGGTCTTCGTCGGCTACAACACGGCCAAGGAGTTCGGCGCTACGCCCGTCCTGGGCGGCGCGGTCGCCGCGATCATCGTCTTCCCGGGCGTCGCGAAGATCGACGCCTTCGGGCTGGAGCTCAAGCCCGGTCAGGGCGGCGTCCTCGGCGCGCTCGCCGCCGCCCTGCTCGCCGTCCACGTGGAGAAGTGGTGCCGCAGGTGGGTCCCCGAGGCCCTGGACGTCCTGGTCACCCCCACCCTCACCGTGCTGATCTCGGGCCTGGTCACCCTCTTCGGCCTGATGTTCCTCGCCGGTGAGGCCTCCGCCGCCATCGGCACCTTCGCCAACTGGCTCCTCGCGGGCGGCGGGGCCTTCGCGGGCCTGGTCCTGGGCGGCCTCTTCCTCCCCCTCGTGATGCTCGGCCTGCACCAGGCCCTCATCCCCATCCACACCACCCTCATCGAGCAGGACGGCTACACCGTCCTGCTGCCCATCCTCGCCATGGCAGGCGCGGGCCAGGTCGGCGCGGCCATCGCCGTCTACTACCGCCTCCCGCGCAACGGCTCGCTCCGCGCCACCATCAAGTCCGCGCTCCCGGCCGGCTTCCTCGGCATCGGCGAACCGCTGATCTACGGCGTCTCCCTGCCGCTGGGCCGCCCCTTCGTCACCGCCTGCATCGGCGGCGCCGCCGGCGGCGCCTTCGTCGGCCTCTTCCACCAACTGGGCGTCGCCTTCGGCTCCACCGCCATCGGCCCCTCCGGCTGGGCCCTGTTCCCGCTGCTCGACGGCCGGTCGAGCGCGGGCGCCACCCTCGCGATCTACGCGGGCGGCCTGCTCGTCGGCTACCTGGTGGGCTTCGCCGCCACCTACTTCTTCGGCTTCACCCGCCAGATGCTGACCGACCTCAACACCGACCCGGGCCCGGACACCACCACCGCCGAAACGCCCCCGCAGGAACGAGTCCCGGCGTAGCCGCCGTGCTGTCCGGGACCTGCGCATGCGCCTGCGCGCCGCGGGGCGGCATGATGCGGAGATGATCAACTCCATACCCCCCGTGGTCCCGGCCGGCCGGATGAGCGCCGCGCAGCAGCCCGAACTCCCGCTCCCCGACGGCATGCTGCTGCGCCCCTGGGCCTCCTACGACGTCCCCGCGCTGGTCGAGTCCTGCCGCGACCCGGAGATCCGGCACTGGAACCGGCCCGCCCTCCTGACCCCCGCCGGGGCCGAAGAGCGGATCACCCGCTGGCACGGCCGCTGGCAGGCCGAGCAGGCCGCGATCTGGGCCGTCGCCCCCGCCGCCGGAGGCCCGGCCGTCGGCCTCATCGGCGTCGGCGATCTCGACCTCGCGGGCGGCAGCGGCGAGATCCTGTACTGGCTGCTGCCCGCCGGGCGAGGCCGCGGGATCATGGCGCCCGCCACGGACCGCGTCAGCCGCTGGGCCTTCGAGGAGGTCGGCCTGCACCGGCTGCGGATCACCCACTCCGTGGCGAACCCGGCCTCGTGCGCCATCGCCGTGAAGGCCGGATTCCCCCTGGAGGGCACCATGCGCGGCGCCCTCCTGCACGCCGACGGCTGGCACGACGAGCACCTGCACGCCCGGCTGCGCACCGACTGAGCCGTCAGCGGCCGTCGAGCACCGGCCCGTGCGCTGCCCCGGCCGCCTCCGTCAGGAAACCGGCCAGGTCGTCCACGCCGTAGCCGAGCTTCGGACCGCGCTCGGCGGCCATCAGCAACAGCTGCCCGACGATCTCGGCTCCCCAGCCGTCCGTACCGTCCGCGGACCACTCCCACAGCTTGTCGATGCCGAGCCCGGTCATGAGCAGCCCGTACCGGCTACGGATCTCCGCGCACAGCTCCGCCACCGCGTCGAGCAGCCGCCCACCCGGCCGCTCGCACCGCAGACCCAGGCACCCGCCGAAGTCCTCCACCGCGCACCCCTGCGGCGGGCTCGCCCGCAGCCCCTCGTAGCGCGGATCGTCGAACCCCGGATACCCCTCCACCGGGCAGTGCACCAGCGTGAACCGCTGCCATCCGGGCGGCGGAGGCGGCTTCGGCTCGCCCGCCTCCGGCCCGCAGACCCCCCGCGGCGCGAGCGCCGTCTCCAGGCCGCGCAGCTTCCAGCCGAGCTCGAAGGCGAACTCCGCGGCCTCCACCGCCCCGCTCACGAGCCGCCCGCCCGCTCGTGCAGGACGGCGGCCAGCCGCAGCGCGGTGTCGAGGTTGCAGCGGCCCAGGTCCACCAGCGGCAGCCCGTACGTACCGGCGGCCGAGACCCGTTCCACGTCCAGCGAGGGGAACAGCACCCCGACCCCGGCGAGGGATTCCCGCAGCTGCTGGACGGCCTCCTCGGCCGCCTGCATGCGCTCCTGTGGGGAGAGCACCATGACATGTCACCTTTCTACTCTGAGTATCCGACTTCTTCACACAGAGTGGCGACGCGCTCACTAGCCTTTCAAGGGCGGACCCCGCAACAACCGCACATGTTGCTCAGGGAGTTGCCATGCCCCGAAAGAACCTCGATCCCTCCTCCTCACCCCGCGCCCTTCTGGGCGCGGAACTGCGCGTCGCGCGCGAACGCGCGAGCATGAGCCAGGCCGAACTCGGCGAACGCCTCTTCGTCAGCGGCTCGTTCATCGGCCAGCTCGAAGCGGGCACCCGACGGATGCACCTCGAATTCGCCCGCCAGATCGACGAGATCCTCGGAACGGACGGCTTCTTCGTCCGCAACTGCGGGGCGGCGGCCGAGTCCAAATACCCGGACCACTTCGCGGAGGCAGCCGAAGCGGAGGCTCGGGCGAACGCCATCCGGGAGTACGCACCACTGACCATCCCCGGATTGCTCCAGACGGAGGCGTACGCGCGCGCTGTCTGCCGCGCATACCAGCCGACGGCACCGGAGCAGGTGATCAACGAGCTGGTCACGAACCGACTGGACCGTGCCACACTGCTCGCCGAGCCAACAACCCCATTGTTGTGGTGCGTGTTCGGCGAGGCTGTGCTGCGCTGCGAGGTGGGAGGTCCAGGGGTGATGACAGAGGCCTTGAAGCACATCACCGCACTGATCAGGTCCCACCGGATCATCGTCCAGGTCATTCCGTTCCGAGCGGGAGCCCACGCCGCCATGGGCGGCTCACTTCAGCTGCTGGCATCCGACGATGGCCCGACACTCGCCTACGTTCAAGGCAACGGAACGGGCCAGCTGTTCGACGATCCAGCCACGGTCTCTCGGCACTCCCTGACCTACGATCTCCTCACGGCCAGTGCGCTGTCGCCCGCGCAATCCCTGGCCTTGATCGAGTCCGTAGTGGAGGGGTACGAACGTGAAGCAGCAGCCTGACTACGACCTGTCGATGGCCATCTGGCACAAGTCCAGCTACAGCGACGGCAGTGGGGGCAGCTGCGTGGAGATGGCCACCTGGCGGAAGTCCACCCACAGCGGCGGCGACGGCGCAGAGTGCCTCGAAGTCGCCGACGGCCACCCCAACCTCGTCCCTGTCAGGGACTCCAAGCAGCCCGAAGGCCCGCACGTGGTGTTCCACGCGCAGGCCTGGGCCCAGTTCGTCGATTCGGTCAGAGCGCGTTGGTGAACAGCAGCCGGTTCGGGCTGTTGTCGCTGAGGTTCTGGACGACGTCCTTCGTGGACTTGTCCTCCAGGAAGTCCTGGACCTCGGCCGGCGTCGCGTTGGGGTGCTCGGCCTTGTAGAGGGCCGCCACACCGGCGACGTGCGGCGCAGCCATCGACGTGCCGTCCAGGGCCACGTTGCCGCCACCCAGGCGGGCGGAGACGATCTCCTTGCCGGGGGCGTAGATCTCCAGGCACTCGCCCCAGTTGGAGAAGTCGGTCTCCTCGTCCCAGCGGTTGGTCGCGCCGACCGTGAACGCACGGTTGGCGGACGCCGGCGAGACGCGGCAGGCGTCACGGTTCGCGTTGCCCGCCGCGACGATCGGGAGCACGCCGCGGTCGTACAGCGCGTTCGTGGCGCTGTTGACCGAGGCGAAGCGGTCGCCGCCCAGCGAGGCGTTCAGGACGGCGGGCTGCCGGGCGTTGTTGGCGACCCAGTCCAGGCCCGCGATGATCCCCGACCAGGGGCCCGTGCCGTCACAGCCGAGGACGCGGACGCTGACCAGGGAGACCTTCCGGGCCACGCCGTACGTCTCGCCGCCGACCGTGCCCGCGACGTGCGTGCCGTGGCCGTTGCAGTCCGATCCGTTGCCTCCGAACGCGTCGAAGCCGAGCCGCGCCCGGCCGCCGAACTCCGTGTGCGCGTAGTCGATGCCGCTGTCGAGGATGTACGCGGTCACGCCCTGGCCGCTGCCGTAGGCGCTGAAGTTGTTGTCCAACGGCAGGTACCTCTGGTCGATCCGGTCCAGGCCCCAGGACGCGGCCGGCGAGCGGGTCCCGCCCAGCGTGACCGGCGTGGGCGGGGTGGACACCTTCGCGTCCTCCTCCACCGAGTTCACGCCGGCCGTCACTCTGGCGATGCGCAGCTGCTCCGCCGTGAGGGACGCGGCGAACCCGTGCAGGGCCGAGGTGTAGGTGAACTTCGGCTTCACGCCGAGCGCCGCAGCGATGCCCGCCGGCGAGGCGGACTTGTCCAGGGTGATGACGTACTGGCCGGGGATCGCGTTGGACGACGTGAGCAGCGGCGCCGGGGTCGGCTCCGGGACCGCGGCAGAGGCGGTGCCGACCGCGACCGGGGTGACGGTGAGGAGGACGGCCGTGGCCAGACGTGCGAGCAGACGCATGAAAGGAGCTCCCTGACGTGCTTGGAAGATCGGCGTGGGGGAGCCGCCCCCGCGACCTGGAGTCCTCCGCGGGTGCGGCCCCCCTCTACATCGGATGTGGTCCGGAGGGGACTTGAGCTGCCGCCCCCGCCTGGCCCAGCGGCGGGTACCTCCCGGGAACGCCCTTTCCGCACCCTGCAGAAAGGGTCATTCCCAGGCGTCCGCGCGGATGCCGGCCTCCGGGACGGGCCCGGGAAAGTTCACCCGTACGGGCGAGACGATCCCGCGCTCGGATACCCGTACGAGGGAAGCGTCGTAGAGGACGGCGGCGCCGGTCACGTGCGGCGCGACCAGGGACGTCCCGTCGAGGGCCACGCTCCCGCCGCCGAGCCTCGCGGAGACGGCGGCCTCGCCGGGGGCGTAGAGGGGGACGCACGTGCCGTGGTCGGAGAAGTCGCTCTCCTCGTCGTACTGGTTGGACGCCGCCACCGTCAGCACCTTGCCCGCGGCGGCAGAAGGGTGGTCCTGCTGTGCCGTACCGGTCGTGCTCCGGCCCGCGCGGTCGGCGGCCGGCCCGGCAAGATCACTCGTACGGTCCGCCCCCAGCCCGGGGAGCGCACGGCCGTGCGCCGCCCGTACCCCCGCCACACCCGCCGGCGTCGTTGACCGGCCCCGCCGCGCGTGATGGCCTCCCCCCCATGCGCATCCCTGTGAGCCGAGCCCTGCCCGTGGCCGCCACCGTACTGGCCGCCGTCGCCGCCCTGCCCGTGTCCACGGCCACCGCCGCCGTGCGGGAGCCCGTGCACCGCACGGCCCCCGCCGCCGACCGCGCCACCTACATCGTCACCGTGCGGGAGGACAGCGACCCGGCCGAGGTGGCGGGGCGGGTCGGTGCCACCCCGGTCTACGTCTACCGCACCGTCCTGCACGGCTTCTCCGCCCGGCTCAGCCCCGAGCAGGCCGGGGCGCTGCGGGCGATGCCCGACGTCGAGTCCGTCGAGGAGGACGGCCGGGGCACCGGATTCGGAGCCGGGTGACAACCATGACGGCCTCCGTCACCAGCCGGAAACCGGGTCGATGTCGAAGGTCGGCGGCAGGGCGCCGTCCCGGTCGAGGTTGACGAAGACGTACGAGCCGGGCGGGCCGGGGTAGAAGGCGAAGTTCCGGCCCAGCGGCAGGTCGCGCAGGACCGTGGGCTCCGCCCGGCGCCTGCCGTCGGCCAGGCCGCGGCGGGAGAGGTACGTCCACCAGCGGTCGGAGGTCACCACGCCGACCTCGCCCCGGCGGGTCGGGGCCAGCCCGCGGATCTCCTCGTCGCCGGTGCCCGCGTGCCAGACGCGACGGCCGTCGGTGAGGGAGTACGCGGACACCCCGCCTGCCTCCCCCTGCTTCACCGGGGTGACCAGCAGGCCGCCGCTCACGACCGGGGACGGCTCGCTCAGCAGGTCCCCGTCCGGACCCGAGGCGGGTACGGAGCCCCGCACGCGGCCCGCGTCGTCGAGCAGCAACACCGCGTCCATGCCGCTCTCCGCCGTCTCCGTGACGCGCAGGGCGGGCGGGGTGGCGGACAGCACCCGCACCTCGCGCAGCCGGCTCGCCGTCGGCAGCGCGCTCTGCCAGGCGCGGGTTCCCGTACGGGCGTCGACGGCCGTGATCCGGGCCAGGTCGCCGCACTCCTCCACGTACAGGGCGCGCTCCCCCGACCCGTCGACCGCCTTGACCGTGCAGTCGGCCGGGACCGGGACCCGCCACTGTGCGTGGCCGGTGCGCAGGTCGAGGCCCCACACGTCCCGGTCCGCCACGACCGCGGTCGGGCCCGCCCCGGCGGCCAGTGCCCGGCCGGCGTCGCGGGTCCACAGGGCCCGGCCGTCCGCCAGGTCCACGGCGATGACCTGCGAGCCGCAACTGCCGGGGCTCTCCCCGTACATGGCGAGGCCTATGCCGGACGGGGTGGTCCGGCTCAGCGCGCAGAGCGGCGTGCGCTCCGGTGCCGGCAGCCGCCAGCCCTTGCGGCCCTCGCCGTCGTAGGCCACGAGGCCGTCCTCGCGGGCCCGTACGACCGTTGCGGACCCGGTCTTCCACACGCCGACCGGCGTCGCCGCCGGATGCACGGGCGCCTGCCAGCCGGACAGGTCCAGCTGAGGGCCGCGCGCCGCGTCGTAGCCCAGCCAGCCGGGCCACAGCGCGGCCAGCGCCACGCAGACGGCCAGCACCCGGGCGGGCACGGGGGCGCGGCCGTAACCGCGGCTGCGCAGCCGGCGCCACAGCAGCCACGCGGCGGCGGCGCACAGCGGGGCGAGGAGCGCCGGCGTGCCCGTACCGCGCGGGCAGCTGTCGATGCCGCACATGCGGCCGGGGGCGTCGACGAACACCAGCTTCGCCAGGAGCGCCAGGTACAGGGCCGTCACCGCCGCGAGGCCGGCGATGGCGGCGAACCCGAGGTGTCCCAAGAGCTGCGCGGGCTGCGGTCGTTTCATGTTCATGATCCCCCCGAGGGGGACCCTATCGACCGGCCGACACCGCCCGCCGGGGCCCCTCCGGATCGTGCGAACCCCTCCGCCACGGCGGTGGCATGGCGCGGAGCGGCGCGGGACGATTCGTCGATCAGAGCGCGGCGCCGCCGGTGGCGTCGACCACACGCCCCGTCACCCAGCGGGCGGCGCCGGAGGCGAGGAAGCCGACGACGTCCGCGATGTCCTCGGGGCGGCCGATGCCCCTGCTGCCGCCCGTGACCAGCGCCTCACACGGTGCGCCGGTCCGTCAAGCCCCGAATGTCCGCGCCCTGACGCGGGCGCCCGCGCCGGGCGTAATGGAGGTCAGCCCGCTCCCCCGAACCCGCTAAGGACCGCCCTCATGGCCCTCGCCAGGACCCGCCGCATGGCCTTCGTGATCGTCGCCCTGTTCACCGGCGGACGGATAGCCGCGTACGCCGACGGCCCGCCGTCGACCGACCCGGCCAGGGGCTAGCTCCTGGCCGCCTCGATGAAGGCGCGGATCAGCTCCGGCGACTTCACGCCGCGCTCCCGCTCCACCCCGCTGGACACGTCCACGCCCCACGCCCCGGTGGCCGCGAGCGCCTTCCGTACGTTGCCCGGGGTCAGCCCGCCCGCGAGCAGCCAGCGCCCGTCCGGCGCGGTGAAGTCGGCCGAGCCCCAGTTCCACGGCTTGCCGGAGCCCGGGTCGGGCGCGTCCAGCAGCAGCAGGTCCTCACCGTACTCACCGCAGCGCTTCACGTGCTCGGCGGTGGCCCGCAGCAGGGTCCGGCCCTCGGCGCGCAGCGCCGCGAAGTCCTCGGGGCCCTCCTCGCCGTGCAGCTGCACGCCGCGCACCCCGCTCTCCTCGGCGAACCGGCGCACCTCCGCCACCGACTGCCCCCGGAACACCCCGACGGTGAGCACGCCGTCCGGCACCCGCGCGGCGAGCTCCCGCGCGGTGGCGGCATCGACCGTACGCGGGCTGCCGGGCGCGAACACGAACCCCACGGCATCCGCCCCGGCCGCCACGGCGGCATCGACGTCCCGCACGGTCTTGAGCCCGCAGATCTTGACGAAGAGGTCGGTCATGCCTCCAGTCAACCAAAGCCCCCCGATCGGTGGTGCTCCGTCTCGGCACCCGGGCGCGACCGCCCACGCGCCGCTAGCCTGGAACGGGGCTCACGCCCAGTGCACGGCACGCCACTGGGAGGACAACGGTGACGATCATGAGCGAACGGGCCACACCGATAGAGCAGGCGGCACCGCCGACTTTCGAGACGCTCCTGCGCACCGTCGAGGAGATGGACACGCCAGACGGCTTCAAGGCCGAGCTCATCCGGGGGAAGATCATCGTGTCGCCGTTTTCCACGCTGCGCTATCTGCGTCGCATGCGTGCGCTGCGCGAACAGTTCCAGGCCCACGCACCCGAGGGGCACATCGCGGAGATCGCGCCCTTCTTCTTCCGGTTCTCGGCAGCGGAGCGCGCGTACGGGCCCGACCTCTTCGTGGCGGACGAATCAGCCTTCGAGAGCGAGGGCCGGCACGCGGACGGCGCGGCCCTGTCGCTCGTCGGCGAGTTCACGTGTACGGCCGGCTCGTACCGGTCTATGTGGTCGTCGACATGCAGGACTCGGAGATCACCTGCTTCTGGGAGCCTTCCCCGCACGGATACCGCTCCCGTACGACAGTGTCCTTCGGCAAGGCCCTGCACGTCCCCGAGCCGTTCGGCTTCGCGATCGACACCACTGGCTTCTGAGCCCGCCGCGAACGCCCGAGGGCGGCACCCCCGTCGGGGTGCCGCCCTCGTTCGAGAACAGCCGATCAACCAGTGGCCGGAGCCGGGGTCGATCAGAAGTCCATGTCACCACCCGGCATGCCGCCGCCCGCGGGGGCACCGGCCTTCTCGGGCTTGTCGGCGATGACGGCCTCGGTCGTCAGGAACAGCGCGGCGATCGACGCGGCGTTCTGCAGCGCGGAGCGCGTGACCTTCGCCGGGTCGATGATGCCCTCGGCGATCATGTCGACGTACTCGCCGGTCGCGGCGTTGAGGCCGTGACCGATCGGCAGGTTGCGCACCTTCTCGACGACGACGCCACCCTCGAGACCACCGTTGACGGCGATCTGCTTGAGCGGGGCCTCCAGCGCGAGCTTCACGGCGTTGGCGCCGGTCGCCTCGTCACCCTCGAGCTCCAGCTTCTCGAAGACCGCGGAGGCCTGCAGCAGGGCCACGCCACCACCGGCGACGATGCCCTCCTCGACGGCCGCCTTCGCGTTGCGAACGGCGTCCTCGATGCGGTGCTTGCGCTCCTTGAGCTCGACCTCGGTCGCGGCGCCGGCCTTGATGACGGCCACGCCGCCGGCCAGCTTCGCGAGGCGCTCCTGGAGCTTCTCGCGGTCGTAGTCCGAGTCGGAGTTCTCGATCTCGGCGCGGATCTGGTTGACGCGGCCCTGGACCTGGTCGCTCTCACCGGCACCGTCGACGATGGTCGTCTCGTCCTTGGTGATGACGACCTTGCGGGCGCGGCCGAGCAGGTCGAGACCGGCGTTCTCCAGCTTGAGGCCGACCTCCTCGGAGATGACCGTGCCGCCCGTGAGGATGGCGATGTCACCGAGCATGGCCTTGCGGCGGTCACCGAAGCCCGGGGCCTTGACGGCGACGGACTTGAAGGTGCCGCGGATCTTGTTGACGACGAGGGTGGAGAGCGCCTCGCCCTCGACGTCCTCGGCGATGATCAGCAGCGGCTTGCCGGACTGCATGACCTTCTCCAGGAGCGGCAGCAGGTCCTTGACCGAGCCGATCTTGGAGTTGACGATCAGGATGTACGGGTCGTCGAGGGACGACTCCATGCGCTCCATGTCGGTGGCGAAGTACGCCGAGATGTAGCCCTTGTCGAAGCGCATGCCCTCGGTGAGCTCCAGCTCCAGACCGAAGGTCTGGGACTCCTCGACGGTGATGACGCCTTCCTTGCCGACCTTGTCCATGGCCTCGGCGATGAGCTCGCCGATCTGGGTGTCGGCGGCGGAGATGGAGGCCGTCGAAGCGATCTGCTCCTTGGTCTCGACATCCTTGGCCTGGGCGAGCAGGGCGGCGGAGACGGCCTCGACGGCCTTCTCGATACCACGCTTGAGGGCCATCGGGTTGGCACCGGCGGCCACGTTGCGCAGGCCCTCGCGGACGAGCGCCTGGGCCAGGACGGTGGCCGTGGTCGTACCGTCGCCGGCGACGTCGTCCGTCTTCTTGGCGACTTCCTTGACCAGCTCGGCGCCGATCTTCTCGTACGGGTCCTCGAGCTCGATCTCCTTGGCGATGGAGACACCATCGTTGGTGATCGTGGGGGCGCCCCACTTCTTCTCAAGGACGACGTTGCGACCCTTGGGGCCAAGGGTGACCTTGACGGCGTCGGCGAGCTGGTTCATCCCACGCTCGAGGCCGCGGCGGGCCTCCTCGTCGAACGCAATGATCTTGGCCATCTGAAGTGGTCCTCCCGGACAGCGGTGGATTGCTCCCAGGACCGCGCCCGCGCCCGCGACGGACGGCCTGCGAGTCCGGCGGTTCCTTCCCACCGAACCCTGCGGGCCTCACCGACCCGGTCCTCGTTTCAGTAGCACTCTCACCAGGAGAGTGCTAACGCCAATGATTAGCACTCGACCCCCGAGAGTGCAAGCGGCTTCGAAGAAGCGCCGCCACTACCGGGGCGTACGCACGAGGGGCCCACATCCCGTGTCCGGGATGTGGGCCCCTCGTGGTGTTCAAGGTCTTCGATGAACACGTCGCGTCGGCGGTCGATCGCGCCAGGACTAGCCGAGTGCGAGCTTGACCATGTCCGCCTGCGGACCCTTCTGGCCCTGCGAGATCTCGAACTCGACCCGCTGACCCTCTTCAAGGGTGCGGTACCCGTCCATCTGGATGGCGCTGTAGTGGACGAACACATCCGCACCACCGTCGACCGCGATGAAGCCGTAGCCCTTCTCCGCGTTGAACCACTTGACGGTGCCCTGAGCCATGCCTAACTCCCCTATTACTGGCCCTTGCGCAGGAACGCACTTCGCGATCCCGGGTCAGAACTTGCGTCGGAACGCGTCGACCGAGGCTGAATGTATCTGCGCGGATGCTGTCTGCAACAGGTCAATCCGATGAGAATTCTGGACACCGAGAAACATTGAAATAGAGTGAAAATTTGCCATACTCCCGGGCAACTCGGGCCGGGCATATCTCGCCAAAGCCCCATACCGCACTCGCATGTTGGCCCGATGTCGACCCTTGCGCGGCCCGTTCATATGCAGGGGGCAAGAACAGCGGAGGGGACTTCCCCAACCCTACCGCGCCCAATCAAGCAGAATTGCCCCCTCCGCTTTTAGCGGAGGGGGCAATTTCGGTTTGCGCGTGTCACCTGGGCGGTGACCCCGGAGATCCGGGGAGTCAGCAGCCGCCCGCGACGGCCGGAATGATCGAAACGCCGGCGCCGTCCGGCGTCGCCGCCTGCAGCCCGCCCTCGAAGCGCACGTCGTCGTCGTTGACGTACACGTTCACGAAGCGGCGCAGCTTGCCCTGGTCGTCCAGGACGCGCGCGGCGATGCCCGGGTGGCTCTTCTCCAGGGACTCGATGACCTCGGCGAGGGTCGCGCCCTCGGCCGGGACCTCGGCGGCGCCGCCGGTGTAGGTGCGCAGGATGGTGGGGATGCGGACGTTGACGCTCATGGCGCTACTGCCTTTCCGGGTGCAGAGGGAGGAAGATCAGGCCAGGCCGGCGGCGCGGAACGCGTCCAGGCTCGGGCGGATGGTGGCGGTCTGCCCGCTCTCCGCGGCCACCGCCTCCAGGGTCTTGAGTCCGTCACCGGTGTTGAGGACGACGGTGGTCAGCGTCGGGTCGAGCTGCCCGTTCTCGATGAGCTTCTTCGTCACACCGACGGTCACCCCGCCCGCGGTCTCCGCGAAGATGCCCTCCGTCTGCGCCAGGATCTTGATGGCCTCGACGACCTGCTCGTCCGTCACGTCCTCGACGAAACCACCGGTGCGGCGGGCGATGTCCAGGACGTACGGGCCGTCCGCCGGGTTGCCGATGGCCAGCGACTTGGCGATGGTGTTCGGCTTCTGCGGACGGACCACGTCGTGACCGGCCTTGAAGGCGGTCGACACCGGGGAACAGCCCTCGGCCTGGGCACCGAAGATCTTGTACGGCTTGTCCTCGACGAGGCCGAGCTTGATCAGCTCCTGCAGGCCCTTGTCGATCTTCGTCAGCTGCGAACCGGACGCGATCGGGATCACGATCTGGTCGGGCAGCTGCCAGCCGAGCTGCTCGCAGATCTCGTACGCCAGGGTCTTGGAGCCCTCGCCGTAGTACGGGCGCAGGTTGACGTTGACGAAGCCCCAGCCCTCGCCCAGCGGGTCGCCGATGAGCTCGGAGCAGAAGCGGTTGACGTCGTCGTAGTTGCCCTCGATGCCGACCAGGTCGCCGCCGTACACACCGGCCATGACGACCTTGCCCTGCTCCAGGTCGTGCGGGATGAACACGCAGGAACGGAAGCCGGCCCGGGCGGCCGCGGCGCCGACGGCGCCGGCCAGGTTGCCGGTCGAGGAGCAGGACAGGGTGGTGAAGCCGAAGGCGCGGGCGGCCTCGACGGCGATGGCCACGACGCGGTCCTTGAAGGAGTGCGTCGGGTTGCCGGAGTCGTCCTTGACGTAGAGCTTGCCGGTGACGCCGAGCTCCTTGGCCAGGTTGGCCGCGTCCACGAGCTTGGTGAAGCCGGGGTTCAGGCTGGGCTTGGAGGCCACGTCCGCGGGGACGGGCAGCAGCGGGGCGTACCGCCAGATGTTGTTGGGGCCGGCCTCGATCGCGGCGCGCAGGGCTTCGGGGTCACCGGTCGGGAGGTCGTAGGCGACTTCCAGCGGTCCGAAACACTCGGCGCACGCGAAGATGGGGCCGAGCTCGAAGCGGGTACTGCACTCACGACAGGAAAGGCCGGTGGCAGGTCCGAGATCAACAGAGGTGGCGACAGTCTGTGCAGCCATGATGGCGAGGCCCTTTCTCCTCATCTTCCCCATGGCGCACTTCGCCATGAGACGGAATTGGCACCTTCCCTAGCCGGGGACCTCGCTGATGTCGCTGACGAGCGATCGCGAGAACCGACTGGAGGGTTGCCGGGGCTTCAACGGGCCGTGTCCCTCTGCCCCTCTGGATGAGCGGTATGGCACCGGCACACGCGCTCTGTGGCGCGCCGGTGCGTTTGTTCGCGGGGACCCCCGGCATGCGGTGGTCCTTCGCGTTGTTCAAGACTGTAACCGAAGGCCCGGGCGGTTGAGACAGCCGTCCGAACCGCGAGATGGATCACATACCGGCGAATATCGCCGACGAGCAGGGAGTACTGAGGGTGCTGGAAGAGGTGGAGCGATGGCTGGCCGACCGCTCCTGGTCCGCCGCCGACCGACCGCTCGACCAGCTGCTCGAACGGAAACGGGCGGCCGGGACCACGGTCAGCGTGGTGCTGCCCGCGCTGGACGAGGAGGCGACGGTCGGCGCGATCGTCGAGGTCATCCGGCGTGAGCTGATCGAGGGACTGCCCGTCCCCCTGGTCGACGAGCTGGTCGTCGTCGACTCGGGCTCCACCGACCGCACCGCGGAGGTCGCGGCGAAGGCCGGGGCCCGGGTGGTGCACCGTGACGACGTGCTGCCGCGCATCCCGCCACTGCCCGGCAAGGGCGAGGTGCTGTGGCGCTCGCTGCTGGTCACCGGCGGGGACGTCGTCTGCTTCGTCGACGCCGACCTGCGGGACTTCAACGCCGCCTTCGTCTCCGGGATCCTGGGCCCGCTGCTGACCGACCCGGGCGTGCAGTTCGTCAAGGCGATGTACGACCGCCCGCTCGGGGACACCCCGGGCCAGGGCGGCCGGGTCACCGAGCTGGTCGCCCGCCCGCTCCTCAACCTCCACTGGCCGCAGCTGGCCGGCTTCGTCCAGCCGCTGGGCGGCGAGTACGCCGTACGCCGCTCCCTGCTGGAACGGCTGCCGTTCCCCGTCGGGTACGGGGTCGAGCTGGGCCTGCTGGTCGACGCGCTGCACACGGTCGGGCTGGACGCGCTGGCCCAGGTGGACGTGGGCGTGCGGGTCCACCGCCATCAGGACGGGCAGGCGCTGGGCCGGATGGCCGCGGCGATCTACCGCACCGCCCAGGTGCGGCTCTCGCGCGGGCACCTCGTACGGCCGGAGCTGACCCAGTTCGAGCGCGGGCCGGAGGGCTTCGCGCCGCGGACGTACCCGGTGGACACGGAGGAGCGGCCGCCGATGGCGGGCATCAAGGAGTACGCGCTGCGTCGCGTGGCTTGAGCGATCATACGGTTTGAGCAGGGCCAAGCCGGGCTAGGTTGGCCGCATGGCTTACCAGGTACTCGTAGCAGCGAACCGCGGCCCCCTCTCCTACGCCCTCGCCGAGGACGGGACGCTCAGCACCCGGCGCGGCGGGGGCGGTCTCGTCTCCGGGCTCTCCGCCGCCCTCGCGGAGCAGCCGCAGACGCTGTGGATCTGCGCGGCCCTGTCGGACGCGGACCGGGAGGCGGTCCGCCGGGGCGAGGCCGAGCCGGGCGTCCGGATGCTGGACATCGATCCCACGATGTACGACGACGCGTACAACGGCATCGCCAACTCCGTGTTGTGGTTCACCCACCACCACCTGTACGACATCCCGCGCGAGCCGGTCTTCGACGCCGCGTTCCGCCGCCAGTGGGAGTCGTACGAGCGCTACAACCAGGCCTTCGCCGAGGCGCTGGCCGAGGAGGCGGCGCAGGGCGCGCGGGTCCTGGTCCAGGACTACCACCTGGCCCTGGTGCCCGGACTGCTGCGGGCGCTCCGACCCGACCTGCGGATCGCGCACTTCACGCACACCCCGTGGGCCTCGCCCGCTTACCTCGCCATGCTGCCGGACGTGGTGCGCGAGACGCTGCTCTGGGGCATGCTCGGCGCGGACGTGCTGGGCTTCCACACCGAGGCCTGGGCGGCCGAGTTCCTGGCGTCGGCGGAGCTGGACGACGCGTGGGGCCGGGCCGAGGTGCAGGAAGACTCGGTGGTGGAGCACCGCCGGTACTCGGTGTGGCCGGCCCGCACGACCCGGGTACGGGCGTACCCGCTGGGCGTGGACGGGGACGAGCTGCGGGCGCTGGCGGACCGGCCGGAGGTGGACGCCAAGCTGGCGGAGCTGCGGGCGGAGGTCGACGGCCTGAAGACCATCGTCCGCGTGGACCGCACGGAGCTGTCGAAGAACATCCTGCGCGGCCTGCTGGCCTACCGGGAGCTGCTGACGGAACACCCCCGGTGGCGGGGCCGGGTGGTGCACCTGGCCTCGGCGTACCCGTCACGGCAGGACCTGAGGGTGTACCGGGACTACACGGACGCGGTGGCGGGCCTGGCGGCGGAGATCAACGCGGAGTTCGGCACGCAGGACTGGCAGCCGGTGCTGGTGTCGGTGAAGGACGACTTCGCGCGCTCGCTGGCGGCGTACCGGCTGGCGGACGTGGCGCTGGTGAATCCGGTGCGGGACGGGATGAACCTGGTGGCGAAGGAGATCCCGGTGGTGTCGGAGGCGGGGTGCGTGCTGGTGCTGTCCACCGGGGCGGGGGCGTACGAGGAGCTCCGCCAGGACGCGCTGACGGTGAACCCGTACGACGTGACGCAGACGGCCGAGGCGTTGCACGCGGCGCTGTCGATGCCGGCCGCCGAACGTGCGGAGCGCACGAAGCGTCTGGCTGCCGCCGCCACGGCCCTCCCGCCCGCCGCCTGGTTCACGGCCCAGCTGTCGGCCCTGACCTGAGCGAGTTCAGCCCAGCCGGCATTTGAGGCGCGCGGGGGCCCGGGCACCGGCCCCCGGCGCCGTTGCCGGGGCTCCGCCCGGGGGTTCGGGGGTGGCGCCCCCGCAGCGGACGGTCAGTTTTGTAGGGCCTTGGCGAGATCGGCCAGGAAGGCAGCCACCGAGGCCGGGCCCGGCACCACCAGGTCCGCCCGCGCGGCGAGCTCCGGGACCTCGGCGGAGCCGCTGCACACCAACAGCCCGGGCAGGCCGTCGGCCCTCCGCTTCTCGACCGCCGAGTACGCGGCCAGGTCACCGAGGTCGTCGCCCGCGTACAGCACCGCCTCCGCGTCCCGCTCCGCCAGGAACTCGGTCAGGGCGACGCCCTTGTCCATGCCCGGCGGCCGCAGCTCCAGCACCGCCCGCCCCGGCTCGACCATCAGCCCGTGCCGTGCCGCCAGCTCGGCCAAAGGCTCCCTCAGCGCCGCGAAGGCCGCCGCCGGGTCCTCCGCCCGCCGGGTGTGGACGGCCAGCGCCCGGCCCTTCTCCTCGATCCAGGTGCCGCGCCAGGCCCCGATGGACTCCAGGAACCCCGGCAGCTCGGCCCGTACCGCCGCCACCCCGGGGTGCTCGGCGGGCGCGTGGACGATGCCGCTGACGGCGTCCCACCGTTCGGCTCCGTAGTGGCCGAGGACGACCAGGTGTTCCAGCCCGTCGACCCCGGCGAAGCCCCCGTAGCGGACGGCGACGCCCGCCGGCCGGCCGGTGATCACCGCCACCGAGTCGACCTCGGGGGCGAGCGCCGAGAGGGCCGGGACGGCTCCGGAGTGGGCTCGGGCCTGGTCCGGGTCCGGGACGATGTCGGCGAGAGTGCCGTCGAAGTCCAGGGCGACCACGGACCGGCGAGGCGCGCGGAGCAGGGCTTCGAGCCCCTCGCGCCCGGCTGCGGTGACGGGCATCGGCAGGTCGTGCGGATGGCTCCCCATACGCACGACCCTAACGGCCCAACCCGGCGACGGCTACGGCTATCGCCGGGCTCGCTGCGCCTCGCGGATCCTGCGCAGCCGGTTCACCGTGCCCGGGGCGTGGGCCAGCGCGCGCGGATCGTCCATCAGCGCGTTGAGCAGCTGGTAGTAGCGGACGGGGGTCATCCCCAGTCCTTCCCGGATGGCCCGTTCCTTGGCTCCGGGCCCGGGCCAGGTGCGTCCCTCGTACGCGAGCACCGCGGCCTCCGTGGCCGTCAGCTGCCCCTCGTCCGTCATACCGCCAGATTAACGCCGCGCTCTGACACCCGGCCCGCCGGCACCCGGCCCACCGGCGCCGGCCCGCCGACTCCGGTCAGCGCGGGTCCGCCGCCCGGGCCGCCGTGGCGATGTCCTCCAGTACCTTCGCCGGCTGGCCGCCCGGCTGGACGGTCTTGCCGATGTTCTGCTTGATGTCCTCGCTGACGCCCGCCCAGGACTTCTTGCCGACCGGGTAGAGCCGCGAGCCGGGCAGGGCGGTCAGGAAGGGCTTCAGCTGCGGCGCCGAGCCGCCCGTCGCCGCCTGCTTGGCCTGGTAGCCGCTGGTGGTGGCGGGCAGCAGGTCGTACTTGTCGGTGAAGGCCGTCACGTTCTTCGGCTGGTACAGGAAGTCCAGGAACTTGCCGGACTGCTCGCGGTGGCCGTTCTTGAAGGCCATGACCCAGTCCGCGACGCCCATCGCGGGCTGCTCGCTGCCGTCGGAGGTGGGCAGCGTGACCATGCCGTACTTCACGCCCTTGGCCTCGGCCTGCTTGAGCAGCGTCGGGTGGCCGTTGAGCATGCCGACCTCGCCCTTGGTGAAGCCGTCGAAGGCGGCCTGGCGGTCCAGCTTGCCGGGCTCCACCGGTCCGGTCAGCCCCTGGCCGACCATCTTGTCGCGCAGGAACTCCAGCGCCTTGACGTTGTCGGCGGAGTCGATCGAGTAGGACTCCTCGTTGTCGGTGTAGCCGCCACCGCCCGCGAGCATCCACATCATCGTCTCGGCCTGGGCCTCCTCGCGGCCCAGCGGCACCGCGAAGGGGGTGGGCACGCCGGCCGTCTTGAGCTTCTTGGCGGCCGCCTCCAGGTCCGCCCAGCTCTTCGGCTGCCAGCCCTTGGCGTCCTTGCCGATCACACCGGCGTCGGCCAGCAGCTTCTCGTTGTAGAAGAGCAGCCGGGTGCTGGCCACGAAGGGCATCCCGTACTGGACCTGCTTGACCTTGCCGGCGTCCGCGAGCGGCCCCAGGAAGTCCGCCTCGGTCTTCACGGAGAGCAGCTCCCCCGCCGAGTACAGCTTGTCGGCGGCCGCGTAGTCGGCGTAGGCGCCGATCTGGGCGATGTCCGGGGCCTTGCCGGCCTTGACCATCTCGGCGACCTTGGCGTCGACCTCGGACCAGGAGTAGACGCTGACCTCGACCTTGGTGCCGGGGTTGGCCTTCTCGAAGCCCGCGGCGAGGTCCTTCCAGTAGGCCTCGGAGGAGTTCTGCGGATTGTCCCCGTAGTCGGCCGCCACGACCCGCAGGGTCACCTCGTTGTCTCCGGTGAGTCCGCCGAGGGCTCCGCAGCCCGTCAGCGTCACGGCAGTCAGGCACAGTGCGGCGCCGGACGCGGCCAGGCTCAGGTAACGACCCTTCACGGTTCTCGATCCACCCCTTGTTGTACGTACGATCCACGTAAGGTCTACACCACTTTGGCGGCTCGTCCACATCGGGCTCCCCACCAGGGTCCCGAATTTGTATGGCCACTCAACAATCCCCCTCAATGGACTAGACCTTTCCCCGCCGAGCACGCGAGACTGTCTCTGTGAAACCCGTGAAACACGTCATCGCCCTCGATGTGGGCGGCACCGGGATGAAGGCCGCCCTCGTCGCCGGCGACGGCACCCTGCTCCACGAAGCGCGCCGGGCCACCGGCCGCGAGCGGGGCCCCGAGGCCGTCGTCGAGACGATCCAGGACTTCGCCGCCGAGCTGCTCGCCACCGGCCGGGAACGCTTCGGACGGCCCGCCTCGGCCGCCGGGGTCGCCGTCCCGGGCATCGTCGACGCCGAGAACGGGATCGCCGTCTACGCGGCGAACCTGGGCTGGCGCGACGTACCGATGCGCGCCCTGCTCAGCAGCCGCCTCGGCGGCATCCCGGTGGCCCTCGGCCACGACGTGCGCACGGGCGGACTGGCCGAGGGACGCATCGGCGCCGGCCGGGGCGCCGACCGCTTCCTCTTCGTCCCGCTCGGCACCGGCATCGCCGGCGCCATCGGCATCGCCGGCCGCATCGAGGCCGGCGCCCACGGCTACGCGGGCGAGATCGGGCACATCGTGGTGCGCCCGGGCGGCCCCGCCTGCGGCTGCGGCCAGCACGGCTGCCTGGAGACCCTCGCCTCGGCCGCGGCCGTCAGCCGCGCCTGGGCGGCCGCCTCCGGCGACCCCGAGGCCGACGCCGCGGACTGCGCCAAGGCCGTCGAGTCCGGTGACGCGCGCGCCCGGGAGGTCTGGCTGGCCGCCGTCGGCGCCCTCGCCGACGGCCTGGTCACCGCGATCACCCTGCTGGACCCGCGCACGCTGATCATCGGTGGCGGGCTGGCCGAGGCGGGGGAAACCTTGTTCACACCACTACGGACGGCCGTGGAGGAGCGCGTGACGTTCCAGCGGCTCCCCCACATCGTGCCGGCGGCCCTCGGGGACACCGCCGGATGCCTGGGCGCAGGGCTGCTCGCCTGGGACCTACTCGCCACGGAGGTACCTGCCTGATGTCCGGAAGCGCGCACAGCACTGTTCTTTCCGGCGCCAGGGTGGTGCTGCCGACCGGAACGGTGGCGGGCGGCAGGGTCATCGTCGACGGCGACCGCATCGCCGGCAGCGCCCACGAGGGCTCGACGACCGTCGACCTGACCGGGCACTGGATCGTCCCCGGCTTCGTCGACATGCACAACCACGGCGGCGGCGGCGCCTCGTTCACCTCCGGCACCGCCGAGGACGTCCTCAAGGGCGTGCGCACCCACCGCGAACACGGCACCACCACCCTGATCGCCTCCACCGTCACCGGGGACCTGGACGAACTGGCCCGCCGCGCAGCCCTGCTCGCCGAGCTGACCCAGCAGGGCGAGATCGCCGGCATCCACTTCGAGGGGCCGTTCATCAACCCCTGCCGCAAGGGCGCGCACAAGGAGGACCTGCTCCGCGACCCCGACCCGGCCGAGGTCCGCAAGCTCATCGACGCCGCGCACGGCGCCGCCCGCATGTTCACCCTCGCCACCGAACTGCCGGGCGGCCTGGACTCCGTACGGCTGCTGGCCGAGCACGGGGTCATCGCCGCGATCGGCCACACGGACGCCACGTACGAGCAGACGCGCGCCGCCATCGAGGCGGGCGCGACCGTGGCCACCCACCTCTTCAACGCGATGCCGCCCCTCGCGCACCGCGAACCCGGCCCGATCGCCGCGCTGCTGGAGGACGAGCGGATCACCGTCGAGCTCATCAACGACGGCACCCACCTGCACCCGGCGGCCCTGGAACTGGCCTTCCACCACGCGGGCGCGCACCGCGTGGCGCTGATCACCGACGCGATGGACGCGGCCGGCTTCGGCGACGGGACCTACCACCTCGGCCCGCTGGAGGTCGAGGTCAAGCACGGTGTGGCACGGCTGGTGGAGGGCGGCTCCATCGCCGGCTCGACCCTGACCCTGGACACCGCCTTCAAGCGCTCGGTGACCCTCGACAAGCTGCCGGTGGAGTCCGTGGTCCAGGCGATCTCCGCCAACCCGGCCAAGCTGATCGGCCTCTACGACGAGATCGGCTCGCTGGAGCCCGGCAAGTACGCGGACCTCGTCGTCCTGGACGCCGGGTTCGACGTCACGGGCGTCATGCGGCGCGGCGAATGGATCGTCAGCCCGCCCTCCCGACCGGCGATCTGACGGCCAAGCGGCCGTACGCAGGGAAAACGGTCGGCCCCGGGGCTGGGCCGACCGCCCTGCGTTTGGCATGATCCCGGCAGCAACAGACCCGGGAGTGCCGATGATCCTGACCGTGACGCTCAACACCGCACTCGACGTCACGTACCGAGTGCCGCGGCTGCTTCCGCACGCCTCGCACCGGGTCTCCGGCGTCGCCGAACGCGCCGGCGGCAAGGGGATCAACGTCGCGCACGTCCTGGCCGCGCTCGGCCACGAGGTGACCGCGACGGGCTTCGCGGGCGGCCCGGTGGGCTCCGTCGTACGCGGGCTGCTGGCACGGTCCCCGGGCGTGGCCGACTCCCTGGTGTCCTGCGCCGGCAACACCCGCCGCACGGTGGCCGTGTCCGACGCCGCCTCCGGCGACACCACGCAGTTCAACGAGCCGGGCCCGGTGATCACCGGCACGGAGTGGTCGCGGTTCCTGGCGCACTACGAGGACCTCGTGCGCGGCGCCCGCGCCGTGGCCCTGTGCGGCAGCCTCCCGCCGGGCGTGCCGGTGGGCGCGTACGCGCTGCTCGTCCGGTCGGCCCGCGCGGCCGGGGTCCCGGTCCTCCTGGACACCAGCGGCGAGGCCCTGCGCCGCGGGGTCGCGGCCCGCCCCGAGATCATCAAGCCGAACGCCGCCGAACTGGCCGAGCTCACCGGATCCCGCGACCCGCTGCCCGCCACCCGCGACGCCCGCCGCCGGGGCGCCCACGCGGTGGTCACCTCGCTCGGCCCGGCCGGCCTGCTGGCCGCCACCGCCGAGGGCACCTGGCAGGCGGCCCCACCGCGCCCGCTGTCCGGCAACCCCACCGGAGCCGGTGACTCCGCGGTCGCCGGCCTGCTGTCCGCCCTGGCGGAGGGCTTGGACTGGCCGGCCCGCCTCACCCGCGCGGTCGCCCTCTCGGCGGCCACGGTGCGCGCCCCGGTGGCGGGAGAATTCGACCCCCGCACCTACGAGGAGGTACGGGGGTCGGTGAAGGTCACGACGGCCGGCTAGGTCCTAGAAGTTTTCGAGCCACAGCTGGTCGATGTTGACGTTGCAGCTGTTGCCGGCCTCACAGGACAGCTTGATCGTGTTGGCGCCCTTTTCGAGGTTCACCTGGCCCCAGGTGGTCTGCCAGCCCTTCTCCCAGTCGCCCTTCGGCGACTTGGCGAAGTTGCGCATGCTGATCGGCGCCTCGTTGGCCTTGCCGTTGACGGTCAGCGTGCCGTTGGCGTCCTCACCCGGGATGCCGAACCGGACGTAGAACTTGTACTTCCCGGCCTTGGGGACGTCCAGGGTCCAGGTCACGGCCGCGCCGGGCCGGTTGAACCCGCCGACGTACTGGCCGCCCGAGCTCTTCGCGCCCGGCACCGTGGTCTCCAGGGCCGCGCCGCCCGTGATGGACATGCCCGCGCCGGCCGCCTCGCCCTTGGGCAGCGGGACCTCCGAGGGCTTCGTGCTCGGGGTCGGGCTGCCCGGGTTCTGCGGGGCGGCCGACTGCTGGCCGCCGTTCGCGGTGTCGTCGTTCTTGCCCTTGCCCTTGTCCTTGTCGCCGAACTGCAGGGCCGCGACGATGCCGATCACGACCACGGCGACCACCGCGACCGCCGCGATCAGCAGGCCGCGACGGCTGGAGCCGCCGCCCCCGCCGTGACCGCCGGGCTGGGCGACCGCCTGGGTCTGGTGCTGCGGGGGCTGCGCCTGCTGCGGAACGCCGTAGCCGCCCGCATGGAGGGCTTCCGGGGCCTGGTACTGGGCCTGGTAGGGCGGCTGCTGCGCAGGCACCTGACCGCGCTGGCCGCCGTTCCGGCGTTCGCCGACCGTCCGCACCTGGTGGTGGGAGGTCCGGGGAACCCCGGGCTGCGCGCCGGAAGGACCGCCTGCCGCGGGCCCCGGGTAGCCGTATGCGCCGCCCTGCCCGGGCGGTGTGGCTCCGGCCGCCCGGCCGTCCTCGTAGAGGTAGCCGAACGGATCGTCGTCCTCGGGCTTGTTCGCCCCACCGTGCGGGCCGTTGTTCGCGGGCGTCGTCATCGCAGGTCACTCCTTTCGACCCCCGGGAGCCTACCCCGAACACGTGCACCCACGGGCGGCCGACCGGCTCAGCCTGCCCTGCGATGGGCCTTTGACCGGGACCTTTTCTCGATATACATCCGCTGGTCGGCGGAGCGCAACACCTCGTCGGCGGACATCCCGCAGCTGGCCCAGCCGATGCCGAAACTGGCCCCGACCCGCACCGCACGGCCGTCGACCCTGATCGGCGGGATGATCGCGTTGCGCAGCCGGACGGCCAGGTCGGCGGCGTCCGCCGCACCGAGCCCGTCGGCCAGGACGACGAATTCGTCACCACCCAGCCGAGCGACGGTGTCACCGTCCCTGACGCCCGTCGTCAGCCGCCGGGCGACCTCGATCAGGACCGCGTCGCCGGTGTGGTGCCCGAACCGGTCGTTGATCGACTTGAAGCCGTCGAGGTCGCAGAAGAGGACCGCGAGCCCCTTCGTACCGTCGTCGATGTCGGTCGCGGGGGCCACCGTGTGCACGTGGTGGTCGTACGGGCCGTCCGCCGGGGCCGACGGCGCGCCGGGGAACTCGAAGGGATCGGCCCCCTGGAACCGGTCGGGGCCGTCGGCGTGAAACCCGTGCTCACCGGCACCACCCGCCTCCGCCGCCACCGGATGCCCGTCGTGCCCCGCGTGCCCGGGGGCGTGTCCCGCGGCGGGCCCCGGGTGCCCGTCGTACGCGTCGCGCCCCTCGAAGGCCGCGTCCAGCGCCTCGACCGCGGTGGCCCGTACGGACTGTGGCCTGCGGCACAGCCGCGCGCCGAGCCGGGCCCGCAGCTCGGCGCTGTTGGGCAGGCCGGTCAGCGAGTCGTGGCTGGCGCGGTGGGCGAGCTGCAGCTCGTGCCGCTTGCGCTCCTCGATGTCCTCGACGTGCGTGAGCAGGAACCGGGGACCGTCGGCGGCGTCGGCGACGACGGAGTTGCGCAGCGAGACCCATACATACGTGCCGTCGCGGCGGCCCAGGCGCAGCTCGGCGCGGCCGCCCTCGGCGGAGGTGCGCAGCAGAGTGCCGATGTCCTCGGGGTGGACCAGGTCGGAGAAGGAGTAGCGGCGCAGTACGGAGGCGGGCCGGCCGAGCAGCCGGCACAGCGCGTCGTTGGTCCGCAGCAGCCGGCCGTGCTGGTCGCCGCCCATCTCGGCGATGGCCATGCCGCTGGGCGCGTACTCGAAGGCCTGGCGGAACGACTCTTCGCTGGCCCGCAGCGCCTGCTGCTCGCGCTCCAGCCGGACGAGGGCGCGCTGCATGTTCGCACGGAGCCTGGCATTGCTGATCGCAATCGCCGCCTGGAAGGCGTACATCTGGAGCGCTTCGCGGCCCCAGGCGCCGGGCCGGCGCCCGTTGCGCGGTCTGTCCACCGAAATGACACCCAGAAGTTCCCCGCCGGACGCGTACATGGGCGCATAGAGCCGGTCCTCGGGGTGCCACTCGTCCTCGAACCGCGGATCGGGTCCGTCGGTGTGCCACTGGGGGACGTCGTCCTCCATGAGGACCCAGCCCTCGGTGTGCGGGATGAACCTGAGTCCGTCCCAGTTCTCACCCATCGTCAGGCGGCGCTCCCAGGAGGCGCGGGAGCCGACGCGGCCGGTGATGAGAGCCTCCGCGGCGGGGTCGCCCGCGAAGGCGGCGACGACGAGATCACCGTCCGGGCGAACGAGGTTGACACAGGCGAGTTCGTAGCCGAGGCCCACGACGATGCCGTCCACGACGGTCTGCAGAGTGTCCGCCAGGCTCCTGGCCGTATTGAGCTCGGCCACCACCCGGTGCAGCTGCCGCAGGGTCGCAAGACGGACGTACGGCTCCGACTCGGTCTCCATTGCTCGCTCTCCCCGAGACCTCGACAGCAACTCCAGGTTTGTCATCGGCGTTTCGTTGCGGTGTCCCGTCCACTGAATCACAGTGAGCTGTGCGGCAGGTACACAGGGTCAACAAATCTTGCCCTCTGTGAGTCAAGTCACATCAGGTGAATATCGGTGCGCAGTGGGCTGCTGTATGCCTGGGAGCGCTCCCTCACATTCCCGAGAGCAAACGATACGCCCGGGCCTAGGCCAAGGGGCGGGGACGCGACTCGGACCAGCGCCCGATGTGCGTCGCGGAAGGGCGAGATTAGCGTTTCAGCGTGCTGAAGACGACCCCCGTACCCGCCGCACCCCACGGAACCCCCCATGCTGAGGGGGTGAGCAATGACGAGTTCCGGGCCGCGATGTCCCGGCTGGCGGCGGGCGTGTGCCTGATCACCGCACACGAGCCCCCGCTGACGGCGGACGGCCCGCGCGGCGAGGACGCCGGCATGACGGCGACCGCGTTCCTGTCCGTGTCCCTGGACCCGCCGCTGGTCCTGGTGAGCCTGCGCGAGGGCTCCCGGATGGACGACCTGCTGGCGGAACAGCCGTTGTGGGCGGTGTCGGTGCTCGCCGACCACCAGCTCCAGGTGGCGGGCCGCTTCGCCATGAAGGGCCGCATCAGCGACCGGCTGCTCTTCGCCGACCTGCCGTACGTACGCGGCGAGGCCTCCGGCGCGCCCCTGCTGACCGGCGCCCTGGCCACCCTGGAGTGCCGTACGGAGAACCGCGTCGAGGCGGGCGACCACACCCTGGTCCTCGGCCGGGTCCTGACGGCCGGCCTGCCGGCCCCGGACTCGGCGCCGCTGACGTACTTCCGCGGGCGCTACCGGCACCTGGGCGCGTAGCGCCTGCTCGCAGGGCCCGCGCAGGAGCTACCAGTCCCGGGCCGTGCGGCCGCGCTTGGTCTCGGCCCGTGCCTTCTTCTCGCGCAGCCGGCGCTCGTTGATCCCGCGCGGGATCTTCGTCGCCCGGCGCTGCTTCGGCGGCGGCGCCGTCGCCTCGGCCAGCAGCGAGGCCAGCCGGACCAGTGCCATCTCCCGGTTGCGCAGCTGCGAGCGGTGCTCGGAGGCCCGGACGGTCACCACCCCGTCCACCAGCTTCGCCGCGAGCCGCTCCAGGGCCCGCTCCTTCCACACCTCGGGCAACGACCGGGTGGCCGCCAGGTCGAACAGCAGCTCCACGCGCGAGTCCGAGGTGTTCACGTGCTGACCGCCGGGTCCCGAGGAACGCGAGAACCGCCAGGCGAGCTCTCCCTCGGGGAGCACGACCGAACCGCGGATGACATAGGGACCAGGCATGCCCCTATGATCCGCCCCCGCCCCCGCCGCCGTCACCCGCATTTACCGGCCCGGTTTCCGGCCCGGCGTCCGGCTCGGTTTCCGGCCCGGCGTCCGTCCCGGTTTCCGGCTCGGTTTCCGGCTCGGGGAGATTCGCCGTCACGGACAATTCACGACGGGAACCCGACCGGCCTCTCGTCGCGTTATAGGGGGCAGCGGTAGTTTGACCGCCTGTACGTGCATGTTGGATGAGGAAAGGGACATTCCCATGGCTGTCAGCCTGTCCAAGGGCGGCAACGTCTCGCTCACGAAGGAGGCCCCCGGCCTCGCTGCCGTCACGGTCGGCCTCGGCTGGGACGTCCGTACGACGACCGGTGTCGACTTCGACCTCGACGCTTCGGCAATCGCGGTGAACCCGACGGGCAAGGTCGTCTCCGACGGCCACTTCGTCTTCTTCAACAACAAGTCCACCCCGGACCAGACCATCGTCCACACCGGTGACAACCGCACCGGCGAGGGCCAGGGCGACGACGAGGCCATCAACGTCAACCTGGCGGGCCTGCCCGCCGACGTGGACAAGATCGTCTTCCCGGTCTCCATCTACGACGCCGAGGCCCGCAGCCAGAACTTCGGCCAGGTCCGCAACGCGTACATCCGCGTCGTGAACCAGGCCGGCGGCGCCGAGATCGCCCGCTACGACCTCTCCGAGGACGCGGCCACCGAGACCGCCATGGTCTTCGGCGAGCTCTACCGCAACGGCGCCGAGTGGAAGTTCCGCGCGGTCGGCCAGGGTTACGCCTCCGGCCTCACCGGCATCGCGCAGGACTTCGGCGTCAACGTCTGAGTCCGCGACCGGGTCCGCGTCGGGGTCTGTATCTGAGACCCCGACAGGACACCAGCGCTGGTGAAGCCCCCTCCCGGCCGTCCGGGGAGGGGGCTTCGCTACCGTTCGACGGGTGATCCTGCAACCGCTCGTCCCCGTCGACGGCGCCCTTCCCGGTCCGGTCCTCACCGAGATCGCCGCCCTCTATTCGACGAACCACGCGTTCTTCGAACTCAGCGGGGACTTCCCCGACCCGGACCGCATCACGGTCGAACAGGTCGCCGCCGCGCTCGCCGGTGAACTCGCCCACGACGGCGCCGAGGTGCTCCTCGCCCGCTCCGCCGGCCGCCTCGTCGGCCTGGCCGCCACGCTCACCCGGGCGCTCGGCGCCGACGACCCGGACCCGTGGATCGGCCTGCTGCTCATCGACGCCACCGCGCACCGCGAGGGATACGGCCGCGCCGTCGCCACCCTCGTCGAGGACCGCTTCCGCGCCGCCGGACGCGCGGGCGTACGGATCGCCGTACTGGACAACAACCCCAAGGCCCTCGCCTTCTGGGAGTCCCAGGGGTACCGCACCCTGCGCAAGGCCGAGGACCGCGAGCTGGGCCGCGACTGCACCGTGCTGCGCAAGCCGCTCGAAGCCCCGTAAGACGAGCCGTGACGAGTCGTGACGAGTCGTGACGAGTCGTGCGGACGACCGGCCTACTCGGGCCGGTCCTTCCCGTACAGCCACACGTCCCAGACCTTCTTCAGGTCGTGCCCCGTCTTCTCCTCGGCGTAGGCGGTGAAATCGGCCGTACTCGCGTTCCCGTGCCGGTGATCGGCGGCCCAGCCGCGCACCAGCGCGAAGAACGTGGCGTCGCCCACCTCCTGACGGATCCGGTGCAGGACCATCGCGCCGCGGTAGTACACCGGCTGCGCGGAAATCTCCTCGGGCCCGGGCGGGGCGGCCGGCGGAAAGGCGTCCCAGTCGGAGTCGGCCTCCGCGTCGACGTCCGTGTCACCGGCCAGGAAGGCCTCGAAGTGCTCCTGCGCCGTGGGCCCGTCGTGGTCCTCGGCCCACAGCCACTCCGCGTAGGTCGCGAAGCCCTCGTTGAGCCACATGTCCTTCCAGGACTTCGGCGACACCGAGTTGCCGAACCACTGGTGCGCGAGCTCGTGCACGACGAGCTCCTGGGACGTGGGCGCACCGGGGAAGACCGGCCGGCCCTGCGTCTCCAGCGCGTAGCCGAGGGTCCCGGCGGGCAGCACGATCGCACCCGCCGAGGCGAAGGGGTACGGACCGAACCGCCCGCTGCCCCACTCCACCATCTCCGGCAGCCGCGCGAGCGGCCCCGTACTCGCGGCGGCCTCCCCGGGCGCCACGGCGCTGTAGAGGCCGACCCCCGACGGCGTCCGCCCGGTCGTCACCTTGTACGGCCCGATCACGGCGGTCGCCAGATAGCTCGCCATCGGCTCCGGGCTGTGCCACGCGAACACGGTGCGCCCGTCCCCGTCCTCGGTACGGGAGCGCAGTTCGCCGTTCGACACGGCCTCGTAGCCGCGCGGGACGGTGAGCGTGATGTCGTACGCGGCCTTGTCGCTGGGGTGGTGGTTGCCGGGGAACCAGGTCATCGAACCGACCGGCTCGCCGACGGCGACTGCGCCGTCCCCGGTGGTGATCCAGCCCTCCTTGGAACCGTCCGGATCCGCGAGGGGCTTCGGCTTCCCGCTGTAATCGACCTCCGTCCGGAAGACCTCGCCCTTCTTCAGGTCCTCGGCCGGGCGCACGGTCAGCTCGTTGCCGGTCCGGTTGTACCGGGCCGCCGCTCCCTGCACCGTCACCGCTTCGACGCTCAGACCGCTGAAGTCGAGGTTGAAGGAGCTGAGTCCCTGCTCGGCGCGGGCGGTGATCACGGCCGTACCGTGCAGCTGCCCGTCGGCGGGGTCGTAGTCCAGGTCCAGCGCGTAGTGGTCGACCTGGTAGCCGCCGTTGCCGGCCCGGGGGAAGTACGGATCGCGCAGCCCCGACGCACCCGGCCGCCCCTGCACCGTGTCCCCCGTACACCCCGTGGTGAGGGCGAGCAGGGCGGCAACGGCAGGGGCGGCGAGGCGGGAGAGAGCACGGTGTTCCACGCACTCGATCCTAGGGCCCGTCCTGCCGATGAGGCCGGGCCCGGCTTGCCCGGCACGGCACCTCGCCGCGTTGTCGAAACGCGCGAGTACAGCGCGGATTACCTGCCCAGCGCGTCGACGCCCGCCTTGGCGAACTTCTCGTCCAGGTCACCGCTCGGGGCGCCGGCCACACCGATGCCCGCAACGGGCGCGCCGTCGGCCTGGACCGGGGTGCCGCCACCGAGGAAGAGGGTGCCGGGGATGTCCTTCAGGTTCGGGGTCTGGGCGAGGCGGCCCGCGAGCACCGAGGTCGGGGCGTTCCAGGACACGGCGGTGAAGGCCTTGCGCTCCGCCGACTCGTAGGACTGCGGGCCGGCGCCGTCGCCGCGCAGGGTGACGATGGTGTTGCCGTTGCGGTCGACGACGGCGACCGTCACCTTCTGGTTCTCGGCCTGGGCGGCCTTGAGCGCGGCCTGGGCGGCGCGGGTCGCGGCGTCCACGGTGAGGTGCGTCGTCGTGGTGAAGTTCTTGTCGCTCGGTCCGTCCTTCTTCGACGAGGCCGCGGCGACGGAGGCCGAAGCGGTGTCGGTGGCGGGGGTCGCGCTGGCGCTCACGGCACCGAGGGCTCCGGCGCCCAGGGCGACGGCGAGGGCGGTACCGGTGAGAACGCGGGTGCGGGTGTTCATCTCTGCTCCTGAGAACGGTGGCACACGGCACGGTGGCACGTGACGGCATCGGGTCGGTCCGGGCCGGTCGGACCGGCTCCTTCACTGCTCCAAGCCTGTCCCCGAACCCCCCGCCACCCCGTCCCCGTACCGGCTCGCCCCGCCCACCGCACCGGCGGACCCCCGGGTCATCCGATCGGTCGATGCGCACCGCCCCCGGCGAGGTATTTCCTGGCCAAGGCCGCCGGCCCCTCCGGCCCTTCCAGCCCCGCCGGCGATTGAGGCGCGGGGGCCCGGGGGCAGCGCCCCCGCAACGGCGCCGCAGCCGACAATGGACGCATGCCCCGGACCGAGGAGCACCCCGTGCACCCCGTGCAACCCGCCCCGCCGCGCGACGACACCCGAACGCTGGCCACCGTCGCGCACACCGCGTTCTTCCTGCTCCTCGGCGCCTCCGTGGTCCGCTTCCTGCTGCGTCACCCCGGCGAACCCCGCACCCCGTGGATCATCGCCCTCAGCATCACCCTGGCCCTGCTCTACGTACTCGGCCCCGCGCTCGGCGCCGCCCCCACCGCCCGGCGGCTCCTGTGGCTCGGCCTGGTCGTCACCACCTGGGTGGTCCTGGTCGTCCTCGCGCCGAGCTTCGCCTGGTGCGCCGTACCGCTGTTCTTCACCGCCCTGCGCACCCTCCCGCCGCGCGCCGCGATCGTGCTGGTGGCCCTCCTCACCGGCTTCGTGGTGATCGCCCAGCTCCAGCTGGCCAAGTCCTTCGACCCCAACCTGCTGCTGGCCCCGCCCGCCGTCGCCGCCCTCGCCACCGCCGTCTTCGTCCACATGGAACGCCAGGCCCAGGCCCAGCGGACCCTGATCGACGACCTGATCCGCACCCGCCGGGAACTCGCCGCCACCGAACGCCGTGAAGGCACCCTCGCCGAACGGCAGCGGCTGTCGATGGAGATCCACGACACCCTCGCCCAGAACCTCTCCAGCCAGCAGATGCTGCTCCAGGCCGCCGACCGCACCTGGGACACCGACCCGGCCACCGCCCGCGCGCACGTGCGTACCGCCACCGGCATCGCCGCACGCGGCCTCGCCGAGGCCCGCCGGCTCGTCCACGACCTGGCCCCGGCCGAGCTCGCGGACGGCGCCGGGCTCGCCGACGCCCTGCGCTCCCTGGACGCCGGCCCGGACATCGAGGTCCGCTTCCACCTCGAAGGCACGGCGGCCCCGCTCCCGGACCGCGTCCAGTCCGCCCTGCTGCGCATAGCCCAGGGCGCACTGGCCAACGTCCGCGAGCACTCCGGCGCCCGTACGGCCGCACTCACCCTGAGCTTCCTGGGCGACCAGGTCGTCCTGGACATTGCCGACGACGGCCACGGCTTCGCCGAGCCCCGCACCGACACCGCCGAACGCGGGCACGGCCTCCCGGCCATGCGGGCCCGCGTCCGCCAGCTCGGCGGCACCCTGACGCTCGAATCCACGCCGGGCGAGGGCACCGTCCTCTCCGCGGCCATCCCCCTGGAGCCGGCCCCATGACGACGATCCTCCTCTGCGACGACCACGTCGTGGTCCGCGCCGGACTCCTGGCCCTGCTCGGCAGCGAGCCGGACATCGAGGTCGTGGGCGAGGCGGGCAGCGGTGAGGAGGCCGTCGCCCTCGCCGCCAAGCTCCACCCCGACGTGGTCCTGATGGACCTCCAGCTGGGCGAGGGCATCGACGGCGTCGAGACCACCCGGCGCATCACGGCGCTCCCCCGGCCCCCGCACGTCCTGGTCCTCACCACCTACGACACCGACGCGGACATCACCCGGGCGATCGGCGCGGGCGCCACCGGCTACCTCCTCAAGGCCGAACGCCCCGAGGAGCTCTTCGCCGCCATCCACTCCGCGGCCCAAGGGCGCACCACCCTGTCCGCCCCGGTCGCCAGCCGGGTGATGGCCCACATGCGCGGCGCCCGCCCCACCCTGACCGACCGCGAACTGGACATCCTCGGCCAGCTGGCCCGCGGCCTCGGCAACCGCGACATCGCCCGCGCCCTGTTCATCAGCGAAGCCACGGTCAAGACCCACCTGGGCCGCATCTACGACAAGCTCGGCGTCGACACCCGCGCGGGCGCGGTCTCGGTGGCCAAGGAACAGCGCCTCCTCCCCTGACACCGGAGGTGAGCGGCCCCGGGCACCCGTGACACCATCGGCTACGTGCTCGACATCGGCTACTCCCTCTCCCGGCGTTTCCCGGACCCCCCGCAGACCGACTACCGCTCCGCGGACGTCCACACCCTGCGGCACGACCTGTTCTGCGGGGACGTGTACCTCGCCGACACCAACGCGGACCGGGAAGTGTCCACAGCCTGGGGATGGGTGCCCGTACTGGACTTCGCCTGGGCGCTGTGCGACATCGTCGAGCAGCTCGACAAGGACCCCCGCGGCAACCGCTCCGCCAACCGGCAGTACGCCGAGCTCGACTTCACCGAGTCCACGGACCGGATGCTCTTCGAGCGCCGCTTCGGCTGGGTCGACGTCGAGGCCGACTGGATGCCCGCCGAGGAGGCCCCGCTGACCTTCAGCCACCGCCTGCTGCGCCGCGAGGCCCGCGACTTCCTGCACGACCTCATCGCGGACCTGATCGACATGCACGACGGCCTCGCCGACAACCCCGCCATCTGGACCCTCCAGGCCCGCTTCCCCCGCGTCCCGGCGTAGGCCGTCTCTTTCTTTCAGGGGCGGCGCGGGTCACCGGGCCGGATCGGGGGCGGTGCTGTCCGAGGAGGCGCCGTCCGAGGCGGACAGGAACTCCCGGAACACCTGTGTGGAACGCGGGTTCTGCCCGCACTGCCACACGCCGTGCGGGCAGTAGTCGGTGATGCTGTGGTAGAGCGGCTCGTGCTCGGCGAACCACGCCAGCATGCGCCGCACGTACTCGGGATTGTCGCCGTGCCGGAACAGCCCCCATTCGGGGTACGAGATCCGCTTGCCGTGCGCCTTCGCGAAGTCGACCTGCTGCTGGAGTCCGTAGGGCTGGGTGACCTGCTCGTCGAAGGTACGGCCGGGCTCCTGGTCGTAGGAGTCCATACCGAGGACGTCGACCACGTCGTCGCCGGGATAGCAGCTGGTCCAGGCGATCGCGTCACCCCCGCGGTTGGGGGCGTAGTCGAAACGGAACCGCTGCCCCTCCACCGAACGCATGGCGGCCACGATGCGCCGCCAGTACGTCTTCCAGTTCTCGGGGTCGGGACGGCAACGGTGGGTGTAGTTGAAGCCGTTCATCTCCCAGCCGAGCACGATCACCGTGTCCGGCACCCCGAGATCGACCAGTCGCCTGGCCAGCCGCTGGAAGTGGTGGTCGTTCGCACCCTGGGCGCCGGAGCGGATCAGCTCCGCGACCCGGCCGTCGGGGACACCGGCCTCGTTGCGCTCCTGCATGGGCACGTTCAGGACGAACAGCCGATCGGCCCTCTCGTTGCGCCACCGTGCCCAGCTGCGCAGGGAGTCGGGAGCCCCCTCGATGTTCGCCCAGGTGTCGCCGGGCAGATAGGTGTGCCCGGCGCGCAGCTCGGTACCGCCGAGCCAGCGCGAGAGTTCCCGCATCCGCTCGACGCCGGGCGAGCCGTAGTGGAGGTAGGCGCCCACGGCGACCCCGGCGGCCTCCGGCCCCGCGCCGCCCCCGGACCCTTCCCGCGGCGGCGGTGTGCCGAGCACGCCCCCCATGACAAGCAGGCCGACGGCGACCGTACTGGCGCAGGCGCCCGCCAGCCAGCGGCGGCGACGGCGATGGGACATGACACCTCCACAGGCCTCGTGTACCGATGTGCTGCCTGCGAGGTTAGGCACCTCCTCGGATGACCGCCCGTCCGGATATCCGGGTGCTCAGCCATTCGCCGCAGCCGCCCGTCTCCACCTGGCCCGACCGGGTGAAGACCCACCACCCGCCATACCCGCCTGGCCATCGGCGCACCCGGCTCCCGGCGCGGCCGCTCCAGCCCGCCGTCATTTGAGACGCGGGGTGCCGGGAGACGCCCCGGCCCCCGGCCCCGCCACTCCAGGCCCGCCGGCATTTGAGACGCGGGGTGCCGGGAGACGCCCCGGCCCCCGGCCCCGCCACTCCAGCCCCGCCGTCATTTGAGACGCGGGGTGCCGGGAGACGCCCCGGCCCCCGGCCCCGCCACTCCAGCCCCGCCGGCATTTGAGACGCGGGGTGCCGGGAGACGCCCCGGCCCCCGGCCCCGCCACTCCAGCCCCGCCGTCATTTGAGACGCGGGGTGCCGGGAGACGCCCCGGCCCCCGGCCCCGCCACTCCAGCCCCGCCGTCATTTGAGACGCGGGGTGCGGGGCAGCGCCCCGGCAACGGCGCCGCAGGCTACGAGACCACCCGCACCCCCAGCTGCGCAGCCATCGCCGGAGCCAGCTCGAACAGCTGCCCAGGACTGATCACGGCCCCGGCCAGCGCATCCACCCCCCGCGCGATCTCCAGCACGGAGACCCCGCGCAGATCCACATCCGCCATCCGGACCCCGCTGAAGTCCACCCCCCGCAGCCCGCAGTCCCGGAATTCCACCCGTTCCAGCACCGCCCCCGCGAAGTCCGGCTCCACCAGCACGCACCCCTCGAAGACCACGTCCTTGAGCCGCGCCTTCCGCAGGTTCAGGTAGTCGATCTTGCCCGCACGCACCACCACCCGCTCCAGCACGGCCCCGTGCATCTGCACGCCGCCCAGCCGCGCGTCCACCAGCTCCACGTCCCGCAGCGACGCCCCCGACAAATCAGTCCCCACCCCCCGGACCCCCTCCAGCACCGAGTCCAGGATCCGCGCCTTCGCCAGCCCCGCCTCGTCCAGCGCACACCGCCGCACCGCGCAGTCCATGAACCGGGCCCCGATCCCCTCCTGCCCCGCCAGGTCCAGGTCCGCGAACTCCAGCCCGTCGTAGTCCCCGTCCGGCTCCAGCCCGTCCCCCGCCCACGCCGTCAGCTCCGGCAGCCGCAGCTCCGGCCGCCGCGCCGCCTTCACCGTCACCTGCTGCTGCGCCTGCTGCCCTTTTCGCACCATCCCCCCATCGTGAACCAGCCCACTGACAACAGCCGACAACGGCCGCCCTTGACCTCAACCCCGCTTGAGGTCGCACCGTGGTCGCCATGACCACCATGCGCGCCATCCGCCTGCACGCCTTCGGCCCCGCCGAGAACCTCTCCTACGAGCGCACGGACATCCCCGTCCCCGCCCCCGGCCAGGTCCGCATCGCCGTGGCCGCCGCCGGCGTGCACCTCCTCGACACCAGCCTCCGCCAGGGCGTCCAGGGCCCGCCCGCCCCGCTCCCCGAGCTCCCCACCGTCCCCGGCCGCGAGGTCGCCGGCACCGTCGACGCCCTCGGCCCGGGCACCGACCCCACCTGGCTCGGCCGCTCCGTCGTCGTCCACCTGGGCTTCGTCCCCGGCGGCTACGCCGAGTACGCCGTCGCCGACGCCGACCGCCTGCACGCCGTACCGCCCGGCCTCGACCCCGCCGAAGCCGTCGCCATGATCGGCACCGGCCGCACCACCCTCAGGATCCTCCAGTTCGCCGACCTCGGCCCGGACTCCGTCGCCCTGGTGCCCGCCGCCGCGGGCGGCATCGGCACCCTGCTCGTCCAGTACGCGGTGAACGCCGGCGCCACCGTCATCGCCCTCGCCGGCGGCCCCGCCAAGACCGCCCGCGCCGCCGCCAACGGCGCCCACCTCGCCCTCGACTACACCGCCCCCGGCTGGCCCGACGCCGTACGCGCCCAGTACCCCGGCGGAGCCACCCTCCTCTTCGACCCGGTCGGCGGCGAAATCGCCCGCACCGCCCTCGGCCTGCTCGCCCCCGGCGCCCGGCACCTCGTCTTCGGCTGGTCCGGCGGCCCCCTCGACCTCACCGGCCCCGAGCGCGCCGACCTCACCGCCCGCGGCATCACCACCCAGGGCGTCCTCGGCCCGGCCATGCTCCAGCGGGTCGGCGCCCCCGACCCGCTGCGCGTCCTGGAGACCCGCGCCCTCGCCGAGGCCGCCGCCGGCCGCCTGCGCCCGGCCCTGACCCGCTACCCGCTCGCCGAGGCCGCCGCCGCCCACCACGCCCTGGAAACCCGCGCCACCACCGGCAAGGTCGTCCTGGAACCCTGACCCGCCCCCGCTACGAGCCCAGCTCCGCCAGCGCCCCGTCGGTCAGCCGGTACACCGACCACTCCTCCTGCGGCCGCGCGCCCAAGGCCTCGTAGAAGGCGATCGTCGGCGCGTTCCACTTCAGCACCGCCCACTCCAGCCGCTCGTAGCCCCGCTCCACGCACGTCCGCGCCAGCTCCCGCAGCAGTGCCTTGCCGTGGCCGCCACCGCGCACGCCCGGCCGTACGTACAGGTCCTCCAGGTAGATCCCGTGCACCCCGCGCCACGTCGAGAAGGAGAGGAACCACATCGCGAAGCCGACGACCTCCCCGTCCTCCGTCTCCGCGACGTGCGCGAACACCGCCGGGCGCGCCCCGAACAGCGCCTCCCGCAACTGCTCCTCGGTGGCCCGGGCCTCGTGCGGCACCTTCTCGTACTCCGCGAGCTCGCGGATCATCGCGCGGATGGCGGGGACGTCGGTGACTTCAGCGCTACGGATCATGCCCGCAGCCTAGAACGAGGGCGCAGCACCTCGACGACCGTCAACTGGTCCTCGTCCAGGCGCTCTTCCCCGTCCTCCACGTCCCACAGGCAGTTCTGGAGCACCCGCCCCAGCGTCCAGGCCCGCGCCCGCTCCCGGTCCAGCCCCGCCGCCTCGGTCAGCAGGTCGAACCGCCACCGCACGTCCTCGGCCCGGAAGTTGTGGATGATCGCCGGCATCAGCTCGAATCCCGGATCGCCCGCCAGCGGCTTCGGGTCGATCGCCAGCCACGGCTCCCGGGCGCGCCCGTCCGGAACCTCGATCTCACCCATCCCCCGACGGTAGCCACTGCGGCTTCCCTCCAGGGTGGGCCGGCGGTGTGCGGCGACCTCCCCCTCCCCAGACGGGCCGCCTCAAACGCCGGCGGGGCTCAAAGGGTGGGGCCGGGCTTCGACGGCGTGAGGGGAGTGGGGACGGGGCGGGGTGTCCCCGCAGGACGAGCGCGCAACCACCCTGCACAACCGAGAAGAGCCCGCACGCGCCGAGCCGAGGAGACACCCCGCCCCGTCCCCACGCACCGACCCCCACCAACGGGCCCGCACCACCCCCAGCCCCGCCGGCGATTGAGGCGCGGGTCCGGGCAGAGCCCGGCACACCGGCCCCGGCCAAGCAGCCCGCAGGGCAACCGGCCCCGCCGGCGATTGAGGCGCGCGGTCCGGCCAGCACCCGGCACACCGGGCCCCGCACCAGTCATCCCGTCTGCCGCACGGCCCACACGCACGACATCCCGTCCGTGGACAGCCTTCCCGACCGGGGTGTACCAACTCCCCCATGACGATCAACGGCGGCATTTCCTTCTGGTACGCGACCACGCGAAACGCGCGAAACACCCCGGACGCCCCACCCCGCGCACCCCTCACCACCGACACCACGGCCGACGTCGTCATCGTCGGCGGCGGCTACACCGGCCTGTGGACGGCCTATTACCTGAAGCGCGCCGCCCCCGACCTCCGCATCACCGTCCTGGAACAGAAGTTCTGCGGCTACGGCGCCTCCGGCCGCAACGGCGGCTGGCTCTACAACGGCATCGCCGGCCGCGACCGCTACGCCGCCCTCCACGGCCACCAGGCCGCCCGCCGCCTCCAGCACGCCATGAACGAGACCGTCACCGAGGTCATCGACGTCGCCGCCAAGGAGCGCATCGACGCCGACATCCACCGCGGCGGCGTCCTCGAAGTCGCCCGCACCCCCGCCCAGCTCGGCCGCCTGAAGGCCTTCCACGCCCACGAGCTCGCCTTCGGCGAGACCGACCGCGAACTCCACGACGCCGCCGCCACCCGCGCCCGCATCGACATCGCCGACGCCGTCGGCTCCAGCTGGAGCCCGCACGGCGCCCGCATCCACCCCCTGAAGCTGGTCAAGGGCCTGGCCGCCGCCGTCGAGGCCCTCGGGGTGGTCATCCACGAGTCCACGCCCGTCACCGAGATCGCCCCGCGCCGGGCCGTCACCCCGTACGGCACGGTCCGCGCCCCCTACGTGCTGCGCTGCACCGAGGGCTTCACCGCCTCCCTCAAGGGCCAGCGGCGCTCCTGGCTCCCGATGAACTCCTCGATGATCGTGACCGCCCCCCTCCCGCCCTCGACCTGGGACCGGCTGGGCTGGTCGGACAGCACGCTCCTGGGCGACATGGCCCACGCGTACATGTACGCCCAGCGCACCGCCGACGACCGCATCGCGATCGGCGGCCGCGGGGTCCCGTACCGCTTCGGCTCCCGCACCGACAACGACGGCCGCACCCAGCCGGCCACCGTCTCCGCCCTGACCACCCTCCTGACCGCCTTCTTCCCGCAGCTCACGGGTACGGAGATCACCCACGCCTGGTCGGGCGTCCTCGGCGTACCCCGCGACTGGTGCGCCACCGTCACCCTGGACCGCACCTCGGGCCTGGGCTGGGCCGGCGGCTACGTCGGCTCGGGCGTCGCCACCGCCAACCTCGCGGCCCGCACCCTGCGCGACCTGGTCCTCGGCGAGTCCACCGAGCTGACCGCCCTCCCGTGGGTGAACCACCGCGTCCGCCGCTGGGAGCCGGAGCCCTTCCG
This sequence comes from Streptomyces sp. NPDC048257, assembly GCF_043201855.1. Lineage (NCBI taxonomy): Bacteria > Bacillati > Actinomycetota > Actinomycetes > Kitasatosporales > Streptomycetaceae > Streptomyces > Streptomyces sp. NPDC048257. The sequence continues at coordinate 99,275 of NZ_JBICZI010000016.1, forward strand.
CTGGCTCGGCGTCCAGGCCCTCTACGCCGCCTACCGCGAGGCGGACCGCCGCGAGACCGCCACCCACCGCCCGACGACCACCCCGCTGGCCCGCCTGGCCGACCGCATCTCGGGCCGCCACTGACCGCGGGGCCCACCGGCCACGAGAACGCGAAAACCCCGGCTCAGGTACCTGAGCCGGGGTTCCGGTGGGGCCCCCTGTCGGATTCGAACCGACGACCTACGCATTACAAGTTGTCAGATCCTTGTCCATGAGCATCCGCCGCCCCTCGACAGAAGCACTCATTGCTGCTCAGGCTGGGGTATCAAATCTTGACGGACAGTTATGGACTACTACAGGTTGGCCATCAATTGAGACCGCCTCTGAGACCGCACTCGAAGAGCACCCACAGCTTCACCGAAGCATCTCGCGCCGCGCGGCCCGGACCGCGCTCGTGGCTCTCTGCCACCACGAGCGCGATCGGCCTCCCGCCGGAGCGGCCAATGCAGCCCGAATGAAATCCCTGTCGCGGCTCGCAGACTCTTCCGATGCGATGAGGATCACTAGGGCAGAGGCGCGCAGGGCCAACGCTGCTGTCTCCCGGTTCACTTCGTCTAGGAAGCCGTGCGCCGCCAGATTTCTGATGTTTTCACCATCGTTCAGCAGAAACGCCCTGAGAAACCGCTCCCAATCTGGATCAAATCCGTTATCCAGTAGGGGCTCTAGCAATGTACCGAGCCCGGGGAATACCCCAGAAGCATCTCCAACCGAAGCCCTGTACATTGGCTCGTTCAACTCCAACAGGAGGGCGCGTGCAGCGGCTTCAACTTTCGGAACCGAAAGATAAACGACTGCTTCGAATTCGCCAACCCAATAGAGTTGCAACGCCTTCGCCAGGGCGCGAGACAATGCAGGATGCCCCCCAGCCCCAGCCAGGAATTTCTCTATTTCACCGCAGGACGGAACGCCGAATCGCTTTTTGAGCAGGTCGAGCGCATTTGCCAACATGATTCCATTGAGACGGAAGCTCATGGTTTCTTGGCGAACCAATTCATGCTGGAATACGTCATCATCCCCTGCCAGCACACGCTTCGGAAGGTCGCCACTACCGAAGACGATAGTAGTGGCTAGCCTCGAAATAGGCGACAGGTTCAACGTGTCGCGAGCTGCCGCCTCATTTCTCTTACGGGCGCCACTGGGACAGTCGGAATCGAACCAGACGGCGAGGCCCTCCTCCCAGGTATCGACACGCCGATATGGGCGAAGAAACTCCCGAAATAGGATACTTGGAATTCTATGTTCCGTTACAATGCTTTTCCATTCGACTGGCGGAGCCGCCTGGAGCCGGGAGACAGCAAGAGCCTCCAATGCTGGCAGTCGAAGTCGACGCGCTTTCGACGCCGCATCGTTTAGATGAGTTCTGATAATCATTGCGTCAACAGCCTTATCGGCATCATTCAGAGAGGCCCTCACCTCTACCTCGCTGGCATGTTGAACGCGCATCTCATCAGAGCCGGCCCGCCGCCGTACAAGGGCGGCCAACTCGCTAATGCTGTTCGTATCGGGGTACGTCAGCAATGCCCTGTCCAGCAAGTCATCCAGTCGCGAATCCTTCGATTGCCCTTTCTTCTTCCGCTCAGCCATAACCAAGACGTCGAGCAGATAAGTTACGACGTAAGAGTCCTCGCAGCGCGACAAGGCGCCTTCCACCATACCCAACATGGCTGTCGAAATCTGGCTAGCCAGAGAGTCGAGACTGAAGGACCGTGAAAGCCCCCACGCCCGGATCAAGCCGTCACCCTGCTCAGAAAGCACAAAACTTCCACCCACTGAGTCCAGATAGCCCCGCACTGCCATTTCGGCAGCTTCGCGTTCTTTAATCAAACGAAGCGTAACCAAAATATCAGCAAACCGCGCCCTAGCCGCTGGATGGGTAACCGAAGAAGCGAGCGCACCCCACAGCATCCGAACATTTTCGTCGGCATCACGGAGGGCCCTCGGATAAGATGGGCCATCCAGTGGAACGAGATCAGCGCCAGGTTTGCCGGAACCAAGGGCTCGAGGCGTTATGCAATGCATGAAGGCTATAGCCAGTTCGCGCACTGCGCATGATTCGGCGAGGACGTCTCGTTCTCTTGCAGCTCTTCCCAGACGAGTACTTACCTCATGAACGTCCCGCGCGCCCTCACAGGCACTGTCAGCGAGCTGAGCCAATTCGGGGACCATGGAGGAATCATGCATATAGACTGCACGACTCTGCCCGACCGATTCAGCAGCCTCGACGGAGTTGACAGTTTCACCCACGGGGTCGACGTCGGGCATTCACCCTCCTAAAGTGGGGGCTATTTGCCGCTACTCAACTATCAGACGGAGGGCAAAGAGCTCCTGCTGTTGAGCCTTCTCAAGCCACCCGCTCGCATCGGAGTGGGCGCGTGCCGAAGCGCTCGGAGGTGAAGTCTATGTCGCTAGCCTGGCCTGGACACCAGCTTTTTGCGAGGTAGGCGGTGAACTCGGCAGTAGGTCCAGAGCACTTCGGCCCGAGTCGTCATGGCGTGGACATGAGGCGGCTCGTGAAGCCGGCGACGCATAGGCGCTCGAACGCCGCAGAAACACCCAGCGGAACGTCTTGATGGATCATGAAATCCTGACCCGGGTAGATGAGCAAACGCTGTTGGGCGCCAACGAGCATGTCGAGGACCAGCCGGGGATCTTGGATCGAATCCACGTACTCCGCGAGCGTCATCGGCGCGGACGCGCTGACGATCTCTACTTCCGGCCACAGCTTGCGGGCCGTCGCATACGCTCGCCGCTCCTCATAGGGCTTGCTGATCAGCAACACCGAATCGACGAGAACGCCCTGGCCCGCAAGCAGCGATCGAGAGAAGCGAATGTTCTCCCCCGTGTTTCGTGCCTGCGGCTCTACGAGGATGGCGTGGTCGGGCACGCCCAGCTTCACGGCACGCTCGCGGTAGTGCTCTGCTTCACCACGGGGCATCCGCTCGCGGGTCGTTCGACTTGTGGCGCCGGTGAAGACGATTAGCGGCATCATGCCGCGCCGGTACAGGTCGGCAGTGACTTCAGCAACTCCGAGGTCATGGCTACCCAACCCGATGGACACAGAGCAAGGCCGCGGCTCGTGATGCATCTGCTGGAAGTCCCAGAGCTGTTCAGCATCGGCCCAGTTCTGCACCGAGATCACGGCGCTACCTCCCGTGCCGAGTCGGGGACCGGGAAGTCGTAGGCCCACGCGAACCGAGTGGCCGCATGCAGGCCAATAGCGAACTCGACAACGGTCCCATCCGCCGTGTACGTGGTCCGGTGCAGTTCAACGACCCACTCACCAGGCGTCAGCTGGAGCAGGGCCGCCTCCTCCTGTGTGGCAACCCTCGCAAACAGCTCCTCACGCATGTGGTCGATCTCGTAGCCGGCGTCGTACAGAACTCGGAAGCCGCCACCCCGGCCGGCCGGACCCGGGCTCGGGTCAACGATGCGCGTTCCCTCAACGTGTTCGGGCCGGTAGTAACTGGTCAGCGTGTGGGTCGGCTGGTCGCCTTCCATCACGAGCCGGGCTCGCGCGTACACCTCAGCCCCCTCGGGAAGACCGTGTGCTGCAGCCACCAACGGGGTCGCCGGCACACGGCTGACGCTCTGCGTCTGCTCGCCGCGCTTGTAGGCCCGGCCCGACGCAACGCGGTCGGCGATAAACGCGACCTCATCGCCATCCCGCCACTTCGCCTTGTCGTACCGGGCGATGCCGAGTCGCTTCAGCGGCGCTTGCTCCCGTACGACTGTCCCGTGGCCCCGCGAAGAGGTCACCAGCCCCTCGGCTTCGAGGGCCTTGTACGCCGCGTGGACCGTGGACTTGGAACCCTCGCCCTCCTCCACCAGGTCCCGGATGTGCGGTAGCCGCTGGCCAGGGGCGTAGTCGCCTCGCCTGATCTGTTCAGCCAGCTTGTCAGCCAGCTCTCGCCACTTGGGTGCCACGCGAACTCCTCTCGATGGGTCCAGTCAAACACAGTCCCAGGACTGTTGACAGTCCTGGGACTGTGAGTCCATAGTCATCCACAGCGGTTCGCAGTCCCAGGACAGCGAACCAGGGAGGGCCTTCTTTGGGCTGCTCTCGGCGCCCGGAGAGCCCCGAAAGGACCAGCTCGAAGGAAGCGGCGGTTCCTTGAGAACTCAACAGTGGACACCAAATCGATCTTCAACTTTCCGGCTCAGCCGGACCGGTTGCCTCCTCCGCCCGTCCGGCCCCCTGGCCGTACGGGCGGGGTTTGAGGGGAGCCGGAGTTCTTCCTGTTCCACAACGACGTGCAGCCCCGGTGCGGGAACACCGGGGCTGCTGTTCGGGCCCGTTCCTCTACCGAAGGAGCTAGACCCAATGAAGTCCATCGTTGCACTTCAGGACACTGTTACGCCGTGGTCCGACGGTTTGGAGCCGTCGGACACGGAGCTGGACGCGATCGAGTGGGAGATGCCGCTGATCCTGGCGGACGTCGACCTCCTCGACGCGCAGATCGCCGTCCTGGACCGGGCGCCGTCCGAGCTTGACGAGCGGCGTATCCGCCGGGCCCGCCGCAGGAAGCTGGCCGCCCGCCGGACCCTGCTGAACCAGGCCGCCGCCGCGGTGAACATGCCGGGCGGTGCCGCATGAACACGCCGACGATGCCCCTCTCGGCCATGGCCGCGCCGCTGATGGCGCTGCGCATCTTCGAGAACGAGTACCGGCATCTGCCGGCGCCGTGCGTGTCGATCTCCACGGTCTACCCCGACCTGCTGGAACTGTCCTTCCACGACGACGCCGACGGGTTCGAGACCTGGTGCCAGGCACTCGGAATCCGCCCCCGAGCGGTGCAGCACAGCGTTCACAGTGACGGCCGCACCAGCGTCATGAAGGCAGTGACCGACTACTCCGGCGGCCCCGTGAAGCTGATCTGCTTCACCACGATCCCCACCCCGGACGAGGCGCGTTCACGGGCGGGGGCCGTCTCGTGAACCGTGTTCAGATCCGTTCATCCGAGCGTGCCCTGTCGGTCGGCACCTGGCTGATCGTCGGCGGCGCGATGCTCTACTCCGTCCTCACCGTCACCCCGCTCATGGCCGCCCACACACCGGGCGCCTGGCGGTGGACCGCCCCGATCCTGCCCCTCGTCGTCGACGCCGCGGTGGTCATCGTCGTCCGTCTCGACTCCGTCCTCGCCCGCCTCGGCGGGCACGGCGGGGCCTGGCCGGTCGCTTTGCGGTGGATGACCGGCACCATGACCCTCGCCCTGAACATCGGCGTATCCGCCCTGGCCGGAGACCTGGTCGGGGTCGCCGTGCACGCCGTCGCACCCCTCCTCCTCATTGTCACCGCGGAAGCCGGCCTCGCCTACCGGCGGGCCCTGACCGCCGCAGTCCTGGCCGTGGAGGCCCGCAAGCGCGCCGAGCAGGACGGGCGGGATCGGGCGGCGGCGGTGCGGGAGGAGAACCGGCTCCGTGCCGCTCGTGAACAGCGTGAACACGAGGCGGCGATCGCCCGTGAACAGCGTGAACACGAGGAGCGTCTGGCCCGTGAGGAGGCTGACCGGCGGGACCGGATCCGGCGTGAGGCAGCTGAGCGGGTGGAGGCTGCTGAGCGGGCGGAGCGGGAAGCGGCTGAACGCCGTGAACAGATCCGTGAACAGCAGCAGGCCGAGCGTGAACGTCTTGAACGCCAGGCCGGGCAACAGCGCGAGTTGGAGGCCCAGGAGCGGGCCGAGCGTGAGCGCCGTGAACAGGTTCGTGAACAGGAGCGGCTGGAGCGTGAACGCGCCGCGCTCCTTGCGGCGGGCCCGCCGCCGGTGAAGCTGCCGGAGGAGCAGGCGCGTGCCACCGTGGCCGCCGCGTTCGCGGCCGGGGTGCCGGTCCGGGTCGCCGCGGAGCTGTCGGGCTGGTCGGTGGGCTGGGCCTCCGCCCGCTACCAGGAGCACCGCGACGGCAACGCCGCCGCCGCTCCGGCCCTCGGCCGATGAGCACCCTTCCCGTCTACCGCTGGCGCCTGGCCCCCGACGGTCTGGCCACCCGCCGTCAGCTCCGTGCCGCCGGGCTGCGGCCCGGCGGCCAGGACGTCGCCGCCCAGCTGGAGCGACCGCGTCGCCGGCGGGGCCCGCTGGTCGCCTACCTCTATCGGATCGACCTCGCGAAGCCGGTGCGGCCGATGACCCCGAACCGGTGGGCGGCCCTGGCCAAGGCGGATGCCGCCCGCCGGCGGTGTCCGGTCTGCCGCGATCACCTCCCGTACGTGATCCCGACCTCGCTCGGCATGTGCGTGGCCTGCCACGACTTCCCTGAACAGCGCGCCGCCCGAACCCTTACTGCTGCCTGAAGGAGTTCTGCTGTGTCTCGCCGTACCCGCACACACACCACCAAGGGCGCCGCGCCCGCCGTTCACATCCCCCGCCAGCGCGGCCACCGCCGGGGGCCGCAGGTCATCGTGGTCGTCTCCGAGGAGCCGACCTTGACCGCCCGTGCCACGGCTGCGACGGGCCGCTGGGTGTGGAAGCACCGCCGCACCTGGGCCCCGACCGGCCTCGCGCTCCTGCTGCTGCCCGTCGCGGGCGTCGTTCACCTGATCACGCAGTGGGCCGCGCTCGTCGCGGCCCCGGCCGCCGTGGTCCCGTTGGCGGTCCTGGGGTGGAAGGCCAAGGGCCGCCCCGTCCGGACCCGCGCTGAGGCCTCGTGGTTGACCATCCTGGCCGCCCTCGCCACGGCCGGACTCACCTGGTTCTCGCTGGCCCTGTGGTCCGGGCCGTTCGTGCCCGTGCTGATGGGCCTGTGGTCGCTGACCACGCTCGCTGCCCAGGTCATCTGGTTGATCAGCCGCCGCTCCACCAAGCCCGCCACCACTCTTGAGGGGACCCGCTGATGTCGAACAACACCTGGATGCCCGACAACGGCAGCACTCCCGGACCCCGCCGTCCGCAGAACGCCACCGGCGGCCAGCAGCAGGGTCCGTGGCAGCAGCCGGGCCCGGCCGGCACCCCCGGCGGGACGAGCCGGTCGCGGACGACGAACCGCAGCAAGTCGCGGGAGTACCACTTCCACATCAGCGACCCAGGCGTCCAGAGCGGCGGCGGGGGCCCGCGCAACGGCCGCGGCCAGCAGGGCGGACAGGGCCAGGGTCAGCGGGGCGGCCGGATGCACTCCCCGCTGGGTGACCCGGAGTTCTTCTCCAACGTGGACATCCGCAACTACTGCGAGGGCGGCCGCGGGTTGTTCCTGCAGATGTCCTTCGAGCTGGCCAACGCCGCCGAGATGCTCAACGCCGTCCTCAAAGAGATCCCCGACCCCGAGGGCCGCCCCTTCGGCTCCCGGGCGCGAGCCCGCAGGGTGTCGCGGCGGATGAAGAAGGCCGCCGAGGACGCCCTCGGCACCGCGAAGAACCTCGCCGCCACCTACGCGGCGTTCCAGCGGGAGTTCGATCCCCAGCTGGCGCCGAACCGCCGGCCCCGTCAGGGCCGCCGTTTCGACTTCAACGGCTAACCGACACCTGATCGCAGGGAGGTCAGACCATGCCCCGAACCACCACGACCGACGAAACCCGGCAGCAGTACGACGCCCACGGCGAGGGCGGCGGGATCGGCGAGTACCTGCTCCACCGCGCCAAGCCCCACCTGCCGCCGTGGCTCGCCGGAGCCGGTACGGGCCTGGCCTCCCTGCCCGCCCACTACTTCTGGTCGGGTGAGGCAGGCGTCACCGCGGGCCTCACCCTCGCCTCCGTTGCCCTGACCGGCCTGACCTGGTGGGCGGGCAAGTCGACCACCCAGCAGCGCCGCCTGCACTCCGCCGTCACCGTCGCCACCGCATCGACCTGGTTCACCGCGGCCGCGATCGCCGGCCCCGGGGCGGGGCCGCTGGGGGAGCTGTACTTCATCGGTGCCCCCGCGCTCGCCCTGTCGTGGAACATTCGCCAGATCCTCCGCAAGAACGTCGAAGGCTCGGGTCAGTCGGCGGATGGTGGGTTCCTGGAGAAGGTCGGCCTGGCCAAGACCCAGGTCCTCCGCACGGAAGTCGGACCGAACAAAGCCTCCTTCGACCTCCAGCTCCCCCGCGGCGAGCTCACCCCGGACGACGTGTCGAAGAACCTGACCCGCATCGCCGGCGCCCTGGACGTGCCCAAGACGGCAATCCGGATCCAGGAGAACCCCGACTCCGCGTCCCGAGTCCTGCTGACCGTGGTCCCGCTCGACCTGCTGAAGAACACCGTCCCCTGCCCCGGCCCCAGCGCCCCCGGGGAGTCGATCAGCTCCCCCGTGGTCGTCGGGATCTACGAGGACGGCACCCCGGCGGTCATGTGGTTCCCCGGAGACCCGGACGAAGCCCGCAACGCCATGATGCTCCTGCTCATGGGCATGACCGGCTCCGGCAAGTCCGAGGGCGGCCTGACCGCCCTCGCGGAAATCCTCACCCGGCGAGACGTCATCGTGTGGGCGTCGGACCCGGCGAAGAAGGAGCAGACCCTCGGCCCGCTCCTGCCCGCGATCGACTGGGCCGCCCTCGACATGCCCTCCACCAAAGCCATGATCAAAGCCCTCACCGCCGTCATCCCGGCCCGGACGGCGTGGCTGGCGAAGTACGGCTACAAGCAGTGGGTCCCCGCCTGCGCCGAGACCCAGGCCGACGGCGCCCCGGGCATGCCCTACCTGGTGGCCTGGTTCGAAGAGGCCGCGAAGACGATCCGTGAGATCGACGACGACGTGTTCACCGGCCTCGCCCAGGAAGCCCGCTCCGCCGGCGTCTCCCTCGTCCTGTCGATGCAGCGGGCCTCCGGCAACCAGGTCTCCACCGACACCCGCGCCTCCCTCGGCTCCTCCTGGTGCCACGGAGTCCGCACCGAGCAGGACGCCCGCTTCGCCCTCGACGACGAAGTCCTCGACGCCGGGGCAGCCCCGCACGTGTGGAAGGACAAGAAGCCCGGCTACTCCTACCTCGTCGCCAACGGCGTCCCCGACGACCAGTGGGCCACCCCCATGCGGGACTACCTCTCCAGCGTCGACTACCTCCACTGGATCGTCGTCACCTTCGCCGACACCCGGGCTGCGATCGACCCCGTCACCGCTGGGGCGGCCGCCCGCTCCGCGGACCGGGCGTTCACCGGCCGCACCCGCTACCCGATGCCCGGCACCACCGACCAGCCGGAGACCACCATGCCCAACGGCTACGGCCCGAACGAGGACGAGGAGAACGGCTACTACGCCGGCGAGGACGACTACGACGAGCACTCGTCCAACGGAGCCGACGGGGACGAGGACTACGGAGAAGGAGAGTTCATCGACGCGGAGCAGGAACTGCCCGCAGTCGAGCAGGTCGTCCAGTTCGCCGCCCGCCCGGCGGCCAACGAGCCGCGTCCGAAGATCAGCACCGCCGAAGCCCGCGCGGCGATGGAGGAAGTCCTCGAAGAGTTCGAGGACGAGGGCCGGGACGTGGTCGGCCCGGCGGACTTCATGGAGTACTGCGACCGCTACGGCCGGGGCCGTTCCTGGGTCTCCGGACAGGTCGCCCAGTTCGTCATGGCCGGACGTCTCGCCGAGACCAGCGAGGTCGGCCGCTACCGGATCGTCCCCTACGACGTAGCGGCCTGACGCGTCAGACGCGTCTGACACCCCTGCCAGGCCAACAGCCCCAATCCACAGGTCATACGTGCGCGCGAAGGGTGTCAGACGGGTGTCTGACGCGACAGACACCCCCACCAGACACCCACCCTGACACCCCAGACACCCCGCCCAGACAGGGCCCAAGCCACCCCGGCTCGGGCCCTGTCCGTCTTCCCCGGAGTCCGCCATGCCCTACGAACCCGCCCACCCGACCACCCCGGCGCCGCTCCAGTACAGGGACGCGATCCTCTACCCGCCGGCCGTTCGCGAGCCGCGGATGCTGCCCGCCGAGATACCGCCCGGCGTCCAGTACGTCACCCTCCCCAACGGCACCCGGACCCTCGCCTATGCCCACCAGGTCATGCCCACGGTGACTCCGCCGGCCGCGCAGCCGATCCCGCGGTGGGCCAAGACCACCGCGCTCCTCGCCCCGACCGTCGGCGGCGGCATCGCCGCGGCCGGGTTCGGAATCTCCTACGCCGCCCCCGGAGTCCTCGCCATGGCCGAAGCCCTCTGGGCCGCCGTCGCCCTCATCGCTGCCGGCACCTTCGCACCGCTCCTCCTCCGCACCGGACGCACGGCAGGCCGAGGCAGGGGACCGATCCACGTCACGCAGAACATCAGCGCCGCCGGGATGTTCGGCCGCGCCACCGGAACCACCAACCACCGCTGACCAAGGAGCTCCATGGACCAGAAGCCCGAGTCTCTGTCCGGCCGCATCTCCGACGCCGTAGCTCTGCTCGCAGGCAAGCACACCGTCCGCTGCCCCGAACCCGGATGCCGCGTCTCCGTCCGCTACCGCGCTGTCACCCTGGCCGAGGCAAAGCGCCTCACCGACGTCGCCACCGACCACACCCGCCACTGAGGAGCACCCGATGTACGACGAGGACTACGACGACCCCGAGTACGACGGCAGCGACGACTGCGAGCAGTGCGCGCCGACCGACGGCAGCGAGCCCTCCCCCTTCGCACACTGCTGCGGCTGCGGGACTGACGGCTCCAGCCAGTTCACCGACTGCACCTGCTGACCAGACACAACGAAGGCGGCCCCTCTCACGCCAATGAACCGGGGCCGCCCTCATCCACAACCCATCAACAGACCTGTGGAGGTCACCAGCATGACCCACACCACCGCCCCCCGGCGAGAGGGCTACCGGCCCTCCTTAGAACAGGACCCACTGGTCGACCTCGCGGGCCTGAACCGGCTCGCCCACGCGATCAGCGCCGCCGAACGGGGCTGGCACGTCTTTCCCCTGCGCCTGCAGGACAAGCGGCCCGCCGGACACCCCGAACGGTCCTGCCCCGGCACCGGCCGCTGCGCCACCGGCCACCGCACCCCTGAGCAGCGTGCGACGACCGATCACGACCTGATCGCCGCCGCCTGGACCCACGCCCCGTACAACATCGGGATCGCAACGGGCCCGTCCGGGCTGCTGGTGGTGGACCTGGACACCCTCAAGGACAACGACGAGAAGGGAACGCCTGACGGCGTTGCCCTCTTCGAAGCGCTCTGCGAGCGCGCCGGACAGGCCGTCCCCAACACCTACCGGGTACGGACCGCCCGCGGCGGACAGCACCTGTACTTCACCCAGCCCGACGGCTCCCGTCTCGGCAGCACCCGGGGACGGCTCGGCAAGCACATCGACACCCGGGGCTGGGGCGGCTACGTCGTCGCCCCCGGCAGCAGCACCCCCGACGGCGCCTACACCGTCCTCGACAGCATCGCCCCCGCCCCGCTCCCGGTGTGGCTTCTCGACGCCCTCACGCCCCAGCCCGCTGCCGCCCCGGCCGCCCTCACCCCCGCGCACACCAGCGGCCGGCGTCTGGCCGATGTGGTGCTGGAGCGCGAGACGGCCGCCGTGGCAGGCACCACCGAGGGTGGCAGGAACGACCAGCTCCTGAAGTCCGTACGGGCCGTGGGGCGGTTCGTCGCGTGGGGAGACCTCCCCCGGCACGTGGTTGAGGAGGCTTTTCAGGTCGCAGGGGAAGCGGCGGATCTGCCGCCGGCCGAGTGCCGCACCACGATCCGCAGCGCACTCGACTGGTCCCTGCGCACCGCACGCCCGCGGCCGGCCGCCGCATGAGCCACCCCGAACCCCTCGACCTGAAAAGCCCCACGCCCACCACCCACCAGCCCGGAGCCGCGGAACACGCCCCGCCGGGGACCGCTGTGGGCGCCTCGAAGGGCGTCGCCGAAGGCGTCCCTTCTGCTGTTCGCCATGACCGGCACCCGGCCGACCCATCCCGCACCCCGACCGTTCCCGCCCGGAGGGAAACAGCCATGCCCGAGCCCATCGACGGCGCCGCCCTGCTCGACGAGGTGGAAGCCTTCCACCGCAGGTTCAACGTCTTCCCCAGGGAAGCCGCCTACGTCGCCGTGGCCTTGTGGGATGCGCACGCCCACCTGATCGACGCGTTCGACGGGACGGCCCGCATCGCGTTCCTGTCCCCGGAGCCGGGGTCGGGGAAGTCCCGGGCGCTGGAGATCATCGAGACCCTGACCCCTCGGGCCGCGACCACGGTCAACGCATCCCCGAACGCGCTCTTCCGCCTCGTCGATGCCCCCGAAGGGCCCCCGACGCTGCTCTTCGACGAGATCGACACCGTGTTCGGCCCCAAGGCCGGGGACAACGAAGCCGTGCGCGGGTTCCTGAACTCCGGCTACCGGCGCGGCGGGAACTCCCTGCGCTGCGTCGGCGAAGGCGCCAACCAGACCGCGGGCTGGTTCTCCTCGTTCTGCGCCGTCGCCATGGCCGGCCTCGGATCCCTGCCCGACACAATCCTGACCCGCTCGGTCATCATCCGCATGCGCAAGCGCGCCCCGAACGAGACGTGCGAGCCCTACCGTCGGCGCACCCACGAGAAGCAGGGCCACGCCCTACGCGACCGCCTCGCCCAGTGGGCCGACACCGTCCGCGACCAGGTCTCCGACGCCTGGCCCGAGATGCCCGAAGGCGTCACCGACCGGCCCGCCGACGTGTGGGAGCCCCTCCTCGCCGTCGCCGACGCTGCCGGCGGGGCCTGGCCCGAGCGGGCCCGCGCCGCGTGCGTGGAGCTGATCAACGCCGCGCACGACAGCGAGGAGGCATCCCTCGGGATCCGGTTGCTGACCGACCTGCGGGACAAGGTGTTCTGCGGAGCCGACCGCATGCCCACCGCCGTGATCCTCGAATGCCTCCTCACCCTGGACGACTCCCCCTGGGCCGACCTCGACGACCGGCCGATCACCTCCCGGACCCTGGCCAAGATGCTCGGCCAGTACGTCACCCCGGCGAACAAGCCCATCAAGCCCCGAACCTTCCGCTTGCCCTCCGGGACCCCCAAGGGCTACTTCGCCGACGACCTCTCCGACGCCTGGACCCGTTACTGCCCCCTGCCCCCGCTCAGGTCCGCAACATCCAAAACATCCGCAACATCGCAGGTCACAGGGGGTGAATCCGTTGCGGATACCCCCACCGGCATCCGCAACACGCCCCCGGAAACCGCCACACTCCCGCTCCACATCGCTGGCTGACCAGTGCAGCCCCGTGGGCGCCGCCGCACCGACGTGTGGCGGCGCCCATCCGCAACAAATCCGCGATCCGCAACAAACACACGCCTCTGACCAGGCATGTTGCGGTGTTGCGGCTGTTGCGGATCCCCAGGGGCCGGGAACGGCCCACGCTCGATCACCAAGGAGACATGAGCAGTGACCACCGCCGCACAGCCCATCGACCGGGTGCTCTACAAGGTTGAGGCAGCCGCCGAGCTGCTCTCGCTCGGCCGCTCCACCGTCTACGAGTTGATGGCCACGGGCGAGCTGCCCTTCGTGAAGCTGGGCCGGGCCCGCCGCATCCGCCGAGCCGATCTCGACGCCTTCGCCGCCCAGCTCCAGCCGCAGTCCGTCTGATCTCAGCGCAGCCACAGGCGGCCCCCGGGGACATCCCCGGGGGCCGCCTTCCGCATGGAGGAGCTCATGAGTCCCCGCAAGCCGAACATGGAGTCGTCCATCTACCTGGGCAGCGACGGGTGGTGGCACGGCCGCGTCACGATGGGCGTGAAGTCCGACGGCGGTCCCGACCGCCGGCACCGTCGGGCCAGGACCCAACCGGAGGTCGCCAGGAAGGTCCGCGAGCTGGAGAAGCAGCGCGACGAGGGCCGGGCCACGAAAGCGGGCCGGAAGCCGACCGTCGCCCAGTGGATGGACACGTACCTGACGACGATCGCGAGCCTGAAGCTGAAGCCGCGGTCCCTGGACGACTACTGGTCGAAGACCCGCAACGACATCATCCCCGGGGTCGGCAAGCACCGTCTCGACAAGCTCGCGCCCGAACACCTGGAGGCCATGTACGCGGTCATGCTCGACGAAGGGCACGCACCGTCGCACGTCGTCAAGGTGCACCGGATCCTGTCCCGCGCCCTGAAGATCGCCCACCGTCGCCGGATCATCAACGAGAACGTCGCCACGCTCGTCGACCCGCCGTCCGTCGACGAGACCGAAGCCAACCCGTTCTCCCGCGAGGAGTCCAAGGCCTTCCTCGCAGCCGCCGCGCAGCGGCCCACGTTCATGCGGTGGGCCATCGGTGTCGGTATGGGGTTCAGGCAAGGCGAGGCCCTGGGGCTGCGCTGGCAGTACGTCGACCTGGAGCAGGGCCTGTTCCACCCCGCCTGGCAGCTCCAGCGACTCACCTGGAAGCACGGCTGCAAGGACGCGCGCGCCTGCGGCGCCCGGCTCCACCGGTTCGACCCCTGCCCACCCGACTGCTCGGCGCACAAGGGCTACAAGCGCGGCTGCCCGAAGCCGTGCGCGAAGACCTGCCGCCGGCACGCCAGCTCCTGCCCCGACCGGAAGGGCGGGGGCCTGGCCTTCACCCGGCCCAAGACGAAGAAGAGCCAGAACCCCGTACCGATCCCGCCGCCCTTCCTGCCGTACCTCTTGGAGCACAGGGCGAAGCAGGACGAGCAGCGGCAGGCCGCGGGCGAGATGTGGGAGGAGTGCGGCGCGGTGTTCACCCGGCCCGACGGCCGGCCGCTGGACCCGCGGGCCGACTGGGCCGAGTTCAAGGAGCTGCTCGACGAGGTGGGCATCAGTGATCGTCGACAGCACGACGGGAGCCGTCACACGGCCGGGACGATCCTGAACGAGCTGGGCGTGGACATGCCGACGATCATGGAGATCCTTCGGCACACCCAGATCAGCCAGACGAGGCGGTACGTGAAGGGCCGCTCCGAGCTCTCGCGCGAGGCCATGCGCCGGATGGGCGAGACGTTCATGCCCGGCCCGAACCCCACGTCTGAGACCAGAACTGAGACCGAGAGGACCCGAGCGGCACGCGCACGGCGCCGTCGCAAGATCCGGTAAACGCAAAGCCCCAGGTCACGAAGATCGGGACCTGGGGCTGTGTGGGGCCCCCTGTCGGATTCGAACCGACGACCTACGCATTACAAGTGCGTTGCTCTGGCCGGACTGAGCTAAGGAGGCACGGCGGGCCCGCGTGCTACTCCGCGCGAAGCCGCCATCACTCTACACAGCACGCGAATCCCCGGGCCATCGCATTGAACCCGCCCGCGTGAGCACCGACGCACCCCCCGGGTACTGACAGGAGGCACCCGGAACGGGTAGCGTCATGCGGAGTCCGATTACTGGACTAGACCTTCCACTCGGATCGTCCGGCACGTTCCTGCCGGTAGAAGGGATTCATCACCATGGCTTCTGTCACTTTCGACAAGGCGACCCGGCTGTACCCCGGCGGCGACCAGCCGGCCGTCGACCAGCTTGAGCTGGAGATCCACGACGGCGAGTTCCTCGTCCTCGTCGGCCCGTCCGGCTGCGGCAAGTCCACCTCGCTGCGCATGCTCGCCGGCCTGGAGGACGTCAACGGCGGCGCCATCCGCATCGGCGACCGCGACGTCACGCACCTGCCGCCCAAGGACCGGGACATCGCGATGGTGTTCCAGAACTACGCGCTCTACCCGCACATGACCGTCGCCGACAACATGGGCTTCGCGCTCAAGATCGCCGGTGAGGACAAGGCCACCATCCGCAAGAAGGTGGAGGACGCGGCGAAGATGCTCGACCTCACCCAGTACCTCGACCGGAAGCCGAAGGCGCTCTCCGGCGGTCAGCGCCAGCGCGTCGCCATGGGCCGCGCCATCGTGCGCAAGCCGCAGGTGTTCCTGATGGACGAGCCCCTGTCGAACCTCGACGCCAAGCTCCGCGTCTCCACCCGCACGCAGATCGCGGCGCTCCAGCGCGACCTCGGCATCACCACCGTCTACGTCACCCACGACCAGGTCGAGGCCATGACGATGGGCGACCGCGTGGCCGTCCTGAAGGACGGGCTGCTCCAGCAGGTCGACACCCCGCGCAACATGTACGACCGTCCCGCAAACCTCTTCGTCGCCGGCTTCATCGGCTCCCCGGCCATGAACCTGGTCGAGGTCCCGATCACCGACGGCGGCGTGAAGTTCGGCGACAGCGTCGTCCCGGTGTCGCGCGAGGCGCTGTCCGCGGCGGCCGACGCGGGCGACCGCACCGTCACGGTCGGCGTCCGCCCGGAGCACTTCGACGTCGCCGAGACCGGCGGTCTGACCATCGTCGTGAACGTCGTCGAGGAACTCGGCGCCGACGGCTACGTCTACGGCTCCACCGCGTCCGCCGAGGGCTCGCAGGACCTCGTGGTCCGCGTGGGCGGCCGCCAGGTCCCGGAGAAGGGCTCCAGCCTCCACGTGGTCCCGCGCGCGGACGAGATCCACGTCTTCTCGACCTCCTCCGGCGAGCGGCTGTCCCACTAGGCGGCCCAGCAGCTCCCGCGGGTTTCAGCAGGGTTGGAGGGGCGTCCCGTCAAGGGGCGCCCCTCCGGCGTCCGTTGCCCGGCGCGAACCCTGCGGGAACCCCTGCGCGAACCCCGCCAGATCGGGCCATTCGGCCCCAACCGTCAACCCCCAATTCGAAAAACCACGTCGAACCATCCCCCGACAGGGTGACTAAATGTCGCCAAATCTTCACCGAGCGCTACTCTCGCCCTCGTGACCCACACTGCCCGCCGTATCGGCCGTTCCCTCGCCCTGGTCCTGCCCGTCGTCCTGGTCCTGTCCGGGACTCTCGCGGTCACCATGGTCCCCTGGGCGGACACCTCGTCCTCCCAGGTCCTGACCGCCTCCGCCGAGGACGTCTCCGTCCCCGCGAAGCCGCGCGCCGCGCACGACGTGCTGCGCGATCAGCTCGTCGGCGAGCTGCAGCAGGGCGGCCGGCCGGACGACGTCCTCACCCACCTCCAGCAGGAGGTGAACCGGCGACCCTCGCTCGCCGAGCACTGCGTGGGGATCGCGCGGGCGCTGGGGCGGGCCGCCGTCGACGCGTACGGCCCGACGAAGGCCCAGTCCTTCGCCCGCCCCGTCTGCGACACCTCGTACGCCACCGGCGTCGCCTCCATGGGCTGACACACGTCACGTCCCTACGCTGGCCGCCATGACCGACGACCACCGATCCGATCCGCCCGCTCCCCCCGCAGCCGCGTTCCCCGCCGCCCCCACCCAGGCCGTCGTCCTGGCGGGCGGCCAGGGTTCGCGGCTGCGCCCGTACACGGACGACCGTCCGAAGCCGATGGTCGAGATCCCGGGGACGGGGCTGCCGATCATCGGGCACCAGCTGGCCTGGCTGGCCTCCGAGGGCGTCACCGACGCCGTGGTCTCCTGCGGGCACCTCGCCGAGGTGCTCCAGGAGTGGCTGGCCGGGGCCCGGTTGCCGCTCCGCGTGACCACGGTGGTCGAGGAGGAGCCGCTGGGGCGCGGCGGCGGCCTCAAGTACGCCGCCCGCAGCCTCCCGCACCCCGACCGGGCCTGGTACGCCACCAACGGCGACGTCTGGACCCGCTTCTCGCTCCGCGAGATGGCCGCCTTCCACGCCGAGCGGGATGCGGTGGCCACGCTGGCGCTGGCCCGGCCGCGGATCCCGTGGGGGGTCGTGGAGACCAACGAGTTCGGGCACGTGCTGGACTTCATCGAGGCCCCGCCGTCGCCCTACCTCGTCAACGCCGGGGTGTACGTCTTCAGCGCCGAATTCTCCGCACTGCTCCCGGACTTGGGGGACCACGAGCGTACGACGTTCCCGCGCCTGGCCCGTGAGCGGCGCCTCGCGGGCTTCCCGCTGCCCCAGGGGGCCTACTGGCGGGCGATCGACACGGCGAAGGACCTCACCGAGGCCGCACGGGAGTTGGCGGCGCAGAAGGGCCCCTGAAGCCCTTCACGGACCTGCGGGCTGCGGGCTGCGGGCTGGGAGCTACGGGCTACGCGGCTACGCAGCTACGCGCGCCCGGCACACGCGGAGGGGCCCGGCACGCTCGCGCGCGCCGGGCCCCCGCTTCCCTGTCCCGGTGTCAGCCGATGAGGCCGCCGATCAGGCCCGGCTGCTTCGCTGCCGGAGCCCCGCCCCCCGTGCTCCCGGAGGAGGACGGCTGCCTCGGGGAGGAGGACTGCCGGGGCGTGCTGCGCGGGGTCTGCTTGCCGGTGGTGCCGCGCGTCGCGGTGGGCGACTCGGAGCGCGTCCCGGAGGTGCCCCGGGAGGGTGCGCCCGATGCGGTCTTCCCGGACTTCGCGGCGGGCTCGGTCGCGGTGGCCGAGGGCGACGCCTTCTTGGCCGGCGGCGGCGTCGACGGCTGCTGACCGGGCTGCTGCCTGGCCGGCGCCTGCGGCAGCGGACGGCCCGGCAGGTAGTTGCTGGGGGCCTCGCCCGGCCCGGGGACGGTGACGACGGTGGAGGAGCGGACGGCGCCGCCGAGGAGCGAGCCGACGAGCAGGGTGAGCCCGCACACGACGGTGGCCATGACGGCCCCGCGGCGCAGGACGCGCCTGCGCAGCCGCCAGATCTCGGAGCGCGGCCCGAGGGTCCGCCAGGCCTCCCCGGCGAGCCGTCCGTCGAGGGAGTAGACCGGGGCGCCCGCGATGATCAGCGGGCTCCAGGCGGCGAGGTAGATGATGTCGGGCGCGTCGTAGGCCGGGACGGTCTTCCAGCTCACCGTCATCAGCAGCGCGGCGGACAGCAGCGCCCCGAAGCAGGCGGCGAACCGCTGCCACAGGCCGAACACCGTCAGCACACCCACGATGACCTGGAGGAAGGCCACGCTCAGGCCCGCACCGACCGGGTGCGCGAGCGCGAAGTCGCGCAGCGGCTCGGCGAGTGCCCAGGGGTTCAGCGTGTGCAGCCAGGTGACCATGGAGCCGCGCTCGCCGCCGTCGAAGTAGACGGGGTCGCACAGCTTGCCCATGCCGGCGTAGATGGAGATGAAGCCGAGGAAGACGCGCAGCGGGAGCAGCACGACGCCGAGGTTCATCCGGCGGCCGGGGTAGTAGGAGGCCTGTCCGCGCGTGTCGGGGCCGGTCCGCCTCGGGTCCGCGCCGGGCCCGGAGCCGGGCGGCTCCTGGTACGGCAGGTCCCGTACGGCGGCCAGCGGACGCGTCTCGGCCGGATCGCGGTAGCTGCGCTGGCCGATGACGGTCGGCGAGGCGAGGGTGTCCTCGGCGAGGTCGTGGGCCAGGTCGATGCGCGGGATGACCTGGGTGGCGCCGCCGTCGTACTCGTCGTGCCCGCGCCCGGCCTCGCGGACGGCCTGGAGCAGTCCGCCCATGGCCGCGGCGTCGCCGGCGTCGGACTTGCCGCTCCAGACCACGGGGGCCCGGCGGCGGGTGGCCCCGGCGGCTGCCACCACGGCGCCACCCAGGACGGGTGCGCGGCCGGGGGCCTTCGCGGGCTTGGAACGCGCGCTCGGGCTCGGTGCGAGCCGCACGCGGAAGCTGGCGTGGTTGACGATGACCTGTGCGGGATCGCACGGCACCTTGACCATGCTCAGCGCGGGCTGGTCGTCGAACCCTGACGTTCTGGTGTCCACACTCATCTAACCGAGTGATCAGTGTTTAGGACACTGCCTTGACGACAGGGATGTGTCCGAGACCCGTCAAGATCAAGCCACCCCGCCCGAATCGGGCGGGGTGACACGCTCACGGGTCACATTCCCTGAGCCAAGTGGATCAAGCGATCAGACGCGGCCGCGGTCGGCGCGGCGGCGGGCCGCCTCGTAGAGCACGACGCCCGCGGCGACACCGGCGTTGAGGGACTCGGCGCCGCCCGGCATGGGGATGCGCACGAGGTAGTCACAGTTCTCGCCGACGAGCCGGCCGAGGCCCTTGCCCTCGGAGCCGACGACGATGACGACCGGGCCGGCGAGCTCGGCGAGGTCGTTGACGGTGTGCGTGCCCTCGGCGGCGAGGCCGACGATGGTGATGCCGGCCTTCTTGTAGTCCTGGAGGGCGCGGGTCAGGTTGGTGACGCGGGAGACCGGGGTACGCGCGGCGGTGCCGGCCGAGGTCTTCCACGCACCGGCGGTCATGCCGGCGGCGCGGCGCTCGGGGATGACCACGCCGTGGCCGCCGAAGGCGGAGACGGAACGGACGATCGCGCCGAGGTTGCGCGGGTCGGTGACCCCGTCGAGGGCGACGATCAGCGGGTCCTCGCCGTTGTCGTACGCGGCGGCGGTGAGGTCCTCCGGGTGCGCGTACTCGTACGGCGGGACCTGGAGGACCATGCCCTGGTGGTTGAGGCCGTTCGTCATCCGGTCGAGCTCCGGGCGCGGGGCTTCCATCAGGTTGATGTTGCCGCGCTCGGCCGCGAGCTGGAGGGCCTCGCGGACCCGCTCGTCGTTGTCGATGAACTGCTGCACGTACAGCGTGGTGGCGGGAACGCCGTCACGCAGCGCCTCGAAGACCGGGTTGCGGCCGACCACCATCTCGCTGGTGCCCTTGGGGCCGCCGCGGCGGGGGGCCGGGCGGCGCTTGGCGGCCTGCCGGGCCATCGCGTTGCTGATGCGGTTCGCCTTGTGCTTCTTGCGGTCCTCGGCCTTGGGCGTGGGGCCCTTGCCTTCCAGGCCCTTGCGCCGCTGGCCACCGCTGCCGACCGTCGCGCCCTTCTTGTTGGACGTGCGGCGGTTCCTGCGCTGGCTGTTCCCGGCCATGACTTCTACCTGTTTTCGTTGGTGCTGCGGTATGTACGTATGAAGAGTGTGCCGCCCGGAACGCCGGGCAGCACACCAAGCTCAGCTGCCCGGACTCAGCGGGGACCGAGCGTCCAGCGCGGACCCGTCGGGCTGTCCTCGATGACCAGCCCGGACTGCTGGAGCTGGTCGCGGATCGCGTCGGCGGTCGCCCAGTCCTTGCGGGCCCGGGCGGACTCGCGCTGCTCCAGGACGAGTCGTACGAGCGTGTCCACGGCGCCGTGGAGCTCCTCGCCGCGGTCGGACCCGTGCCCGCCGTCCCAGTGGGGGTCGAGCGGGTCCAGGCCGAGGACGCCCAGCATGGCCCGCACCTCGGACAGGCGCGCGATGGCCGCGTCCTTGTCGTCGGCGGCGAGCGCGCTGTTGCCCTGGCGGACGGTGGTGTGGACGATGGCGAGCGCCTGCGGAACGCCCAGGTCGTCGTCCATGGCCTCGGCGAAGGCGGGCGGGACCTCGCGCGCCGGCTCGACCGGGCCGCCGGCCTTCTCGATGACGCGCTGGTAGAAGCCCTCGATGCGGGCGAACGCCGACTCGGCCTCGCGCAGGGCCTCCTCGCTGTACTCGATCATCGACCGGTAGTGCGGGGTGCCGAGGTAGTAGCGCAGGACGATCGGGCGCCACTGCTTGACCATCTCGGAGACGAGCACCGAGTTGCCCAGCGACTTGGACATCTTCTCGCCGGACATGGTGACCCAGGCGTTGTGGACCCAGTACGTGGCGAACTCGTCGCCGAAGGCCCTGGCCTGGGCGATCTCGTTCTCGTGGTGCGGGAAGATCAGGTCGAGCCCGCCGCCGTGGATGTCGAAGGCCTCACCGAGGTACTTGTGCGCCATCGCGGAGCACTCCAGGTGCCAGCCGGGACGGCCGCGGCCCCACGGGGTCTCCCACGAGGGCTCGCCGGGCTTGACCGACTTCCACATGGCGAAGTCGCGGGCGTCGCGCTTGCCGGTCTCGCCGGTGCTCTCCGGCTGACGGATGTTGTCGAGCTCCTGGCGGGAGAGCGAGAGGTAGCCGGCGTACGACTTCACGTCGAAGTAGACGTTGCCCTCGGACTCGTAGGCGTGACCGCGCTCGATGAGGCCGCGCATCATCTCGACCATCTCGGTGACGTGTCCGGTGGCGCGCGGCTCGTAGGTGGGCGGGAGGCAGCCGAGGGCGGTGTAGCCGTCGTTGAAGGCGCGCTCGTTCTCGTAGCCGATGGACCACCACGGGCGGCGCTGCTCGGCGGCCTTCGCGATGATCTTGTCGTCGATGTCCGTGACGTTGCGGATGAAGGTGACCTCGTAGCCCCGGTACTCGAACCAGCGGCGCATCATGTCGAAGTTGAGGCCCGAGCGGATGTGCCCGATGTGCGGGGCGGCCTGCACCGTGGCGCCACAGAGGTAGATCGAGACACAGCCCGCGGTGAGCGGGGTGAAGTCGCGGATCTGCCGGGCGCTGGTGTCGTACAGGCGAATAGTCACGGCATCCAGGGTAGTGGCCCTGTAGCAGTGCCCCGCGACCCTTTACGGACCCGGGGCACCTTTGTTGCCGAAGATGTTCGGTTGCTACGGGTACTCAGGCCCGGTTCGTCCGGTACACGAGGGCCGTGGCGATGGCGGCGAGCCCCTCGGCCCGGCCGGTGAGGCCCAGTCCGTCGGTGGTGGTGCCGGACACGGAGACGGGGGCGCCGGCCGCGGCGGCGAGCGCCTTCTGCGCCTCTTCGCGCCGCTTGCCGATCTTCGGGCGTACGCCGATCACCTGGATGGCGATGTTGCCGATCTCGAAGCCCTCGGCGCGGACGATCCGGGCCGCCTCCGCCAGAAGGGTGACGCCGGCGGCGCCGGACCACTCGGGGCGGGAGGTGCCGAAGTGCGCGCCGAGGTCACCGGCACCGGCGGCGGAGAAGAGGGCGTCGCAGGCGGCGTGGGCGGCGACGTCGCCGTCGGAGTGTCCGGCGAGGCCGTCCTCGCCCTCCCACAGCAGGCCGGCGCACCACAGCTCGCGGCCGGTCTCGAAGGCGTGCACGTCGGTGCCGATGCCGACGAGCGGGATCAGCGGACCGGCCGAACCGGCGGGCGCGGTGGGACTAGTAGGCATCGGTGGCCCTCCTGCGGGCGAGTACGGCCTCTGCGAGGACCAGGTCGAGCGGGCGGGTGACCTTGAAGGCCTCCTCGTGGCCGGGGATCACCACGACGGTGACACCGAGCCGTTCCACCATTCCGGCGTCGTCGGTGGCGCCCTCGCCGTCGACGGCGATCGCGGCGTGCGCACGCAGGAGGGTGGCGACGTCGAAGCCCTGCGGGGTCTGCACGGCGCGCAGCCGGGCCCGCTCGGGCGTGCCGAGGACCGGCTCGGGCTCGCCGGGCCTGCCGGGCTCGACCTCCTTGACCGTGTCGGCCAGGGGCAGGGCGGGCACCACGGCGGGCGCCCCGGCGCGTACGGCCTCGATGACCGAGTCCACGGTGTCGACGGGGACGAGCGGGCGGGCCGCGTCGTGGATGAGCACGGAGGTGACGTCCGCCGGCAGCGCGTCCAGACCGGCGCGTACGGACTCCTGGCGGGTCTCCCCGCCGGGGACGACCAGCAGCTCGGTGCGCTCGGGCAGTGCGTGCTCGCCCAGCATCAGGCGCACCTCGGAGACCTCGGCGCGCGGGGCGACGACCACCACGAGGGAGACCGCGCGGGAGCGGGCCATCGCGCGGACGGCGTGGATGAGCATCGGGGTACCGCCGAGGGCCCGCAGGGCCTTGGGGGCACCCGGACCGAGGCGTACCCCCCGGCCGGCGGCCGGGACCACCGCGGCGGTGCGGTGGGGACGCGTTACGTCAGACATCAGTAGCTCCGAGCCAGGTTTGTGACTTCGGCCGACATGGGTATGGCCTGAAGGGTGCCGGGTGCGACGCCCTCGCCCCTTCCGTGGACGACCGGTCGAGCAGGCTGCCCGGGCCCGGCGCGCCATCGCGATGGTGGCTGTGAGGCAGTGAACGCAAGAGGTACGGATACAGACATGCCGCAGCGCCCGGCAACAGGCCTCTCGTGGAGGAGAGACCTTGTCATCGGGCACCGCGGCAAGCTGTGCACCAGACGGTGCACGAAGCGTCGCGTCAGGACGCGAGCACCTCGTCGAGGAGGGCCTCGGCCTTGTCCTCGTTCGTGTTTTCAGCGAGCGCGAGCTCGCTTACCAGGATCTGGCGTGCCTTCGCGAGCATGCGCTTCTCACCCGCGGAAAGCCCGCGCTCACGCTCACGACGCCACAGGTCACGCACCACTTCGGCGACCTTGATGACATCGCCAGAAGCGAGCTTCTCCAGATTTGCCTTGTAGCGCCGGGACCAGTTCGTCGGCTCTTCTGCATACGGTGCACGAAGCACCTCGAAGACCCGGTCCAGCCCGTCCTGGCCGACTACGTCGCGAACGCCGACGAACTCCGCATTGTCCGCAGGCACACGAACCGTCAGGTCGCCCTGGGCGACCTTGAGCACCAAGTAGGTCTTGTCCACGCCTTTGATCTGACGAGTCTCAATGGCCTCGATCAGCGCGGCCCCGTGATGGGGATAGACCACGGTGTCGCCAACCTTGAACGTCATGTGACAGGTACCCCTTCCGTGGCTATCCAGGGTAACACGAGAACTGACTGTTATGAATGGCGTTTTCGCAGGTCAGGGCACCTCTCGGGGCTTGACAACAGCGACACGAACGTGCTGCGAAGGGCTTCCGGAGGGGGGTATTCGCAGGTCGGGGGCGCTGCGCGGACCGGGCGAAAGGGCCACGCTACACCTGCCCGGCACCCCCACCAGTGTGACGTACGTCCCGTTTTGCCGGTTTCGGAGTCGAGAAACCGAACTACTCCGTTCGACTGGCGGGCGCCTGTGGCGAGCGGGTTCCGGCCCAATCCTGAATTGATCACGAAGTGACGTTCGAGGGAATCCGGAAATTGATCAACGGGGGCCCGGCGCACGATATGTGAGCGCGTCAAGATCGGCGCGGCGAACGGCGCGGTGATCGGCGCGGCGAACGGCGTGATGATCGGCGCGGCGAACGACATGGCGAACGGCGAGCGGAATGCAAGATCGCGGGGCGCTCCCAGGGTGGCGGCTGCGCTGCGGAGGGTCGGGTGCGGGGGCGGGGCGGCGGCTCGGTAACCTAAGCCCGCTGACACACCCTTAGAGCGGCTTTACCTCGGCCGTTCCGAGCGTCCACCCGCCCCTTCCGTTCGTCCAAGGAGATGCCGCCGCCGTGAGCCGCAGCCTTCGACGCGGCGCCCTCGCCGCCACTGCCGTCGTGTTCTCGATCGCCTCGCTGGCCGCGTGCGGTGCGGGCCAGGACGCGCAGACCCTCCAGATCAAGCCGGACAACGCCGCCGCCACCAAGGGCGACATCGAGGTCCAGAACGCACTGGTGATCACCCAGGGCCAGAAGGGCGAGAAGGGCCCCGCGGTCGTCGCGGCGACGCTCTTCAACAACGGCACCAAGGCGCAGACCCTTGACGCCATCACCCTCCCGGGTGGCAAGGGCAAGGTCGCCCTGAAGCCCGCCGAAGGCTCCGGCAAGGTCACCGTGCCGGCCCTCGGCTCCGTGGTGCTGGGCGGCAAGGGCAACGCCTCCGCCGTGATCGAGGACGGTGCCGCGACCGTCCGGGACGGCGAAGTGCAGAAGGTCGTCTTCCAGCTGAGCAGCACGGGCGGCGTCGAGCTGGAGGCCTTCGTGGTCCCGGCCACCGGCGCGTACGCACCGTTCGGCCCCACCGCGGCCCCGGCCGCGGGCACCACCCCGTCCGGCTCCCCCTCGGGCACGCCGTCCGGCTCCCCGTCCGGCTCCCCGTCGGGCGCAGCCTCCGGTTCCCCCTCGGGCAGCCCGTCCGGCTCCCCGTCGGGCAGTGCCTCCGGTTCGCCGTCGGGTTCCCCCTCGCACAGCGCGGGCCACTGACGTACGCACAAGGAAAGGGCCCCCACCCGCACCAGCGGGTGGGGGCCCTTTCCGTACGGCCCGGTGCGCCCCTCGCACGGTGAGGCCCGGGGGCCTCACCGGCTTCGGGACGCTGTGCCGGCCTCCGGCCGGCCCCCTACCGCGCGGACGCCGTCGGCTTACGGCTCGAACTTGTAGCCCAGGCCGCGGACCGTCACCAGGTACCGCGGCGCGCCCGGGTCCGGCTCGAGCCCCACCTCGCGTGCGCCCCTCGCACGGTGAGGCCCGGGGGCCTCACCGGCTTCGGGACGCTGTGCCGGCCTCCGGCCGGCCCCGTACCGCGCGGACGCCGTCGGCTTACGGCTCGAACTTGTAGCCCAGGCCGCGGACCGTCACCAGGTACCGCGGCGCGCCCGGGTCCGGCTCGATCTTGGCGCGCAGGCGCTTGACGTGGACGTCCAGCGTCTTCGTGTCGCCGACGTAGTCCGCGCCCCAGACCCGGTCGATGAGCTGCATACGGGTCAGCACGCGGCCCGCGTTGCGCAGCAGCATCTCCAGCAGGTCGAACTCCTTCAGCGGGAGGTCCACCTTCCCGCCGGCGACGGTGACCACGTGGCGGTCGACGTCCATCCGTACGGGGCCGGCCTCCAGGGCCGCCGGGGTGACCTCCTCCGGCTCGCCGCGGCGGCGCAGGACCGCGCGGATGCGGGCGACCAGCTCGCGGGAGGAGAAGGGCTTGGTGACGTAGTCATCTGCTCCTATCTCCAGCCCGACGACCTTGTCGATCTCGCTGTCCTTGGCGGTCACCATGATCACGGGGACGTTGGAGCGGCCGCGCAGCTGGCGGCAGACCTCCGTTCCGGGCAGGCCGGGGAGCATCAGGTCGAGGAGGACGAGGTCGGCGCCGTTGCGCTCGAACTCGTCGAGCCCGTCGGGCCCGGTCGCGGCGATGGCGACCTCGAAGCCCTCCTTGCGAAGCATGTAGGACAGGGCGTCGCTGAAGGATTCCTCATCCTCGACGACGAGCACTCGGGTCACGGAAGGACCTCCGGGGCAGGAATGGCTGGAGCGGTTCTGGGTCAGGCAGGGGTCGGGTGGGTGCGGGGAGCCGCCGCCGTGGCCGGCGCGGCTGCTTCGGGGAGTCGCAGGGTGAACGTGGAACCCTGGCCCTCCGAGCTCCATACCGACACCTCCCCGCCGTGCGAGGCCGCCACGTGCTTCACGATCGCAAGGCCGAGGCCGGTTCCTCCCGTGGCACGGGAGCGGGCCGGGTCCACGCGGTAGAAGCGCTCGAAGATGCGCTCACGGTCCTTTTCCGGGATGCCGATGCCCTGGTCGGTCACGGCGATCTCGATCAAGTCTCCCCCAGGAGCCGTCACCCTGCGTCCGGCGATGCCGACGCGGGTGCGGGCGGGGCTGTAGTTGACGGCGTTCTCGACCAGATTTCCGAGGGCGGCCGCGAGCTGTCCGCGGTTGCCCCAGACGCGCAGGTCGGCGGTGCCGCCGGCGGCCATGGTGATCTGCTTGGAGGACGCCGTGTGGCGGCAGCGGTCGATGGCCTCGGCGACCAGCGTGTCCACGCGTACGGGCTCGGCGTCCTCCAGCGGGTCGTCGTTCTGTACCCGGGAGAGGTCGATGAGCTCCTGCACGAGGTTGATCAGCCGGGTGGACTCGATCTGCATGCGGCCGGCGAAGCGGCTGACCGCCTCGGGGTCGTCCGCGGCGTCCATGACGGCCTCGGACAGCAGGGAGATCGCCCCGACCGGGGTCTTCAGCTCGTGCGACACGTTGGCCACGAAGTCGCGGCGTACGGCCTCGATGCGGCGGGCCTCGGTGAGGTCCTCGACCAGGAGGAGCACCAGGCGTGAGCCGAGCGGGGCGACGCGCGCCGAGACGGCGAGGGCCTCTCCCCGGCCGGTGCCGCGCCGGGGCAGGTCCAGCTCGACCTGGCGTATCTCCCCGTCGCGGCGGGTGTCGCGGGCCATGTGGAGCATGGGCTCCACGGCGAGCTTGCCGCCGCGGACCAGGCCGAGGGCGTACGCCGCCGAACTGGCCTTGACCACCGCGTCGCCCTCGTCCAGTACGACCGCCGAGGAGCGCAGCACGGAGAGGACGGTGTCCACGCCGGGCGGGAGCACCGCATTGATGTCGGGGCGCATGGAGCTCCGGGAGGGGCGGGCCTGGTCGCGCTCGCTCCAGCGGAACGCCAGCATCGCGATCACACCGGTGCAAAGACCGGCGATCGCTGCAGCTGCGGCGACCGCCGCGTTCACGTCCATGGATCCAGGTTAAGCAGGCGCGACGACACTTCCACAGCCGTTCGGGTGGCACCTCGAACAGTCGTCGCCCAGAGTTCACCCTGGCGACGGGGTTGATTCACTTGTGGTGTCGGAGTCGGACGCGTTTGCGGCTCACCGTGTCAACGTGGGGCCGCTGGCCGCCCCGGCCCGCCCACGGGCAGTACCGCAGTAGTAGGTCGAGAGAGGGACACGAGACATGCGCGACGCGTACCACGAGGAACTGGACTCGATCGGAGAAGGCCTGGTCGAGATGGCCCGGCTCGTCGGTTCCGCGATCGGGCGGGCCACGACGTCCATGCTCGACGCCGACCTGAAGCTCGCCGAGAGCGTCATCGCCGCCGACCAGAAGGTCGACGACCTCCAGCACGACCTGGAGGCCCGCGCCATCGCCCTGCTGGCCCGCCAGCAGCCGGTCGCCACCGACCTGCGCATCGTGGTGACCTCGCTGCGGATGAGCGCCGACCTGGAGCGCTCCGGCGACCTGGCGCAGCACGTGGCGAAGCTCGCGCGGCTGCGCTTCCCGGACCGCGCGGTGCCGCACGACCTGCACGCCACCATCCTGGAGATGGGTCAGCTGGCGCAGCGCCTGATGGCGAAGGCCGCCGAGGTCATCATCACGAAGGACGTGGACCTCGCCCTCCAGCTGGAGCAGGACGACGACGAGATGGACCAGCTGCACCGCACGCTGTTCCAGCACCTGATGGACGACCGCTGGAAGCACGGCATCGAGACGGCGGTGGACGTGACCCTGCTGGGCCGCTACTACGAGCGCTTCGCGGACCACGCGGTGTCGGTGGCCAAGCGCGTGGTCTACCTGGTGACGGGTGAGCACGCGGACGACCTCCAGCAGCCGACCCAGGTCGAGGGCATCTGACACCTGGTGTCCTGCGCGCGCGGAGCGGTGCCGAGCCCCAATGCGCCGTTGACGCGCGGGTACCGCTGGGCATGAATGAGGGCGAGGGCGGTCGTCGTACGAAGTCCCGTATGCCGCGGGGCACCGCCTCACGAGGAGGAACCATGCCCGATTCCCCCGTCCCCATCACCCCGGAGCAGGAGCAGCCGCCGAGGCTGGAGCCGCTGCGGCTGCCGCTGCTCGCGGCCTGCGGCTGTGGCTCCGGCTGCGGCTGCGGCTGCCAGTCCGGCGCCCCCTGCCAGTGCGGCGGCTGACCGCCTCCGCCGACTCCACGCGCACGACGGGCCCCGTCCGAGTTCCTCGGCCGGGGCCTTTCGCATGCGCGGGCGGGGAACCGTCGCACGCATCGGCACGTCCTAGACCCTGAACGTGTTCGAATCGATCTTGGAGTTGGCGTGCCGCGACGGACGAAATGGATGATCTCCCTGGCGGTCCTCTTCGTGGCCGCGGTGGAACTGCCCGCACTGGTCTGGTTCTGCGGGCTCCTCTACGCGCTGGAGCACGCCGGCGAGACGGAGACGCGCGCCACGGACTGCGGGAAGGCCATGACGGCGATCGGCTGGAAGCTGCCGCCCCGGACGGACCGCCAGCAGTGCTCCGAGATCCACGACCCGCTCTTCCCCAGCCGGTGGGAGGGAACGTTCCGCGCGCCCCGGTCCGAGGTCGCGGGCTGGATCGAGACCCGCCCCGCACCGCGGTACCCGCAGCAGCAGGCCGGCGACGGGCCGGTCGCGGACCCGAACGGACTCCACCTGAACCTCAGCTACCCGCGCTCGCCCAACTTCGGGAACGGCGGGATCGACCAGGTGACCGTCAAGGCCGTGTGGGAGGGCGAGGACAGCGCCGTCATCACGTTCGAGACCTTCGACGACTAGGCCCTGCCCTGGCGCCTACCTCAGGAGCCAGTTCTTCGTCAGCTCCATGACCTGCGCGCGCGTCCGGGCGCCGTGGTCGACGGCGATGAAGTGCTCGCCGATCCGCAGGGAGTAGGCGAGCAGGCAGCGGACCTCGACGTCGTCCTCGTCGGTGCAGATGGCGCGGAACAGCGAACGCAGGTACTCCATGCGGCGGTTGTCCGTACGCCGCAGTCGCCGCGCCACCTCCTCGTCGCGCCGGGCCCAGTCGCGGATCGCGAGCTCGGCCGTGGTGCCCCGGACCGGGCCGTCGGCCGACGAGGCGATCGCGAACAGCCTCTCCAGCTTGGCCCGCGCGTCTCCCCCGCCGCCCTCGACCTGCTCGATCACGGCCTCGGCGACCTCGTGCTCCCAGGTGTCGAGCATCTCGGTGAGCAGCGCGCCCCGGCTGCCGAAGTACCCGTAGAAGCCGCCCTTGCTGACGCCGAGCGCCTGCGCCAACGACTCGACGCGGACCGCCTCGGGGCCGCCGGCGGCCAGCGCGCGCAGCCCTTCCTCGATCCACTTGCCGCGCGGTGTGCGGGTCGCGCCCATGCTGTGCTCCTCCTCACACGGCCACCGATCTATACGGGGCCGTATAGATCGGTGCTAGCCTCGATGTATACGGCATCGTATAGATAGGGGCCATTCGATGAGACTCCCCACCACCGCACACACCTCCCGCCCCTGGCGGATCCACGAGATCGCCGCAGACTTCCAGGTCGAGGACGTGTGGGAGCTGCCGACCCCGGGCGGACCCGACGACCTGGCCCGCCTGGTGCGCCAATTCGCGCAGGACAGCGGGGACCCCGTCCCCTCCCCCGTGGCGCGCGCGCTCTTCGCGATCCGCTGGAAGCTCGGCGAGTTGTTCGGCTGGGACAAGCCCGACGGCGGCATCGGCGCCCGGGTCCCGACGCTGCGCGACCGTCTGCCGGCCGACCTCCGCGAGGGCGAGCGGGGACCGGACCTCGGATCGCTCCCGTTCACCTCCGTCTACCAGACCCACGACGAGTGGGCGGCGGAGACCGCCAACCGGACGATGCACGGGGTGCTGCACATCGGCTGGGTCCCGGACGGCAAGGGCGGCTACCACGGCCTGATGACCGTCCTGGTGAAGCCGAACGGCCGCCTCGGTGCCCTCTACATGCTCGGCATCAAGCCCTTCCGGTACCTCGGGGTCTACCCGGCCCTGCTGCGCTCGATCGGCCGCCAATGGCGCGAGAACGCACCCACGACCACGCCCTGAGCATGAAAACGCCTCCCACCCGCGCCGTACGCGCAGGGGGGAGGCGTGATCGCGAAGCCTACTTCTTCTTGCCCTGGTTCTTGACGGCCTCGATGGCGGCCGCCGCGGCCTCCGGGTCGAGGTAGGTGCCGCCCGGCTTCAGGGGCTTGAAGTCGGCGTCCAGTTCGTAGACGAGCGGGATGCCGGTGGGGATGTTCAGGCCCGTGATGTCGGCGTCGGAGATGCCGTCCAGGTGCTTGACCAGACCGCGCAGGGAGTTGCCGTGCGCGGCGACCAGGACCGTGCGGCCGGCCAGCAGGTCCGGGACGATGCCGTCGTACCAGTACGGCAGCATGCGCTCGACGACGTCCTTGAGGCACTCCGTGCGCGGACGCAGCTCGTTCGGGATCGACGCGTAGCGCGGGTCCTCGGACTGCGAGAACTCCGTACCGTCCTCCAGGACCGGCGGCGGGGTGTCGTACGAGCGGCGCCACAGCATGAACTGCTCCTCGCCGAACTCCGCGAGGGTCTGCGCCTTGTCCTTGCCCTGGAGCGCACCGTAGTGACGCTCGTTCAGGCGCCAGGAGCGGTGCACCGGGATCCAGTGGCGGTCGGCGGCCTCCAGCGCGAGCTGCGCCGTGCGGATGGCGCGCTTCTGGAGGGAGGTGTGCAGTACGTCGGGCAGCAGGCCGGCGTCCTTGAGCAGCTCACCGCCCCGGACCGCCTCCTTCTCGCCCTTCTCGGTGAGGTTGACGTCCACCCAGCCGGTGAACAGGTTCTTCGCGTTCCAGTCGCTCTCGCCGTGGCGGAGGAGGATCAGCTTGTACGGTGCGTCGGCCATGCGTACGAGCCTAGTGGACGCCCGCGGGCGCTCGCGCGCGGTGCGGGGGTCCCGCCGATTGACGGCGCGCGTCAATCCGGTGGTGCCCGGAGCCCTCCCACTCGTAATGTGCACGCAGTACGAATGACGCTTACACCTCCGGGGGGATCCCTTGATGTCCGCTGCCCGTTTCGGACAGGCCGCCCGCGAGAGCGTCTCGGGGCTGCCCGGGGCCTTCTGGTGGCTCTGGACGAGCACCCTGGTGAACCGGCTCGGGGCCTTCGTCGCCACCTTCATGACCTTGTACCTGACCCTGGAGCGGGGCTACTCGGCCTCCTTCGCGGGCCTCGTGGTCGCCCTCCACGGCCTCGGCGGTGTGATCTCCTCCCTGGTCGCCGGCGTGATGACCGACCGGCTGGGGCGTCGGCCAACGATGCTGGCGGCCCAGGCCTCGACCGCCTTCTCGGTGGCGCTGCTCGGCTTCATGCAGCACCCGGCAGCGATCTCGGCGGTGGCCCTGCTGGTCGGTATGACCTCGAACGCCTCCCGGCCGGCGGTCGCGGCGATGATGGCGGACATCGTCCGCCCCGAGGACCGTGTACGGGCCTTCGCGCTCAACTACTGGGCCATCAACCTCGGCTTCGCCGTCAGCGCGATGGCGGCGGGGCTGATCGCCGAGTACAGCTACCTGGCCGGCTTCCTGGGCGAGGCGGCGCTGACGCTGACCTGCGCGGTGCTGGTCTTCGTCAAGCTGCCCGAGTCCCGGCCGCAGGGTGCGCCCGCCGATGCGGGGAAGGGGGCCGCCGCGGAGCCCGCGATCGGGCTCGGCACGGTGCTGCGGGACGGGCGGTTCATGGGCGTCGTCGGGCTGTCGTTCCTGATCTCGCTGATCTTCACGCAGGGGTCGGTCGGCCTGCCGGTCGCGATGGGCGCTGCCGGCTTCTCGGCCGGGGACTACGGGCTGGTCGTCGCCGTGAACGGGCTGCTGATCGTGGTGCTGCAGATCCCGGTGACCCGGTTCATCGAGCACCGCGACCCGCAGAAGCTGCTGGTGATCTCGGCGCTGCTGGCGGGGTACGGCTTCGCACTGACGGCCTTCGCCGGACCTTTGTGGGCGTACGCGCTGACGGTGGGCGTGTGGACGCTGGCCGAGATCGTGAACTCGCCGACCCAGATGGGCCTGGTGGTGCGGCTCTCGCCGGTGCACGGGCGCGGGCGCTACCAGGGCGTCTACTCGATGTCCTGGTCGGTGGCGGCGCTGGTGGCGCCGCTGATGGCCGGCTTCCTGATCGACCGGTTCGGCGCGGACTGGCTGTGGGGCGCCACGGGCGTCCTCGGCACCGTGGCGGGGGCCGGCTACTGGCTGCTGATGCGGCGGCTCCCCCGGGGCGATGCAGGTGTGGCCGCCGGGGCCGGCGCGCAGGACGGGACCGAGGTGACGGCGAAGCCTGCGGCGGCGGCCGGGGTGGCATAGCCACCGGGCTCCGCCAGGACCGGGCGCCGCCGCAGGCCCGCGCCTCGCACGCCGGCGGGGCCGGGTCCGCGCGCTACGACGGCTGCGTCAGGTGCTTGAAGGCGTCGAGGTTGAAGGTCGGCTCGCCGCGCGAGACCCGCCATGCGTACTCGCGCCGGATCGCGCTCGCGAAGCCCAGCTCCAGCAGGGTGTTGAAGGAGCCGTCCGCCGCCTCCAGGACCGTGCCGAGCAGCCGGTCCAGCTCGTCGGGGTCGACCACCGACAGCGGGAGCCTGGCCGTCAGGTAGATGTCGCCGAGGCGGTCCACCGCGTACGCCATGCCGTACAGCTTGAGGTTGCGCTCCAGCAGCCAGCGGTGGACGCCCGCCTCGTTCTCGTCGGGGTGGCGGATCACGAAGGCGTTGACCGACAGCGAATGACGGCCGACCTTGAGCGAGCAGGTGGTGCTCAGCTTGCGGGTGCCGGGGAGCTGGACGACGTACGACCCCGGCTCGGGGCTCTCCCAGCTCAGCTCCGCGCCGGTGAGCGCGCTCTCGATGATCTCGGCGGTGTCAGCCATGGTGGGAGCGTACGCGACGGCGGTGATCATGCATGGCCGCCGTGTAGACGTCGGCCGTGCCGCTCGCCGCGGTGTCCCAGCCGAAGAACTGGGCGTGCCGCGCCGCCTCGGCGCCCATCCGGTCCGCGAGCCCGGGCTCGTCCACGAAGCGCCGCAGCTCCCGCGCGTAGTCCACCGGGTCGTGCCCGGGTACGAGGATCCCCGTGACCCCGTCGTTGACGGCGACGGGCAGCCCGCCCACCGCGGCGGCGAGCACCGGCGTGCCGGCGGCCTGGGCCTCTATGGCGACGAGCCCGAAGGACTCGCTGTACGAGGGCATGACCAGCACCGACGCCGCCCGGAACCAGTCCGCGAGCCCGTCCTGCGCGACCGGCGGGTGGAAGTGCACGAGGTCGGCGATCCCGAGCTTCGCGGCGAGCTTCTGCAGGCCCTCGGGCTTGGCGAGGCCGCTGCCGCTGGGGCCGCCGACGACGGGGACGAAGAGGCGGCGGCGCAGCGACGGGTCCTGGTCGACCATGACGGCGATGGCGCGCAGCAGGATGTCGGGGGCCTTCAGTGGCTGGATCCGCCCGGCGAAGAGGGGGATGACGGCGTCCTGCGGCAGGCCGAGGCGGGCGCGGGCGGCGGCCCGGCCGTCGCCCGCGGTGAAGCGGTCGAGGTTCACGCCGGGGTGGACGACGGCCACCTTGGCGGGGTCGGCCTCGTAGTGCCGGACGAGTTCGTCGGCCTCCTCGGCGGTGTTCGCGATGAGCCGGTCGGCGGCGGACACGATCTGGGTCTCGCCGATGACGCGGGCGGCGGGCTCGGGCGTGTCCCCCTCGGCCAGGGCCGCGTTCTTGACCTTCGCCATGGTGTGCATGGCGTGCACGAGCGGTACGCCCCAGCGTTCGGCGGCGAGCCAGCCCACGTGGCCGGAGAGCCAGTAGTGGGAGTGGACGAGGTCGTAGTAGCCGGGGCGGTGGCCCGCCCAGGCCTGCATCACGCCGTGGGTGAAGGCGCACAGCTGGGCCGGGAGCTCCTCCTTGGCAAGGCCTTCGTACGGGCCCGCGTCCACGTGCCGTACGAGGACCCCGGGGGCCAGGTCCACCACGGACGGCAGCCCGCCGGTGGTGGCCCGGGTGAAGATCTCGACCTCGATGTTGATCGCGGCGAGCCGCTTGGCCAGCTCCACGATGTAGACGTTCATCCCGCCGGCGTCGCCGGTGCCGGGCTGGTGCAGCGGTGAGGTGTGCACGCTGAGCATGGCCACGCGACGGGGCTTGCGGTGGTGGCCGACGGCCGGCAGGCGCAGCCGGGGTGGCTCGTGGCGGGTGGCACGGGCGGCGGCGAGGCGACCGCTGAGGCGGGACACGTACTGGCTCAAGGGACCAGTCCTCTCGGCTCGGACGGTGCGCTCACGACGCTCGGACGGCATGCCGGACGGCATGACGGCGAGGACGCGGAAGGCGCCCCTGCAAGGAGTGCAACCCGGATGGCCGTCCCCCGCATTCCGGGGTGTCCGGTTTTCCTGGAGGATTCCTCGTCTCCGGTGCCGCGCCACGGGATTTTCCCGGTGCGCGGGCCCTCCGCTTACCCTCGGCTCATGGCCTCCCGCAGTACCCCGCCCTCCAGCCGCGCGCCCGGCCGCCCCGTGGGCTCGGTGACGCGCGGGACGACGAATCCGAACCGGTTGCGCCGGATGGACCGCTGGATCGCGGCCACTCACGGTGCCGCGCTGCGGCGCGCGGAGGCGCCGGTCGCGGTGGACCTCGGCTACGGGGCCGCGCCGTGGACGGCGGTCGAGCTGCTGGCGCGGCTGCGCGACGCGGCGCCGCGGGTGCGGGTGGTCGGCATCGAGATCGAGCCGGCGCGGGTGGCGGGGGCGAAACCGTACGAGCGGGAGGGGCTGAGCTTCCGGCACGGCGGTTTCGAGGTGCCGCTGGACGGCGGGGCCCGCCCGATGCTGATCCGCGCGGCGAACGTTCTGCGCCAGTACGACGAGGAGCAGGTCGCGGCGGTCTGGGCGCGGCTGTGCGAGCGGCTGGCCCCGGACGGGCTGCTGGTCGAGGGGACCTGCGACGAGA
Organism: Streptomyces sp. NPDC048257; assembly: GCF_043201855.1. Taxonomy (NCBI): domain Bacteria; kingdom Bacillati; phylum Actinomycetota; class Actinomycetes; order Kitasatosporales; family Streptomycetaceae; genus Streptomyces; species Streptomyces sp. NPDC048257. Next base: position 135,027 of record NZ_JBICZI010000016.1, read on the forward strand.
TCGGGCGGCGGCACGTGTGGGTGGCGCTGGGCCCGGAGGGGGCGCGCACGGTGACCTTCGCGACCCGGCTGGGCTCCCTGGAGCGCCCTTCGGACCTGGCGGAGCGGCTGCCGAAGGCGCTGATCCACCGGAACGTGCCGGGCGAGCCGGTGCACGCGTTCCTGCGCGACTTCGACCGGGCGTGGGCGGCGGCGGCTCCGTACGCCGCGTACGGGGCCCGGCAGCGCTGGATCCGGACGGCGCGGGCCCTGGCGGGCGACTGGCCGCTGGTGGACGGGCCGCGGCGGTGGCGGCAGGGGGAACTGACGCTGCCCTGGGAGGCGTTGCGCCCGGTGGGGTGAATGCGGCGTACCGGGGAACCCGCGGCGGGGGTGGCCCGTTGGGCCGTGAGGGGCAGGGGACGGGCGTCCGTTGGGGCGGACAAGATCGGAACGCCGTCCACAAGGGTGTCGGATTTCATCGACTCGTGGCACCATCCCGATGGCAGTGAGAAGTTACTGATGAATAGTCAGATCTGATACGAGGTCTGACTCGGGTGCCTGGGGGGACCATGGGAGCCGTAAGGCGACGGCGAGGCGCAAGCTCACTCGTGCTGCTGTGCACGATGGCGATACTGACGGCGCCGGGCCTCGCGGCGGGCATGGCGTACGCGGCTCCGGCCTCGCCCGCCGCACCGGCGGCTCCGGCCGCTCCGCTGCCCGAACCGGGCGGCAAGTCCCTGGAGCAGGTCCGCAAGGAGATCGAGGAGCTGTACCGGCAGGCGGGCACCGCCACCGACGCGTACAACCTCGCCGAGGCCGAGACCAAGGCCCAGTCGGACAAGATCGTCGAGATCGCCAAGCTCGTGGTCGCGGGCAAGGAGAAGATCACCGCCCTGAAGAACCGGGCGGGAGCCGCGGCGCGCGCCCAGTACCGCTCGGGCGGGATGCCGGCGGGCGCGCAGCTGGCGCTGAGCGACGACCCGAACCAGTTCCTCGACGGGGCGGGCCGGCTACGCCAGGGCGAGAAGGCCACCTCCGGCATGCTCTCCGAACTGGACCGGACCCAGGCGGACTTGCAGCGCTACGCCCAGGAGGCGAGCGAGCGCTGGGCCACCCTGGAGGCCAACCGGATCAAGCAGGAGGGCTCCAAGAAGCAGGTCGAGGAGAAGATCAAGGCTGCGGAGGAGCTGGAGAGCAAGCTGGAGGCCGAGGAGAAGGCCCGGCTGATCCAGCTGGAGCAGGAAGCCCAGTACAAGGCGCAGTCGGCGTGGCTGTCGACGGGCGCGATGAAGGACGTCAACGGCAAGGCGACGGAGGCGGGCAAGCGGGCCGTCCAGTACGCCACCGCCCAGATGGGCAAGCCGTACGAATGGGGCGCCGAGGGTCCGGCCTCGTTCGACTGCTCCGGGCTGACCTCCCAGGCCTGGCTGGCGGCGGGCCGCGGCATCCCGCGCACCTCGCAGGAGCAGCTGCGGCTGCTGCCGAAGGTCGCGCTGAAGGACATGCGGCCGGGCGACCTGATCATCTACTTCGACGACGCGAGCCATGTCGGCATGTACGTCGGAGACGGCGCGATGGTCCACGCGCCGAGGCCCGGGCGGAACGTGACGATGGCGGGTGCGGGGTCGATGCCGATCAAGGCGGTCGTCCGCCCCGACGCGTAGCCCCTGCGGGGTTGCCCGGCCTGCGGGTACCTGCGCGTGCGTAGCCCCTGCGGGGGTGCTCGGCCCGCGGGCACCTGCGGGTGCGAAGCCCCTGCGGGGGTGCTCGGGCTGCGGGTGCGTATGTGGGTGCCCGCCGTGCGTACGCGGGTGCCCGGGGGTGCCGGCGCGGATGCCTGGGGGTGGGGCGGCCCTGCCGGGGCTTCCGCACCGGAGCCGCTCCTTGGACGCCGGGGGAGCCCGGAGGCAACCGGGTGGGGGTGGGATACGTCTCGCTGGGCGGGACGGAGTGCGGTCCCTTCGTGACCTTTGTCATCCAGTGAGGCCGATTTTCCCCCGCGATAGCCGCATATGACGGAGGCCCTCGCCAAGAACGGCATTCCGTTTGCCGGGCCCGGACCGCTAGGGTCTGCCGGACGAGCGCACCCTCGGGGGGAGGGAAGGAACCGGAGACGATGCCCGTACCCGTACCGCGGCAGAGGGACACCCCGGCCACGGAGAGCGGTCAGGCCGTTCTGTACACCGCCGCCCCGGCCGCAGCCGCAGCCGCCCCGGGCGCCGCGCAGGCGACCCCTCACGCGACTCCACTGACCCTGCTGGTCATCGAGGACGACCCGGCCGGCGGCCTCACCGTCCCCGAGATCCTCGACGCGGACGGCCATCGCATCCGGCTCCGCACCGCCCGCAACCTCACCGAGGCCGAGCGGCTGCTCACCCCCGACGTGCACTGCATCCTGCTGGACCTGTCCCTCCCGGACACCAGCGCCCGTACCCCCGGCGCCACGGCCACGGCCACGTCCACGGCCACCGCCACCGCCGTGGACCAGCTGCTCGCCCTCCGCCAGGTCCTCCGCCTCGCCCCGCGCCACGCCGTCCTCGTCCTCACCGACGAGGACGACGCCGAGCGCGCCGCCGAGGCCGTCCGGGTCGGCGCCCAGGACTTCCTCTTCCGGGACGAGCTGGACGGCCGGCTGCTGAGCCGTGCCATCCGCTACGCCGTGGAGAGAAAACGGGCGGACATCGCCCAGTACAAGCTTGCAGAATCGAAACTGCGCGCCCAGGAGAACGCCCGCCTCGAGCGGGGCCTGCTCCCCACGCCCCTCCTGGAGGGCTCCGACCTCCGCTTCGCCGCCCGCTACCGCCCCGGCCGCAGCCGGGCCCTGCTCGGCGGTGACTTCTACGACACCGTCCGCACCCCCGACGGCACCGTCCACGCCATGATCGGCGACGTCTGCGGCCACGGCCCCGACGAGGCCGCGCTCGGCGTCGAGCTCCGCATCGCCTGGCGCGCCCTGACCCTGGCCGGCCTCTGCGGCGACGACCTGCTGGCCACCCTCCAGGAGGTCCTGGAGGTGGAGCGGCCCTGCGAGGAGATCTTCGCGACGCTGTGCACGGTCGACATCGCCCCGGACGGCCGCCGCGCCGGCCTGTGCCTGGCCGGCCATCCGGCACCGCTGATCTCCCGGCCGGGCCGCCGCGCGCAGCTGCTCCCGTACGAGAACAGCGGCCCGGCCCTCGGGCTGCTGCCCCGGGCGCGCTGGCCGCGCCGCCAGGTCGAGCTCGGTGGCAGCTGGAGCCTGATGCTCTACACCGACGGCCTGATCGAGGGCCGCATCGGCGAGGGCAGGGAACGCCTGGGCCAGGACGGCATGGTCGACATGATCAACCGCCACCTGGACCGCGGTCTGAGCGGTGAGGGCTTGCTGGAGGCGTCCGTCACCGAGGCCCGCCGGCTCAACGGCGGCGAGCTCACCGACGACGTGGCCGTGGTCCTGCTCTCCCGCGCCGAGGGCTGAGCCCGGGCGGGCTCGGGAACTACCGCCCGCCGTTGTAGGGCCCGTACGGCCCGTCACTGCTGCTGCCACCGCGCCGGCCGCCCCGGCCGCCGCCCGAGACCTGCTTGAGGGCCGGGCGCACGTCGACGAAGAACACGATGGTCGCCACGAGACCGGCGATCTGCAGGAACAGCAGTCCCAGGAAGAAGTCCACGGCCACGGTGACGCCGAGGATGACCAGCCAGAAGGTCTTGGTCTGCTTGTCGGCCGCCCGGTAGGCGTCCTCCCTCGCCAGCAGCGCGAACACGAAGGCCACGACGGCGAGGACCAGCATGGCGAGCCCGAGGAACGGGATCACGCCTTGGTCAAACCCATCCATCAACATCGCTTCGACCGCCTTCTTCGCTTCTGCTTCGCTCTTCCGGTGCCGCCCGGCTCCACGCTACCGGCAGGGGCGCCTTCATGAACCACAACGGGCCGGGCACCTGAAGGGTGCCCGGCCCGCCGTCGCTCATGCGGTTCCGCTTCAGCTCGCGTCGTCCGCCGTGACCGTGGCCTTCTTGGCCGTGCTCTTGCGCGCGGGGGACTTCCTGGCGGCCGGCTTCTCCTCGGCGGCGGCCTCGGCCACCGGCTCGGACGCCGGCTCGGCGGCCGCGGCTTCCGCCGGCTTCTGCGCCTTTTCCGACTCGGGCTCGACGACCACGGCGATGTCGACGATCTCCGCGGAGAACTCGCCCCGCCAGTTCCGCACGGCCTGCTCGCCGTGCTCGGCGACCTTGTCGTACGTCTCCTTGGCGCGCACCGCGTACTCGGCGGCCACACCGACACCGCGCAGCGCCAGGTCCTGGGCGGTCTCCCCGAGCTTCTTCGGGTCGATCGCGCCGAGCACCTCGGCGACCTTGGCGGTGACCGCGTCCTGGACGGCCTTCGGGTCCGTGTTCTTCACGGCCTCGATGCGCGCGGGGGCCTCGGCGCGCAGCTGCTCGATCAGGTCGGGCACCTTCTTGGCCTGCTGCACGGCCAGGTCGGCGGTCCCGGCGGCGAAGTAGAGGGGAGTGGGGTCGGTGAGGGTCTTCTTCAGGTCATCGGCGATGGCCATGTGCTGGTCCTCCCGGAGCAACTTCAGTTCGGCTTCGACGGCATCTCGTCGGCGGGCGCATCGAGTGCGTTCTCCTTGCGGAACGACTCGTAGATCTGGAGCAGCACCTGCTTCTGCCGCTCGTTGATGGACGGGTCGGCGAGTATGACGGCTCGCGTCTCCACCTCGTCCGGGTCCCGCTCATCCAGGATCCCGGCCTGCACGTACAGCGTCTCCGCGGAGATCCGCAGCGCCTTGGCCAGCTGCTGCAGGATGTCCGCGCTCGGCTTGCGCAGCCCGCGCTCGATCTGGCTCAGGTACGGATTCGACACCCCCGCCTGCTCTGCCAGCTGGCGCAGCGAAAGCTGGGCCTGCCGGCGCTGCTCACGGAGGTACTCGCCGAGATTTCCGACGTTGAGCGATGCCATGCTTCGATCCTGCCCGACTCTGCTAACTATTGCAAGCGCCGCGCTTGCAACGTCTCCCACCCGGATCGGACGCCCCGCCGAGGGCCCCTGCGCTCAGCCGTTGAAGCCGAGGACCAGGGCGACGACCGCCGGGGCCGCGTAGATCACCGGGAAGGCCACGTGGGCGTACGACTTCGCCCGCAGCACCGTGACCACGGCCCCCAGGAAGTACAGACCCACCCCGACCGCCGCCGCGATCCCGACCACCGGCACGAACACCCCCACCACCAGACCCACCGCCCCCGCCGCCTTCGCCACACCGAGCCAGGTCCACCACGACCGCGGAACCCCGTACTCAAGCAGCGGCTCCACGACCCACTTCGCCTTCAGGAACACCGACGCAGCCGAGAAGCCGACCATGAACGCACCGACCAGGGCGAACACAACAGCAGTGGTGGACATCAGACGCTCCCCTTCGGGCGGGCCCCGGAGCGCCCTCGCCCCGGTCTCGTTCCCGCCACCCTCACTCCACTGACCCGCCCCACCCCCCACATGTGACGACCCCCGCGAAAAAACTTCGTCCCCCGCGAAACGGGGCCGCGTCAGGCGGCGCCGATCACCACCGTCGCGTACAGCTCCTCCGAGGTGACCGCCCGGACCGCGAGACCCGCCGAGGTCAGGGCCGAAGCCGTCGACGGGGACTGCCGGGCGCTCGTCTCGATCAGCAGGTGACCCCCCGGCGCCAGCCAGGGCAGGGCGCCAGCCGCCACCCGGCGGTGGATGTCCAGGCCGTCGGCCCCGCCGTCCAGGGAGACCCGCGGCTCGTGGTCCCGCGCCTCCGACGGCATGAAACCGATCTCCTCCGTCGGCACGTACGGGGCGTTGACCACCAGCACGTCCACCCGGCCGCGCAGCGAGGAGGGGAGCGCGGCGTACAGGTCGCCCTCCCACACCCGGCCGCCGTACGGGGCCACGTTGCGCCGCGCGTACACCAGCGCCGCCGGGTCGATGTCCGCCGCGTGCAGTTCCACGACGCCCGGCAGCTGCGCGGCCGCCACCGCCGCGCCCAGGGCGCCGACCCCGCAGCACAGGTCCAGCACCACCCCGCCGGGCCGGACCAGCGCCACCGCCTCCTGCACCAGGAACTCGGTGCGCCGGCGCGGTACGAAGGCGCCCGCGCCGACCTCCATGCGCAGCCCGCAGAACTCCGCCCAGCCGACCACGTGTTCCAGCGGTTCGCCGCCCACCCGGCGGGCCAGCAGCTCCGCCAGGTGGTCCGTGCCGGTGGCGGCCCCGGTCAGGAGCTCCGCCTCCTCCTCCGCGAAGACGCAGCCGGCCGCGCGCAGGGATTCCACAAGTGACGTCAAATGGCTCAGTCCTCGGTAAACGATGCAGTGCTCAGTGATCGATTGTCCGCCGCGGCTCCGGCGTCCGGCGTCGGTGCCCCTCCCCGCACGCGCTGCCGCGCACGGCTCGCCAGCTGCCTCGCGGCGTCCGGGCTCCGCTCCACGATGGCCCCGATCTCGGCGAACGGCAGCCCGAACAGGTCGTGCAGGACGAACGACATCCGCTCGGCGGGCGGCAGTTGCTCCAGTACGACGAGCAGCGCGAGCCCGACCGGATCCGCCAGCAGCGCCTCCGGCCCGGGCTCCGGCGGCGCCGCAGAGCCCGCCGCGCCGTTGCGGGAGCGCAGCCGCTCCACGCAGACGCGCGCGACGACGGTGGTCAGCCAGTCGCCCAGGTGGTGCGCCCCGTCGGCCTCCGCGCGCTCGATGCGCGACCACGCCTCCCCGACGGCGTCCTCCGCCTCGGCCGGCGAGCCGAGCATCTGCCGCGCCACCGCCCGCAGCCGGTCGCGCCGCTCCTCGAACCGCGCCGCAAGGTACTCGCTGTCGCCTGTCATACCGGGCTCCCCTCGTCCGTACTCCCGTATCCGTCACCACGCTGACCGAAGCCGGCCCGCGAATGTGACGTGGGGAGCGGTGGGCGAGGGATCAGAAGATGTCCGGACACCACGGACGGCGCGCCGTACGGAACACCGCGTCCGCCAGCAGGGCCGCCCCCGGCCGCTCCTGCGCCACTTGGCCCAGCGCGGCCAGCCGCACCGCCGACGCGTCGCCCAGGTACAGGGAGCCCAGCGCCGCCACGTCCAGGCGGAGGTCCGCCGCCTCCTCGGTCCGCTCGCACGTGCCGGTGCCCGCGTCCAGCCGGTAGCGGCCCGCCGCCGGACCCGTCTCGTCGGTCACCTCCAGGACGAGCACCCCGGGCACCTCGTACGTCCGCGCGCCCAGCGCCCGTACGACGTCCAGTACGCGCACCCACAGGAAGTCCGCGGCGGAGACGACCCGGGCCGACCGCGGGTCGGGCAGCAGCTGCGGGCAGAGGTCGTCGGGGGCGCGATAGCCGGTGCGGACCTTCTGCACCCAGTCGATGGAACACAGGAACTGCCACAGGGCCCGCTCCGCCTGCGGGGTGACCGCGACCAGGTCCAGGACCTGCACGGTGTTCTCCGGGACCTTCGCGTCCGCCCAGTGGTCGTCGGCCCTGTAGGCGGCGAAGCCGGCCGCCTCCCCCTCGGCCGTCCGGTACACGGCGTGGAACTTGTCCTTGTAGGGGCGGTACGACCACTGCTCCAGGCCGGTCACCAGATTCCACCAGCGGTCGTTCCGGTTCACGGCCCCGGGCGTCAGCGCCCGCAGCCGCTCGTGCAGCTCCGGCCCCACCCGCCGCAGCTCCTCCACCTCCACCAGCTCGATCCGCCCGCCGTCCACGGGCGCCGACAGCCTCCGGTCCAGGCCGGTGCGCGGTACGTCGATCTCCCATTCCACGAGGGAGGCCGCGGGCCCGAAGCCGTAGCGCCCGTAGATCGGGTACTCGGCGGCGATCAGCGTGGCCAGCGCGTCGCCGCGCGCCTCGGCCGCGGCGAACTCGGCGGCCATCATCCGGGTCAGCAGACCCTGACGGCGATGCGTGGGCAGCACGCCCACGTTGGAGACGGCGGTGGAGCGGACGGCCGCCCCGCCGGGCACGGTCAGTTCCTGCGGGAAGGAACCCAGGGCCGCCACGCAGCGACCGCTGTCGGAGTCGAACGCTCCCTGCATCCGGGAGAAGTCGCTGTACTTGGCCCGCTGCGCTATGTCGGCGTCGGTCACGCGGTTCGCGGTCAGGAAACCGGTGTGCACGGTGCGCAGCCAGTCGGGGAGTTCGGATTCGGCGATCGGCCGGACGTCAGCACTCATAGCCGCCCACGCTAATCTCCCGACCGCCGCCGGTCGCCCGATTTTCTACGCCAGCAGGTCGTCCACCTGCGCCTCGCCCTCCCGGTACCGGCGAGTGATCTCGGCACTGCAGCCGTCCACCGTGCGCTGGAGCTGCTGGCGGCGCCGCGAGACCTGCTGCTCGTAGCGCACCAGGCGCCCCATTCCGTCGTGCAGCTCGTCGTCGGTGCGGGCGCCCAGGTCCGAGAGCTCCACGTCGGACAGCATCTCCGCCGCCAGCAGCCGGTACTCCTCGCTGTGCGGGGTGCCGAGCGTGACGTGCCGGGCGGAGGCGCTGCGGCTGGAGGGGGCGTCGGCGAGGATCACCGAGAGCCGGTCCACCACCGGCGTCTCGGGGTCCGTGCGCCGGGCCAGCTCGGCGCGCAGGATGTCGATGCGGCCCTGGAGCAGTCTGCGTACATAGCTCAGATCGGCCTCGTCGCGCTGCGCGTCACGGCGCAGCGCGCGCAGTTCCCGCAGCCCGAGCGCGGTGGCCGGGGCCGGCGGGCCCTGCGTCTCGGCCGTGCGCTGCGCGGGCGGTCGTACCGCGGCAGCTGCGACGGAAGCGGGTGATGCAGGTACGGAGGTACCAGAAGTATTCATACGAACGAGTCCGTCCCCTCGACCGGTGCGGCGCACCCGCACCGCCTGCGTGCATCGTGCCACTCTCCGTGGCCCCCATGCAGTCCCACTCCACCCGATCGGCCCCGGACGGGTGCACGCCTGGTACACAGGTGGTATGCGAGCAGTGGTGCAGAGGGTGGACGGCGCGAGCGTCGTCGTGGGCGGCGAGACCGTGGGCGAGATCGTCGGCGAGGGACTGTGCGTGCTGGTGGGGGTGACCCACGACGACACCCCGGAGAAGGCTGCGGTGCTGGCGCGCAAGCTGTGGTCCGTACGGATCCTGGAGGGCGAGAAGTCCTGCAGTGACAACGGCGCACCGCTGCTGGTGATCTCCCAGTTCACGCTCTACGGCGACGCCCGCAAGGGCCGCCGCCCCACCTGGAACGCGGCGGCGCCCGGCCCGGTGGCCGAGCCGCTGGTCGACGAAGTCGTGGCCCAACTGCGCGCGCTGGGCGCGACGGTGGCGACGGGCCGGTTCGGTGCGGACATGCGGGTCTCGCTGACCAACCACGGCCCGTTCACCCTCGTCATCGACGTCTAGGACGGGGCGGCGCCTTAAGGGGCTACGGGGCTACGGGGCTACGACGACCTCCTGCGCGGCGGCCGTCTTCCCGGCCAGCAGCGGCGCGTCGACCGGCACGTTCCGCTTGACCAGCGCGAGCGCGATCGGGCCCAGCTCGTGGTGGCGGACGGCGGTGGTCACGAAGCCCAGCTGGCGGCCCTCCTCGCCGTCCGCGGCGAGCCGCAGCGGGGTGCCGTGCGCCGGGAGCAGCACCTCCGAGCCGTCCAGGTGCAGGAAGACCAGGCGGCGCGGGGGCTTCCCCAGGTTGTGGACGCGGGCCACCGTCTCCTGGCCGCGGTAGCAGCCCTTCTGCAGGTGCACGGCGGTGCCGATCCAGCCCAGCTCGTGCGGGATCGTCCGGTGGTCGGTCTCCAGGCCGAGCCGCGGCCGGTGCGCCTCGACCCGCAGGGCCTCGTGGGCGAGCAGGCCCGCGGCCGGGCCGTGCGCGGCGGCGAAGGACTCCAGCTCGGCGCGGGGCAGGAAGACGTCACGGCCGTACGCGGTCTCCCGTACGGCGTGCTTACCGCCGACCTCGGCGATGGAGCCGGCCGGCAGGTGGACGATCGCGAACTCCTCGGTGCGGTCGGCGACTTCGACGCGGTAGAAGAACTTCATGGACTCCAGGTAGGCGATCAGGTCGCCCTGGGTACCCGGCTCCACGTGCGCCCACGTGGTCTCGCCGTCGTCGACGAGGTAGAGCGCGTGCTCGATGTGCCCGTTGGCGGAGAGGATCAGTGCCTCGGTGGCCTGCCCGGCCGGCAGTTCGGTGAGGTGCTGGGTGAGCAGCAGGTGCAGCCAGCTCAGGCGCTCCGGCCCGCTGACCGTGACGACCCCGCGGTGCGAGAGGTCGACGAAGCCGCGCCCCTCCGCGAGGGCGCGCTGTTCGCCGTACAGCTCGCCGTAGTGGGCGGCGACGCCCTCGTCACGGCCTTCGGCCGGTACGGCGCCGGGAAGAAAGAGCAAGGGGCTGCTGGTCATGGGACCAAGCGTACGACCCTGCTACGACTGGGCGGCACGCTGCTCGGCAGCGCACTTGCGGCACAGGCCGAAGATCGCGAAGTGCTTCATGTCGGTCTCGAAGCCGAAGGTGGCCCGGAGCTTCGCCGTGAACTCGGCGGCGACGTCCACGTCCGCCTCGATGACCTCGGCGCAGTCGCGGCAGACCAGGTGGATGTGGTGGTGCCGGTCGGCGAGGTGATAGGTGGGGGCCCCGTGCCCGAGGTGGGCGTGCGAGACGAGCTTGAGCTCCTCCAGGAGCTCCAGGGTCCGGTAGACGGTGGAGATGTTGACCCCGGAGGCGGTCTTGCGCACCTCGACGAGGATCTCGTCCGGAGTGGCGTGCTCGAGGGCGTCGACCGCCTCCAGCACGAGCTGGCGCTGCGGTGTCAGCCGGTATCCGCGCTGCCGCAGGTCGCTCTTCCAGTCAGAGCTTTCGGTTTCCACGCTGCTCCCCACCCGGCCAGTGTATGCGTGTGAAGGGGACCACGGTCGATCCCGTGGTCCCCTTTCGCACACCCTGTGGACTCAGCGGAAGAAGGCGATGCCGTCGTCCGGCATGTCCGGGAGGTTGCGCGCCATCTCGGCGACCTCCTCGGGCGTGACGACCTTCTTCAGCTGGGCCGACATGTACGGGCGCAGCTCGACGTCCGGGGTGGCCTTCTCGCCGACCCACATGAGGTCGCTCTTCACGTAGCCGTAGAGCCGCTTGCCGCCGCTGTACGGGCCGGAGGCCGCGGTACGGGCGACGGCGTCGGTGACCAGGTCGATCTGGGGCTTCTGGTCGGCGAGCTCGCCGTACCAGACCTCGACGACGCCCTGGTCGCGGACCATGACGATCTCGACCTTGCGGTCCTTGTCGATGCGCCAGTAACCCGACTCGGACTCCAGCGGGCGCACCTTTTTGCCCTCGGCGTCGAGGACCCAGGTGTGGGAGGTGTACTCCAGGAAGTCCCGGCCGTCGTGGCTGAAGACGACTTCCTGGCCGAAGTTGCACTTCTCCTCACCGGGGAAGTCGAAGACTCCCGCACCCTCCCAGTTGCCGAGGAGGAAGGCGAGGGGGACGAGGCCCGGGTTCAGGTCGGACGGGATCTGGATCATGAATGGCAGCTCAGGCGATCTGTGGGAGGGGTTCCGGGGCGGTCTGCTGGGCGGACGCTCAGCGCTGACCCTGGTACAGCTTCTTGACGGCCAGGCCGGTGAAGGCCATGACGCCGACGCAGACCAGGACCAGCAGGGAGGTGAAGACTGCCTCAAGCACGGGGTGCTCCTCGGAATTCGTTCATGGGGTACGGGCCGGTTCCCAAGCCTACTGGCCCGGGGCCGGGCGCACGGTGTGAGGTGGCCCGTACCCGTCGGACCCCCGCGGTCAGCTCAGCAGCTGGCTCTGCAGGATCACGGTCTGGTGGAAGGGAACCGGGGCCACCTCGCCCTTGCGGGTCTGGATGACCATGCCGAGGACGTCACCCGTCCGGAGGCACCCGATCTTGCTCTGCTCCTCGCCGAGGAGGGGCTTCACCTCCTGGTACACGCTGAGGTCGGTGCCGTCGAAGTTGGCCGCCCCCGGGAAGTCCAGCGTGGTGCTGTTCATCTGCGTGTTCTTGGCCTTGCTCCAGACGTCGTCCAGGTCGAGCGCCGAGACGCCGTTGAACCGCGCGTTGGTGTCGCAGCCCTTGAACGCGTCCACGAAGGGCGACGAGTGGAAGCGCAGCAGGTACACGTGCGTACGCGTGCCGTCCGCCGTCGTCCAGCCCCGGCCGGCGATCTGCCGCAGCCCGTCCCATTCGAGGGACTGCTTCAGCTTCTCGCGGGCCTCGGGCGTGTACTCCTCCAGGAAGGTGTCGGTGGACACCGTCCCGTCCTTGTCCGCCTTGACCGCGTCGTCGGCCTTGGCGCCCTCGGGAGCGGGCAGCAGCAGGCCGGTGAGCTGCGCGTAGTGCGTCCCGTCCTCGTTGTCCGGGCCCTGGGGCACCGGGGCGCCGGCGGGCAGGGCGGGCCGGGACAGCGCCGGGAACGTCCAGCGGCCGTCGTCCTCGGTGGAGAGGCCGGGGATGTCGGTGCGGTCGGGCTGGGTGAACCCGTACGCGACCCCCGTGCCTACGGCGGCGAAGACGGCGACGGCGGCGGTCCAGCGCAGGGCGGCGAACAGCCCCCGCCGGTCCTTGGGCGGGGCGGGCCGGGTCGCCCAGGGGTTGGGCTCGGCCTCGGGCGCGGCCTCCGGGGCCTCGGGGGCCGCGGTGGTCTGCGGGGCGGGCGAGGGCTCGGCGGCGGGCGCGGGCGCGGGCACGGCCTCCGCCTCGGTGCCGGTGGTGGTCTGCTCGCTCACGCGGACTCTCCGGGGGACTTGAGGTGGTCGAGTTGCTGCTTGAACAGGCCCGCGGCGTCCTTCACCGCGAATCCCTTGCTCCCGTACATGCGGAAGGTCACCAGGACGTCCCCTTCGACGGCCACGCAGTCGAGGGCGTCGATCCTCTCCTTGCCGTCCTTCCCGCCGGTGATCGAGTCGTCCAGCCCGCACTTGGCCTGCGGATAGCCCTCGACCTGGGGCGCCTTGCCGTCGGCACCGGTGAACTCGATGAGCTTCTTGGCGAACTCACCGAACTTGGCGAGCTGCTGCGGATCGGCCTGGACGAGCCGGATCTCGGCGACGGCACCGCCGCTGCCTTCGCCACGCGCATAGCTGCGCCCGGCCATGCCCTTGAGCTTCAGGTCCGCCAGCGTCTTGTCCCGCTCGGTGCGCTCGCTGCTGGAGAGGCCCGTACGGGCGTCCTTGAAGCTCTGCAGCGCCTTGTCGCTCGGGAGGAAGTAGTCGTTGCCCTCGGGGTCGAGGTCGGGGCCGGGCCAGTAGTCGGCGGGCAGCGGCATCAGCTTGCCCGTCAGCTCGTTGGGGGGCACGGACGGCACCGGGGCCGCCGAGCCGCCGGTCGTGTGGTCCTCGGGCACCCAGTACCGCGTCGGCGAGGTCCTGTCGGCGCCCGCGAGCGCGGCCGCGGCGGCGACACCGGCGCCCGCGAGGACGAGGACGCCCACGGCCGCCGAGACCAGTGCGAGCGTCTTGCGGTTCGTCTTGCGCGCCGGCGCGGCTGCGGGTGCGGCTGCGGGTGCGGCTGCGGGTGCGGCTGCGGGCTCGACCGCCTCGGCCGCCGCGATCACGGGCCGGGGCGCGGGCTCGGGCTCGGGCTCGGCGTGCTGTGCGGTGTCCGGCACGGCGTCGATTGCGTTCTGCTGCTCGCTCACAGCCGCTCCATCTGTCGCTTGGCCAGCTCGGCCAGGGTCTTCTCGTCGATCTCGCCGCGGTTGTTCGTGTATTCGATGATCGCCACGATGTCGCCGCGGCGGATCAGGGCGCGGCCCTGCCGGATCGGGTGGTAACCGGGCTCCTCGTGTGCTTCGGAGTCGATCCACATGTGCCCGAAGTCCGCCGGAGCGCCCGGGAGCTCCTTGCCCGTGTTGCCTGCGAAGTCCTTGTCGGGCATGTACTGCGCCATGTCCGTGTAGAAATCGTCGGCGCCGACGCGGTCGCGGAACTGAAGCAGGTTGATCTCGACGAAGTTCCGGTCGTTCTCGGCCCACCGGGCGGTGGCGAGGCGCTTGGCCTGCCGGACGAGCGAGCCGACCCCCACGGAGGGCTTGAGGAAGTAGTCCGCGGCGAAGGTGTCCGGGGACACGGGTCCCGAGAAGCTGTCCTGCACGCCGCCGGGGACGTCCACCAGCTTCTTGGCCAGGTCCTCGTCCGCCTTGTGCCAGCGGTTGGCGTTGATCGAGCGCCGGCTCGTCGAGTCGTTCATGGCGGCCGGCTTCGGCGCGGCCATCTTCTGCTGGGCCAGCGGCGGGAGCGGGGTGGGATCGCGGTGGTACTGGACCGCGTAGCCGGTGATCGTCCCGGCGAGCACGCCGAACGCGGCCGCGCACGTGATCAGGAGGGTCGTGCGCCCCATCCGGCGGCGCGGGACCGAAGTGTCCGACTCCGGTGCACTGTCCTCCCCTTTCCGCTGCTCAGGGATGGTCTGTTCGTGTTCCAAAGGGGTCCCCCACAAGCCTGGAGGCGCAGGTTGATTACCCGCGCGTACCCCATGACCCGCACCGGAGGGGAGCAGTTGTACGCACGTAGATCACAGTCTCGTCTCGCGAGGTTTCAGTCCTCGTGACGCCGCTTTCCGTCCAGTTCGTCCCACCACTCGTCGGACTTCGGATCGCCCGAGGGGTCGTCCCACCAGCGGTCGTCCGGGCCTCGCCGGTTGGCGATCATCGCGGCGACCGGTGGGATGACCATCGCGACCACGCACATGGCCACCGCCGCCTCGACCGACCACAGGCGCACGAAGGCCCAGGCGGAGACGAAGAGGACCAGGCATCCGCCCATGAGCAGGAAGTAGGCGCGCCGGCGCCGGGCGTACATGAGTCCAGCGTAGATCCGGCGCCCCCGAGCGCAAGCGACCGGACGGGCGCGGACGGCACGAAGGGCCGCACCCCGTTCCAGTGGCGTCCAACCCCCGGGGGTGCGGCCCTTCGGCCGTTCGTTCAGGCGATCACACGGGCGGTGCTCAGACCGCGATCGCCACGTCCGTCACGCCGCCGGCCTCGGCGACGACCACGGCACGGTCCGCCTGGGCACCCGGGACGAGCGCCCGCAGCGTCCAGGAGCCGGTGGCGGCGTAGAAGCGGAACTGGCCGGTCGCCGAGGTCGGGACCTCGGCGGTGAACTCACCGGTCGAGTCCAGCAGGCGGACGTAGCCGGACACCGGCTCGCCGTCCTTGGTGATCTGACCCTGGATCGCGGTCTCACCGGGCTTCAGCGTCGCGAGGTCGGGCCCGCCGATCTGTGCTCCACACATGTTCTCTGTCCTGTCCTGGAGAGGTCGTACTACAGGGCGTCGCGTGCCCGGTGGTCTGGTTACTTGTTGGGGCCGAGCTCGATCGGCACGCCGACGAGCGAGCCGTACTCGGTCCACGAACCGTCGTAGTTCTTGACGTTCTCCTGGCCCAGGAGCTCGTGCAGCACGAACCACGTGAGCGCGGAGCGCTCACCGATACGGCAGTAGGCGATGGTGTCCTTCGCCAGGTCGACCTGCTCCGCCTGGTACAGGGCGGTCAGCTCGTCGTCCGACTTGAAGGTGCCGTCGTCGTTGGCGTTCTTCGACCACGGGATGTTGCGGGCGCTCGGCACGTGGCCGGGGCGCTGCGACTGCTCCTGCGGGAGGTGCGCCGGGGCGAGGAGCTTGCCGGAGAACTCGTCGGGCGAACGGACGTCGACCAGGTTCAGGGAGCCGATCGCGGCCACGACGTCGTCGCGGAAGGCGCGGATGGAGCTGTCCTGGGCCTTGGCCTTGTACTCGGTGGCCGGACGGTTCGGGACGTCCTTGCCGTCGACCAGGTCGCGGGAGTCGAGCTCCCACTTCTTGCGGCCGCCGTCGAGGAGCTTCACGTCCTGGTGGCCGTAGAGCTTGAAGTACCAGTAGGCGTAGGACGCGAACCAGTTGTTGTTGCCGCCGTAGAGGACGACGGTGTCGTCGTTGGAGATGCCCTTGGCGGAGAGGAGCTTCTCGAAGCCCTCCTGGTCCACGAAGTCGCGTCGGACCGGGTCCTGGAGGTCGCTCTTCCAGTCGATCCGGACGGCGTTGGTGATGTGGTTCTTGTCGTACGCGGACGTGTCCTCGTCCACCTCGACGATCACGACGTTCGCGTCGTTCAGGTGGGCCTCGACCCAGTCGGCGTCTACGAGGACGTCGCTGCGGCTCATGGTGTTCTCCTCCGGGGCAGTGTGCGGCGGGGCTGTGCGGGTGACGCGTACTGCGTGCCTGCGGGTGCCTCGAGGTCCTGCGCGGGGAGGCGTCAGGTGATCAGGAGGCTGGTGCGGTCACGCGGGAAAGGCCGTAGGGCCGTCGTCCGGTCGATGGAGCGGAAGCGCTCACAGGTCACATGGATCGACAGAGCATGGCGGCGACGCGACACAGGTCTACTGCCCGTCGCTGCGTGAGGTCCGCCTGCTGATGCTTCATAGCCAGGATCGTAGGGACGAATCAGCCGCCCTGTCACCGGCGTGTCATATATCGAGACAGGATCGTCCGAATAGTGGGATACGAGCGCCCCGGGCGGCCGCCGCGCCGCCCCCGGGACCCGTCGCGCGGCCCGTCCTTCTGCGGATCGGACCGCGCTGTCTCACGATCCGGCCACCACCACGTTCGAGCCGCCCAGCGTGAGGTGCACACCGGCTTCGTCCGAGGTCAGGGACGACAGCTGGAGCCCGGCGGGGAGTCCGCTGTCGAGACTGCGGTCGAAGTCCGTCCTCTTGCGGATCAGCTTCTCGACCCCGGGAACGCCCGCGCCCGGCACCTCGTCGGCGCGCACCCGGACGATCTTTCCGCCCTTTCCGTCCGGCGCGTCCTCGAGGGTGACGGTCGACACCACGCTGTGGGTCAGGGTCTTGCCGGCGACGTCCACCGCCGCGGTGACCTTCACCTTGCCCGGCGCGCCGCCGTAGGAGAGGGTCGCGCCGGTCTGCGAGGCCGTCGTCAGGTCGGCGTACGTGATGAGCGCGCTGCCCGTGGCCCGCTCGGCGGTACCGCCGCTGTAGTCACCGTTCAGCTTCACGTGGCGGAAGCTCGCCTCCAGCTCCGAGAGCCGTGTCTTGCGGCCCTCGGCGGCGACGTCGACGCCCTTGAGCTTCAGGTCGACCCGGTCGAGGTCGTGGCTGAGCATCTGGGTCAGGAAGGGGAATCCGTGGACCTCCACCTCCGAGCTGCCGGCCAGGCCCTGGCGCGCCTGTATCCGGTCGGCCAGCCGGTTCTCGACATAGCCGGACGCCCAGCGGTCCACCCCCACGAACAGGGCTCCCAGCACCACTCCGATGATCACAACGACGCGCAGGAAACGCACGTTCCCTCCCCCTACTAATCGGTACGTGCGTTCTAGTTGACCATGCCGCCCGTCGGGCAGGGATCAGCCCACCACCCGGCCGATCAGATACACCGCGGGGGCGGCCGCCGCGAGCGGCAGGGCCACACCGGCCGTCATGTGCACGAACTTCGACGGGTAGTCGTACGCCGCCACGCGCAGTCCGACCAGCGCGCACACCCCGCAGACGAGGCCGATCAGGGCCCCGCCCACACCGACCGGGGTCAGCCCGCCGACGGCGATACCGGCGCCGGCGGCCGCGGCCAGCGAGACGCCGACCGAGGGGACGGTGGGCAGCGGCAGCGCCCGGGCGAAGACGGCGACCGCGACGGCCGCGGCGCCGACCGTCGCGGCGGCGGAGTCGGCGGCGAGGTAGCCGGCGCAGATGATGGCGAGGGCGGCCGAGGCCACCGAGGCCATCAGCCCGTACATCCGCTCGTCGGGGTCGGCGTGGCTGCGCAGCTGGAGGACGAGCGTGAGCAGCACCCAGGCACCGAGGGTGCCGACGATCGCGCCGGGCCCGTAGGTGGAGTCCACCGCGAGCACCGCCACGTCCGCGACCACGGCGCCGGCGAAGGCGAGGGCGATGCCCTGGCGGGCCGGCCACATGCCGTTGAGACGGAACCAGCCGGCCGCGGTGAGGCCCTGGAGGGCGATCAGGGGCAGGAGCAGGGCGTACTGCCCGAGGGCGGCGGCCACGGCGAGCAGCAGCCCGAGGACGGCGGTCAGTATGGCGGGCTGCGGGCCCGGGTCGATGATCGGCGACCGGCCCTCGGCGCGGGCCTGGGCGGGGTCGACGGCACGCAGGGTGTTCCCGGCGAGGGTGGGCGGGGACCAGGAGGCGATCTCCTGCGGCTCCCCGGGTGCCGGGGCCGGGTCCTCGTCCGGGGTGGCCGCCGCCTGGGGCGGGAGGTAGGCGGTCTGCTCGGCGGCGGAGAACTCCTCCACCGGCGGCAGGTAGGCGGTCTGCTCGACGGGCGGCGACTGCTGCTCGGGGCCCGGGTAGGGCGGCAG
This sequence comes from Streptomyces sp. NPDC048257, assembly GCF_043201855.1. Taxonomy (NCBI): domain Bacteria; kingdom Bacillati; phylum Actinomycetota; class Actinomycetes; order Kitasatosporales; family Streptomycetaceae; genus Streptomyces; species Streptomyces sp. NPDC048257. The sequence continues at coordinate 153,276 of NZ_JBICZI010000016.1, forward strand.
GTAGGCCGTCTCGGCGCCCTGCGGCCAGTCCTGCGCGGGGGCAGGGGCCGGAGCGGGGGCCGGGGCCTCGTCGCGGAACCAGCCCTCCGGAGCCACCGGCTGCGGCTGCTGCTGGTGCTGCTCGGGGCCCGGGTAGGGCGGCAGGTACGCCGTCTCGGCGCCCTGCGGCCAGTCCTGCGCGGGAGCGGGCGCCGGGGCCGGAGCCTCGTCGCGGAACCAGCCCTCCGGAGCCGCGCCCTGGTACGGATCCGGCGCGGCGGCGGGAGCGGGGGCCGCCGGGGCCTCGTCGCGGAACCAGCCCTCGGGCGCGACCGGCTGCCCGGGCACCGCGCCCAGCGGCGGATGCACCGGCTGGTGGCTGGTGTCCCAGGTGTCGGACTGCCAGGTCTGGGTCCCGTACGGATCCTGCTGCTGGTGTTGCTCCTGCTGGTGTTGCTGCTGCTGGTGTTGCTGCTGCTGCGCGTACTGCTGTCGCTGCTGTTCCTCAGGCGTACTCATCGGCTCCCGCTCACCCGCCCGCGAACGGCGGGAGCACCTCGACGGTGCCCCCCTCGGTCAGCTGGACGGAATCGTGCGGGCGCTTGCCCACAGGCTCGTCGTTCACGAGGAAGGAGCAGCGCAGCAGGACCCGGGTCAGCTCCCCGGGGTGGCGTTCCCGCACGGCGTCGAGCGCCTCGGCCAGTGTTCCCGCCGAGTACGGCTCCTCCGCCGTCTTGGCCGCGGCCTTCGCCGCCGCCCAGTAGCGGATGGTTCCGGTTGCCACTGCAGCTCCTATCGTCGGCTCTCTACCGTCGGCCTCCATGATGGCCCCTCCCACGGCCGACCCCGGCGTGCCCCGACGCGCCGGGTGTGCGCCCGGGTCGCCCCCCGGTCCCGCTCGGCGGGCCCCCGAACCGGTGAATCCCGCTCTCAAGCAGGGCAGGAGCGTGGCATGAACCACAGAAGTGGAAGCGGTAGAAGCCTCGGCCACGAAAGCGCGGGTGGGCTATTCTGCTTGGCGAGAGGATCCGGGCAACGTTGCCCCCGGGTCCTTTTGTGCTTTCAGCGCGTTGAACGAACCGAGAACAGTGGTATCCAGGCGGACCCCAGGGCGCGGGGACCGCAGGGACACCGGGCACACCGTACGAAGCAGTACCGCGCACGTCCTCGACGGGACCGAGGAGGAACCGACGTGATGGACCAGCGAACCGTGCACCACCGTCCGACCCGGGCAGGTGGTCGGTCGTGAGCTCACTCCTGCTGCTCACCAATGCCCTGCAGCCGTCCACCGAGGTGCTGCCCGCCCTCGGCCTGCTGCTGCACAACGTCCGGGTCGCCCCGGCCGAGGGCCCCGCCCTGGTGGACACCCCGGGAGCCGACGTCATCCTCGTGGACGGCCGCCGCGACCTGCCGCAGGTGCGGTCGCTGTGCCAGCTGCTCCGCTCCACCGGACCAGGCTGTCCGCTGATCCTGGTCGTCACCGAGGGCGGCCTGGCGGCCGTCACCGCCGACTGGGGCATCGACGACGTCCTCCTGGACACCGCCGGGCCCGCCGAGGTCGAGGCACGGCTGCGGCTGGCCACCGGCCGTCAGCAGCTGGGCTCGGACGACTCGCCGATGGAGATCCGCAACGGCGATCTCTCGGTGGACGAGGCGACGTACTCCGCGAAGCTCAAGGGGCGGGTGCTGGACCTCACCTTCAAGGAGTTCGAGCTGCTCAAGTACCTCGCCCAGCACCCGGGCCGGGTCTTCACCCGCGCCCAGCTGCTGCAGGAGGTCTGGGGCTACGACTACTTCGGCGGCACCCGGACCGTCGACGTGCACGTACGGCGGCTGCGCGCGAAGCTCGGCCCCGAGCACGAGTCCCTGATCGGCACGGTCCGTAACGTCGGCTACCGCTTCGTCACGCCGGAGAAGGTCGAGCGGGCGGCGGCGGAGGCCGCGGCCCAGGCGGCGGCCAAGGCCGCTGCTCAGACCGCTGCCCAGCCGGCCCCGCAGCCGGCCACGGCCGTCACCCGATCGGCCGAGGACCCTGTGAGCATCCACTCGGCAGGACGCCCTGCCCAGAGGTAGGTCACCCCGCGTAGACTGCCGCGCGTGGCCAAGGTGACGCGGGACGACGTGGCGCGACTTGCGGGTACCTCTACCGCCGTCGTGAGCTACGTCATCAACAACGGACCCCGGCCGGTCGCCCCGGCCACGCGCGAGCGTGTCCTCGCCGCGATCAAGGAGCTGGGCTACCGCCCGGACCGGGTCGCCCAGGCGATGGCCTCGCGGCGCACCGACCTCATAGGCATGATCGTCCCGGACGCCCGTCAGCCGTTCTTCGCGGAGATGGCGCACGCGGTCGAACAGGCCGCCGCCGAGCGCGGGAAGATGGTGCTGGTCGGCAACTCCGACTACCGCACCGAGCGCGAGGTCCACTACCTGCGGGCCTTCCTCGGCATGCGGGTGTCGGGCCTGATCCTGGTCAGCCAGGGCATGAGCGAGCAGGCCGCCAGCGAGATCGAGGCCTGGGACGCGCGGGTCGTGCTGCTGCACGAGCGGCCGGAGGCGATCGACGACGTCGCCGTCGTCACGGACGACATCGGCGGCGCCCAGCTCGCCACCCGCCACCTGCTGGAGCACGGGCACGCGTACGTGGCCTGCATCGGCGGTGTCGAGAACACTCCGTCCGTCGGCGACCCTGTGGCCGACCACGTCGAGGGCTGGCGGCGGGCGATGCAGGAGTCCGGCCGCTCGGTGGAGGGCCGGCTCATCGAGGCCCCGTACAACCGCTACGACGCGTACACGGTCGCCCTGGAGGTCCTGGCGCGGCCCGACCGGCCGACGGCCATCTTCTGCGCCACGGACGACCAGGCGATCGGCGTGCTGCGCGCCGCGCGCGAGCTGCGCATCGACGTGCCCGGGGAACTGGCCGTCGCCGGCTTCGACGACGTCAAGGAAGCCGCCCTCACGGACCCGCCGCTGACCACGATCGCCTCGGACCGCCCGGCGATGGCCCGCGCGGCCGTGGACCTGGTCCTGGACGACGGGCTGCGCGTGGCCGGCTCCCGACGGGAACGGCTCAAGCAGTTCCCGTCGGCCCTGGTGATCCGCCGCTCCTGCGGCTGCCGCTGACCTCGGGTCACGCGTCCAGCGTGCACGGCATCAGCAAGGAGGAGGCCTCCTCGGCGCCGCGGCGCAGGAACACCAGCGGGGCCTTGGGACCGATGTACTCCAGCAGCATGTCGTCCCCGGCGGCGAGCGCCTCCAGGGCGAAGGCGGGGTTGACCCCCACCCGGTCGCCGTGGGCGGCGTCGGAGGTCTCGTCGGCGACGGTCACGGTGCCGTCCGTCAGGACCAGGGCGCACAGATCTCCCTCCTGCCCGCCGAGGGCCTCCCGCAGGGCCGGCACGTCCAGGGTGATGCGCCGCCCCTCGGGGAGCCTCATCAGGCGGCGGTAGTCGGGGAACTCCTCGCCCAGGCCCTGCCCGGCGACCCGGCGCCCCCGGGTCTCCAGCTCGACCCCGTCCCCCGCCACGGTGAGGAGGGCCGCGCCGTCGTCGTTCAGCAGGGCCCGCATGGCGTCCACGAGCGGGGCGGGAACGGTCAGCCGGACCCGCTCGCCGCCGTGGCCGGTGGTGGGCGCGCAGGCCACGGCCATCCGGTAGCGGTCGGTGGCCACGACGTGCAGGTCCGTCCCCTCCAGGTCGAAGAGGACCCCACCGAGCACCGGCAGTTCCGGGTCGTCGCCGACGGCGAACCGTACGGCGTCCAGCGCGGCAGCGAACTCCGCGGCGGGCAGCGTCAGCCGGGTGGCGGGGGTGGTGGTGGTCATGGTGCTCTCCTTGTGTCCGAGTAGCGCGCGTACCGCGGAGAGCGCACCGCGGGCATCGCCGAGCTCGCGCTCCAGCCGCCGCAGGTGCCCGTCCAGCAGGCGGGGCACCAGGCCGGTGTCCCCGCCGGACCAGCCGGCCAGCACGAGCCGGACGTCCGCGAGCGGCATCCCCGCCTGCCGGAGCCGGGCCAGCAGCCGGGCCTCGTCGAGCTGCTCGGGCGCGTACCAGCGGTATCCGGTCGCCGGATCGACCCGGGCGGGCACCAGGACGCCCGCCCGGTCGTAGAACCGCAGGGCGCTCACGCCCAGCCCGCTGACGCGGCCCGTCTCGCCGATGCCGTGCATCTCGCTCTCCACACCCGTGACTCTGGGGCCTCCACCAGGTCGAGGGTCAAGGCCGGTTCTTATTACGGTCATACGCGGTTCTGTCGGGCTTCTCAGGCCGGACTCAGGAAGCTCTCATGATCGGCGGTCAGAGTCATCGTCATGACCGACAGCTTCCGCCGCGAAGGCGAGTACCCGCAGGAGAACAGCCCGGCCCAGCACGCGCCGTTCGGCGAGGACTGGCAGCGCGGGCGCGACCGGCTGGCGCAGGAGACGGGGGTCGGGGCCGGGGCCGCGGCCTACCCGCCGCCGCCCTCGTACCCGCCCGCCGCGCCCACCGCGCCCGGCTGGCACGAGGCGCACCAGCCGCCGGTCATCCGGGGCGGGACGGTCCCGGGCGGCGCCGACGGGGGCGGCGGCCCTCGCCAGCCCGCCCACGCCGCCGCCCCCGCGCCCCGCGCCAAGCGGCCCGTCGCCCTGCTGGCGGCCGTCGCGCTCGCGGCGGCCCTGGTCGGGGGCGGCACCGCGGCCGCCGTCCAGCAGCTGATGGACCGCCAGGCCGGCGGCACCGGTGGGGTCAACGGCACCAACGTCTTGCAGTCCAGCACCGGCACCGTCTCCGGCGTCGCCGAGCAGGTAAGCCCCTCGGTGGTCCGCATCGACGTCCGCACCGGCTCCGGCCAGGGCACGGGGTCCGGCATCGTCGTCACCGCCGACGGCGAGATCGTCACCAACAACCACGTGGTGAGCGGCGCCGCCGAGATCCAGGTGACGATGAGCGACGGCAAGAAGTACCCGGCGAAGATCGTCGGCACCGACCCCGACAAGGACCTCGCGCTGATCAAGCTCGAGGGCGCGTCCGGCCTCAAGCCCGCCAAGCTCGGCGACTCCGGCGGCGTCAAGGTCGGCGACGAGGTCGTCGCCATCGGCTCCCCCGACGGCCTCACCGGCACCGTCACCAGCGGCATCGTCTCCGCGCTGAACCGCGAGGTGAAGGTGCCGAAGTCGGAGCAGCAGTCCCCGCAGAACCGGCAGCAGGACGAGGACGGCTGGCCGTTCTCCTTCGGCGGCCGCCAGTTCAACGGGGACACCGGCTCCGACACCACCTCCTACAAGGCCCTCCAGACGGACGCCTCCCTCAACCCCGGCAACTCCGGCGGCGCCCTGGTCAACATGAACGGCGAGATCGTGGGCATGCCCTCCGCGATCTACTCCCCCTCTTCCGGCAGCTCCACCGCAGGCAGCGTCGGCCTCGGCTTCGCCATCCCGGTCAACACGATCAAGGCCGACCTGGACTCCCTGCGCAAGGGCGGCCCCGGCGGTGCGGGCTCCTCCGGCAACGGCTCGGGCACCGGCAACGGCGGCGGATCCGCCGCCAACGGCTTCGGCACCTCTTACTAGGGGCGTCTTGTCGATCAGGCCGGGGCGGCCGGACACCCCCCAGGGGATGTCCGGCCGGTCCGGACCGTCCGCCCGTCGTGCGAGGCTGGATGCGCCGTCACGTGCCGTACGACACGGCCGACCACCACCCCTGGGAGACCATTCATGAACCCCGCCGAAGGCGAAGCGCGGATCCTCGTCGTCGACGACGAGCCGGCCGTACGCGAGGCCCTGCGCCGCAGTCTCGCCTTCGAGGGGTACGCCGTGCAGACCGCCGTCGACGGGCTCGACGCCCTCGACCGGGCGGCCTCGTACTCCCCCGACCTGATCGTCCTGGACATCCAGATGCCCCGGATGGACGGGCTGACGGCCGCCCGCCGGCTGCGGGCCTCCGGCAGCGTCACGCCGATCTTGATGCTCACCGCCCGGGACACCGTCGGCGACCGCGTCACCGGCCTCGACGCGGGCGCCGACGACTACCTCGTCAAGCCGTTCGAGCTCGACGAGCTCTTCGCCCGCGTCCGCGCCCTGCTGCGCCGCAGTTCCTACGCCGCTCCGCAGGCCGGCGGCGGCGAGGACCGCGAGGACGCGCTGACCTTCGGCGACCTGCGCATGGACCTCGCGACCCGCGAGGTCACCCGGGCCGGGCGGCCGGTGGAGCTGACCCGGACCGAGTTCACGCTGCTGGAGATGTTCCTCGCGCACCCGCGCCAGGTCCTGACCCGCGAGCAGATCCTCAAGACCGTCTGGGGCTTCGACTTCGAGCCCAGCTCCAACTCCCTGGACGTGTACGTGATGTACCTGCGCCGCAAGACCGAAGCGGGCGGCGAGCCGCGCCTCGTCCACACCGTGCGCGGGGTCGGGTACGCCCTGCGCGCCGGCGAGAGCGGGCCCGAGTGAACCCGGGGGCCAGATTCCGCGCGCTGCCGCTGCGTTCCCGGCTCGCCCTGCTGGTCACGGTGGCGGTGGCGCTCGCCGTCGCCGCGGTGGCCGCGGTGTCCTGGGTGATGGTCCGCACCCAGCTCCGCGAGCAGCTCGACCGCTCCCTGATGGCGACGAACGTCGGCGCCGAGGTGGGCCGGACCCTGCAGGACCCCTGCCTCACCCGGCCGCCCCAGCCCAGGCAGGAGATCGCCGGCAATCTGGGCGCGACCGTCCAGATCGTCCTCGCCGACGGCACCCACTGCTGGGTCGCCGGGCCGACCGCCCTGCCGGTGACGGACACCGACAAGGCGATCGCGGCGGGCAAGCGGGGCAAGACCCTGCAGAACGTGACGACCTCCGACGGCGTCGAGATGCGCGTCTACACGATCCCGGTGGCGGCCCCCGCCACCGGCCAGGTCTTCGGCGTCTCCATCGCCAAGCCGCTCGCCGACATCGACAAGCCGCTGTCCACCCTGGCCTGGGTGCTGCTCCTGGTCTGCGGCATCGGGGTCGTCGGCGCGGGCGCGGCCGGCCTGTGGGTGGCCCGTACCGGACTGCAGCCCGTCGACGAGCTGACCGGCGCCGTCGAGCACATCGCCCGGACCGAGGACCTGACGGTACGGATCCCGCACACGGGCGACGACGAGATCGCCCGCCTGTCGCGGTCCTTCAACTCGATGACGGCCGCCCTCGCCTCCTCCCAGGAGCGGCAGGCGCAGCTGATCGCGGACGCCGGGCACGAGCTGCGCACCCCGCTGACCTCGCTGCGCACCAACATCGAGCTCCTCGCACGCAGCGAGGACACCGGCCGGGCCATCCCGCCGGACGACCGGCGGGAGCTGCTGGCCTCGGTCAAGGCGCAGATGACGGAGCTGGCCGCGCTGATCGGGGACCTGCAGGAGCTGTCCCGGCCGGACGCGGCCTCCCCGGGCCCGCTCGGGGTGGTCGCCCTGCACGAGATCACCGGGGCCGCGCTGTCCCGGGCCCGGCTGCGCGGTCCGGAGCTCCGCTTCGAGTCGGACCTGCGGCCCTGGTTCGTCCGGGGCGAGGCGGCGGCGCTGGAGCGGGCCGTGGTCAACGTCCTGGACAACGCGGTGAAGTTCAGCCCGCCGGGCGGCACCGTCGAGGTGACGCTGCGGGCGGGCCGGCTGACCGTACGGGACCACGGTCCGGGCATCCCGGCCGAGGACCTGCCGCACGTCTTCGAGCGGTTCTGGCGGTCCCCGTCGGCCCGCGCCCTGCCCGGCAGCGGGCTGGGCCTGTCGATCGTGGCCCGTACGGTCGCGCGCACGGGCGGCAGCGCCGAACTGCGGGCGGCGGCCGACGGCGGCACGGGCACGGAGGCGGTGCTCCACATCCCGGGGGCGCCGACGCCGCCGCCCTCCGACCTGTCAGTTGTGCCGGATCAGTGAGGCGACCAGGCCGGAGCGGGTGTTCGGGAAGTCCATCGGGACGATGCCGAGCCCGGTGCGGCCGGCCAGTTCGCCTCCGTCGACGAAGCCGTGCACCTGCGGGTTGAGGCGGTCGGAGTTCCAGCGCGGCGGCATGTACGCCGAGGTGCTGACGTAGTTGACGAAGAGCTTGCCGGGCTGCTGGACGGCCCGGCGGAAGTGGTTCTCGATCTTTCCGCGCTTGGCGAAGGGCTCGGCGTTCCAGTCGTCCTGGATGTCGAAGACGTTGCCGTCGCCGTAGCGCAGCCCCGGCAGGCCGCCGTTGTCGGCGAGCAGGACCACCTTCCCGCGGGCCTGGCCGAGGCTGGGCAGGGAGTCCGCGATCCGGAACAGGGACCGCCAGCCGCGGTTGTCCAGGTAGTCGTCGAAGACGGCACGGAAGGTGGCGTCGCTCTCGCCGGAGTACTCCTGCTTGACGCGCATCAGGACGGTCTCGGAGGGGTGCGCGGCGAGGAAGTTCCAGCAGGCGACGAGGACGTCCCCGAACATCAGGTTCTGGTAGAAGGACCCGTGGTGGATCGCGAAGGATCCGCCGGTGACGCGGCAGCGGACGTCCAGGAAGCGGATCCCGGCGTCGAGCTGCTCGGCGATCGAGGTGTTCTGGCAGGCGACGTAGAGCCCGCCGTGGCGGGCGCCCGAGTCGTGGGTGCCGGGGATGGTCATCCGCTGCAGGGCGGTGGCGTCGCCGAGGCCGGCCATCCAGTCCTGGGTGCCGGGGGCCGCGGCCGAGGCGGGTGCCGCTCCGAGCCCGACGGCCGCGCCCGCGGCCAGCGCTCCGACCAGAAACGCCCGCCGGTCCATGCCCGTGCCCATGCCCATGCCCGTGCCCATGCCCATGCCCGCCCCTTTGCCGACCCGGTGATGGCCGGATTATGGCGTGCACACGTCAGCTTTACTACCCACTGGTACTGACTGGTCGGCACGACACCCCCTAGACGAGTAAGTCCGAAGTCCTGGTCAGTGGTCGTAGGCGATGAGTGACCTGGTCAGGGGTGTGGCGTTGGTCCGGTTGTGCCAGATGGCTG